>NZ_VZIZ01000031.1 GCF_009812035.1 Psychrobacter nivimaris | reverse complement strand
ATTGATTGAAATGATTGGGCAAGCTGATTACTTTATCGCTGATAAAGGCTATGACTCAGAGTCTATCAGAGACAAAGCTCGCAGCCATAATATGATACCTGTCGTTCCTAAAAGGAAAAATGCCAAACAGCCTAATCCAGAGTTTGATAGCTATTTGTACAAACGAGCCCATCCCGAATTCTGTGTAACTGCCCTTTAGATTAAATGCTTACTGATACGATCATCAAACATAATCATAAAGCGATTCAGAGCAGACGTCCAGTTACGAATAGGCATCGACCACTTTTTGGATGCCTGCTGGGTGGCTAAGTACACCACTTTAAACGCTGCCTGATCAGACGGGAACACCTTACGCTTATTCACCGCTGTCCGAATCACACTGTTTAGCGACTCTATCGCATTGGTGGTATAGATCACTCTTCTGATGTCTTTAGGATAACCAAAGAACACCGTTAAGCCCTCCCAGTTATTGCGCCAAGACTTGATGACATGCGGGTACTCTTTGCCCCATACTTCATCAAAGTGCTCAAGGTTGGCCTCTGCTATCTCAAGCGTATCAGCGCCGTAGATGGCCTTTAAATCAGCCGCTATTGCCTTCTTATCTGTCCAAGGTACGAACTTCATCGAATAGCGCACCATATGAACAATGCAAAGCTGGACCTGAGCGTGAGGATAGACGGTGTTAATGGCATCGGGGAAGCCCTTTAAACCATCGACACAAGCAATAAGAATGTCCTGAACGCCGCGGTTTTGTAGTTCAGTGAGAACACCTAGCCAGAACTTAGCGCCTTCATTCTCTGAGAGCCACATACCAAGCAGCTCTTTTTTACCGTCAAGCCCCACGCCTAGCGCCAGATAGATAGCCTTGTTGATGATCTGCTTGTCTTGACGTACTTTGACGACGATGCAGTCTAAATAGACGATAGGATAAACACTGCTCAGTGGCCGGTTCTGCCAAGCGGTGATGTCATCTAATATATTATCGGTGACTCTTGAGACAAGAGAGCTTGAGATGTCGACATCGTAGAGCTCTTTAATGCTCTCTACGATCTCAGTGGTGGTTTGACCCTTGGCGTAAAGGAATATGATCTTGTCATCAAGGCCACTAATACGGGTTTGATGCTTACTGACAAGTACAGGCTCAAAGCTGCTATCACGGTCTCTTGGGGTGGATATCTCAAGCTCGCCTGTGTCACTGCGGACGGTCTTTTTAGTGTGCCCATTGCGCTTATTAGGCTTGTCTGCTTTCTCATGCTTGGGATAGCCGAGATGGTCTTCCATCTCAGCCTCTAAGGCAGTATCGATAAAGGATTGCATGAGCTGCTTTTGGAAGTCTTTGATGTTATCAAAGCTTTTCATGCTACCAGCCATTTGCTCGGCCAGTTTCTTAATGTCAGATTGGGTAGTCATTGCTTATTCTCCGGTTAGTGGATTATAAGCAGTTACACAGTTTTTAGGAAAGGCTCGTACAAACTGCGTCATCTTGTTGAAAATATGTTTGCAAGGCTTAAGCATTTTCGTAGTATCGCTACTCGCTATGAGAAGTTAGCGCGTAATTTTAAGTCAATGCTTTATCTGGCGTGTACTATCGTTCATTGTAAGATGAATTGAAGACACGCCCTAGCTAAAATGACACTTTAGTTGCTCCAACTCTGCAAATACCTCTTTATTTTATTATGCTCTATTTATCGACTGTTATACAACATAGTGCAACAGCATAATCGGAGCTAGATAATGATTCAGCAAGAGCATACACCGCATTTAGAGCCGCAATCACCGCATAACGCGCCTAACAATATATTAAAACGGCTACTGCCAATACTTAAAACAATACTCAGTATTTTACTACCTTATTTGCTATCACCATCTGATATCAGTATTCATATCCATCACATTAATATCCTGTTTTAAAGCTAAAAATCTTAGCACTACCCTAGCAGATACTTGTCATCTATAGACTTTTATAGAGCGAGCCGTTAGGGTAAATGCTACATCTTTACACTGGTTTACTCTATGATCGAGCCTGTCAATCAGCCCACATTTAATCGCCTCATGGATGACGCTCCTTGGGAACGTTACCGCCGACCCTATGTGCGCGATTTAGCTTATGTACTAGCATGTCCCAATGTTTTGACACAATGGCTAGACTTTGCGCCGCATCAGAGTACACATACGGTTGCCGTGCATAGCGCGCAATTTTGGCAGGCGCAGTTTGAGACGTATGAGCAACGATTAACAGAGCTAGATACCACTGCCGCTTATCAATATCTGACTCGTTATTTACTCAAACGCCCTAGCCCCAATCGTCTGGGTTTTCATTTTGAAGGCTTAGTGTCATTTTGGTTAGAGGATGGGTTTGCACGCAAGCTGCATCCGTATGAGACACTGGCTAGCAATGTGCAGCTCTATAATGGCAAGCAGACAACTGGTGAGCTGGATTTGATCTTGTATAACCATGCAGAACAGCTGGTTGAACATTGGGAGCTAGCCATTAAGTTTTTTATGGGGTCAGCACCTTTTGAACCTGTGAACTGGGTTGGGATTAACTCCAATGATAATCTACAGCGCAAGATGACGCACATGCAAACCAAGCAGTTTCGAGCGGTGTGGGTAGATACAGAAAATCACGGACAGGTAAAAATCGATAAGCGTTATGGCATGATCAAAGGGCGATTCTTTTTACCGATTAATACAACTGATTGCGGCGATTATGATTGGCCATACTGGCTAACGCCGAACTTTCCGATACACGAATGGTGTGATAAGAGGGACATGGCAGGTCTTGCAACGATTGACACTACCGCTTTGCGAGCCGCGCATTATATTGAATGGTTCACCAAGCGCGACTTTTATGATGAGCGAAATGCTTATGATAGTCGCCAGCAGCCGATAGTTTGGTCAGATAGCGAACTACCTAAAACAGGTTTATATTTTGAAGGTAATCGACCAATCGTTATTTATCCAAGGCAGTCAGACCAGATCGATGAATAAATTTAGCTAACCTAAAATTTTAAAATGAAACTGCTTGGATAATGTTTTAGCCTTAACAATCGAGCAGCTTTCACAGAATGCTTAATAACTCTCAATCACTTGCATTAACTCATATCTAAGCATATCGGCACTCGGCATACGCTCAGCATGGAAGCGCACCATCGCAATACCTGCACTGGCAAGCGCCTTATCTTTTTTATCATCCGCTTTTTGGCGGGCTTTGCTACTATGTGTCCAGTCATCAAGCTCGATAGCGACCAAGGTAGTCTGAGCATCGACATCCACAATCACATAGTCAACGCTCTGGCGGCAAATACGATTGAACCAAAAGCTACGCTCTGATGTCTCGCTACTATTAGCTTCAATGATCCGTGACAGCTGTACTTGGACAAATATATGATACTCCGGCAGCGCATTTTTTAACTTATTAAAAAATATTACTTCCGTATCGGTCATGATTGGCATCGGAGCAAATGGCCAGATCGCTAGCTCATCACCGCGCACAGGTTTTGGAGCAGGCTCAACGACGGGGCGCTTTGCTAATAGCTTCGGTAACGTAATCAGCCCCAAAAACCCAACGGCCAATATTAAGAATATAACACCAAACGACATGGTTCTACCTTATACAGTATGAGAGTGATGGGCTAATTGTCATTATTGATAGCAATTAATAATGCGCCGACCACGACGAGGCAACCTATATAGGCTGACAGGTTATACAACAACGGATTATAAAAATGGCGCTCATCTTAACTAAGGCGGCGCCAATCAGCAATCTATAAAACAAAAAACACGACAGTATTTGTCGTGTTTTTATATAAAGTAGATAAAAGCCGCATTGAGACCGTTAGAAACGCTCTAGCTTAACGCCAGTAAAGCACCCAAGCGCTGGTCGTATTTACTTTAGGGTCACTATTGATTTTATCTTTTAGTGCTAAGGCTGCGACTTTGCCACGTTCAGGCCCAACCACGACACGAACACCGCGACTGGTCGCACTGGTCTTGACTTGATAACCTGCTGCTCGGAACTTTTTCGCTAACTCATCCGCTTTGGCTTGGTCATTTGCTAGAGCCACTTGCACTCCAAAGCTACCCTTAGCGTCTGTTTCTTTGACTTCTTTACGCGCTTCACTCAGTTTTTGCTGTGCTTCACGTTTGGCATCGGCAGATTTCTTCGCTAGCGCTTCTTCTTGTTGGCGCTTCTTCTCACGCGCTTGTTCGGCTGCCGCCGCTTCACGCTCCAGACGCTGTACCTGTTTGCTCGATGGGATGGTGATACTTTGACCCAGTTGTAGCGCTGCTGATGGAGATAGATTGTTAGCTTGAGCCAATACTTCTACAGGCATATTGTATTGTCTTGCCAGTTTTATGAGTCCATCGCCTTTCTTGATTTGGTATTCAGAAGGCGATTTTGGTGGCTCGTTTTTAGCCGCTTCAGCTGCTTCTCTTTTTCTCTCAGCCGCTGCTTGGGCTTCCGCCTGCTTTTTTGCTTCGGCTAGTTTCTCTGCCTCCGCTTGTTTTTTACTCTCAGCAAGTTTTTTGGCGGCCGCTTGCTCTTTGATAGCCGCTTGCCTTTGAGCTTCTTGTTGCTCTTGAGCCGCTTTTTGCTTCTCTGCTTCGCTAGACTTTGTAGTATCAGTAGTAGACTGACTCTCATTACGAGGCTGAACCGTTAGATCTGTAGTAACGTCTTTTGTAGCCTCTGTATTGGTAGTTTCATCAGTAGCTGGCGCACTATTATCGACATATTGCTGGCTCTCAGCACGTGCCTTAGCCAATGCTTCTGCTTCAGCAATCTCCTGCTCTGTCAAAAACTCTTTTGCACGTTTTTCTTGCTCTGCAACGCGAGCTGCACGCTCTTTTTGCTTTTGCGCAAGGATACGTTTTTCTGTTTCGATATCAGTTGTGAGCGGCTGCGGAGACTCTTGCTCCGAGCTTAGTTTGTCGACCATCGCTGACATCGGCTCTGGTTGGTCGCTATCGCCAATCTGTTGCACCATGGCGTATAGCATCACGCTACCGCCGATAATCATCCCAATGCCCAATAAGGCTTGTCTCGAAAAGTTCATCCGTTTACGTCTCTTAGTTGGTAATAAGGTTGATTGAGCGGCGCAGTGACTATCTCAAAGCAGTATATCCAATCGCTTTAATCATGATCTCTTACCGCCAGTTACTGTCAGTTAATGCCATCAGGGTTCAAAATTTGTGCCGACCATCTTCTATTAGTCTGGCAAATCATTTTGATTATAAAGCATATTTTTCATGCTGTCTGCTATCAGGCTATGACTAAGATTAACATTAAACCGGCGCTACTTTAACTTAAATTATCATACGCTAAGGGCACTTAACGCTTCCCCGATCGTATGAAACGAGCCACATACGACGATAAGGTCTTGCGGCTGGCTCGCCTCTATCACTGCATGGGTCGCTATATGCAGACCATCAAACGCATATATATTGGTGCTATCGACATATTTAACCAATACACCTTGCAGCTGCTCAGTAGTCGCGGCACGAGGATAATCAATCTCAGCGATAAACCAGTCACTAATCGGTAAGCCTGCTTGGGTTAAGCGCTGCACAACCTTATCAATATCTTTATCACCTAACATAGAAAATAGCATTTTTATCTTTGGTGTAGGGATATCCGCTGAGCTATCTTGATTACTTTGCTTGGCTACATGCTGCTGCCAAAACGGTGATAGCTGGGCTAATAAGAACTCAACGCCTTGCTCATTATGCGCCACATCAAACAACCAATGGCGGCTATGGTTCTCACGATAATCGAAGCGACCTGCCAGTTTGACAGTTTGTAGTGCTTGCTCAATGACCTTGATACCGACATCTAATGGACTTGCTAATACTGCTGATAATGCATTGGTCGTGTTAGTTAACGATAACGCAGGACGTGGTAACTGCAAGGTAACCGCCGCATTACTGTATTGCCAAGTCGTTGAATCAATATCGCGGTAGCTAAAATCTTGTCCTATTTGATAACAAGTTGCCTGCTGGGTATCGATAGATTGTTGCACGCTAACTGGCATCTCAGTACTACCATAAATCAGAGGAATGCCGTTGCGCAAGATACCTGCTTTTTCACGACCAATATCCTCGACATTGTCACCCAACCAGTCAACGTGATCGATACCGATATTGGTAATAACTGCCATGTCAGGATCAATAATATTGACCACATCTAGGCGGCCGCCTAACCCTACTTCTAATACCCACACGTCACAGTCTGCTTCAGCGAATATCAATAGCGCTGCTAGTGTGGTCATCTCAAAGAACGACAACGTCAACTCGCACTGTAAGCGTGCTGCTTCTACTTTGCTAAAAGCCTCAATCAGCGTCTGATCGCTGACCATCTCGCCATTGATACGTACACGCTCATTGAAGGCGCTAAGATGTGGCGACTGATATAGTGCCGTCTTATAACCTGCGGCTTTACACATTTCGGCGATGACAGCGGTTGTCGAGCCTTTGCCATTGGTACCTGCTACAGTAAATACATAAGCGTCATCTTTGGCTGATTGCACCACGCCTAACGCTTCTGCGACAGGCAATACACGTGACAATCCCATATCGATTGCAGACACATGAATCTGCTGCATATAATCGAGCCACTCAGTTAGGCTAGCACTTTCATTAGGACTATGGGCGTTGGGGCTGCGAAGGTCAGATGCTAAAAGGTCAGACATGGATAAAACCTATATAAAATTTAATAAGAGATAAAAATATATGTGTTGGCTAAAACCAAAAATAGCACTTACCGTGCAATGACGATAAATGCTATTAGAGGGTCTTGCATATGCAGTAGATGTTAGCACGCAGCTAAGTCTTTGTGCACTCAATAAATGATTCATTATACTGAGTCATTTACCTTATTGAGCATCTCATTTTACTGAGCATCTACATTTGGTACGCGGCACAGTTTTGCAAGTAGACGATAGATCGTATCGATTAGCTGATGACGATGTACCACTTCATCCACCACACCATGCTCTAATAAGAACTCAGCGCGCTGGAATGGCTCTTCTAACGTCTCACGTACAGTCTGCTCAATCACACGCTTACCAGCGAAACCGATCATCGCTTTTGGTTCTGCTAGATGGATATCACCCAGCATCGCCAGTGATGCAGTTACACCGCCGTACACCGGATTGGTCAATACCACAATATAAGGAATCCCAGCGATTCTTAGACGCTCAATCGCTGCTGCCGTGCGTGCCATTTGCATCAACGATAGCAGGCCTTCTTGCATACGTGCACCGCCAGAAGCGGCAAAGCAAACCAAAGGTACTTTTTGCTCTAGCGCTTTTTCAGCTGCTTGAACGAAACGATCGCCAACAACTGAACCCATTGACCCGCCCATAAAGCGGAAATCAAAAGCACAGGCAACGATATCAAGGTTACGCAGTTTGCCATACATAGCAACCAACGCCTCAGACTCACCTGTTTTTTCTTGTGCTTCACTCATACGCGCAGGATATGGCTTACTATCCACAAAGCTCAATGGATCTTTTGCCGTAAATTCTTGTCCTGTCTCGCCGTCTACTTGATCAAGTAACCAGTTCAAGCGCTCACGAGCACTCATCGGTAAATGATGATCACAATGCGGGCACACATAACAGTTAAAAATTAGCGCTGTGTTAGTAATCATCGAATGACAATTACTACACTTAGTTGACGGTTCAGTCTCTACCGCAGACAGTGGCGCAGTCAAATGCTGCTTGATACCTGGGATAGGACGGTTAAACCATGACTGCCTATCCGTATTGCTGTTTGGCACGGCTTTAGCAGTATTGTTATCGGGTTTTGTTATTGTATCAGTCATATTATTTGCCATCATAAAAGGCTTATTGACAAGTGTGCTCATGCGCTTGTCATTGAGAGTTTAATGGTTGTCTAAACAAAGCATCTAATGCAGTCATAACATGAGCAGTCATGCAACATACTGATAAATAAATCTCGTATGTCGGTAATTTGATTATGCGCTTATTGATAGATAATGTATTTGCCAATCAAAATGACTCACAAACTACCACTATCAGACACCATATAATAGTGATGTTAGTTTACACTCGTAAACTAATTTTAGCAAAGTCATTTAGTATTGTCTTCACGTAAAGCTTTTAAGTAAAGTCTTAGGTAAACAATAGCTGCAATTTGACTTTGCCGTCTCAAATAACTATTTCTTCAAATAACTACTTCTTCAAGTAACAACAATATGAAAGCAATAGCTATTAAGCGCTTAAGCTGTCTAACGCTGCACGTAGCTCATCCATTTTTGCCATGATGTTCTGCTGTGCATTTGCAACCGCAGCGGTATCGTTGGCATCAATATCGGCAAAATTCTGTACCAATGCACTACCGACGATAACGCCATCTGCATGAGTACCGATCGCTTTTGCAGAGGCACCATCACGGATACCGAAGCCGACGCATACTGGCAAGTCTGTTTCTGCTTTGATTGCTTGAACTTGGGTGGCAACGTCATCAGTATCTAGCGTGGCTGAACCAGTCACACCTTTTAGTGATACATAATAAATATAGCCCCCACAATGAGTCAATACTTGCTCACGGCGCTCAGGTAAGGTGGTTGGCGATAACAAGAAAATCTCATTCATCGAATGATCAGTCAAATGCTGCGTAAAGCTACCCGCCTCTGCTGGTGGCAAATCTACCATCAATAAACCATCAACACCTGACTGCTCACATAGCGCCACAAAGTTGTCATAACCGATGATTTCAACAGGATTGAGATAACCCATTAGGATAATTGGCGTTTGCGTATCTGTTTGACGGAACTCTGCAACCATCTTCAATGCATCACGAGTACTCGTACCTGCTGCTAATGCACGCTCACCAGCCAACGCTACAGTTGGGCCATCGGCCATTGGATCAGAGAATGGTAAACCGACTTCGATCATATCTGCGCCGTGCTTGACTAAGTCATGCAATAGACCGACAGTGGTTGCAGGATTAGGATCGCCTGCCATCACATAAGGAATCAGGGCTTTTTTGTTTTGTGATTTTAAAGTTTCAAAAGTGCTTTCAATTCTGGTCATAGTGATCTCTTATAATTTTGTTAAATAAATTTTTAGCTTATATAAGTGTATTCTTACCAGCCAATATCCATTAAATTATCATGGTTATCTTGCGACAAATATTTAATATCATCAGTTCTTTGCTTATGAAAAGTATTCATAATATTTAGAATTTCACGCTGCTCTATGTAGTATAGACCGTTTAAAACATTGTGCCTCGCGCACAGTGGAATATTTTTATTAAATATTAGACCTTGCACCTTGTTCCCTCGGTTTTTCATCTTTCTACTATATATTTCTGTGTAATCTATCCAAAAACCAACAGTGCTTCCTCGAATTTGGTTAAGATAAAATGCTTCAACGTCATCATAATTTATGACTTTATCGTGCTGAAAATTTTTATTAGCTATACAAAACTGAGACGTCAATTGGATATTATCTTTATTGATTATAAGTATAGGGATATGCTTCCAAGTCCATTTTCTAGCAACCCATGGATTTGGCACAACAAAACCTTTTTGGGCACGATGCAACCAACATATCATCAGAAATAAAAACAACATGGGTATAGCTAAAAGAGACCAAAGCCCAAGAATATTTCTTAAAATTTCATCAATTGTCGTAACCGTATAACCTGTCGAAAACTCCCAAACGGCCATAAAGACATACATCACTGACCATACAATGACAACTATAAAGAAACCATAACTCTGCCAAAAACTGACGCTTTCAGTAGGTACACCCACACTTATTGTGACTGGCGCTGTTAGCACTGCTTGGTCTGGATACTTGCCCAACTGGCTAGGCTTACTCGGTATTAAGCGGTTCAAATTCATGGAGGTATACTATCGATAATAAAAAAATAGCTAGCAATATTGATAACTACTCTACTCTATAGAGTGAAGTAATTATCAATTAGCGTATTGAGATTTATGATACCTAATCAAGTTAATACGCTACTAAACTTTCTTATACAACCATCTAAACTACTCTACTCTTACTACATCTCAATCCCTTCTGCCTTCATCACTGAATGCAAATCTTTGTCACCGCGACCTGACATATTAACGATGATTGTCTGATCAGGTGTCATGGTTTTAGCCAGTTTCAATGCATACGCGACAGCATGAGCAGTCTCAAGCGCAGGAATGATGCCTTCTTTACGCGTAGACTCATGGAAGCCTTCTAGCGCCTCTTTGTCAGTACAGCCAACATATTCAACGCGCTTCATGTCTTTCAAGAAGCTATGCTCTGGACCAACACCAGGATAGTCAAGACCGGCTGAGATAGAATGCGTCTCTTGAATTTGGCCATCATCATCTGCCATGAGGTAAGTACGGTTGCCATGTAGCACACCGATACGGCCAGCAGCCAATGGTGCTGAATGACGACCTGACTCGATACCATCGCCTGTTGCCTCGACGCCATACATTTTTACTTCAGTATCGTTTAGGAAGTCAAAGAACAAACCAATCGCGTTTGAGCCACCGCCAACACACGCAACCAATGCATCTGGCATTTTTCCTGTTTTTTCTAAATGCTGAATGCGCGCTTCTTTCCCAATAATCGCTTGGAAATCACGAACCAATAGCGGATAAGGGTGCGGCCCTGCAACCGTACCAATAATATAATACGTGCTATCAACATTGGTCACCCAATCACGCATGGCTTCGTTCATCGCGTCTTTGAGCGTACGTGAGCCAGAAGTGACGGGCACAACTGTTGCGCCAAGTAAGCGCATACGATAAACATTCATCTTTTGACGCTCGACATCGTCAGCACCCATATAGACGATACACTCTAGCCCTAAGCGTGCCGCAATAGTTGCCGTGGCTACGCCATGCTGTCCTGCACCAGTCTCAGCGATGATACGTTTTTTACCACACATTTTGGCAAGCAGTGCCTGACCAATGGTGTTATTTACTTTATGTGCGCCTGTATGGTTTAGATCTTCACGTTTGAAGTAAATTTGCGCACCGCCAATCTCATCGCTCAAACGCTTAGCATGATACAGCGGCGTTGGACGACCGACATAATTGACCAAATCGTTGTGATACTCTTCCCAGAATGCTGGGTCTGCTTTTACTTTGGTATAAAGCGTTTCTAGCTCTTCTAGAGCAGCCATTAGCGTCTCAGAGACAAAACGCCCCCCATGTACACCGAAATGACCGCGCGCATCAGGATACTGGTTGAAGTCCTGTACATTTTCAGGATTGGTAAAAGTGTTTACAGACTGTGCGGTAGCAGATAAATCTTTGTTCTCGACATGACTCATGATAATTCCTACTGTAATAAGTGGTATTTTTTAGATAACTTTAGATAACTAGAGAGAAAATAATAAAAGGGATAATAATCTAATAAGATTTAAGCAGAAAAATCGGAATAACGATCAACTAAGCAGATTATGTATGGCAAATAGCTTGATACAAACCCACTTAGATGGCGCCAGTGACCGTAGCGTTTTGCCATCGATCACGCTTGACCGCTTTCATAAAGGCACGCATTTTGGCAGCGTCTTTTTTACCTTTATCAACCTCAATACCACCGCTCACATCGACGCCATAAATAGGCAAATCTAATGTCGCAGCAACATTGTCAGCATCGAGCCCACCAGCCAACACGATCGGTAGTGCACTGTCATGTGGAATGAGACTCCAGTCAAAACGTGCGCCTGTACCGCCATACTTATGCTGATGATAAGCATCCAATAAAATACTACTGGCACCTGCGGTCGCAAATTGATTAATTTGGGCGCGGACACTATCGAGGGTATCTTGCTCTGTATTGATACGCAATGCTTTGATCCAGCGTTTATTGACCATACCTGCCAGCTGTTGGCATTGCTCAGGCGTTTCATCACCATGGAACTGGATAATATCAAAAGAGACGTTGTTTGCTAAGTTAATCAGCTCATCTTTGGGCATATTGACTACCAGTGCCACCACGCTGACAAAAGCAGGTACGGCAGCGCTCAGAGTTTGCGCCTGCGCTATTGTGACCGCACGTGGACTTGGTGGATAAAACACCAAACCCACTGCATCTGCACCTAGCTGTGCCGCAGTCTGTATATCACTAAGCTGAGTAAACCCGCAAAACTTAACGTGCATTTTGTGACCTTGCGTTTCATGGTGCTGAATATGACACCGATTATAGCGGCATCAGATAGGTTCAAGCTAAAGATAAATCGTTAGATGTGATGAGGTTTTGTTAACCAAACGGCAAAGCCATTGCATCCAAAAACTTATCCTAGCATACTTTTATCCTTAGTTTTGTTTATGATTGCGATTGATTAATATAGGGATACTTTGATGTCTAAGACTGCGCAGACAGCCGCCAATAATACTGATACTGACGACAATGCTACTAGCAAAAATCCACCGCATTACTTGATGTGGTTTCGTCGTGACCTACGCATTCATGACAATACCGCTTTAGCAGCGCTTTGTGAACGTGCAAAGGAAGATAAAGCTTCGGTATCTGCCGTATTCTTTTTGACCCCTGAGCAGTGGCAAGCACACGATACCTCCCTTGTACAAGTCGATCATATTGCTCGCACGCTACCTATTCTAGCAAAGGAGTTACAAGAAAAACTAAACATCACCTTGATCGTTCAAGTTTGTCCAAACTTCTCAGACTGTATAAAGGCGCTTACAACCTTATGCAACGACAATGAAATCAGCTGCGTCATGGCCAATCACGAGTACGAAGGCAATGAGATTGATCGTGATGAGCAATTGAACAAGCAACTTGCAAAAAACGACATCGAGTTCGTCCGCTGGCATGACCAATGCATTTTGCCACCGCAAAGTATCACGACCAATGATGGCGATAGCATGTATAAGGTCTTCACCCCATTTTATAAAAAATGGCGACATACGTTGGACGTCAGTACCATTCAAATGCATGAAGCACCTACAGTGGATAGCGATTATAAAATCAAACTAAAATCATCGCAAACGTTTGCCAATACAATCGACGATATCAAAGCCCTAAATGAAAAAATGCTGAGTGACTATCAGCAGACATTAGAAAAGAATGAGTCATTGCAACATATCAATATAATAGCTCAGCTTGACCAAGCAAGAGACGCTTATCCTGCAGGTGAGTCTTCCGCTTGCCAGCGTCTAGAGGCATTCGTCGATGATGATATCAATGATTATGATGTAAGCCGTGATGTCCCCCATCTGCATGCAACCAGTCAGCTATCGGCTTACCTCACTATAGGCTCTATCAGTCCTAGACTCTGCTATCTACAGGCAAATGCAGCACAAGAAGATCTACACGGCAATGACAGCGACAATGAAGACATCAATCGCTGGATAAGCGAGCTTGCGTGGCGAGACTTTTATCGTCATGTAATAGTAGAAAAACCAAACCTGATTCGTCATAAAGCGTATAAAGAAGAGACTGATACCAACATTAATTGGTCGTATAACACTGATGATTTTGAGACATGGTGCACTGGTAAGACAGGCGTACCGCTCGTAGATGCTGCGATGCGTTGTTTAAATGCGACAGGGTTTATGCACAATCGATTGCGAATGGTAACAGCGATGTTTTTGACAAAGGACTTACTGATTGATTGGCGCTTGGGTGAGCGTTACTTTATGCAGCAGCTGATAGATGGCGATTTTGCATCCAATAACGGCGGCTGGCAATGGAGCGCGTCGACAGGTACGGACTCAGCGCCCTACTTCCGTATTATGAACCCCTTTAGCCAAGCCAATACACACGATTCTAAAGCTCTGTTTATTAAGACTTGGCTACCAGAGTTAAAAGACATTCCTAATAGCATCTTACATAACGAAGATAAGATGCGTAAGGAATTGGCAAAAGGTGGTAAGTTTGCCGATGTCGACTATCCTGCGCCAATGGTCGAGCATAAATCGGCGCGCAAGCTGGCTATTGCTGAGTTTAAAAAATAGGCTTAATTTTAGAAAACAACCAGCAGACTAGCTATTAGTAGTGACTGGCAATTGACATGCGCCTGCACCCTGATTAGTAACCGTCACTACCGCTCCCGTGAGTGCAAACAGCTGCTGCAACTGGGTTTGCGCATTTTGCAATGCCATATTCATGACATCACCTCGGCAGGCACGTTCAAGCACTTCTTTTTTTGCCATGGTCTGTGCCTGTGCCAATATCTTAGGGTCAACTTGCATCATGCCAAAAGCCCCTGTCTGCCAGTCATAAATCTCGATATCATCCAGATATGCTGAAAATATCTCTGTAGGCGGCAAAGTAATATTGATTTGCGGCATAGTGGCAGCTGGTGAGTTGGGCTCAGCTACTTGCTCTTCATCCTCATTAGCTTGAGCAGGTTGCACTACTTGTACCATCTCAGGTGTCAGTACACTCAAATCAACGCCTGCTTCTACGCGACCATGAGCGATAAACAATGCCTTTTGCTCATCCTGCCACAGTTTCATCCAGCTCCCAGGTCGCTCGCTCGTAATCACTGTATCGACACTAAATGCGACGGTATGTAAGCGATTTAACTGCTGAATTTGCGTAACCACCCCTTCGCGAGTAATAGTTTCTATCGGCGCTTCTTCTGGTTTGTTTTGCGCGCTATAAATAGCAAAGACAATCGCTACTAAGCCAATGAGTAATATCACCCACGACATTGTCACAATAGGACGTTTCTCAGGCTTTTGAGTCGCTTTAGCGTTATTCATATCAGGATTATCCATAGAAGCTACCTTTATAATGTTGCATCGTTTGGTAAGGCTAAAAGCGTTGTAAAAACGGAACAGATGCTTAGTCTATAAATGCGACTATTGTGCAGTAAATTCAAGTAATGGCTACCATTCCTCTACATAACTTTATGCATAAACCTCTACGCAACCACCTCAATAAACTGTCACCAAAATAAGCAATGCTTTCGCTATAAAATCATATGAATAGCTCAATTATTTATCCCTTATTGAAGCCTTTGTGTCACGTTCGGTCTGAAAAGACAAAAAGTCATTGCGTCTTAGGCGAACTTTACCTAACATAGTCAGATTGTATGAATAAAATGTCAGTCTTAAAGCATTTATCAGGGTTTTGACCTGGATATATTGCATTTTTGGCATATTGATACATCAAATCAAATCTACCTCTCTTTTATGAGAGTGGTTTTTACTGATGTGCTTTGTATATAAGCAGGTTGGTAACTAGGAAATACCCTAGATTATTGCTAAGTGATAAAGGTAAGCTTGCGGCGGCAATGAAACGATTAGCCATACGCTCAACATCCTACTATTTCTTATTTTTTTATCGTTGATAAGGTTACGCTTTATTTATGAAAGCCAGTCAATTTTTATTTGCCACACTAAAAGAAACCCCAAGTGACGCCGACATTGCCTCAAGCCAATTGATGGTGCGTGCTGGTCTTATCCGCAAGATTGCTTCTGGATTGTATATTTGGTTGCCTATGGGTCTGCGCGTCTTACAAAAGGTCGAACGTATTGTTCGTGAAGAGATGCAAAACGTTGGTGCACAAGAAGTGCTAATGCCGATGACTCAGCCTGCTGAACTTTGGCAGACGACCGGACGTTTTGATGATTATGGTCCTGAGCTATTGCGCTTCAAAGACCGTCATGATCGCGACTTTGTGCTTGGTCCAACGCACGAAGAAGTCATCACCAATCTAGCACAAGGCGAGCTACGTAGTTATAAACAACTACCGATTACTTTCTTTCAGATTCAAGGTAAATTCCGTGACGAGATTCGTCCACGCTTCGGTGTGATGCGCGCCCGTGAATTCACCATGAAAGATGCTTACTCTTTCCATGTGGATCAAGCCTCATTGGCCAAAACTTACCATGATATGTATGACGCTTATACACGCATCTTTACCCGCTTGGGCTTAGATTTCCGTGCGGTACAAGCAGATACAGGCTCTATCGGTGGTTTTGCCTCACATGAGTTCCATGTATTGGCAGATAGCGGCGAAGACGATATTGCGTTTTCGGACTCATCTGACTATGCAGCCAACGTTGAGCTAGCAGAATCTGTCAGCACCGCTGAGCGTCAACCGCCAAAAATGGAGCGTGAAGACGTTCTGACCGAAGGTATGACCAGCTGTAAAATGGTTGCTGAACACTTGGACATCCCGTTAGAAACGACGGTTAAAACCTTGATCGTTCATGGTCATACTGAGAATGATGAGCCACAACTGATTGCTGTCGTGTTGCGCGGCGATCATCAGCTCAATACTATCAAGGCTGAGAAAATCGAAGAAGCCAACGTACCATTGACGTTAGCATCTGACGAAGAGCTAAAAGCGGCAGGCCTGCACAAAGGCTATATCGGCGTTAATTTAGATATGCCTGTGTTTGTTGATCGTTCAGCAGCTGCGTTGTCAGATTTTGTTTGCGGTGCCAATGAAGTGAACAAACATACTATCGGTATGAACTGGGCACGTGATACTCGCATTACTCGCATCGTTGATGTGCGCAATGTACAAGAAGGCGACCCGTCTCCTGATGGTAAAGGCAGTCTAAAAATCAAACGTGGTATCGAAGTCGGTCATATCTTCCAGTTGGGTGATAAATACTCACAAGCGATGAACTGTACAGTTTCTGGTGAAGATGGCAAACCTGTTACCTTGATGATGGGCTGTTATGGTATTGGCGTTAGTCGTATCATTGCCGCTGCTATCGAGCAGAACAATGATGAAAACGGCATCATGTGGCCAAAAACGCCAACGGTTGATGATTCGATCGCTCCTTTTGAAGTCGCTATCATCCCGATGAAGTCTAAAGAAGAGACGGTCATGCAGACGGCAACCGCCCTGTATGAAGAGTTGAAAGCTCAAGGCATCAATGTACTACTGGACGATCGTAACGAGCGCCCAGGCGTTAAGTTTGCTGATCTTGAGTTGATTGGTATACCGCATCGTATCGTCGTGTCTGATCGCAACTTGGCGGAAGACAAGTATGAGTACGTCAATCGCCGTGAAGCCGAAAAACAAATGCTAAGCCGTGAAGAAGTTATGGCAAAAGTAAGCGGTAAATAGTCTTGTAATTAAAGACTATATAACGAAAAGCGCCTATCTCACATGATGAGATAGGCGCTTTTTTATTGGCTTAAAAACTACTTAACATTGTATTTTTATGGAGAACTTACTGGCGGATTAAACGGCTTGGCTTAGGCAATAAACGGATATCACTGACACGGCAAGGATTGATATCGATACCACCGCGGCGCGTATACCATGCCCGTACCATCAGCTCACTCGGCTGGTAGTATTGGCTCAAATCAGCAAATATCTGCTCAACACACTGCTCATGAAAACCATTGTGCTGACGGAAGCTCAATATATAGCGCAGCATATTTGCATTATTAAAAGGCTTATCAGTCGTAATCGATACGGCCAAAGTGCCCCAATCTGGTTGATTGGTCACTGGGCAGTTACTACGCAGTAGATTGGAATAAAAGGTATACGGCTGCGTATCCTCATTTACCATGCTTTCACTACTCGCGGCTATTTCTTCGCTAGCACTTAGCAATGACGCATCAGGATGTTCAGCTAACGCAACTTTATCCGTACTGCCTGCTAGTGCTTCATCAATGCAAACACCCTCAGGCTGAGCGATCAATAACGCTGTTTCGTTACCATTTAAATCATCATTCAAGCCAAATAATGCTACCTGTACGTCTGCTTGTAAACAAGCTGACAAGTCTTTCGCAATCAACGCTTGTACGTCGTTCCAACTGGCGAACTCGGTAAAGTTAATACTATTCAAATATAACTTAAGCGATTTTGATTCTACGATAAACGGTGAGCTAGCAGGAATACTAAAGCGTGCAATCGCCACTTGCGAGATACCTTGCGGGTTTAACCAAGAGATCTCAAAGGCCTGCCACCAATCGACACCAACGGCTAGCTTATCGTTTTGCCAACCAATCGCATCACGTCCCATGCTGCGCGCAATCGGATATAGCGTCTCTGGGCTATACTCAGTTGGATAGTCTGTGGTTTGCTCACCCAAGATACCGTGAATACTCATCTGTCTTCCTAATATTAAACCGTTTAAAATTTGCTCTAAATAATATACTTAGCGAATAATACGCACTACAAACGTACACGCGAGCCATTACTTAGCAAGCGATAAGCGATGGTATAAAATATCGCACAGAACACGAAAATAGCCGCCATCGAATACCAAACATTGACATCAGAGTAGCCAAGAATACCGTAACGGAATGAGTTGACCATATAGACGATAGGATTCAATAGCGAAACATTTTGCCAAAATGGCGACAAATTTTCCATCGAATAAAACACACCGCCAAGATAGGTCAATGGCGTCAGTACAAAGCTTGGGATAATAGAGATATCATCAAACGAGCGTGCAAATACCGCATTGATAAAACCACCTAACGAAAACAAGATAGACGTGCCAAGTACCGTAAATATAGTCACAAATAAATGCTCGATACCAAGATCGGTAAAGAACAGCGCCACTATCGAGACAATCACACCGATAGCCAGTCCACGGAAGATACCACCACTGATATAACCCATCAAAATAGCATGCTTGGATACTGGCGAGACCAAAAGCTCTTCGATACTAGACGTGAACTTGGCACTAAAGAAGCTTGAGACGACGTTAGAGTAACTGTTGGTAATGATCGACATCATGATCAAACCAGGCACGATAAACTGCATGTAAGGCACGCCGCCCATCTCACCCACACGCGAACCAATCATCTTACCAAAGATGACAAAATACAAACTCATCGTGATAACTGGCGGTAGTAACGTCTGCGGCCAGATACGTAAAATACGGCGTACTTCTTTGAACCAAATAGTACGAAACGCAATCCATTTTTTACTCAATGACATTGTTTTATTATGATCGACTAGTTCCTGACTCATAATCCCGCCTCCTTCATGCTATCTGCACTCTGAATGTTTTTGTCTACCAAGCGCATAAATAACTCTTCTAGTCGGTTGGCTTTATTGCGCATACTCGCCACACTGATACCTTTATCAGACAATTGATCAAAGACACCGTTTAGTGACTCACCTTCTGTCAAGGTAACTTCTAGCGTTTGCTCATCTGGTTGCGAGACTCCTGTAACTCCTGTCAGAGCCAACTGCTCAGTGAGCGGCGTATCTAAATCAAATACAAACGTCTCTACCGACAACTGCGCCAGTAGTTCTTTCATTTCCGTATTGATTCGAATCTCGCCGTGATCCAAGATCGCAATACGTTTACACAATTGCTCTGCCTCTTCGAGATAATGAGTCGTCAGAATAATAGTGGTGTTTTCTTCGATATTAATCTGCTGCATGAATTCCCACATAGAGCGGCGAAGCTCGATATCGACACCCGCCGTTGGCTCATCCAGAATCAATAGCTTTGGCTTATGAATTAATGCACGGGCAATCATCAAACGGCGTTTCATACCACCAGATAGCTCACGTGATTTACTGTCGCGTTTATCCCATAATCCTAGCGCTGTTAATAGTCTTTTTGCGCGGGGTTTGGCTTCTTTCGCCGGAATACCAAAATAACCCGCTTGCGTAATCAGGATATCTTCGACCTTTTCGAACATATTAAAGTTAAATTCTTGCGGTACAACGCCAAGGTATTGCTTAGCAATCGAAGGGTTCTCTAATAGGTCTGTGCCGAAAATATGGACGCTACCGGTGGTTGGCTTAAACAATGAGCTAATAATACCAATCATGGTAGATTTGCCTGCGCCGTTTGGCCCAAGTAACGCAAAGAATCCACCTTGTGGTACCATTAAATCAACCCCTTTTAATGCCGAAAACCCATTGTCATAGGTCTTGGATAGGTTTTTTATGGAGAGTGCTGGTGCATCAGACATGAAGACCTCTTTATTTGTTATCAATTTATATAAAATGCGATTTTAGAATAATAGGCCGTGTTGAACATTCGACTATCATTATCATATAGGCAAAAGCCGTATAAGAATGTTCAACACACTCTACTCTCTAAAGGTGACAATGTACGGTAATAAACGAACTAATCTCATAAAATGAGGCTACTCATGACGAATTTCAACTGCCTTATATTCGAAGTACCATATTAATAATACTCATCATGAAAAAGCGCCTATCTCATCACTGAAATAGGCGCTTTATAGATAACTATCGTAAAAGCTTGGAAGGTAATCAACAAAGATTAGCTTGCTTCTGCGACCATATAATCTACGGCATTTTGAACTTCTTCATCAGGAATATCCGCGCCACCTTTTGCAGGCATCGCATTGAAACCATTGATAGCATGGGTATATAGCGTATCTTTACCTTTTGCGATACGTGGGCCCCAAGCGCCAGCATCACCAAAGATAGGAGAGCCTAGCAAGCCTGCAGTATGACAAGTATGACATACAGCATTATATACCGCTTTACCGTCACGAGGACCGTCGCCAGCAGCTGGGCCAGATGAGCGTGCCGTTACATCACAAGCTTCACCGTCTTCAAAACAGATATTGGCAACAGGCTGGATACGCGCAATCAGATTAGGATACAAAGCAATTAGCTTTTGCACTTGCGGCGTATCTTGTGGAATTGGCTCTTCATCAGCGGCAGGCGCTGCAGCGGCAGTTTCTTCGCCTTCTGCTGGAGCGGCTTCGTCAGTGGGCGCAGCACCATCTGTCGTATCTGCAGCAGCTTGGGTATCGTCACCTAGCGTTTCAGGAGCAGCTTCTACGACCTCTTGGCCTTCTGCTACGTCTGACGCAGTTACAGGAGTGTCTACAACATCTTCAGCTTGGCTCACCGCGATACTAGCGATTCCTAGAATGGCAGCTGCCGATAACATAACTACTTTTCTCATTCGTCACGTTCTCTTATTACGTATACAAGGACTAGCACGGCTCGGACATTCTGTCTGTCCTTCTTTGACGACCTCTAAGTCTTCAATAGCAGACAGCCATCCCGCGTGCCAGCGCACTTGCAATCGGTGATTATAAATATGAATTCTCCCCAACATTATAAGGGAAAAGGCAGGTAAATTGCCATGCTTGTTTAATGACTTGGCTGTTTTTTCTTAAAAAACCTCAATCGCGACTGTCATTTATTGGCTTTATGCTTTTTATTTGTTAGACTAAGCGGTCTTTATTTCTAGACACCTTATGCTAATTATCATGCGCATCTAAGCGTGACAGTCAGACATATCGTTATCATATGCGCTCGTAGCTCAGTTGGATAGAGTATCGGTCTCCGAAGCCGAGGGTCGTGGGTTCGATTCCCGCCGAGCGCACCAATCATATTGTTTATAACCTCGCTCTACCCTTCCCTTAGTACTATCTTAAACTACCTAGACTTATTAAACCTACACTTCAAAATGTTTGCGGTTTTTCTGTGCTTATATATTTCTAGTGCTCTCACCTATAGTCGATTCAGTATAATTTGGATACAAGGAAGCCGAGTGAAAGTACTACAAGTAGTAGACTGAGCGAGACTGACACCGTAGCCAATTTATAGAGGATTGACTATATAGCAAAATTACTCTGCATCTTGCAAATTGGCAGTCAATTGAGCACGGCTAGGTATACGGTGATAATTAATCACTGGCACATCACCCAAACGGCGCTGACCCTCAGCAATCTTTTTATCAATCGTAATCATCGCAATTTTTTTATCTTGTTTGCTAACGAGCAAATGATTTGCCTTACTTGTGACTCGATAATCAGCAAAATGCTGTTTTAATATCGCTGATGTTTTTTGCAGCGCATCATTCGGTGTTGAATTTTTTGATTTTGCGCCGCTATGCTTTTCACCTGCTTTTGCGCCGCGTGATTTTGCCACGAACCATAAAACTGCGATGACAGCGAACAATATGACAAGCCACCAAATTCCGTCTATCATAAGTAAAAATATCCATTATTAGCAAGGTTTGGCTCATGTTAGCAGAATTATTACCAGCGTTAATAGCAGAAGTAAAACTTGCAGCACAACTGTTGTCATCGAAACAGCGTATTTGCATTTTGACTGGGGCTGGCATTTCAGCAGAAAGTGGCATCCCAACATTTCGAGATAAGCAAACAGGACTGTGGGAGAATTACGGTGTCGAAGACTTGGCAACCCCTGAAGCGTTCACTCGTGATCCAAAGCTGGTGTGGTCATGGTATCAATGGCGTCGGCAAATGGTCGCAGACAAAGCGCCAAATCCTGCCCATCATGCGTTGGCTCAGTGGCAGTATCATGCGCAAACCTCCGATCAGCAAGTGACACTCATTACCCAAAATGTCGATGATTTGCACGAGCAAGCTGGTAGCGCGGTGACTCACCTGCATGGTCATCTGTGGCGTAACCGCTGTGGTCAGTGTGAGATACCCTATCAAGATAAATCGAGAGCGTCATACGATAATCAAGGCACAATGAGTTTTGATGAAACACTGCTTAGCTGTCCGCATTGCGACGGTTACATCAGACCAGATATTGTTTGGTTTGGCGAAGCTCTACCTGTACAGGCCTGGCAGGCTGCCGAAGATGCTGCGGCTAATTGCGAGGTGTTTATCAGTATCGGTACATCAAGCTTGGTCTATCCTGCTGCTGGTTTAGCACAGCTAGCCAAACAAAATGGCGCGCAAGTTATCGAGATCAACCCTGACCCAACACCAAATACCATTGTCGATATCACATTAGCAGAAAAGGCTGGAATAGTACTGCCACTGCTGATAGAAGAAATTACTGCTTTATAATTACTACTGCTCGTAAGTACTACTAACGACAGGCAACAAAAAAGGCGTAACAGTTTATATAAACCGTTACGCCTTTACTACTCATAACGAACTCGTTAAAATTATTTCAATGCAAGATCAACTCTCGCCAAGTAAGCTTCTTTTAACTCATCATTGATAAATGCCGATTTAAACGAGTTTTTTACTAATGTAATAACATCGTCTTCCGTAATCGGTAGATTTTCGTAGAGGTTGATAAAGTTTTGATTCACATACCCTTTGAAATAAGCTGGATCGTCTGAGTTGACGCTAATATTCAGACCATAGTCTAAAAGCTCTTTAATATTGTGCTCTTTATAAGTCTCAAAGACTTTTAGCTCAATATTCGAGTTCGGGCAAACCGTCAGTGGCATCTGCTCATCTTTAAGTCTTTGCATCAACTCTGGGCTTTTTATAGACTGCACACCATGATCAATTCTATTGATATTCAATAAATCTAGCGCTTCGTAGATATACGAAAAGTCTGCTTCTTCGCCTGCGTGAGCAACCAACTTAAAGCCTTCTTCTTTAGCTTTTTGGAAGACCTCTTTAAACTTCGATGGCGGGTTGCCTAATTCTGATGAGTCCAGACCCACACCGATAATGTCGTCTTTATAGTCCAGTGCTTGCTCTAACGTTTCAAAAGCTTCTTCTTGCGATAAATGACGCAAAAAACACATGATGATGCATGATGTGATACCGTATTTTGCTTTGGCATCTGCGAGCGCTTCTTTGATACCTGTGATGACCGCTTCAAAAGGCACGCCGCGTTCGGTATGCGTTTGCGGATCAAAGAATATCTCTGTGTGGATGACATTGTCTTCGACACATCTAAGAATATATTCCCACGTCAAATCATAAAAATCATCTTTGGTGAGTAAAACATTTGCGCCGGCATAGTAAATATCTAAAAAACTTTGCAGATTGTTAAAGTTATAGGCGGCGCGCACGTCTTCTACGCTGTCATAAGGTATCTCTACATTGTTCTTTTTGGCCAGTCTAAACATCAGCTCAGGCTCTAGCGAACCTTCAATATGTAGATGAAGTTCGGCTTTCGGTAGTTTCTTTATTAATTCAATCATAGTATTCCAATAATGGTGTTATCGAGACGAGCCCTAGTAGATATTGCACAGTAGGATAATCAAACCATGCATATATGAGGTGTTATCTGTCTCAGAAGAGTTATTTTAACACTAAAAGCATATCGCCTAAAACAAAACCCTTTGACCGTATAGATAAGCTACTTATAAAAGCAACCTTCTTAATACAACCGTATAAGGCGCAAATTACTTTAAAAATACGACTGTATCAGACAGCTCATTGCCTTCTGGATCGCGCTCTAAATGATAGTATTGACGTAACACTTGCCCCACTTCGTCTAGCAGTTCAGCTAAGCTCTCTTCTGTCTTTTGAGTAGCAATACCAGATACTGCCTTTTCGCACATTGCATTCCATACTGTTGGACTAACGTGAGCGCTGATACCTCGGTCTGCGACAATCTCTAGTTTACGCTCGCATATATTGACATAGATCAAGACGCCCGTATTTTCTTCAGTATCCCAGACGCGATATTCGCTAAACAAATCAATCGCACGCTCACGGCAGTTCATGCGATAGGCCTCTTGGATAGGCAGATGGTTTTCTACGATTAAGAATACTTCACCACGATGCCCACGTTCGGCTCGTGTCACACCATCTGTTAAACGCGCCTTAGATTCTGTTGTTAGCCACTTACTATGTAATAAAGGGACGAACAAAACTTGACGCCACCAGCGGGCAAAACTGGGGTTTGAAGCGTTGTCTTCTACCATTATATTATTTCCTCAAGTACGTCGTTTTCGATGGTTATGTAGAGTTTATTTTGTTTGCGTATGTGGAATACTTACCACGAGCCACCTGCACCGCCGCCGCCGAAACCACCGCCGCCACCGCCAAAGCCGCCACCGCCAAAGCCGCCTCCACTACCGCCGCCCATACCGGGTAAGAAAATCATGCCGCCTCTGCGACCACCTTTACCGCCGCCGCCTTTTCCACCGCCACCGCCGCGTGAGATCAAAAACATCCAGATGAATATTGCCATAATCAGCGTCATGAAGAAACCGCCACCTAATGCCATTGAACCTGCAAAAAACCCGCCAGCAGTAATAATAGAACCAAATACTCGGCCCAATATATTAGTAATAAAGCTACCAAAAATCATCGCCATAATAAATAGGAAGATAGGTGACGGCAGCTCGTCTGAGCTTTGCTGAGCAGTACGTTCTGCAGCTTGTGCATCAGCACGGGCTAAGACTTCAGGATCAGCAGTTAAGCGTGTTTTAAGCGCTTCAACGCCAGCGATTATCCCTGCACCATAGTTATTTTGCTTAAATAACGGCGTAATATCTTCTCGGATGACACGGTTAACCGCCGCATCTGGTAAGACGCCTTCTAGTCCATAACCCGTTAGGATATACATATCACGGTCATTGACAGCGACGACAATCAGTAGACCATCATCGATAGCTTCATCACCCAATTCCCACTTCTCAGCAACTTGCAATGCATAATCAAATATTGGTACGCCATTGGTAGTCGGTACGATAACCACTGCTGCTTGTGCTAACCCCTGCTGATAGATACTTCGAAGCTGCGCCTCTAGACGTAGCTTTTCTTGAGGATTTAAAATATTGGCTTGATCAACGACTGGTTCATTGAGTATCAACTTATCAGCATCAACACCCTCGGCACTGGAACGTACAGGTGGCTGAGCGGTTGTTTGGGCATTGGCTGTATCATTTGCTGTACTTTGGCTATCTGCGTTTTGATTGATAGCGTCGTTGCCGAGCATCGCTTCATTGATAGCATCGTTATTTAATACAGCATCATTAATTGCTTCATTAGACTCGCCTGCTTTAGCAACGGCCACCAACTCTTCGACACTACGGTTTTGCAGATTCGAGGTGCTATCTGTCGCCACCGCTGTATCATTGGGTGCAGCGTGCAATGCAGGCACGCTGACGACACCTAACGTAAACAGTAATGCTGATAAGATTGCTTTTGAATTATTCATCTAATCTATACCACCTCAGATAACATCTTTACCAATTGATAGACTCTAACTAATCATTATCAAACCATTAGCTAAATAAACAGAGCTGCCTATGCCGCTCTGTCTTCACGTTCATTCTAAATTTTATTCAGCTGACTTTTCTGTAGAATCGCCAAAATCAACACTTGGTGCGGTTGAAATCGCCTCTTCATTGGCCACACTAAAGTTGGGCTTAGTGTCCATACCAAATACTTTTGCAGTGATGTTGGTTGGGAACTGACGTACCGTTGTATTGTATCCCTGCACTTCTTGAATATAACGGTTACGAGCAACAGCAATACGGTTCTCAGTACCTTCTAACTGTGCTTGCAAATCTTGAAACAATGCATCTGACTTTAGATCTGGATAACGCTCAGACACCGCCATCAAACGCGATAACGCACCTGTCATCTGCTCTTGCGCTGCTGCATAACGCTCCATCGCTTCTGGATCATTGAGTACTTCTGGCGTCACCGTGATACCGCCCGCACGTGAGCGAGCTTCTGCCACTTGGGTGAAGACCTCTTGCTCTTGATCGGCATATTGCTGTACGACTTTGACTAAGTTTGGCACCAAATCAGAACGGCGCTGATACTGGTTGACCACTTCTGACCATGAAGCAGTGACCTGCTCATCTTGTGCCTGCAGGTTATTGTAGCCACAGCCGCTGAGACCAACCGTAGAAGTTGTCAATAAAGCGGCTAGCAACATCGGCTTCATAATAGATTTACGCGTCATTGTTGATTCTCCTAATAATGATAAATATCCAGTACCACGTTTTTAATATTTTTAAGTTTTCTTGGTATTCATACGGCAGTCATGCACTCTATATACTGTATATCTGCGCATCACTCTATCAGCATGATATCAAAAGAAGTTGTCCTAATGATGGCGTTATACACGGCTTTTTACAATTGGTCGTTACCAAAACACAACCGCATAGTGTCAACGATAACGCGTTTTTATCATGATAGATATAGAGCAAAAATCTAGCAGTCTAGAGGAATCAGACTAAATGTTATGAAAGTACAAACAATTATTTATATATTATCCAAATCTTGCTAATGTATCTGCCAAATGAAATATGAATATATCTACTGTCTATAAAGAAATTTCTAGTAATTAGTACAAAAATATGGCAAATTGCAGTTACGTAGCCGTACGGTTTGAATACATTTGGTAGTGGACTTATAGTTTGATTAGTATTAGCGAGTTGTTAATTTCTTAATAAAAACATCAATTAACTGTCAAATTATCGCTAAATACTGTCAATTCGCCATACCAGTCATGTATTTATTCAAGACAGCTCATAGTAAGTTGAATGCCATCATGGTGATGGATATTTAATTATATAACCGCCTGTTTTATCCGCCGGTCAACTTATGACTCATCTGATGTATAACATGATGATAGAAGACCGCAGTAGTTGAGGTTGTAGAATAATAGTAAACGCAGCTGATATTAATATTGTCAGTGATAAGCGCTATGCAAATAGTCCGTATTACTGACGAGATACGCGGGTAAATACAGACAACTACAGTCCATTCTTGGTGGCCAAGCACATGAGACTTAGACAACAAATAAGTCGATGCAGAGACTTTAACTGCTTAACTTAAATAAGTAAGTTAACCAGTTAGTTTACTCCTAGCAAACAGTGCCACCTTGAGACAGTACTAGGAACATAAATATGGAAGGTTTAGTTAACTTAGTAAATGGAATTATCTGGAGCCCAGCGCTGATTTATCTCTGCTTGGGTGCCGGTCTGTTCTATTCCATTATGACGCGCTTTGTACAAGTACGTCTATTCGGTGAGATGATCAAACTCCTATTCACTGGTAAATCTAGTGCACAGGGTATCTCATCATTTCAGGCACTTGCCGTCTCACTCGCCGGTCGTGTGGGTATGGGTAACATCGCTGGGGTAGCTGCTGCTATCGGCTTCGGTGGCCCAGGTGCCGTATTCTGGATGTGGGTCGTAGCTTTTCTAGGCGCATCTACAGCCTATGTCGAATCTACTCTTGCTCAAATTTATAAAGAAAAAGATGTGGTAACTGGCGAATATCGCGGTGGCCCAGCTTATTACTTTGAACGTGCCCTTGGTCAAAAGTGGTACGGCATCCTCTTCGCAATCGCTTCTATTTTATCATGTGGTATGTTCTTACCTGGTGTACAGGCGAACGGTGTTATCAGTGCATTTGCACAGGTAATGGGCGAAGGTACGATCATGAACGTTGCAGGCCTAGAAGTTGGCTCTATGCGTTTGGTCGGCTTGGCTATCATCTTAGTCGTGCTAGGTATCATCATCTTTGGTGGTATTAAGCGTATTGCAACCTTTACTGAGTTTGCAGTACCTTTTATGGCATTAGGTTATATTGCCCTAGCGCTAATCATCATGTTCAGCAACTTCAGCTTGATTCCAGATGTATTTGGTATGATCGTTGGTGATGCATTCACTGCACAAGCAGGTTTTGGTGCTGCTATCGGTTGGGGTGTGAAACGTGGTATCTACTCTAACGAAGCTGGTCAGGGTACAGGTCCTCACGCTGCTGCTGCTGCTGAAGTTGAGCATCCATCACAGCAGGGTCTCGTTCAGGCATTCTCAGTATATGTTGATACATTACTAGTATGTTCTGCTACTGCATTCATGATCTTGTCTACTGGTATGTACAACATTCAAGGTACGCTACCAGATGGTCAGTTCATCGTACAGAACGTTGCTGCTACTACTGAAATCAATGCTCCTGCGTTCACGCAAATGGCAATGGAATCTGTATACGGTACGTTTGGTAATGCCTTTATCGCAATCGCTGTATTCTTCTTTGCCTTTACAACGATTTTGGCTTACTACTACATCGCTGAAGTAAACGTCGCTTACTTAACACGTTTCCTCGGTCGTAGTGCGAACAGAACTGGTCTATTCCTAGTGAAAGTGCTTATCATGGCGATGGTTGCTTATGGTGGTCTAAACTCAGCTGGTTATATCTGGGCAATCGGTGATATCGGTGTTGGTCTTATGGCTTGGCTTAACATTGTTGGTATTCTTGTCATCTTCATCGTGGCTCGTCCAACCCTTACTATGCTTAAAGACTATGAAGCTCAGCGTAAAGCTGGCGTAACTCTCTATAGTTTTGATCCTGCTAAATTCGGTATCAAAAACGCACCGTATTGGGAAGAGCGTCATCTAGCACAGCAAAAAAGCATGAACGCTGACCCATTACGTAAAGATAAAGTGTAAGTCGATTTAGTAAGATTGCTCCTTAATCTTATTGAATAAAAAAAAGCCCGAGACCATGTTCTCGGGCTTTTTTGTTTGGATAGTTTTCTACACCACTACAGAATAGCTTACCGAGAAAACATCAAAACCTACGTTCATACAAACTGATTTAATACCTTAAAGCTACCCTTTTATTTTCTAAAGTTAAGCTGTCTTTGAAATAATATATGACAGTCACCTTATTTTTTTTCATCCTCTCTTATAAATCTTACCTTAGTGTTTTATGACCTTATTTTTATTAGGTAGCCGTACCAGTATAGGTAAACTACAGTTCCCCTATTTTTAATTCATAGACGTAAAAAAGCCTAGCGCAATGGCCAGGCTTTCTTTAATTTATAGATTATGAATCTACATATAATAAATAGCTTATTCAGGCATTAATACTGCATCGATAGTGTGGACCACACCATTGGTTGCCATGATATCTGTACCAGTGATATTTGCTGTGTTACCAGTAGCATCAGTAATTACGTTGTCTTCACTAATAGTAATGGTTTTACCGTTCGCTGTTTCGATCTCAGTACCGTATGGGATATCAGCCGCTTTAACTTCCATTGCTAGTACATGGTAAGGAAGAACAGTTTTTAACAAGTCTGTATTGGCCAATAACTCTTCTTTAGTCACGCCTAATTTTTCTAGTACTGGCGCAAACGCATCATCAGTTGGGGCAAATACAGTATGCTTAGTTTCTTCCATTAGCATAGTATCAAGACCAGCAGCCTGTAGCGCAGCGGTTAGGATAGTTAGGTTTTCGTTCTCTGCTGCGATTTCAGCGATAGTTTGAGTCGCTTCCATATCCATTTCGGCCATTGGTTCTGCTTCAACAGCTTCTGTCTCAGCAACTGGCTCAACTGCCATCTCTTCAGTCGCTTCTGGTTCAGTTGGCTCTGCAACAGTTTCAGTATCGTTACACGCTGCTAGTGACATGGCTGCGGTTACAACTGCGATAGATAACAAGTTCTTCTTTAACATAGGTAATTCCTTTTTGGATAAATAATTGATTAAGGGATTTATTTAAATTAATAACTTTCGATAAATATAATGGCGACTAATGATTGATAAATGTATCAATTACTTAGTCATACTATTTGGTCCGTTATATTGATAGTTCTCAGTCTAACTGTTTAATTTTTAAATGGTATTTACTTAGGTAGCAACACTGTATCAATCACGTATATAGCATTGTTTGCTTGTATATCAGTTATTGCGATTTTTCAGACAAAATGATGTGGATTAACTATTTTCGGATTTTTATTTAAAAAATTCCAACCTAAATAGAAACTTATATAGATAAAGCTCTAAAGTCTAAAACAGCCATTGTCTGATAATGAAATCACCACAAACAATGGCTGCTTAGTCTTATAATAAATACAGTTGGTATGCCTCAGTTAAAAATTATTTAGGCAACAACACTCTATCGATTACATGGACAACACCATTGTTGGCAGCGATATCAGTCTTCACGATATTCGTTGTGCGACCGTTTTCATCCATTAATTTGCCTTCTTTGGTTACCATCAACGTGTCTTTACTAGCAGTCATCACGTTGCCAGGCTTCACATCTTTGGCATACATAGCCATATCACCCGCGATTACGTGATAACCCAATACTTTGGTTAATAGTGGCTTATTAGCGAATAGCTGTGCTTTGGTCATGCCTGTTTCTTGCAATGCTTGCATAAAGGCAGCATTGGTTGGTGCAAATACCGTATAGTGAGCGTTAGGGTCAGACAACATATCGACTAGACCTGCTGCTTGTACCGCTTCTACCAATACTGAGAAATCAGGATTGCTTTGCGCAATTTGTACAACATTCATCTTAGCCGTACTCTGACTGTGCATTGGTGCTTTCATATCACCCGTCTTTGCTGGCATCATATTATTACAAGCACTTAGACCTGCAATTGAGATAGCCAATGTACCGATGGTGGCAATTTTAGTAAGTTTCATAACATTTTCCTTAATGATTTGAATTTCTTTGATTGGTATTGTTTCAACTATGCTATTACTGTCTTACAGATCATCCTGCCTGCTAATGCCATTTGCTCAGCGTATTGCACTGCTAATACCGATACTGTTGATACAAGTTATTGCTAATAAATGAGCCTGTATTTATAAGTAGGACTTACTAAGACCTTGTATTTCTGAAATTAAATTAACATGTAAGCAATCTTTATCAACCTGACTTTGCGCAATTTTTTGTGGTATGGGTGTAAATTCTGTCTGACTTCTGGGCGTTCCCGTTGGCTTTCATTTGCAAAAGAAAAGCTTTATGTAACCCCTTAGCGAAATGATATTCATTTGTGCGTATCTGCTTTATGAAATAGACTCTGATGTCTTACTTTGTTACTTAGCTCTCCTCCTATTTATCTATTGCCAAAGAGGAATATGCAGTATCCCTATGTAGCAAACTTTTCATGCTAAAATAATGCAAATTTGCGGTCCTCTTCGTGAGACCCTGCACGCTACTGGTTTGTTATTCCTTCTTTTTTTAATAATTACGATATAAGCAGCACACCTATGATTCCAACGACGACCTCACCAAACGATTCTCATATCGATACCGCCTCTAGTTCCTCATCCGCTAATGACTTTATATTAACACCACCTGCTGTATTTCCGTTTAAAGAGCAGCAACTAACCGCTCGTGCCCGTATTACTGAGCAGATGGCATCACGCATTTTGATGTTAGATGGTGCGATGGGTACGCAGATTCAGACCTATAAGTTAGAAGAAGCAGATTATCGTGGTGAGCGTTTTGCTGATATCGACCAAGATGTACGCGGCAACAACGATCTACTGGTACTGACTCAGCCGCACATGATTAAAGACATTCATCACGATCATCTGCTAGCGGGTGCTGATATCATCGAGACCAATACCTTTAACGGTACGCGTCTGTCGATGGCTGACTATGACATGCAGTACCTAGTGCCAGAACTAAATAGGACAGCAGCCAAGATTGCTAGAGCAGCGGCGGATGAATTTACCGCAAAAACGCCTGAGAAGCCGCGCTTCGTTGCGGGTGTTGTTGGCCCGACTTCACGCACGTGCTCACTATCGCCTGATGTCAATGATCCTGCATTTCGTAATATTACCTTTGATGAGTTGGTACTCAACTACCGTGAAGCGACTTTGTGCCTGATAGAAGGCGGCGTCGATATTATTTTGATTGAGACGATCTTTGATACGCTAAATGCCAAAGCGGCGATATTTGCGATCACTGGTGTATTTGACGATATTGGCTTTGAGTTGCCAATCATGATTTCGGGTACGATTACCGATGCGTCAGGTCGCACGCTATCTGGTCAAACAGCTGAGGCGTTTTATAACTCTATCCGCCATGCAAAGCCTCTATCCGTTGGATTTAACTGTGCGCTTGGTGCTGATGCGCTGCGCCCACATATTCAGACATTGTCAAACATCGCTGATACTTACGTCTCTGCGCATCCAAACGCTGGCCTGCCCAATGAGTTTGGTGAGTATGATGAAACCGCTGAAGAAACCGCTGCCCTACTCGAAGGGTTTGCCAAAGCAGGTATCTTAAATATCGTCGGTGGCTGCTGTGGTACAACGCCCGAGCATATCCGTCAAATCGCTAAAGTCGTGGCGAACTATCCGCCGCGTGTCATCCCTGAGATAGCACCTGCCTGCCGCTTGTCAGGACTCGAACCATTTACCATCAACTCTGATAGCTTGTTCGTCAATGTCGGTGAGCGTACCAACGTCACAGGCTCTAAAAAATTCCTACGTTTGATTAAAACCGAGGCCTATACCGAAGCACTCGATGTCGCGCGTGATCAGGTCGAGGGCGGCGCGCAAATCGTCGATATCAATATGGACGAAGGCATGCTTGACTCCAAGCAAGCGATGATTCACTTCGTCAACTTGGTTTCAGGCGAACCAGATATCAGCCGTGTGCCACTGATGATCGACTCATCTAAATGGGACATTATCGAAGAAGGTCTTAAACGTACGCAGGGTAAATCGGTCGTCAACTCTATCTCGCTAAAAGAAGGCCATGCTGAGTTCGTTGAGCGAGCCAAATTATGCATGCGTTATGGTGCCGCGATTATCGTCATGGCATTTGATGAAGACGGACAAGCGGACACCTACGAGCGCAAAATCGAGATATCCAAGCGTAGCTATGACGTACTGGTCGATGAAGTGGGCTTCCCTAGTGAAGACATCATCTTTGACCCCAATATCTTTGCAGTCGCCACAGGCATCACCGAGCACAACAACTACGGCGCAGACTTCATCAACGCCACACGCTGGATCACCCAAAACTTGCCCAATGCCATGGTCTCAGGCGGCGTGTCCAACGTCTCCTTTAGCTTTCGCGGCAACCCCATCCGTGAAGCGATCAACTCGGTGTTTTTGTACCACGCGATCCAAAACGGCCTCACGATGGGCATCGTCAACCCTGCCATGCTCGAGGTCTATGACGACATCCCCAAAGAGGCGCGCGACGCCATTGAGGATGTGATGCTCAACCGCAATCAAGGTGAAACTGGTCAAGATGCGACTGAGCGTCTGATGACGGTCGCTGAAAACTACCAAGATGGCGGCAAGAAAAAAGACAGTACTGTCGATATGAGCTGGCGCGAAGGCACGGTAGAAGAACGTATCGCCCACGCACTGGTCAAAGGCGTGACGACCTTTATCGAAGCGGATACCAAAGAAGCATGGGAGAAGTACCCTAAACCGCTAGAAGTCATCGAAGGGCCGCTCATGGACGGTATGAATATCGTCGGTGACCTATTCGGTGCTGGTAAAATGTTCCTACCGCAAGTCGTAAAATCTGCCCGCGTGATGAAGCAGTCTGTTGCGTGGCTAAACCCATATATCGAAGCGGAAAAAGTCGAAGGCGAAGTCAAAGGTAAAATCCTAATGGCAACCGTCAAAGGCGACGTGCATGATATCGGCAAAAACATCGTCGGTGTGGTGCTTGGCTGTAATGGCTATGATATCGTCGATCTGGGCGTCATGGTGCCATGTGAAAAAATCCTCGATACTGCCATCGCAGAGAAAGTTGATATCATCGGTCTGTCTGGTCTAATTACTCCAAGTCTCGATGAGATGGTCTATGTCGCCAAGCAGATGCAAGAGCGCGGCATGACACTACCATTAATGATCGGCGGTGCAACGACGTCGAAAGCGCATACTGCTGTCAAGGTCGAGCCGCAATATCAAAACGATGGCGTCATCTATGTATCGGACGCTTCGCGCTCAGTCGGCGTGGTGACCAAATTGCTATCAAAAGAGCATCGTCAAGCACTCATCGATGAGACACGTGAAGAATATGTTAAAGTGCGTGAGCGTCTGGCTAAGCGTCAACCAAAAGCTGCCAAAGTCACCTATGCCGAATCGGTCAAGATTGGCTTTCAGTACGACTGGGAAACCTATGTGCCACCAGTGCCAAATAAGCTAGGACAAGTCATATTGGATGACTATCCAATCAGCAATTTGCTACCTTATATTGACTGGACACCATTCTTCATCTCTTGGGGCCTGACCGGTAAATACCCGAAAATATTGCAAGATGATGTGGTCGGTGAAGCAGCGCGCGATCTGTTTGAAAATGCCGAAGAGTTACTACAAAAGATGATTGATGAGAAATCGATCGTAGCCAAAGGGGTGTTTAAACTCATGCCTGCTCGCCGCACTGGCGCAGACACCGTGACTGTATATGATAATGACCCACAAAATGGTGGCAGCCCAGCGTATCAGTTTGAGCATTTACGTCAGCAAAGCGACAAGGCAAGTGGTAAGCCAAACTTTAGCTTGGCAGACTTTATCTCGCCATCAGAGACGCATACCGATCACTTAGGCGGCTTTACCGTCTCAATCGTCGGTACAGAAGCGCTTGCTGAGCAATATAAAGCAGCAGGCGATGACTATAATGCCATCATGGTACAGGCACTGTCTGACCGCTTAGCCGAAGCCTTCGCCGAGCATTTACATGAGCTCATTCGTAAAGAGTACTGGGGCTATCAGCCGACCGAGTCACTTACCAATGATGAGATGATCAAAGAGAAATACGTCGGTATACGCCCTGCGCCTGGCTACCCTGCCTGTCCTGAGCATACCGAAAAAGGCAAATTGTTTGATTGGCTCGGTACGGTCGATGCTATTGGTACGACGCTAACTGAAAGCTATGCGATGTGGCCTGCGTCATCGGTCAGCGGATTCTATTACTCGCATCCTGATAGTGAGTATTTCAACGTCGGAAAAATTAGCCGTGATCAGTTAGAGAGTTATGCTGAGCGTAAAGGCTGGGATATGAAGACAGCTGAGAAGTGGTTAAATCCGAATTTATAGTCGATTGGCTAATAAAGTTATAGAAACCTGATAGTTATTTTTTGGCTTACTTATTTAATATGGGTAAGCCATTTTTTATGGCGCATCCTTTATTTGTTATCAGCAAACTTATCGCTACGTTCATAGCAAAATACTTTTATCATTTACTGACAAGAACCATGCTAGATTATTGTCTACTTTATTATTTTGAGACAGCTATGAATCAGATTGCATTACTTTCTAGTTGGATTGGCAAAACTTTTGCAATTTGGGCATTGGTCAGTGCTGTTTTGGGATTTATTTTTCCTGCATTTTTTGCCTCGTTGGCTTTTTTAATCGTTCCCATACTTGGCATCATTATGTTTGGGATGGGCATGACACTCAAAACGGAAGATTTCCTAGAAATTGTCAAACGACCAAAGCCTGTACTGGTAGGGCTATTAGCACAGTTCACGCTCATGCCTTTGATCGCTTACCTATTAACGGTCATCTTCAACCTTGATCCTTTAATCGCAGTCGGTGTTATCTTGGTAGGTTGTTGCCCGGGTGGTACTTCTAGTAATGTGATTACGTTCTTAGCCAAAGGCGATGTAGCTTTGAGTGTGGCTATTACTTCTATCTCTACCCTGCTTGCACCTTTTCTGACCCCTATTCTATTAAACGTATTTGCCGGTCAGCTGATTGATATTGATTTGGCCAGTATGATGATGACCATTACTAAAATCGTCATCTTACCTATTTTATTGGGTGTTATCTTCCATAAGTTTTTGGGTAAAAAGATCGAGTTTGTCACCGAGGTATTGCCGATGATATCGGTATTGGGTATTTCTATCATTATAGCGGCGGTGGTAGCCGTGTCTAAAGCGACCATCTTAGATAGTGGTGCGATCGTCTTTATAGTCGTTGCCTTACATAATATGATGGGTTATACCTTAGGATATGGAATCGCTCGCTTGTCCGGCTTCACTGAGAAACAACGCCGCGCCATTATGATTGAGGTGGGCATGCAAAACTCTGGTCTGGGCGCTGCCCTTGCGGCGACTTATTTCAACCCTGTCGCTGCCTTACCTAGTGCAATATTTAGTGTATGGCATAACTTTAGTGGTGCATTGGTTGCTAATATCTTTGCCAAAAGAGATGCTCGTTAAGTGATAGTTTTTATTACTATTATCCTGATAGTGAATACTTCAACGTCGGTAAAATCAGTACCGATCAGCTAGAAAGCTATGCTGAGCATAAAGGCTGGGATATAAAGACTGCTGAGAGGTGGTTAAATCTGAATCTGTAGACCGTTGAAAACTTTCTATTAGCAGACTTTAATCGTTCGATATTGAAGATAATCAAGTCTGTTGAAGTAAGTGTACGCATTTAGCAAAACACCACTACTAATTTGTCAGCAATCAACCAAAGCATACTATCTAAATTTAAAGTCCCAAACATGGACTTTGCTAATGCCAGAAGTTCTTTTTTGCACTTTTTGAACGAAATCATACTGAATGCCAACTTCAGCAACTGGTCCTGTATTCTTATCTATTGCAAACCAAATCATTCCCAATGCTTGTGGTTTTGGGCCTATAGGCATTAACACTAGGTTTTCTGATGATCTTAACTCTTGATGAGCTTCGAAAACACTTAAATAAGTACGGACTGGATCATCTGCTGGCGCTATATGAATATCTGCATTATGCGTATCTAATATCTGATAGTTATTCCTAATAGTGTGATTCTCCCATCCTACATTAAAAGGAGGTATCCCAATAATCACAGCTTTATTGTCTTCAATCCTAATTTCATCAGAACCGAGAAAACCTGCTAATCTGTGCGACTCATAACCTATGCTAATTAAATATCGCTTATCTTTATGTGGAAGGATTTCACAAAAGCTAAGATAGTCAAGTCCGTTACCATCTTCTGATAAAAAACTATTAGTTTGTAGATTCGATCCATCTTTTGTATTACCTTCAGCGTATCCTTTTGGTTCAGAATAAGCTATATGCGCAAAAGTCAAAATATCATTACATGACTTTAAAAAATGGTAAAGTTCAGGAAGATCAAATGTAGAGATGTCAATCAATAGATGTGATTGACTGTCTTCTTTACTTTGGATAAATTTATTCAAATCAGTAACTGATACTTCTTCGTTATCTAGATAGAATTTAGGAGTTCCCGTTTGAAGATATATAACATTGAATACATATATATTTTTATTATATTCTTCAAATTTGCCACCTAAGAATTTACATCTGTCGTCAATCTCATAGTGATTACCAACTATAAGACAGTCAATCTCATCTAGAATACTACACCAGTTATCACCTTCTTTATGTTCATACCAATTGCTGCATTTCATTAAAATAGCTCCGCTTGTGTATCAGCTTTGAAGCTAATGCTGTTATTATTTTTTTCCATCGAGTCTCTATACTTTATCCATTGCTCATTATTAGCATTAAATAGAATATCTAACTCTTCAGAAGAGAACTTTTTCTTGTGCATCTTTCTATATGAGATACCAAAGGCAGGAGCGTAAATAGGATTGAGTTGGTAATCGTATTTATTAATATCAATATTGTTCTTCTCTTTAGTGACTTCATGCTGAATAAGTACGTTCCAGCATAGAGCTTGGTTTAAAACTTTCTGCATTTGTTCGTCTAAAGAATCTGTCACTATACCAAAATGGTTGATTTCTGGTTCTGTTATTGGAGTTAGTTGATGCTTTATTCTAAACAACTCACCAAGTCTCTGAACAATTATATTCAATCTTTGTCCCATTGGAGCAAACGAAGTTACTTCGTTCAACAGCTTTGCACTAGTTATATTTGCAGCTTTATGCATCGTATCGTTCGATATATTAAATAAATCATCCAACTCTAAATTTTGTTGTCCATCTTTTGATTTCAGATGAAGTTGAAATGTTTGATAGCAAAGTTCAAGAAAATGTCTAACATTGCTGGAACTAAGGATCATAAACCTATCAAATCCACTATAGATTGGAATATTATTATAAGCAGAAGTTATATTTAATTTAAATACACCTGATGGAGCATAGTGACGAATCTTCTCTTCTAGACTTTTTTCTTCGGCGTCAGATAGGTTGTTTAGTAAATATCTATCGATTGAGTTTGGTTTAAAGTTTCTTTGCCCTTTTATAGCTACCAATGCCACGGCTAGATCAGGTTTTAGCAAGACTCTCTGAACTAACTCTTCTTCTAAGCCATCGTCCGAAGTACGGAGTTCCTTGGATAAACGACTTAGAAAGCCACTATTTTCCTTAGAATAAGATTTGATTATGCTACTTACAGTATGATGAACAAGCATATTTTTTACATTTTCAGAAGATTGTTCAAAACTACATTCAGAATATTTTATCTTATCAATAGCTACCATCAGTATTTTAGAAAAGAAATTATTAATATCTAACTTGTTAGAATCCTCAATAATTTGATCAATATTAACTTCTCTATAATCATTCTGTTTCTGAAGCTGTTCACTATTCTGACTATTTGTGTGTACATAATTAGATATCTCGGCGTGAGCCTTATAGGCGACATTCCAACTTATAAAACCATCTGAATGCTTCCTTAACGCATTTATGAAAGCCTGCTGATTCAAAGTAAAGTTCTCAAATTCATCAATATAAATTTTAAACGAAGTGTTACTAAATAATGAGTAGCTCTTCAATTTTTCTAGAATTGTCCTTATTAATAAATTTGGTATTAATGATTTCAGCATATTTCCAGACAATATATTGCTATATATTGTCTGAAACAACAGGTCAAGTTCAAAAACTACATTTTTTATATCATTAACTTCAATATCATATATGCGACTTATCAGTGCAATAACTTCCTTCTCTAGATTTATCTCTTCTGCTTCTAATGGAAAATGATTAATTGTATTCCGAATTAAACCAATGATTTCTTTGGTTATTTCTATGGTTATTAAAGATTGAAAAAAGGCGTCTTCTAAAATTGGGCTCAAATCACGCCTTTCTATTGCTCTAGAGAATATAGTATCTGGTTTCCAGTAGAGAACTATATTTTTTAAATCATCTATTTGAGCGTTCACACCATCACCGAACTGAGTCCAATGTGAGAAATACCTTAAATACATTGTTTTACCAGATCCTCGACCACCTACTAAAGCAATTGAATGTTCGTAATTTAAAATGTTTACTTGCTCAAAAAATGGTGGTTTAACGAAGCTTGATAATACGCTTCTGTTATTTACTTTAAACTCAGTACGAGCAACAGATAAATTAGTGAGTAATTTTTCAACAGTTGTCATAACCTACACTCTCCTAGCAGCGAGTGGATACATTACATTGCACCCATCAGGGTTTTCTGTAGTTGGCTTATTATTATCATGATAAATTAATGGCACCGTCAAATTAGGACAACCCCATTCAAACACGATGGAAAGCATAGCATTTGTCCATCCTAACCAAGCATTTTTTCTTATAAAACTGTAAGAGGATTGCATTTCTATGAAAAGCTCTTCGATATCTATCTTCATTATATCCAAGTCAAATGTTTGTAAGAAATCGCTTAAAGAATGATGCTTTGATAACTTAGAGTCTTCTTCTATTATCTCAGATGGTAAAACTCTTAGATTAGGGAACTCAGATTTTAAGTTGTCTATACCAGTATTTGTTGCCATCAAAGGCATATATATTAACGGCATTTGGTTAGCATCATCAATTTCAATAAGTTCAAAAATTTCATGATCATTAAAGAATTTTGCAGCTTGAGTACCTGATCCTAAGAAATCATCTATAAAAACTACCATATTTTTAGCTTTTATACTTTCTTTCACTTCATCGATATTTTGAAGTATACGTAGATGATTTATGACTTTAGATGATAGTCGTCTTAGAATAGTGTTACTCGATTGAGTCACACTACTAGTTCTCTTATCTATACAATAAAAATGTATATTGGCAAACGAATGTGAACTTATTATTTTGGAGTATCTTATTAGTCTCAACCATTCTTCAAGGCTATCACTCTTATAAGGACTTACTTCCTCGTAAATATTTTTAATATCCTTAGATATTTTTCTAGCAAAGGCACTTTCCATCATTTCATAGTTTCTATAAGTAATGCTCTGCAACAAAAAAACTGAAATAAATCTATGCGATAGTTTATTTTGAAATGTCTTAAGCCATTTTTCAATATCTCTAATTTTAATATGACTTAAACCCTTAGATACTAAGAAACGATGCTTAGCAATAATTCTCGCTTCTTCATCTTCAAGAATGTCTTCATAGTTGTCACTTCCTAGGTAGTGATCTAGTTCGTCAAGATTTGTGATTGTTTGCTCCATGCTAAAGCCCTAAAATTTTACTATAGCCGATACCATGTAAAAAATGGTACAGTGCTGATGAAATGAATTTCAAACAGTTTATGTTCATTAAGCTTAACGAACAAGAAGAACATATTTCTGTACGAGCAACATAATGAATAGAGATCTAGTTTACTTTACCCGAATTAACATACAATTGTTAATTAATATTAAATATATATTATACGGCCAACTATACTTAAAAAACAAATTTTGGACTGAACATGGAACTTATGGGTAATCTGAGCAAGTCAGATAAAGATTTGGGTCAGGTTGATACTCCTCCTCATATTGTGCAGTCTTTAGTATCACTTCTTCCAAATAAATATGATTTTTTCGCTGACTTGGGGGCTGGTTTGGGTAACCTTTCGGCGTTACTACCGATATCAAATGGAATTTTGGTTGAAATTGATGTTGATAGGTTTAAACAACTAGAAAGAACATTAAGTAAACTACATAAACCTATCCTTGCTGATGTTTTGGATGAAAATTTCTATTTGAATGAACATCTTCCTTCAAACAAAAAAAATTTATATATCAGTAACCCTCCTTTCTGTCGGAAAAAAACTAATTATAGTTTCGATTACTTCTTAGAACTAAACTCTAATTCAAGTTTCAAGCAGTTAGATATAGCCTTCTTAGACAAAGTAATGTCATCAATGAACTGTAAATCTTCTTTGATGTTTATAATTTCCGCACCTTTTGTAGCTTTTGAGAAATATTTTCCTCAACGGAAGAAGTTTATCAATAGTTTTGACAGCTTATCGGTGATAAGTTTGGATGATAGTATATATGAGAAGACTGAAGTTCAATCCTATGCTGTTATAGCTCATAAAAGATCATCGAATGAGTTTAAACACAGAATAAGTCTAAAGAAAATGGACGCTTTTGGTGGAATCACTGACCAAATTCTAGTAACTAGAAATGAAGCTATGAAAAGCTTATGCTTCGAGTATCACCATAAACTAAAAATTATTAATAGTTTGGTAGATAGCAACTGTAAGACAATAGGCGACTTAAACTCTTCTTTAGTACGTGGGAGTCATAGTAAACTACATTTTGACCACCTAGATTTAGAATCTATTCATACTACGGATCTAAAAGAGCCTTTTTTATTTTTAAATAATAAGCAACAATCTAAAATTTTTAAAAGTGCGAATATTAACGATATTTTGATACCAAGAGTAGGAAAAAGGGCATTGAATAGAGAGTCTATTGTGAAAGAAGGTAATCAAATTTTTACAGACTCTGTTTACATGCTGTCTAGCAAATCTAAAGATGATAGCAAAATAATTTGGAATAGTGTTTCAAGCGAAGTAGGGAAATTGTGGCGTAGCATGCATGCTCAAGGTAAATGTGCTAAATACCTTACTAGAGAAGCTATACTGAGTATGCCTATCTTATAATTTCTTTCTACGGCTTGTAAACACAGACTAAATCAACTTGCATACTCGAACTGTCCAAAACTTATCATGAAATCTAATGATTCTTATTGTTTAAATCGTTTCTACTCCGCCGACAGCGCTCAGAACAATAAATCACCTGCTCCCAATCCTTTTCCCACTTCTTGCGCCACGTAAATGGGCGCTGACAGACTGGGCATACTTTTTGCGGTAGGTTTGCTTTTTTGTGTGCCATGAGCTTCCCTGCGTCACTTTGTATAGTTAATACTAAATAAAATGGATACGTTATTTAATAACGCGAAACTGGTATAAATTTTTCTGGCTTGCTGTGCCTATGCCGACAGAGGCTGCAAAAATCATATTAAAAACTAAGCATCCCAGTCCCGCTGTATCTTTTTCATATTGGACTGAATATAGTATAAAAGGCTGGGTTAAAAACCCAGCCTACAACCAACGCGAAATTTAGATTTAAATTCTTACTTTTGATGATCTAACCCTTCATACTTTTTTACGCGGCGGCATTGGTCGGAACAATAGACCATACTCTCCCAGTTTTTATCCAACTTCTTCGCCCAACTAAATTCGCGCTCGCAGACAGGGCAGAGTTTTTTGCGGACGTTTTTCTTTTTGTGCGCCATACGTTTCTCATTGGTTTGTTTAACATAGTCGAATCAACTGCCACGACTATACATCAATAACTTATCGCTATAGCCTATTAATTATAAGTTCTAATTATCATTATTGCTTATAAGCGTTAATCGTCAGTATCAATCATAGTCATCAAAGATTTTGTTTAGCCTGTTGAGGCTATTGACGATTAACTTACCAGATTGATCGGTGCTGGTATCAATCGCCAGCTTCTCATCCATCCGCATCGTCAGTGGCGTAAGCGCTTCTTTAAGAGCTGTTGCCATCAGCGCGGTCTGTTGATGAACATCAAGCGTATCGCTGTCTGCCGTTTGGTTCTCATCATTCTTAAGCAGGCTCTCTGTTAAGCTATTAGACAAACTATCAGCCATTTTTTGTGCCAGTTGCTCAACAGCATCCACCAGCTGCATCATCAGCGCTTTTTGCGCGCCTTGATTTTGTTTGAGATACTCGCCTTCCGCCTTTTCAGTATTGTGATTGTGCTTATATATTTGTACCAGTTGACTCACGCTTTTCTCAAAGCTATGGTCGATACTGTCGCTGACGACTTTGGCATTGTTAATGACGCTATCGGCAAGGATTTTCTGTGCTTCTAATTGAGCGTTTAGCTGGGCATCGAGTTGTGCTTGTTGTCCTGCTTGTCGTAAGCGGGCGATTTGCTCTGGGTCATTTTTCGTTAAGTATGTCTCAAACTGGCTACTGATGGTATTGAAGCCACTAGCCAAGTCGACCAACTGGGCAACGATACGCGCGCCAGTATCACCGTCTTCACCGCCCATGGCTTTATTACGTAAGAAGTCGGCTTTGATTTGTGCCCAACGCTCTTTTTCTGCGTCAGTCAACACACCGCGCATCTCGCCAAGCTTTAGAAGGTTGCTCTCTGCGCCTTGGGTCAATAGCTGCGACTCACCCAAATAGTGATCGTCTATCAGCTGGTTCAGCTCGTTTTCATTCATGACCGCCGATAGCTTTTCGGTCATCTTATTCATATTGCGATAACTGCCTTGCAGCTTAAATATCGGCTCGACACGGTATTTATCATCTTGTGATGCTGAGGCAATATAGGCTTGGTTGACGTCCAGAATGACTTCTTGCACCCTAAACATATGGCGCAAGATAGCGATAATTTCGTTAACTTCTGAGGTGCTATACGGATACGTCAAATCGCTGCTTTGTGCTTGTGCTAGATTTGCATTGTCCGCTTTCGCTATTTTAATGAGACGATGGACATCCGCTAGGTCTCGGTTGGCCAGTGGCGCGAGAACGGTGTTAGAAGTGAGCGAGTTTTCAATATAACTGAGTGCAAACACCTCTTCCATGCCGCTCATAATATCGCCTAAGTTGTAGATATCGGCACGGTTGGCAAGCATGTCAGGGACTTTGAAGGCCTCACCGCTTTCGGTATACGGATTACCTGCCATGACCACGCAGAACTTTTTGCCACGCATGTCATAGGTCTTGGTCTTACCTTGCCAAACGCCATCGATACGGCGTGTACCATCACCCAACGAGATAAACTTCTGCAAAAATTCTGCATGGGTATGCTGAATATCATCGAGATACAGCATGACGTTGTTACCCATCTCAAAGGCCAAGTTGATTTTATTCAGCTCTTCTCGCGCAGTGGCATTGGGTGCTTTTTCGGGATCTAAAGACGTTACGTCGTGACCGAGTGACGGACAGTTAATCTTCATAAAGATAAGGCCGAGACGATTTGCCACGTACTCCATTAAGGTGGTTTTACCATACCCTGGTGGCGATATCATCATGAGGATACCCATCAGATCGGTACGCTTATCCTCGCCCACCGTGCCCATCTGCTTGGCAAGGTTATCGCCGATGAGTGGCAGGTAGCTCTCGTTAATCAGACGGTTACGCACGAATGAAGACAGGGGACGCGGCATAAACTCGTCCAGTCGCAAGGTTTCTTTTGACGTGTGCAATATCTCTGAGCGCATCGCCAGATAGCGTCGATAGTCAGGAATCACTTGGGTATCATGGTGATGCAAACGGTTTAAAAAGTCATCAACGGCAAAGGTTAGGGTTTGCTGATGAATACGTGTATGCTCACCCAGTAGATTATTCACTTGTATTTCAAGTGACACCTTACCCGTGTGACGCGCAAAGCTTTGCACTTGATTGAGCGGATTATTGATACTGGTCAGCGACGTTGATGATGACGTTGAAGGTAAGGAGAACGATAAGGTGGAAGCGGCATTAGCTGTGCCTTTATTTGCGCCGCCTTTATCAAAACTCGCGCCTGAATCAATCAATCGTTGCACCAAGGCTTCACGCTGCGCATCATTTAGTTGAGTGAGTAGTACAGCAATGGCTTCTGGCACATAATGACGACCACTCTCTAGTTGCTGTTTGCGTAGTGCCTCTTTTTCTTTACTCTCAGAAAGCTGCGCTTCACTGAGTGCCTCACCTGCTTCATTGGTGCCATCAGTCGCTACGTTAACCGACTCTGTCCCACCATAAGTCTTATCAAGTAGTGCATGAAACCATGTTGCCAATAGCTCATAGGCTGATTTGGGTTGGAAGCCAAGCTTACCGATAGAAGATTGTAGTTGGTCAAAACTGGCCGTATTTTGCGTGCTGCCCGAAGCGCTATTCAACGTTTGGCTTAGCTGCTCACACAACTGCTGTGCTTGTTGACTAGTTTGCCAGTTTATTGTGCTGTTTGCGCCTATATTGGTTTCAGCCGATTGCCCCATGACGCTCACCAAGTATTCACAAGCAAGCTGAACGTAGCTTGGTTTGAAGATATTGGCGTTATGAACATCACTGGTATTTGAGTCCAGTTCTGACCCTGATTTAGATGTGGACTGCTTGCCAGCGCCATTATTAATGCCAGTACCGTTATCAGCGCTAAGACTGTCATCATTATGAGCCATAACAAAATGACGCATCACTTGGCTCATGTCTTCAACCAATAGCGATTTGGCCGTATCACTGCCTAATGCACGGCGCAGTTGCTCAGCGGTAGCAGCTCTATCCGTCCAGTTATTTGCGCGTGTCAGCACTGATTCATTTAACCAAGCGTCATAACCAAATTGACGCAAGCTGTCTAGACCAAGTGCTTGTACAATGTTTAGTTGCCAATAGAATAATTGCGCCAACGCACGTACTTGCGGGGTATAAATCAGTAGCCCTGCCTCACGCAACGTTGGCAATATTTGCATCAATAATAGCGTGGCATCATGGTCATGAATGCCTTTGTCATAACCAAGCTGATAGCGAGGTGTGGCATAAGCTTTGACCAACTTGGACAATGGACTGTCGTTATCAATGTCGCCATTAATGTCTAGAGTAATAACAGTTGCATCGTAGGCTTGATATAGGCGCGCTTCAGTCAAACCCTCCTGGCTGTTCTTAGCACTTTCGATAATGCTATAGGCTAAGTACTCGGCGCGGTACACCTTGTCAGACTCGGAGGCGATATTCATGTCCCAATACGGGCGCAAGGCGTTTAGCTCAGCATTATTAAGCACTTCATAATAATCTGTACCCGTTAGATGCAAATTCAGCACACGCTTGCCGTCTGACTGTTGACGACTTAATAAGGTCAAATCAAGCGGCTGAGTATTGACCGAAAAACGGTGCTTACCCAGTTTGATGATTTGGCCACCATCTTCAAACAAGTCCGACTTGTCTTTTAGACTCTTATAGCTCTCGATTTGGATGGCTTTTAGACGCGCATCGATGTCATCAGCTTTGACGCTAAAGCCCATCGCTTGCAGCTCTTTTGCGATGTTGCGGACTTTTTGCACCAGACCATCAGCGGCAAAATACGTATTTAACGCTTCTTCCTCTGTAAAGCCTGTGACGCCTGTGCTTTGCGTGCGTTTTTTAATACTCTCAAGCATCCGCAGCGCGCCATCACCTAAATTTTGCGCTTTGCGATTACGAGCATCAAGCAGTTGCTGCTTATGGTTTTCAAAGGTTTCGTAAATCTCTTCACGCTTGCTGATGATATCTGCTAAAAACTGGTCGCCACTATTGGTTTCTGGATCAGCGAACTGACTCTCTAACTCTTCTAACTGTACCAATAACTTTGCCATTTGCTCGTCTGATTTCTCAGGCGTATTGGCAATGGATAACGCATTGGCAATAGATTGACCAAACAGCTTAAACTGCGCACCAAATTGCGCGACAGCCTCCGCTGAGCCTAAATTTTTGCGTTTATGATTAAGCTTTGCTTTGCTTTGGTTCAGGCTGGCATAAATGGTCGATATGTCATCGATAATTTGCGTACGCACTGTAGCATCAGCTACATCTAGCGTCCCTAGCAACTCGGTTAATAAATCTAACCCTTGCGCTGTCTCATCAATTTTTTCTAGTACGGGTTTTAGCTCAGCATTGGTTTCAGCAGTATTCAAGCGCTCACTGACATCGACCAATATACCTTCGTAACTTGATAGCGCCTCTTCACCACTTAAAAACAGCACCGTTTTTTCGGCAAGCTCGCTTTCGGCTTCTTCTAACTGCTTTTGCAGCGCTTGTAGCTTATCGGCATCTAGATATCGCAAATCCTCCAAGCTGACCAAACGGCCTTTTTGGCGTCTTAACGCTGACAACTGATCGACATAATCACTGGCAGACTCAAAACTAGTAACGCGTATCTGCCGCAAAATCTCACTTTGCTGCGTATCAGCATCGGCTAGCGCAGTTTGGGTTTGCTTTTGGATACTTTGTACTTTGGCGAACTCATCGATGACAAGCTCAGCCGTGGCCGTCACTTCCTTGATACTACTGGCGACTTCGCTCAGCTCAGGCTCAGACAGCCAATAATAGCTGTCAAAGAGACGACTGGTATTGTCAGCCAACTCTTCATAGAGCTTTTGAGAGACACTTTGATTATCAATCAGGCGAGTAATGCTATACAGGTCTGAGATACCACGTACCAGCTCTTTATTGCCGATTTTGCCATAGAAGCTCGTGCTTTCTGGCAGCTCACTCACATACTCGTGTGAGGCATAAGGGGTATGCCATATCTGCATCGGGTGAATACGAGATGGCTCATTTTGATCGCTAAACAGCACCAAACGGCCATTCTCAGCCAAAGCCATACCGTTGCAATAGATAGGGTTTGCTAATTGCTTTTTAATCAAATTATAAGGAAACAACCCCGTGACGCCCAAGTCTCTGTCATAAAATAAAAATAGAACGTCTTCCCCATTTGGCGATATGATTTTGCGTTTGAACTTTAAGTCTTTGGCGTCCACATTATTGGCATCAAACAGTTTATATTCGCCCGTTTGCAGATAGTAGCCACCCGGAAATATGATGCCGTGGTCTTCTGGTAGCTGCACACACGATTGTCCAATCGCATCCAAACGCAGCACCGCTTCGGTCAAGGTGTTATAAACAAAATAACGGTAGTCCTCTTCACGATAGGGCAATATTTTGAGCAGTATTAAACTGCCCACTTTGGCATACGCAATCTCAGCATCCGTCAGCGACTGGGTACGGTCATTAACTGGTTCGCTATAAATACCCTGACCGGATTGCGTATTGTCCTCAATCTTAATGGTCAAATCACCACCAACCGTTTCTACAAATATCGTGTCTAAGATATTCATATGGGGATACTTGCCATTCACCATTTGATCGCGTGTGGTCTCAATCCAGTCAAAATCATAAGCAGGCGGCAGTTCAATGTCACGCTCGCCTCGATTGTCCACATAAGCGACTTGTGCCGACTCTGGCGTACCTTGGCTAAAATCTAACGCAAAACGGAACACTCGAATATCAGTGATGCGCTCACCAATCTGAAATGCCAATAGCAATTTGCTGTCTTTCACCGTTATTTGAATCAGGCGCGTTTGCTTGTAATATCGATACAGCTCATTGAAGTCTTGGACAAAGGCGTCTTGAGCCAAAAAAGTGCCTTTTAGGTCAACCTCTTCGAGCTGATACTCTTCTTCATTACCAGCTGGCTCGTTCAGACGATATAACGACAATACATCCTTAACATTGCTCGCACGTTTGAGTCCCATAAAAACGTTGTAGCCAAAAAGTAGATATTCGCCTACTTGCACCATATCCTGCGCCACACAGTTATGTTCGGTACGGATACGCGTACGGGCGATGACTTGCATTTGAGTACTGCCGAACTCTTCAAGGCGTGCAGTATTTAGCGTGGCCGTCTGTTGCTCTAAACGAGCACCTTGTTCTGTCAAACGTTTTTTGATGAGCTCATAAGCATTGCCCGAGGCAACCGCCTGATCAGTTTGGCTTGCTTGACTAGCATTAGGGTTGTCATTGCTATCTGGAGTGGTTAGGTTTTGCGTGTCCGCCATTGTTGCTCGTCCGTTTCTGTTTTTACATAATAAGAGAATTTTTTGGCAATAAGGAAAATAAGAAGTTATTTGAGATAAAGATCATCGAAAGTAAAGAAGCACTTGGCTAATCTAAAAAAACGATTCATCACTGCGGATTTTTTAGATTAGCCAACTCATTATTAATAATAAGTTGGCTATCGCTCTATGAAGATGTATAGAACAAGTTGGTTAGATTCAGCCTGCCTCCTAAATGACAGGCTAGTTATCAAGGGAGAAATGCATTAATCTTGGCGCGTGTCTTCAATCTATAAAGACATGTCTTAATATTAAATGGTTTTATCATCATTTTGCTTGGTTGCTTTCATAGCTTGACTAGCCATCACGCCATTGATAATACCGCTCAACGTATCTGACTTACCGGCTAGGCCATCGATGGCTTTGCCGATAGATAGTGACTTGGCAAAGTTATCAAAGAAATGCGCTTCGCCGCCAACAATATCAATTTTGGCTTTTTGTAGTGCCACTGCCAATACTTCAGCATTTTCTTTGGCAATCTCTTTACCAGCATCAATAGAAGCAAGTGCTTCTTGCAAGGCTGTCTCAAGACTCATGCGGAACTCTTCGTGCTCACGCGCTTCTTTATTCATACTACCCATTGCATTGAATTTCTCGACTAGACCATCTGCTTCGGCTTGGAAATGCGCGCGAGTGACTTCGGCTTTTGCCAGTCCAACTTCGCGTTCTGCTTTGGCATTAGACTCACCGCGTGCTGCGATGATTTCAGCATCTGCCATGCCTTTTTCGCGTTCAGCCTTGGCAGTAGATTGACCACGAGCAGCAATAATCTCTGCATCGACCATACCGATATCACGCTCAGCTTTCGCCTTAGATTCACCGCGAGCCGCGATAACCTCAGCATCTGCCATACCTTTTTCACGCTCTGACTGCGCTTCAGCTTGTCCAGTCGCTTTAATAATATTGGCTCTAGCAATGCCTTCTTTTTCCATAGAGACCGACTTAGCTTCTTGGATAGCAGCTTCAGCAAAGCCATGTGCAGACTCTTCGGCTTTAATACCTTCAGCCATTCTGATTTTGGCTTCTGACTCTTTGGCAGAGGCTTCAAGGTTAGCCGTAGCAAGCGTAGTGATTTCAACGGCTTTATGCTTGGCTGACAGCTCTTCGGCTTCGGCTTTTTTCACCTGACGTACTTTGATTTCTTCAGCATCCGCTTCAGCAGCTAGCACGCGTGTTTGCTTAGAACGCTCAGCCTCACTAACTTCGCGAACTTCTTTGATACGCTCTTCTTCTTGCGCCACTGTTTTGTCGACCGCAATACGCTCGCGGATGACATTGGCGATTTCTTTTTTCTCAAGTTCAATCGCACGTTCAGCCTCGATACGTTGCAAGTCAACTTCACGCTCACGAGAGACGATTTCTAAGTCACGAGCACGCGTAACCTTCTCTTCTTCGATGACAACTGCACGCAGACGATTTTGACCTGCTACTTCAATTTCACGTTGCTGATTCTCTCGCTGAATCGCTAAGTCCTGCTCAACCATTATGACGGCCGTTTCTGACTTCTTACGCTCTTCTTCTTCAATCTTACGAGTTTCAGCCGTTTCACGAGCAATCACTGACGATATTTCACGCTTTTGCTTGGCTTCAGCATCGGCTTGTTGACGCTCAAGCTCTAGCATCGCCTCTCTGGTTTCAACGTTCTTTTTCTTAACCGCTAGCTCTTCATCACGCTCCAGCTCATTGGTAATAACGTTTTGAAAAGCCGTTAGTTGAGTAATCTTTTTGATACCTTCAGCATCTAGAATATTACTTGAGTCCAACGACACTTTCGGTGTTTGCTCTAGATAATCGATTGCGACATCTTCTAAGACATAGCCGTTTAGATCGTTACCGATTTCTTGAACGATACTGTCACGAAACTCGCTGCGGTTTTCAAACAATTTAACGAAATCTATTTGCTTACCAACTGTTTTTAGCGCCTCTGAAAACTTGGCATTAAACAGCTCATTAACAGCGACTTTATCTGAGGCTCTCTCAACTCCAACCGATTTGGCAACTTTTAATACATCTTCTTCGGTTTCATTGACACGTAGATAAAATGCGACTGTAATATCAGCACGCATATTATCGGCGCAAATTAGTCCTTCTTTACCGCGTCTATCAACTTCTAACGTGATGAGCGAGATTCTCATCAGCTCTTTTTTATTAATAACTGGCCAAACAAAGCCACCATCAAAACGTACGGCTATTTTGCTCACACCGTTGATAATTAGTGCTTTGCCCTGCTCAACCTTGAAGTAAAAGGCTTTGAGCATCAACAGTGCTGCCATAATAAAAACAAACGCCAGCACCACAACCACGCCGACGATAATGAGTATGTCCATGTTTATTCCTTTAATTGAAACATTCTATAGTCAGTTCTATATCTATCAGATGCTCGGTCCGGCTTGCTCAACTACTCTATGTAGCAGTTTCACTTGCCTTTCTCATATCTAAACTAGTTGAACCAACAATAACTAAATTTAAAACCGTTCGTATGATGTGAAAAATAGAGATTTTTTAGCTCAATATCTGTTTATTGTTTATCAGCGCTTATCTAATTTTCGAGTTTACTCTATGCTAAAAGCGATGATAGAAAGTCGTATCGACTAAACGATTTATAATTATTTATCTTCAACACGAGCGACTTGATAGGTATGTGTTTCTTCTAAATACGCGATCAACATCACTCTATCGCCCTTTTTCAGTAAGCTAGTACTGTTGTCTGAACGAACCTTGAGTATCAAACCTGCACCGCCATCATTCAATTCTGCCTCACCGTGCTTGTCCGTCACACTAAGTGTGCGCACAATCGCGATTTTGCCTACATTATTAGCAGAATTACGTTTGGGGATTCTGGCAATATTTTTGCGAATGGGTGAAATGATCATGCCTGTCAGCCACATAGAAACGACCAATACGAATATTAGTGCCCCTGTGCCAAACACGTAATACAGAACACCAGAGTCAAAATTTTGATGTAAAAAACTGGTATACAAATAGCTCAACAACCAACCGATTAAACTAATTAAGCTTAATATAATGACTAAAGGCACACCGTAGAGACCAAACTTCAACATGAGACCTGTAAAAAAACCGGTCGATGATAAATCAGAGACAGCAGCATCACTACCTGTCTCTCCAACATCCACGCTGTCCATATCTGCCATGCCGAGTAAAGATACTACCCAATATAGAGTAACGAACATCACAAGACCGGTGAAAACAATCGTTGGATATAAACTTATTTTGGTGATAAACACGAAAAAAGCCTCTTGCATTACGCGGGTTCTCCCTTTGTGAACCTAATCTTCTATTTGTAATAACCTACTACAAAAGCTGAGGCACTTCACTTAATATTTATAAACTTATGTTGTTTTACAAATAAGTTTATATACATATCACGGCATGAGACATACTTCTCTAACGACCCCATATCGGTGAGCGCACGACTCCACCATTTTGACCACTAATGGCATAGCTGGTATTGCCTGACAGCGAATGGATAACTAGACTACCACCATTTTGGCTTGCTGCTTGCCCGCCCACATTCAAGTGGCGAGTTGGATAGACGGCATAATTGCCAGAGGGAGATAGACGTGCGGGCTCATCAAGCCCTGTTTCTGCCAGGTTGACCACTTGCCCAGTCGTCAAGGTCATGACAGCCGCCTTGCGACCATTTAGATAAGCCATACGCTGACCATCTAAGCTAAGCTGAGGACTGGCCACATACCCATTTGTTGATACAGCTGTCGCATTGCCCGTAGCGAAGTCATAACGATAAATTCGCGGTCGTCCAGCACGGACTTTATCACTGGTATAGACAAAGCTCTTGCCATCAGCAGCATAACTGGGCTGTACCTCTGTACTCGGCAGGGTCGTTAACTGCTGGGTATTTCCATCACTCAGACGCATTTTATAGATATCAGCATTACCACCGACAGTAGAGCTATAAAGCAAATCTTGACCATCGGGTGAGAATGACGCTGACATATTACTGCCTTCAGCATTTACCACTAGATTGCGCGTATTGCTACTACGATCATAAATATAAATTTTGGGATGCTCACGCGGGGCTTGTTTGCTATAGGCAAGCAGTTGTCCGTCTGCCGACCATGCTGGCGCATAGATATAGCCATTAAGCTGATCGATGAGCTGACGATCGCTACCGTCAGGACGAATGCTATAGAGTGTCGATACTTTCGCCGTACCTACGCCCTGCTCTTCTATATAGGCAATATATCCTTGGCGATCAATCACTGGCATACGTGCAGTCAGCGGACTGGTCTCAACGGTACTGATTGGCTTTTTTACTGAGGTATTAGGTAATGTCTGGCAACCGGTAAGCACAGCAAATACGCCGATGGCAATAGGTGCTTTTATCATTAGTCTATCTATGTTTGATTTAGATAGACTCCCTTTACATATGGTTGTTTTATTTATGGCAGTTTTCAGCATAGCGTCATATCCAACAGAGCTTGATGATAAAAGTCTTATAAATATCTAAGAAAGCGATCGTTATCGACATAAATTCAGAGCCATCACCATCAATTTAAAAAATCAAAGATATTACAGAAACATTACTCTAGTGTAACCTAAACTGGACTAAATTTTGGATAAAAAAATGCCCCACTTGATAGCGAGGCATTTTGCGTTTCAAAAAGAGCAACTTCACATGAGTAACTTCAAACGAGCAACTCTAATTACTTAAGTTCACGAACCAGTCAAACTGTTTACTCAATCATTAAGCTACTTCGCAACGGCTTTAAAATAAGCGACTTGATCATCGTTTTTAATGGTCAAAATAGGCACATTGTTGGCATTCTTACTAAGGCTATATTCACCTTTTACAGTAGCTAAGGCAGCAGTATCAAAGCTGGCTTGCGGTTCAGGACATGCCATCATAGTACTGATGCCGTTTTTAATCTCGACTTCACCATTTGCAACGCTATATCCAGCACCCATGTTATTACAGGTATTCATAAATGCCACGTAATCTCTACCGTTATCATTCATAAAACTCAACGTTAAAGGCTTGGCTGGGTCAAAAAATAATTGCGTTACTTTATCACCATTGCTACGTTTGGCATCAACGAGCTGCCAGTTGTGTGCTTGCAGAACATCTGCAGTGATTGGTTGGTTAACTGGCGCAGGCAAGTTCGTCGTCTGACAACCCGCAGCAAGCGTACCAACTGCCAATGTCGCGGCCATCATTACTTTAGTCATGTTCTTCATATCAATTCCTAGCTTTATTGCATCCGATACTTTTACTAAACACACTATCTGCATGAGCCATCAGCGCTGATAGACAAGTGATAAGCTCTCATAGGTATAGTAAAAGCTCGGACTTATTATGATTCATTTATTGTTTTATTTAATGCTCTAAACAATGGCAATATTGTGCATGACTCACAGGGAGGTGTCATCATAAACTGGGTAGTTATTCGGAATGCATTTTGTACTACTTTGCAAATATCTGACTACTTGCTCTTGCCAGTACCTAAATGAGCTGCTAACTATAATCTTGCTTACTTTATCTATCCGTATCAACGATGGTTATTGACGATAGCTAGTGACGATAGCTAGTGACGATAGCTAGTGACGATAACTATTGACGATAACTATTGACGGTAATTAGGGATTATTGACAGCTTGCTGTCGTTGTAATGCTGCATAACCATCTAGACGCTTACGCTCAGTGTCATTAAATAATTGCTGTTCAAGCTGATCTATCTGAATTTGCGCTTGGGCGGCATTGACACCTTGGCTTAATAAGCGGGTTTTTTGAGTTTCATACTGGGTGAAGCGTTGGTCAAAATTAGTGTCTTCTTGATCTACTTGTGCCAGCCTTTCTGCTGCTGGTGCGCCGACTAGCTCTCGGCGCATATTATATAACTCCTCGGGCGTTGCACCGCGAGCTTTCATCTGTTCAGTGCGAGTCATCAACTCGCTAATATTGGCTTGTTGCATGATATTGGCTTTAGTAGCATTCTCTGGCAATCGACTGATATAGTCCTGACGGGCAGCTTGTTTCTGTGCGTCAGACATCTGCTTATTTTGGTCAATTCTGACCATCTCTATACTATAATTATCGTAATCATCCTCTGCGCCAAAAAATGCTGTGATGGTTGGTTTGTCAAAATACTGCTGACGTAGATTAGCGATATCTTGTTTTTGTTGGGCAACTGCATTCAAGTCCAGCTCACCACTTTTGGTCGCCTGTAATTGCAGATTACCATAGCGCTTTTCTATCTCAGGAAGTGCTTTAAGGTAAGCAACATATTGATTAAAAATAGTGACCGCTTGGCTAGCGGCAGGCTCTGGTGTGTGATGGCGAATATAACTCTCCACACGGGCAAATATAACCGCTTCTTCTTCCTCACCTAGGGCGGATAAAAAATAATCAAACAAACGCCGCAGACCTTCAGTGACGACCAACTGTTTATTTTCATCGATGATGATTTCACCATCAATCTGGGTGCCCTTTAATGAGCGTGGTAAATTTTCTAATCCTGTGACAAATTGAGACTGGCTGGGTGTCATTGTCGCTTTTACGACTTGTCCCGCAGCCAACTCAGTTGTCACTGACTCGATATTCTCATTATCGGAGACGGAGGATTTGATTGAAGTTGAAGTTGAATTTACATCGTTACTAGGCTTGAACCACAAAATAACCGCCGCTGTGGCTATGATAACCACGGCGATGATAGCAATTGTTGCATAGGCTGGACGGCGGTTATTTGACATAAACGATATTTCTCAATCAATGAATATTCTTATTTTGTAGTTCAGCTTATAGGTTAGCGTTTCTCAGACGGTTTACCTGAGTACGATAGATAGATTTTGGCTCAGACTCTCCCCATGCCGTCAGACCCAAGACTTGGTCAGCGGAATCCAAATGGTTCATTCTATAATTATCACGAATCACATAGCCAAGACGACTTGAGCAAGCAGATACCAATCCATCATTAGACTCCCCTGCGAATGGTACGCCCGTTGCGGCCAATAGATAATCGCTAGGGTCAAGTGCGCTCGTTATTTGCCCAACGCCACTAAACGAATAATACTTGATGCCATTGACCGCCGTACTAGTCGGTTGACCACAATAGTTTTTTGGCATTGCTGCAGGAAATTTGGCATTGAACTTAGCAGCACCATCGGTAGATAGAGCCACGAGCGCTTGCCAGCCATCTTGTTGTTGAATTTGATTGAAACTGATACCAGAACCAATATCTGTAAAGCCACCAATCAGATTAAACACGCCTGATACTAGCTGGGTGATGACATTGGATGGCTCTCCAGAAGTATTATTTGGCTCAAGGACATTTTTAACAAAATCAGCGGTTTTTGAGCCTTGCTCCGGACTTGATACTGCGGTTACTGAAGCCACGTACTTTGGCGCGACGCCAGCGACATAACGGATATCTATACCGCCCTGACTGTGTCCAAACAAATTAACTTTAGACTCACCTGAAATGGCAGCAATGGTCTTGACCTGTTGTAGCAGTTGCTCACCTCGAACTTCGCTGTTATTGACCGCTGACGTTTTGGTGGTATATACCTCTGAGCCACCTTTCATCAAGTCTTCTGGAATCCCATTAAAATAATCAATGACCCCAAATAGCGTTGTGAAGCCGCCAAGCCCATGTGCCAAGACGACTGGATATTGAGTTTTAGTGTAACTAGAAGTGAAGTATTTACTGTCTACCAACTTGCAACCGTTAGCATTGGCACAATTATAGTATTGTCCTGCAGCTTGAGCAGAAGTGGTTTGCATGGTCATTAGAAGCACACCAGCACTGATTGAACCCAGTATTGGTAACAATGTTTTCGGTGTGAGAGCTGCACGAATGTACAAAGAAAGCGTCATAACAACATCCTTGTTATCATTGATTTGGTTATTTTTACTGCACAACTACAGTAAAAATTGCTGCTAATCCCTTTAGCATGCAAAATTACATTACCTCTATCTTTTACAAGATTCAACTAAATTGTCAAAATATGAATACATCATCGTGACTGGAGGGTCATAACGGCTCAAATGGGGCTGTAAAGTAACTATTGTCAATAATAATGATAGGTTCACTATCACTTAACATGAAACTGCCATTCATCCATTTATGATATAATCTATCTACATTAAACCCATAATTATAAGACAGATGATGATGACTAAAAAATCTCTTATCCAGTCCGCCGACGCCATAGAAAAAATGCGCGTGGCCGGTAAACTCGCTAGTGATGTTCTGGTAATGCTCGACGAGCACGTCAAAGTTGGCGTCAGTACCGAAGCGCTTAACCAAATCGCTCATGACTATATCGTTAATGTGCAGCAGGCCATTCCTGCGCCGCTTAACTACAATGGTTTCCCAAAATCTATTTGTACGTCAGTCAATCACGTGGTCTGCCATGGTATCCCAACAGAAAGCAAGCTACTCAAAGATGGCGATATCATCAATATTGATGTGACTGTCATCAAAGATGGCTACTATGGCGACACCTCAAAAATGTGGATCGTTGGCAATGGTTCTATCATGGCGCAGCGTATCTGCAAAGTCGCACAAGACGCGCTATATGCTGGCATGAGTGTGGTCAAAAACGGCGCGCGCTTGGGCGATGTCGGCGCCGCTATTCAAGAAGTGGTCGAGCCTGAGCGCTTTAGTATCGTGCGCGAGTTTTGTGGTCACGGTATCAGTGATGAGTTTCATCACGAGCCGCAAGTCATGCACTATGGTAAAAAAGGCACAGGCTTTGAGCTAAAAACGGGCATGACTTTTACCATTGAGCCGATGATTAACCAAGGCACGTGGCAGACCAAGATTTTGCCGGACGAATGGACGGCGATTACTAAAGACCGCAAGCTGTCAGCACAGTGGGAACATACCATGGTGGTGACGGACAATGGCTGTGAAGTCTTTACCACGCGCCCAGAAGAAGATTTGAGTTTTTTGACGCAGTAGTACAATCAAAGATCGCTTAGGCGGTCTTTTTTTTGGTCTTTAATTAGGGCATATTGAGTATTGTGCTTATAGGCGCTTTGTCTTTATACTCAGATGACCTGATAACTTCTATTGATATATTTATCAGCACTTTTATTGATAATTGCTATTCGTGACTTTTATTAGCCATCAGTACATTAGATGCCCAATAGCGCTCAGCTCGAACGTTCTATTTCTAAACTCTTAACTGGATAACACTCATGTTTAATTGTGATATCGCCTCTGTTGATTTGACGCCTTTACCGATACTACCAAGTGAGGTGGCGACAGACTCATCCCCACTGTCAGCCAAAAATATGACAGACAAGAATCTACTTGGCATTCCTGAATGGTTGGCCCAGATCAACGACGATATCAGCCGCTCACTAGAACGTGGCACCAATATTCGCCAACTGGTTGCAGCGCGTGCTTGCGCTATCGATAGCCTATTGATTGCATTGTTTAAATGGTTTGAGTTGGATAAGACTGATTTGGCATTTTTTGCGACTGGTGGTTACGGGCGCGGTGAGCTATCGCTTTATTCAGACATTGATATTTTGCTTCTGTCTCCTGGTGAAATAGGTACTGATGCCAGTAGTAAAATCGATAAACTGGTCGCTCTACTATGGGATATAGGACTAGAGCCTGCGCTCTCTGTACGTAGTGTTAATGATGCGCTAGAGGCAGCGCTTGATCATACGATTGCCAGTGCTCAGCTAGAGGCTCGACTCCTAATCGGTAATGAAGCTTTGCAAGACATGCCCGCTCAAATCGTCAATAAACAGTGGTCTCCGCGCGCCTTTTTTGATGTAAAAATGGAAGAATCCAAAGCGCGTTACTTGCAGCACAACGCCACCGAGTACAACCTTGAACCCAATATCAAAACAGCACCAGGCGGGCTACGTGATATCCATATCATCGGCTGGGTCACCAAGCGTTATTTTCGCGTGAGCAAGCTATATGATTTAGTGCAACAGAACTTTTTGACCGAAAAAGAATTTGATGAGTTGAGCTTTGCTGAAGGGTATTTATGGCAAATTCGTCATTACTTACATGTACTAACAGGCCGTAATGAAAACAAGCTGTTATTCGACTATCAGCGTGAGATCGCTCAGCTAATGAGCTACGAGACCCAGCCTGATGACCAGCCTAATGCTGCGGTCGAACGGTTTATGCGCGACTATTATCGCTGTGCGATGCAGATATCAACACTGTCTGAGATGCTGACCAATCATTATTATGAAACGATCATAGAGCCGCAGCTGCCTGACGATGAACGTCCAAAAAAACAGCCTATAAATGCGCGATTCAACCGTATTGGCAACCAGATTGCCATTGCGCATCATCGAGTTTTTGCACAGCACCCTGAGTCTATATTAGAGATGTTTTTATTGATGGGTCAGCATGGCATCGATAAAGTTCGCACTCATACCCTGCGCGCACTCAAAATTGCCGCACGCGGCATCGATCAGATATATAGAGACAATCCTACGCACAAAGCGTTGTTTTTATCGAATCTAAAAGAACAAAACTACCTATTCCATCGTCTACGTACTATGAATCGCTATGGAGTATTGGGTAACTATATTCCCGCTTTTGCGCAAGTCACTGGCCTCATGCAATATGACTTGTTCCATCGTTATACAGTAGATGCGCATACCTTATTTTTGATTAGAATTTTGCATCGATTTACAGATCCAGCCTTTCAAGAAGAGTTTCCACTGGTCAGCTCTATCTTTCAGCGTATCGAGCGTAAAGAGATTTTGGTGCTGGCAGCCATGTTCCATGATATTGCTAAGGGCCGTGGCGGCGATCATAGTGAACTTGGTCAAACCGAATCGATTGAGTTTTGCTTATCGCATGGTATGAGCTTGGCTGATGCGAATTTAGTAGGCTGGCTCACGCGCTATCACCTTCTTATGTCGATTACTGCACAGAAAAAAGATATCTCAGACCCTGAAGTGGTGACTATTTTCTCTGATCTCATCGGTAACGTGACTCATCTAAACCATCTGTATGTACTGACGGTGGCTGATATGAATGCGACTAACCCACAGCTATGGAACAGCTGGCGGGCGACCCTCATGAAACAGCTATACTCACAAACTCGGCGCATCTTGCGCGCTGATATCGATGCGCCTACCAATCGTCAAGATATGATTAGCGCCACACGCAAGCAAGCGTTGACGATGCTAGATAATGTCAACAACCAACATATGAATCGCGATGAAGTATTGCGTCTATGGGATGACTTGGGCGATGAGTATTTCTTGCGAGAAATTGCAGAAGATATCTTATGGCATACTGAAGCTATTTTGAATCACCCACCGATTGGATTGGCCTCTAATGCTGATAGTCCACCATTGGTCGTTTTGCGTGAACATCGCGAATTGGCACTTGATGCGGTACAGGTCTTTGTTTATACCCAAGATCAAATGAACCTATTTGCCGTTACTATGGCAGTATTTGATCAGATGAATCTTGATGTATTAGATGCACGCATTATCACAGCGACCCGTGATTTTGCTTTGGATTCTTATGTATTGCTAGATCCTAGTGGCACATTGCTGGTTGATGAGGAGAGCCAACAAGAGCTAAAACAACGCTTAATTGACTCGTTCAAAGACCCTACCGTACTTAAACTGACGAACAAGCGTATGCCGCGTCAGTTAAAACACTTTGAAGTAAAAACGGTGATTAACTTTGAATTCAATGAAGCATCAGATCAGCACATCTTGAGCTTAGAAACGCTTGATCAGCCAGGGCTATTGGCGCGAGTTGGGCAAGTTTTCTTGCAAGAGCAAATCGAAGTACATGCTGCGCGTATTACTACTCTAGGTGAGCGTGCTGAGGATATGTTTTATATCAGTGATCAAAACGATAAGCCACTCTCACCTGATAGACTGGAAGCATTAAAGGAAGCGCTATTAGCCAGTCTTACCGTTCAGAAAGAGCATAATAGCGTAATATATTTTTGATACGGCTAGATAGTTTTGGTTAGCCATTATTTTGAATATTAACTAGCAAAAGTAGTCTGATAGTCATCATAGAAGTACGTTTTATAACGTACTTCTATAGGTTATCTCGCTGGCATGTTCGTTCAATTCATCGTCAGCAAGCTCTGGCGGCAAAACACCTACTTCAGGTGGCTGCTGCTCCATGATTAATCGTCCAGCATCGACTTCTTTTTGTAGCAAACACTGCAAGCTTGCTAGGTGAAACTGTCCATCTAGATAATAATCTAAGGCTTCTAAAGAAATAGGCGATTTGGCATGTACATCAGGATACAGGCTATCTTCTGCCAAAATAATCATCTCGTTGAGCGCCTCTTCGCGCATCAGCTCGTCGTTGTCTATCTTGCGCTGTAGTTTATTTGCCAACTGGCCTTTAGCAGCAAGTGCACTGACAAAAAATATGGTCTGTATCACAAACAAAGAGACGTATTGCCATAGCGGTAATGAGATACCAAATATATTGTTGAGCAGCATCAAGGCCATTGCCACTACCACGTAGCCGACCAATTGCCATAATAGCCACATAATTAGGCTGTTTTCACCATACCAAAACATTTTCTTTTCTTGACGCTCGATCAGTTGTTGGCGCGCTTGCCACCAGCTCTGTTCACGCTCTTTGAGCAGTTTATACAGGTTAGAGCGCTGTAAATTGTTATCAAGTTTTTCATTATTGATATCTTTAGCGATGAGATCATCATTATTTAACACACTAGACATATCAAACTATCCTTAAAACGATCTACCACGTTTGTGATGTAGTCATTTTTTATATTGTTATAGGTTATAAATTATGAAAGGTTCAAAAGACTTTTGAGCGACTACCTATTTGGTAGTCATATGATGAATAGCTTACGCTTGGTAAATGCCTATTCACGATATAAGAAGAAAAGGACAAAAAATTAGAGAAGTGCTACACTGCTCTAATGTAAATTTTCTTTATAACTTTATTATTAATTGTCTATTATAGTTATCACACTTATGAATCACAACTTAAAGCATCTACATCCTTATCCATTCGCAAAGATGGCAACCTTGCTTGCCGATAGCAAGCCTGCCAACGGTTACAGTGAAATTAAGCTCGGTATTGGCGAGCCAAAACATGAGCCTCCTGCATTTGTGCTGGACGTCCTACGCGAAAACTTGGACAAAATAAGTCGTTATCCAACCACAAACGGTATGTTTGAGCTCCGTCAAACTATCGCCCACTGGTTAGAGAAGCGGTTTTTTCTTAATCACGTCGATGCCAATACTCAAGTATTACCAGTAATGGGCACACGAGAAGCGATTTTTAGCTTTGTACAAGCGGTCGTTGATCATGATGTAGCTGACACAGAGAGCAATTCTCTAGCGTCTAACACATTGCCTACAGTCGTCATGCCCAACCCGTTTTATCAGATATATGAAGGCGCAGCGATACTGGCACAGGCAACGCCTTACTTTGTCCCTTGTACATCAGATAACGACTACAAAGGTGACTATCGCGCGGTACCAAAAGACGTCTGGACGCGTACACAGCTATTGTTTGTCTGTAGCCCAAACAATCCAACAGGCGCCGTCATGACAATGGATGATTGGGAATACCTCATTCGCCTGTCAGATCAGTACGGTTTTATTATTGCCAGTGACGAGTGCTATAGCGAGCTGTATTTTGATACAGCACCGATTGGACTGCTCCAAGCTTGTGCGGCCCTTGGTCGCCGCGATTTCAAAAACTGTATCGTGTTCCACTCTCTATCCAAACGTTCAAACTTACCGGGTTTGCGCTCTGGATTTGTGGCCGGTGATGCCAAAATTTTGCAGGCTTATTTGCAATATCGCACTTACCAAGGCTGTGCAATGCCGATACCTCATCAGCTGGCCTCTATCGCTGCATGGCAAGACGAAAAACACGTCGCTCATAATCGCTCGCTATACCAAGAGAAGTTTGCCCTATGGATGTCCGAGCTTGGGGAGTTGCTAGAGTTACGCATGCCTGATGCTGGGTTTTACTTCTGGGTCAAAGTGCCTGAACAGTTCGATGGTAATGATGAAATATTTGTCAAAGCGCTGTATGAGCAAGCCAATATCCATGCATTGGCAGGACGCTATTTGTCACGTGAAGTTGATGGTCATAATCCTGGACAAGGTTATGTGCGTATCGCTCTGGTCGCGAGTGTCGATGAGAGCCGAAAAGCAATCAGTCGTATCCGCAGCCTACTAAACGCTTAAAGCTAATTAGAAAAATCTAATGTAGCTGGAATAAATGTCGCAGTAGCAAAAAGCCTCCAATAACCCTATTTATATTGTGGTTATTGGAGGCTTTTTGTTTTATTAATGCTATAGTAAAGTCTCTACCGAAAATATGCCATCAAGGATGATGCCGTGCCCCATCTTGACTTTAGCCAACCGCCCTTTGACGTACTGAGCTTAGCCGAGCGTCAAAGCATTAGAAAAAACACACAAATACGCTACCTTGCCAAAAACGAGAGCTTGCCTGCAGAAGAACTGCAATGTCTATATGTGGTCATCAAAGGGCAAATCGAGCAATCACTAGATGGTGAGTTTGTCGCGTCCTATGTAGGTAGCAATCATGCTGACGGTCTGAACAATAATGATTGGTTTGATAGCCGCCGCCTACCTGAATCACTTACCAAGGATAATCAGCTAGAGCATGAAAGTACACCTATACAGCCCTATCAATTCCGCGCCAATGAAGAAACGTTACTGCTCCAAGTCTCTGGCACTGCTATCGATAAAATCAGCGCGCAAAATCATCTGGTACGCCAAATACTATCAGACAAGTTGCCTGAACGATTAAAAGCATTGCGCCAGCGACGTCATAATAGAACGCTAGAGCCTGCCAGCTACACCAACCAACAAGAAGTACAGCAGATCATGCTACAACCAGTGATAGATATTCATCTATTACCAGTGCATATCGTCGATGCCAATGATAGCTTGTACGAAGCGGCCCGCATCATGACCAAAGCTGGATTAAAACATGTACTGGTCCGACCGCTACATAGCTTATATGATTTGAATGACTTAGATGGCTCACAAATAGCGCAACTTGAGACAAGATTACTCTTAGGGATTTTGACAGATACTGATATCTGCCGCGCCGTAAGCGACAGACAAAATCCTGCCACCACACCTTGTCAACGCTATGCCAATTTCAATCTACGTACGATCAAAGCCAGTGATGAGATTGGCGATGCGCTGCTGACCATGACTCGCTATCGTATTCATAGACTGCCAGTCGTTGATCAGAGTGGTGATGTCGTCGGTGTGCTTGGGCAAAGTGATATGCTCGCTCATATTGGCCATCATTCGCAGCTGATTAGTATTCAAATCGAACAGGCACAGGACTTATCGAGCCTAGATACCGCTGTTGAGCTGATCGGTCGCTATATTCGATCACAGCATCACAATGGTGTCAAAATTGGCAATATCAGTCGTATGGTACAGACGCTAAATGCGCAGGTGTTTACCAAACTATGGCAACTAATCGTACCTGATGAAGTGATGGCCAATACCTGCCTTATCGTTATGGGTTCAGAAGGGCGCGGTGAGCAAATCATGCGTACCGATCAAGACAACGCGCTCATCATTCGTGATGGCTATACACACCTCGATTTAGCACAGTTTGCTGATACTTTTAATAGCCATTTAGCAACGCTTGGCTACCCACTGTGTGATGGCAATATCATGATGACCAATCCTATGTGGCGACAACCGCTCAAGCAATTCACTGCGCAAATTGGCCTATGGTTTAGGAATTCCGACCCGATGCATGGTATTTACTTGTCTGCAATACTAGATGCTGAATACGTCTGCGGCGATGAGTCACTGCTTACTCAAGTACGTCAGCATTTAAAGCTTGCTCATCAAAAAGCAGACCCTATGTTTGTCAGGCAGTTTGCACGGGCAGCGCTACAGTTTGGCGATGTTAATCAATGGTGGCAGAAGTTTGTACCTTTACTAGGCGGTAAATCAGCATCATCCGACATTGATCTAAAAAAAGCCGGTATTTTTCCTTTGGTGCATGGTATCCGCACTTTAGCATTAGAAAACAATGTGCTCGATGTGCCTAGTACCAAGGCGCGTTTAAAGGCTCTAGTACAGGTTGATGCTATGACCCAAGAGCGCGCCGATACTTTGCTAGAAGCACTAGAATTTTTTATGGCGCAGCGCTTATCTGTGGCGCTCTCGACCGACGATAAGCATGCACGGCAAGTAGACCCTACGACTTTGACTGCACTTGAACGTGACCTACTCAAAGAGTGTCTGGCCGTGGTCAAAAGCTTTAAGAATCAATTGCGTCAACACTATCAGCTAGAAATCGCATAAATGTGGCAGTCTTAGTACAGAGGCTTCATAAATAGAGAAATTTTATAAATACAAAAATAACATAGATGGATGAGCAACCAATATGAGCTGGTTACAGCAGTTATCTTGCGCTTGGCAAAAGACACAATTGCAGCGTCCAGAGCTGGCCTCAATGTTTACGACACCTTTGGCTGAGCAGTGGGTGGCGATTGACTGCGAAATGACAGGACTGAACCCCAAAAAGCATCACCTGCTGTCTGTAGCAGCGATACATATTAATGGTAATACTATCGACACGAGTAATGGCATGCATTTGGTTTGCAGACCTCCTGTAATGCCAGACCGCGACACTATTGTCATTCATGGCTTGCGTACCGCCGATGTTGAGCATGGCATGAGTTACGATGACATGTTGGCGCTGCTGCTACCATTCATAGGTAATCGACCAATCGTTGGATTCTGCACACAGCTAGACATGGCTTTTCTAAATCCTTTGGTCAAACGCTATATGGGAACCTCGCTACCAAACGAAGTCATAGATTTGCGTCATCTGTACAGTCGGCGTATCAGTGGACATACACAAGGGCTGTCTGGCCAAGCCCAACATCTGAATCGCATATTAGCCCATTACAATATTCCTGAACTGGGCGCGCATGATGCTTATAACGATGCTGTTATGACGGCGATGGCTTTTTTGCATGTGCGTTAGCAGTAAAGCATGCTCGCAGTTCAATCTATAGTTAGAGTTAGTTATCTAAACAAGGGCGTTGTTAGCGCTAGGGCGTGTCCTCATTTTGAAAATGGTGATAAAAATGAAGTAAATGGCAGTCAAACAAGGAAAGGAGTACAGATAATATCGAGATATTAGCCAGCTACTTGACGCAGTTTAGCAAAGATTTGGCCATTTTTAGCCCATTTAAATTTTACTATTCAGATTGATGTCACGCCCTAAAATTATGCTGCTGACATCGTGTGCGAAAACAGTAACTCATGTTACCATAGGCTGTTTTTGCCACCTGATGAAAGATGCTCATGCGATACCCTTCTAAACGCTGTCATTACTCTGCTGCTGCAACCAAAATCACCACGCTTTGTCGTCATTTGCGACCGCTAGACTGGCCTAATAAACGTCTATCTAGGTTAGCGTTATTGGCAGCGGTTATAGTAGCGCCAATACATGCACAAGCCGTGTTGCCAGTAGCCATTCAACAAGCCTTGGCGCGTGCCGACTTGACAGAAGCGGATATCAGCATCGTGATTACACCTGTAGGTGACAAGACTGCCAGCCGTCTGCCTACTCCTATTCAAGTCATCGATAGTGATGAACCTGACAGCCAATCTGCAACTACTATAGTATCTGAGCATCCAACTACAGACGCCTCTACGGATACAAGTATCAGCGATCCGAGCCACCAGAGCGCCTTAATGACCATAGAGCAGCGCACCATTGAGAAGCATGAGCGAAAAATACATGCTTATACCGATGACCCTTATACTTATCAGAGCGTAGAGAGCATTCCAACGGTTATCCCTGACGAACCTCAGCATACGCTTGATCAGAATGTCAAAGTACAAGATACCGCGAGCAACAATAAAACCTCTATAAAGATTTCATTTTCGCCTTTGCTAGATCACCAGTCTGACATTCCTCGTACGCCTGCCAGCACCATGAAACTCGTGCCTAGCTTTATCGCTTTGGACACTTTAGGGGCAGATTTTGTGTGGCATACACGGGTTTATCATACTGGCCTTATCATCGGCAACCGTCTACATGGTGACTTGATCATTCAAGGTAGTGGCGACCCAAAAATGACCCACGAGCGCTTAAAACAGTTGCTGTATAAAGTGCAAGCATCCGGTATTCGTCATATCGATGGTGATATCATCATCGACAGCGCTGTTTTTAACAATGTTAGTAAAGATCCTGCAGCCTTTGATAACTCACCGCTACGTCCCTATAACGCCAGCCCAGATGGGTTGTTGGTTAACTTTAGCACCATTGGTATCAAAACTTACCCTCAAGATAACGGCCAAGCAAGTGTGACCTATAAGCCGCGGTTAGCCAATTATCAGCTGCCTGCTACAATCAATACCCGTGCAGCCAGTTGTGGGCAGGCAAGCTATAGCCTAGCGCCGCAGTGGCAAAACACGCAGCTTGTGTTAAATGCTAGTCTCCCAGAGAGCTGCGGTGAGCATGTTTTTTACGTGGCGTATCCCAATGCCAAAGAGTTTGCAGCACACGTCATCGCTGCCAAATGGCAAGCACTAGGGAATACTTTGAGTGGGCAGGTCATCTCGCAAGAAACCCCTTACGAGATGACCAAGACGACGAAACGAGCGCACGGACTTACGGCTATCGCGATGTCTCCTCTACCTATGGTCAGCTATCCGTCGTTGAATTTAACCGAGCAGATTCATGACATTAACCACTTCTCAAACAATGTCATGGCTGAGCAAGTGGCGCTATCTATAGGCGCTTATGATAAAGAAAGGCTGACTCATTCAACACCTTCTAGCACAACTGCCACTAATCCAAGCAGTCATGAAGCCAGCACTAATAATGAGGTGGATAATAAAGTAGCGGCTGTTAAATCTAGTGGCAAAAAGGCTGATAGCTTATATCAGTTTGGTAAACCTGCTACAACAGATTACCCTGCAGCCTTACAAACCATCAATCAATGGTGGCAAGCCAATCTCAGTACGCCGCCGCCTTACTTGACCAATGGATCAGGACTTTGCCGTGAGTGTACTATCACTGCCGCCAACCTAAGCGAGCTACTGACTTATGCTTACAGTCGACCAAATTTTAATGCCTATGTCGATTCATTAGGTGTCTCTGGGGTTAGTGGCACTATTGCCGCTCATAGCGATCGCTTGCCTGAATCAACAGCCACTGGTCGTGCATGGATAAAAACTGGTACGTTAAATAACGTCACTTCAATGGCAGGTTATGTTAAAGGACTGTCAGGACAGGATTATGTTGTCGTCGGCATAATCAATACTGATCAAGCATTAAATCCTTATGCAGCGCGACCTGTATTAGATGCCATGCTCGACTGGACGGCACAGCGTTGATATTTTAATTAACGCTTTAAGACGTTGTATCATCCATACTCTATTTTTTACCTTTATAAAGGTTAGCTTATGTCACGCCAGACAACCAGTCTTAACAAACCCCAAACGCTTGTACAAGTGCAGCCCAAACTGGCTCGATATGTCGGTTTTTTTGCGATTGGATACACGCTTGCCAGTACCATATTTATGATGATACAGACCAAACTTGCGCTCAATCCACAACTGGTCATGGTGGTTTCTATTATCGTGGGTGCTTATATCGCTGTCAGTAAATTTATCAAACATCAGAAGCGAGCATTAGCACGAGATGAGATTAATAAGTTGATGTTTGGTGGGGTTATGATTGTCTGGATGCTGACGGTCATTTATTTTTCAGCCATCTGGTTTTGGCTGTTTGATACGATAAGCCGTGAGGTCCTGTTCGAGATGGCGATGCAGCGTCCACTGCCCCTGCTTTCATCACTGATGCTGATGCTGGTTCTCACTCTAGTCAGTGCGCGAATCAGTCTATGGTCTATCAATCGATTATTAGACCCTATACGCAAATCAACGTAAGTACAAACCATCATCTACAAGGTGCTACAAAGTTTTCCCCTGCTAATGCGTAAAATCCGTTAGGCTAAGTTTAAGGCGTGTCATTATTTTAAGAATAGTACTAAAAATGAGACAAAGTAAGACGCGCCCTAGTAAGTAGTATTTTAGCGATGACTTGTTTTACCTTTATAATAGGAGCGAACATTATGGACATGATCTTTTTTGACAACATAGACAAGCTTGGTCGTATTGTTTTGACGACTGTTATGGTTTACGTGTTAATCGTGACAGTCACCAAAATCTCTGGCAAACGCTCAACGTCACAGCTTAACAACTTCGATTGGATCGTGACGGTCATGATCGGTTCGTTAGGTGCCAGTACGATTTTGCTTAAGGACATCCCCTTTGTTGAAGGGGTGTCGTCTATTTTAGTATTGTATCTATTGCAATTTGTAGTGACCAAATATGCGTCTGTTTCACCGCAATTTAGTAACTTTATTTTATCAGAGCCGCGTATCGTTTTTTATCAAGGGCAGTTTTTGCCAGACGCCATGCGTGATGAACGTTTGACGCGTCAGGAAATCGAATGTGCCATGCGTACTGAAGGGGTTAATAGCTTTGATGATGTCGAAGCCATTGTCTTTGAGTCTGATGCAAAGCTGACTGTCATTCCAAAGCCAAGCCAAGCGGACGATCAAAGCGCAAGTAGCAACGTATCAGAGACGATTAACCCTCTGATGTAAATTGCAGACAATAAAGAACGAACGATACAACTATTAAGAACACACCCTAGTAAGCTTGAATTTAGTTATCGAGATGGTAAGCATTATGAAAGTAAGAATTTTGACCGTTGGCAATAAAATGCCTAGCTGGGTACAGACGGGTTTTGACGAGTATTACAAACGCATTCAACCGATGCTAAGCACAGAAATTGTCGAGATTGCGGCAGCCAAGCGGGCAAAAAATCCTTCAGATGCTAATTTGGCACAGTACCGTGAGCAAGAAGGTCAGGCTATATTAGCCGCTCATAATGCATCAAGCCGCGAGCAATTATGGGTGCTAGATGTCAAAGGTAAGATGATTTCGACCGAAGGACTGGCTGATAAGCTCGCAGATGGCATGCAACAAGGCGATGATATTGCCTTGGTCATTGGCGGTGCAGATGGCGTCTCACCAGAAGTATTAGCAAAGGCCGATGCAAAGTTATCACTATCGGCACTGACATTGCCACATCCGCTAGTACGCGTCGTACTTATGGAGCAATTGTATCGCGCGATGAGTATCAATAATAACCACCCTTATCACCGTGGTAATTAAATAAAATACTGAGCTGTTTTTTTTGATTTGGAACATCAACCCTAAAATAGATTGAAAAACTGGCGCACGCCCTAATAAATGCAACATGAAATATCCAAAACGTGCGACACCTAACGCCTTTAAGCCCACTCATCAACGTAATGACCATCATAATGTGCAGACGCCTATCACAGCGGCTGCCGCATGGGAAAATACGTCTGATGTAGCGACGAATACATCTAAGCTGCCAGCGCTCTTCATCTCGCATGGCGCGCCTACTCTTGCAATTGAGCAGTCTGCGACGACCAGTGCACTGGCACGTATCGGTCAAAACCTACCTAAGCCACGTGCCATCGTCATTATGTCAGCGCATTGGCAGTCAGCAAAGCTTGAGATTAGTAGTAATCCACAGCCAAAGACGTGGCATGACTTTTCAGGGTTTTCGCCTGAACTTTACGACATTCAGTATCCTGCTATAGGCCAGCCAGCACTGGCTGAGACACTTGCGCAGCAGCTGACCGCACGTGGTATCACTTGTAGTGTCAATCCAGTACGTGCCTGTGATCATGGTGTGTGGGCGCCGCTCAGACACCTGTACCCAGAAGGCGATGTGCCTATCGTACAGATATCACTGCCGCAGCATTATGACAGTATCGCCTGCTATCAGTTAGGCGCGCAGTTGGCACACCTACGTGATGAGCAAATCCTCGTCATTGGCTCAGGTAATATTACGCATAATTTGCAAGCATTGCGCTGGGAAGCTGACAGCATCGATCAAACAGCCAAAACGTTTAAACAATGGTTGTTACAGCAGCTTAAAATAGACATTCCCACGGCGCTCGATTGGCAGCAATACCCAGACTACAAAGACATTCATCCAAGTGATGAGCACTTGCTACCGTTATTTTTTGCATTAGGTACTGGTCAGCGCGTCTCTGTCGTTCATCAAAGTATGGCCCATCATAGTTTGGGTATGGATATTTATCGCTTTGATTGAGTGTTATCAATCCAAACTATAGAATTCAATCCTACTTCTCAAAAGCGTGTTTGGTAAATAAACCTGCGCGCTCCATCTCGCCCGCCACACTGAATAATGTCGCTTCATCATTCATACGCCCGATTAATTGCATGCCAATCGGTAGGCCTTTTTTGCTCATACCTACGGGTACTGACATCGCGGGTAACCCCGTAACATTACCCAATAGCGTAAAGCCCATTTTACCTAATACAGGTGCGCTTAGCTTTTCTATCATGCCTGAGCTAAAGGCATATCTACCCATATTAAAACCCTTGTTAAGCACCTCGGCGCTACGCATCATCATCTCATCCATACGACTCGGCGGTAGTACACCATGCTTTACCGCAGGCGTGGGCACAGTCGGGCATAAAATCATGTCGTAGTCTTCTAGCAATAGACCCGTCTGATACTGGCTATGATGCCAGCCATGTTTGGCATGTGCCAAATCAACCGCTGATAGCGAACGCCCAAGCAGCGCCATATTGTAGGTTTGTGGCTCTAGGTTTTTGATATGGTTAGCCCCAAACTCACGCTCGATATTATCAATCGTAAAAGCCGTATGCGCGCAGACCACAACGATAAAGTCATGCCAAAACTGCTCGATATTGATGTTTGGCTCAGCTGGTACTACTTCATGCCCCATATACTCTAATTGCTTAGCCGTTTGCTCAAGTATCGCCAGTACCTCCTTGTCCACTGTCGTATTAGCTATCAAAGGCTGCTGATGCAAAGCGATTTTTAGCTTTCGCGGTGCACGCATTGCCGCTTGCAAAAAAGTACCGTCTGGCGGAGCTATAACGTAAGGGGCACCAATCTCTGCTCCACTAGTGGCATCTAGCATCGCCGCACTATCGCGCACTGAACGCGTAATCACATGGTCAGCGACTGCGCCCTCCCAGCATTCACCAAGATTAGGGCCCATTGGATTACGTCCACGGCTTGGCTTTAACCCAAACGTACCGCACCAAGCAGATGGAAAACGTATCGAGCCGCCACCGTCACCACCGCCTGCCATCGGGACAATACCGCTCGCAACTGCTGCTGCACTACCACCGGACGAGCCGCCAGAACTGTAGCCTTTTTTAAAAGGATTGTGAGTAGCGCCATGCGCTTTTGGCTCAGTGGTGATAATCAAACCAAACTCAGGAGTATTAGTCTTACCAAAGGTATTGACACCTGTCGCTTTCATCCGTTTGACGATTTCACTGTCTTTTTCTGAAATGATATTGACGCTGCGACTGCCCATCGTAATCGGCTCGTCGGCGAAGCTAAATGATAAATCTTTTAGCAAATACGGCACGCTAGTAAATACACCTGAAGGCAAACCCGCCTGCGCAGCATTGTAAGCACGCTCATCAAAACGATGCACGATAGCATTTAGCTTAGGGTTGATTTGATTGGCTTGATGGACAGCAGCGTCTAGCAATTCCTTTGCGCTAACCTCACCTGAATTGACCAATGCCGCTAAGGCGAGCCCATCATACTGAGTATATTCTTTAAACATAACTAACCTTCCTTGGAGAGTAATTTTATTAAGACTACATAGCACTCATACTTTCTAAAACTGACGACTATTTTTCATCAACTCCTCTCAGTTTAGTATAAAAAACCGTGCCTGATATTTGATAAACGGACTCGTTAGTCATCTGGTCAATTTCGCTAGTTGTGGATTTCGCTAGTTAAGGAGCTAATATGAGAATCTACTCTTCGCGCCCTAGAACGTATTTAATAATAAATACTTACTTCTAAACCCTCAATTTATGAAAGCATTATTAAGTTTCTTCCATAAGAAAACGAGCCATTCTCATGACTCGCTTTTTCGTCATCAATTTAAGAATTGATCCTACATCAATAGTTCACGTTTACCACTTTTGCCCATCGAGCTGACCAATCCAGCTTCTTCCATAGAGTCAACAATACGAGCGGCACGGTTATAGCCGATGCTGAATTTACGCTGAATGCTTGAGGCAGACACTTTACGTGTTTCCATGATAAAGGCCACGGCATCATTATATAAATCATCATCTTCACCAGAGGCGTTGGCTGTACTACTACCGCCTGGGCTAGACAATTCAAAGTTGCCTGCCATATTATCAATATAATCAGGGGCACCGCGCTCACGCCACGCATCACAGACACGGTTAACTTCTTCGTCACTGACATAAGCACCATGCACACGATCTGGCTCAATCTGCCCTGGCCCTAAGAACAACATATCGCCGTTACCCAGCATGTCCTCAGCACCGCCACTATCTAGAATCGTACGTGAATCGACTTTTGAGTTGACTCTTAGTGCCGCACGCACTGGGATGTTTGCTTTGATCAGACCCGTAATGACATCGACTGACGGACGCTGAGTCGCTAGCATTAAATGAATACCTGCAGCACGCGATTTTTGCGCCAAACGTGTGATGAGCTCTTCGGCTTGTTTACCGACCTGCATAATCATATCGGCAAACTCATCCGCGACAATGACAATCATGGGTAGTGTTTTTAGCTTAGGTGCTTGGCTAATACTTACGCTGTCATTCGGACGCCATAGAGGATCGAGCATTGGATTGCCTGATTTTTCCGCCGCAATGACTTTCTTATTAAACTCATTGAGCTTACGAACCTTTAGCAAACTCATCAATTGATAGCGTCGCTCCATCTCAGCCACACACCATGACAAGCTACTAGCGGCTTCCGTCATATCGGTGACTACTGGCGTTAGCAAATGCGGAATATCGTTATAGTTAGCAAGCTCAAGCTGCTTTGGATCAATCAAGATAAGACGCAGCTCATTGGGTGTATATTTGAGTAGCATCGATAGTAGCATTGAGTTGACCAATACTGATTTACCAGAACCTGTGGTACCAGCGACTAGCATATGCGGCGCACGCGCAAGGTCGGTAATGATTGGGTTACCACCAATGTCTTTACCCATTGCCATGCTAATCTGCGCTTTCGGGTCTTTGAACGTTTCTGTATTGAGCAGTTCAATCAAGCGTACCATTTCACGTTTCTTGTTAGGCACTTCGATACCGATATACGGTTTACCCGGAATCACTTCTACCACACGCAAAGAAGCCATCGATAGTGAGCGCGCTAAATCACGCGAGATACCTGTGACTTTACTAGCCTTCACCCCAGCAGCCAGCTCTACTTCAAAACGGGTGACGACAGGCCCTGGAATAGCATTAACCACAGAGGCTTTTACATTAAATTCTTGTAGCTTAATTTCTAACAACTCAGACAACTTTTCAAGCTCAGCCACAGTATAGCTAGGCTTGCGGTCAGGATCTGGCTTATCCAATATAGACACTTCTGGAATAGGCGTTAGACTGCTGCGATAAGCTGCCGTTTGCATCGAGCGCGACTTTTGACTGAAGGCTGCGTCATCACTAATATGCGGCATGACCGGTACATTGGTGTCATCATCACTGTCGTCCTCTGGCATCATATCGGTGATATGGTTGCTGCTATCGCCCTCTGGGACAGCAAAACTAACAGATGGTTGCGCGGGCGTTTTAGGCTCAGGCTGCACATTTGAGACTGGGCTAGTTACTTCCACCGTTGGCGCTGCTTTTGGATTGGCAGGAGGCGTATTGGTTGGTGTCATGTCTGAAACGTCTGACATATCTGACAATGCAGGCTCAGTCTTTACTGTTACCGGAACGACTTCAGGCTCAGAGACTATTGACGCATTATTAGTCTGTGGCAACTCTACAGGCGTATCAGACAGTTGATTAGCTGAATCCTGTGCAAAACTAATAGGCTCTTCTACGATAGGTTCTGGCGTCTTCTCTGGTAATATTGGCTCAGCTGCTACAGTTTCCTGAACAGGCTTAGAGTCTTCATACTTTTCTACAACAGATTCCTCAGGTTCTGATATATCAGTATGCTCTGCCAACCATGCTTCTGCCAACTTATCTACTTCCGCAGTCTCATTTATCATAGAGATTTTAGGATCAGCAGGTTCAACGACTGGTTGACTGGTCAAATCGCTGTGCACTGACTCATCAACTGATGACTGAGCTAGTGGTTCTTTATCATATACAACTGGTTGAGCAACCGCTTCCATCGTTGTAGTGGTCACAGTAGCAGGTACTACTTTCTCTAACGTTGCCGTGGTACTAGTACCCGTTTGGGAATAGTTGGGTACAGGCATAGCGGAACTGCCCATACTATTGGCGCTGTAAGCCATTTGCTCACTTGCAAGTAAGTCATCGACCGTATTGGCATCATTCCACGCAAAGCTTGGCTCAACTTTGCGAGCAATAGGTGCAGTCAAGTTTAGTGACACTGGCTGGACTGTACTATTAACCGTATCGTCAGTAGAGTTACTAAACGAGCCTGTATCGATATCTACCTGCTCACCTTTTGAGCTATTAGGTGTCGCCGCTGCTTTTGCTGCGATGACAGAGGCTTTGACACTATCTGCCAATCCTGAGGTTGCCAAAAAGTCTGACAAGACACTACCGAAACGTCCGCTACTGCTGACGTCTTGAGTAACGCTAGTATTTTCAGCAGACTGTAACTCCAATGGCAGCTGCTCATGCTCTACTTTCTTATCTACCGTTTCATCTAAGTTCTGGCTATTATCTTGTAATGTACTACTTGGTTCAGTAGCGTCGACAGCATCCTGACTTTTTACACCTGAACCAAGCCACGATAGCGCACGAACCTTTTGATATATCGTCATCCAATGGATATTAAAGGCAAACGTAGCGGTAATCACAACAAATACTGCTAAGAAAACCACACTCCCCCACTGCGATAGCAGCTGTGCCAAACGCGCCTGTAACTCTAGCCCGATAATGCCACCAGCGACACCTTCGAGGCCGATTGCGTCAGGGTTCGTGACTTGTTGAACTAAAGAGACCAATTGTGCAAATAATGCGCTAGCACTTAATAGTAAAAACACATAAGCGACCAATCGCATGAGCCAAAATGTTGGCTTGTTTTCCCACCAAATCAAGATAGATTCATAAACCACAAACGCCAAAAACCACCAAGCACCAAACCCAAAAAAGCTATAAAGCAAATCGGATAGCCATGCGCCTGCCTCGCCGCCCATGTTATTAATCGTAGTCATATCACTACTGATGTGCGACCAGCTAGGATCGTTGCCTGTGTAAGTCATCAAAATGACGAACAGATAAACGGCCAGTATTAACCCAAGGAGGGTAAACATTCCCTTTTTTAAATACTCAATAAGCGGTGCTGATATCACGTAAGATCTGCCTTGTTATTAATACTAAATGGTCGCCAATGCATGACTAAGCCTAATCATGCTGACATAAAGTGTTGACATAAATGTACCGAGCGAAGTGTTTGTTTGGCATGTGCCGATTGTAGAGCCTTGAAACAACCGTTATCGCTTGGCTCCTACTACACTTGGCATAACTTCTTATAATAACAAATACATAGGTGCAGTGGCGACAGTCTTCTCAAGAAAGCGTGTAAGAAAGTAAATCAGTAAACACTTTGTCCAAGAAAACAGCTGGTTAGCGAAACAATAGTGGAAAAATATGGCTAACTGTATTGCCTAGATTCTATAAAATAGTCTCCGTTTTCGCACTTATGTTCTAAAGTTATTTATTCTTTGATTCTAATGATACCTGTGTTTGTTTTAGCAAACTTGCACTTTGTACGCTGTGCCCTTATGTTATTATCACACAGCAATTAGAAGAAGCATATTCGTAGTCATTTTTGATATTCGTCTTTTATTATATTTATAACTTACATTTTTAATTCGTATATTTAGCAAGGAACAACTCATGGCAACTGACACTACTGCTCCACGTCACGAAAAGCTCATTATTTTAGGCTCAGGCCCTGCTGGCTACTCTGCAGCAGTTTATGCAGCACGCGCTAACCTTAAGCCAGTTATGGTTACTGGTATGGAAGTCGGTGGACAATTAACCACCACTACTGAAGTCGACAACTGGCCAGGCGATGCGCATGATTTGACAGGTCCTGCGTTGATGGAACGTATGAAAGCACATGCTGAACGTTTCGGTACTGAGCTAGTCTACGATCATATCAATGAAGTAAACCTAAATGAGCGTCCTTTTCAATTGACAGGTAACAACGGTAGCTATACTTGTGACGCGCTCATTATCTCAACTGGTGCCTCTGCACAGTACTTGGGACTAGAATCAGAGACTAAATTCAGAGGGCTTGGTGTATCAGCCTGCGCTACTTGTGATGGTTTCTTTTATAAAAACCAAAAAGTTGCGGTAATTGGTGGTGGTAATACAGCGGTTGAAGAAGCTTTGTACTTATCTAATATTGCGTCTGAAGTGACCTTAGTGCATCGCCGTGACAGCCTACGCTCTGAAAAAATCTTGCAAGACAAGCTATTTGAAAAAGCCAAAAATGGTAATGTCAAAATCGAATGGAACCACCAAGTAAAAGAAGTCGTCGGTGATGACATGGGCGTCAATGGCGTCGTCATCGAATCTATGATTGATGGCAGCACTAAACAACTAGATACAATGGGTATGTTTGTCGCTATTGGTCATAAGCCAAACACTGACTTGTTCAAAGATCAATTGGATATGAAAGATGGCTATCTGATCGTTAATAGTGGCTTGAATGGTAATGCTACTCAGACCAGTATCGAAGGTGTGTTTGCCGCAGGTGACGTAGCTGATCACGTTTACCGTCAAGCCATCACTTCTGCCGGCACTGGCTGTATGGCTGCGCTGGATGCTGAAAAGTACTTGGATGCACTGGGCGAAATCGTCGCTCGTGATCACACTTACGATTCAACCCTAACTGCAGATAAAGAAGCCTAAATGGGCAACTTTACTCAACAGCACGAAAAACACATTACGCCTGAGACTTTAAAAAGTCTTGGGCGTTATGACTTTCCCGATCCCATTTCTATCGATCCTGATGGCATTGGCATCGTCGCTATGGGCGGTGATCTGGCACCCGAAACGCTGATATCAGCCTATGCTCAAGGGCTGTTTCCTTGGTTTAACGAAGATGAGCCTATTGCTTGGTGGTGTCCCGAGCCGCGTTGTGTGATCATCCCATCTGCCTATCAACCGAGTAAGTCTCTACGTAAGCAAGCAAATCGCGAACGTTGGCAAGTGACGCTTAATCAAGCTTTTGACGATGTCATACATTCCTGTAGCTTACCACGTAGCGATAGCCTTAATGACAATCAGCCTGAAGGCGAGCATACTTGGATTCATGATGAGATGATCGAAGCTTATACCAAATTGCATGCGCAAGGCTTTGCTCATAGCATTGAAGTTTGGGACGAAGCAGGTCAACTGATTGGCGGATTATACGGGTTAAAAATAAACGGCATCTATTTTGGTGAATCAATGTTTCATCGAGCATCTAATGCGTCAAAGCTAGCGTTTTGGGGTCTGATGCGCTTATGTGAACAAAGTAATGTCGCACTCGTCGACTGTCAGCTACCGAACGATCATTTAATGAGCTTAGGTGCCACTACCTTACCGCGTGCTGACTTTCTGACTCAGTTAGACAACCTAATTGGCAGCCAGTCTGTGCCATGGCAAAAGCATTCTCATAAATCGTTATCCGTATCGCTACTGGATAGCGAGTCGCCTTGGCAACTAGAGTTATGATTATCATAGCGAAAAAATAAGAGGTTATTATGGCACTTGATACATCGTTTCTATTGATTGGAGAGCTAGCAGCAAAGGCCAATACGACCAAAGATACGGTTCGCCATTACGAGCAATTAGGCCTGCTAAAATCTCGCAAGCGTCAGGCAGGCTCCCGTCTATATACCGAATTTCATCCAGAATGTATCGAACGCATAGAGCTGATCAAAAGTGCGCAAGCTATTGGCTTCACCCTTACCGAAATCAAAAATAGCTTGAATGATTATTATGATGGTCACTTGGATATTGATTCGCAGCTTGTACTAACACAGCAAAAACTAGAACAGGTTAAAAAACAGCAAGCCAATATCAGCATAATGGTGGAGTTACTGAGCGAACGCTTGGATATTTTAGGTCGAATGAAAGCCGATAGTGATTATCAGCTTGATGTGGAAGTCTGTAAAAAGAAAATTCCTTTGCAATAAAGCTTAGTTAATTCTGCTTTTATATCATAGCTGTTATAGCTACTTTTATCATCGCCGTTTATTTTTTATTAGGGCGTGTCCTCATTTTAAAAATGGTGATAAAAATGAGATAAATTGCCGTCAAACGAGGAAAATAGTGCAGATAATATCGAGATATTGACCAACTATTTGACGATGTTTGGCAAAATTTAGCTGTTTTTAGCCCATTTAGAGGACACTCGTTTGAATTGAGGACACGCCCTAAGCTTTACTCACTTCATTAAATATAAGTATGCTGCATGATTAATGCATCGACTGCTGGTTTATGTGGCACTTTATAATAGCCTTTGCGTCTATGAATGATGCTAAATGCTTGTTGCTCGTATAACGCTATCGCCGCTGTATTGTCTGCACGTACTTCTAACAAAAGACTCTCTACCTGATTAATCTGTAACAGCTCATGCAGTTTATTCAATACCTGCGAAGCGATACCTTGGCGTTGGTACTTTGGATCAGTTCCGATACGTAACACCTCTGCTTGCTCAAAAGTTGTTTGATATAAGCAATAGCCAACTATCTCACGGTAAGAAGTACTATCTTCTTTGGCTTGATCGTAAGCAATCAGCAGACGAATACTGTCTTGTTCAAGCAATTCAGCCAATGTTTTCTGATTCCAAGCATCATCTGGTTGCACCGTCGCTTCTATATTAGCGACAGTTTGAATGACGTATTCGAGTTCTACTGCATTCGTTGGTAATACTTCTATCGCAAACATGACGTTCCTTTTACACGATTATGATTAAGCTGTTTTTATTATTACATTATACTTAGATGATACGTGTAGAGCTTGCCACACGCTTATTCATGTAGCCCTGTACTTATACAATCAATATTTCTCAATAAAAAAAGGCCACCCTAGATAGGATGGCCTTTTTTATGACTAATTTATAAGCTCATTGCTGAGACTTAAGGATTAGTTCAATACGTTAGCAACAACACCAGCGCCTACAGTACGGCCGCCTTCACGAATAGCGAAGCGAAGACCTTTGTCCATAGCGATTGGGTGGATAAGCTCTACGCCCATCTCAACG
>NZ_VZIZ01000030.1 GCF_009812035.1 Psychrobacter nivimaris | reverse complement strand
TCAAATGCCCAGCCTGTCTAAGTGACAATATAAAGAAAAATGGTTTCAAAAGCTATACCCCAAGGGCACTATCAAAACAGGTCTCTTAATCAATTAATAGTCTATAGTCAGCTGAATGTAAAAATGTTATGGATTTAAACGCGCTACTGGTATAAATTTTACTTGCGTGCTGCGTTCCCAGAGGCTGCGCAAAATTCATCCCAGTAGTGCTATGACATTTTTAGAGTGTATCGACTATATAAGGGTAAGACTTTTTAACGCTGTCTCTTGTTTTTTTCTAAGGCTGTGAATTTTTTCAATAGTTGGCTGAGTCTGTGACACTGTATTTTCCTTTTGTTATTATCAATAAAGAATTTATGGATTATTCAATGTCTCTATAATAATGGCTCTACGCAGAGCTTTTAAGTATTGAGTTTTAAGACCTAAAATGAGTGAGTACCTATACCAGTCATACATTACCTTCCAGTTCACATTTTATAAACATACTCAAGTATAAAAAGTATTTTTCCGTATAGAGTGAATACGACGCTAGTTCATTTTGTTTGTGATAATCGGCATCAATGTGCTTATTTATTACGCTTACTTTCTAAAAATATCATGTCAATTATAATCAATGCGACACCGACACAGACACCTATATCTGCAACATTGAAAAGAGGATAATTCCAGACATCAGCATAATGCACATGGATAAAGTCAACCACTTTACCAATTCTTAAACGATCGATTAAGTTGCCAATCGCACCACCAAGCATTAAGGCCAACCCCATAGATAATAGCTTGGCTGCACGTGGCGCTTTGATTAAATAAACCGTTAAAAAGATAGCCATTACAAAAGCTACGCCTGAGAAAAACCATTTCTGCCAACCGCCAGCGTTGGCTAAAAAGCTAAATGCTGCCCCATAGTTATAAGCGAGTGTCCAGTTGAGAAATGGTTCAATGACCGGTACGGGGTCATTGAACGCTAATGTGGTTTGGGCCAACCACTTAGTCCATTGATCAAGTATTAATACCATTATCGCCAACAAATACCAGATAAAAGCGCGACTGCCATTGGCAACCATTTTTGGCATTTTGTCCAACTTATCTTTAGGTGTTATTGAGTTGCCTGAAGTCACGTACATAGCTTTAGGCGTATGATTTATGGTTTTAGAGTCAATCGATTGATGAGTACTACTCACAGCTATAGGTACCTTCTTGTCAGCAATATTAGTACTAGCCGATTCAACGCTATTCAATTTAGTACTATCTAATCTGTCGGTAGATTCAGTCATAGTTGTTTCCTTTATCTATGTTTATACAATGAACAATGTTAAACGTATATGTTTTTGGTATACGATTATTAATCGCGCCACTTTCATAAACGGCGCCACTTACCGCTCTGGTATTATGAAACTTACGGTAATAATTTTTTATTAGGGAATCTGTTGATTGATTTCAACATTAACCTGAGTCTGTTCAGCGCTAATCACTATAGGATTACCCGATAAGTCGCCTGACTCTGCTATGGCATTACCGCTATGACTAATACGAGCAACGACTGCTAACTGAGTTTTGTCACTACGAGCTGAATTTAACGTGCGATCTGGCATCATCGCATCAAGATTGCTTAAGCGGATACTGGCCTCACCTTGCTTGATAATACTAATGGGTAAACGTTTGGCGGCAAACGGTGGACCTCCTTTAACGTCACGTATCGCAACAAACAACACATCATCAGCTTTCACTAACGGTAATAAATTAGCGTTAATTTTCACTGTCACGTCAATACCTTCTAGCGCTTGCTTTTCTTGCGTGCTAACGTAGTTGCTTAACTCATCTAAGCTTGCTAAAGCTTTAGTATGATCACCTGGTTTGGCCACAATGCTGCCTTGTAAGCGTTTAATCCAACCTTGCGCTTGGGCAAAGTTACTACTACGAGTCTCACCCATTGCCATGAGCATTTGAGCCCGTTCATGTTGCGGATTTTTAGCTAATATAGCTTGTAATACACGGCGAATATTAGCGTCTAACTGACCTTCATTAACAAAAAAACTAGTCTGAGCATAAGTAGTAGCAATCTCCTCGTTATCAGGTGCTAAACGATAGGCACGCGATAAGGCTTCTAACGCAGAGTCAGTCGCCTCCATAGATAAGAAAAGCTCGGATAGGCGCATCCAGCGATTAGGATCATCAGCATTACGATGAACATTGGTTTGCATGGCGCTAATCAGTTGACGACCATCTTCAAACGCCCATGATGGCGGCTTGTCAATTTTAGCTGTCAATAGGTCGTCAGCCACTTGTCCTACTTTGTCCTCGCTTGTCCACAAATCAAACACGGGCGTACGATTGCCTATTAGTAAATACGCCATTGCAGCCAATATTGGGATCCAAGCTGCGACAATTAAACGGCTTTTGACATCAGGGGTGACCATAGGTGTTATCTGACGCTGCGCATCTAATAGCTGACGCTCAAGCTCCAGCTTTTGATTTTGATAATGGCTATTATTAATAGTACCGCTGTCTTTATCTGTTTGTAGCTCAGCTAAACGTTCGCGAAATACTGCAACATTAATATCTAGCAGTTGATTGTCTATTGGTTTGGACTGCAAACGCGGTGCTCGTAGCCATGGCATAATAGCAATCAGCGCAAATATAAGAGCAATCAGCAAGCTTAGAGTTACAAATAAGCCAAAAGTAGAAAATAGGGTCATTTTTTGTCCTCTAGGCTAGTAATATCGTGGTCGACATTCTCAGCTTGCGATAATAGACGATCAAGCTCAGCCTTTTCCGCAGAGGTCAAGGCAGCAGTACTGTTCACTGTAACGCCGTTTTGGCCACGGGCGACAACTTGGCGACGCTTACTTTGCCAAAACCAGCCGATGATTAAGACGAGCAATAATAGTGGTGGAAAAAACCATAGGATCCATGTCGATGGTCGCATAGGCGGCTTGTAGCTAATAAAGTCACCGTAGCGCTCTTGCATATAGGCGCGTATTTCAGCATCACTACGTCTATCTTTAATTAAATCATAGACTTTTTGCTTTAGATCCTGTGCAATCGGTGCATCAGAGGCTGCAAGGTTTTGATTTTGGCATTTTGGGCAGCGAAACTCTTCTATTAATCCACGATACTGAGCTTCTTGCTGTGGTGAGTCAAAATCGTATACGTCAATAGCTGCGTTTGCCGTCATGTTAAGCAGACACGCTAGTATTAAGCTTGCTAGTTTTAAAACTATATTGGGTTTTAGTTGAGGAGCTCTTATTCGAGTAACGTTCATTTGCACATCTCCTCAACCTGAATGAGATCAGGACTATCGTTGTTCTTATTAGCCTCATTAAGTACGGTCAGGCACGGCTTAACACGCTGTTGCCAATTGGCTTCATTAATCTCACCAACAATATGCTGACGAATGATGCCATCTCCATCCACAACAAAGGTTTCGGGCGCACCAGTTATGCCTAAGTCTAGAGCAAACTGACCCAATGAATCCTGAATAGACATAGAAAATGGATCACCGCCTCGGTTTAAGTAACTGAGCGCATTACCAATCTCATCCTTATAATTCACACCAACGATATCAACGCCGCGCTCTTCTAGTTGCATTAAAAACGGATGCTCAATAACGCAAGTTGGGCACCATGAGCCCCAAACATTAAGTAAAAACGGCTTATCTGGCAAATTATCATTGGTGATAGTACGGGTAGTATCTGCTAATAACGGCAGCTCAAAGGCAGGAACCGGACGCTCAAGAGCGGTATTGGTCACAATATTTGTTGGTTTACCTAAGCGCATATACAATATCACTACTAATCCAAAAAAGAGGATAAGCGGAATTAAGAACCATAGCTTCGTCTGCTTTTTTTTCATTGTCTTTGGGTTACGCTGCTTACTGTTTTGGCTATCTTTTTGCTCAGGAGTATTATTCGACATAGTCATTTATTTCTCCTTTAGTGTCGACATCGTCGATGCTGAGATTGCCTGCTCAATAGCTACCTCATTGACTCCATCAGTAGCCAGATCACCAGTAACTAGCAATGGAGCTTTAACTTTTTTGATGCGGTATCGTTTATCAAGCATGCTAATTAATCCACCTAGAGCCATGATAATTGCCCCTAACCAAATCCAGCGAATTAATGGTTTTACATAAATCCTTAATGCCCATTGGTTACTACCATCGGCAATAGGTTCGCCCAGCGCGACATAAACATCGCGCATAAGATTGGGGTCAATAGCGGCCTCAGTTGTTGGCATAGTGCTGATAATATACGTACGTTTTTCAGGATATAGCGTTGCCACTTCTTGGCCATTCTTAGTCACTACAACCTCAGCTTGCGTTGCATCAAAGTTACTCCCCTTTATTTCAAAAAATTCAGTTACTTCAAAATCGTAACCTTGAACATTGACTGTATCGCCAATACCCATTGCTACGTCACGCTCAATACTCAAGCTACTAGTAAAGGCTATGCCAATGACAGCAACCAATACGCCAATATGAGCAGTCTGTTGACCCCAATAGCTCAGACGCAACTGCCGCAAACCGTTAAAAAAATTAGGCGCATTCTTAGTTTTATCTTTAAAATCAACTGCCATCCATAGCAGTACCCAAAAGCTAACGGCTAAAGTCACACCAATATTAAGCATAGACGATGGATTAACAAAGTAAGTAATAATGGCGGCTAATACTAAGCTACTAACGGCGATGACCATGCCTATACCCAGTAGTGGACGGGTGTCTTTTTTCCAGCGAATATTTGAGCCCATACCCATAGCTATTAATAACAGCCACGTTAAAGGTACAAATAATGCATTAAAATAAGGAGGGCCAACGGACACTTGTCCTAAACCAAAGGCATCAGCGATAATAGGATAGAGGGTGCCGAGCAGCACCACTAAGGTTGCAATCAAAATGATGGCGTTGTTGATCACTAAAAAGGACTCACGTGAAATCAGCTGATATTGACTTTCAACGGTTAAACGCCAACCGCGAACGGCAAACATTAATAGACCACTACCGATGATAATGCCAAGAATAGCTAAGATGACCAAACCACGCGTCGGATCAGCGGCAAACGAATGCACTGAGGTAAGGACTCCAGAGCGTACCAGGAACGTGCCAAGCAAGCTTAAGGCAAAGGCGAAAATAGCCAGCATGATGGTCCATGCTTTAAACACCCCGCGCTTTTCAGTGACTGCTAATGAATGCAGCAATGCTAAGCCGACAAGCCAAGGCATAAACGAGGCGTTCTCTACCGGATCCCAAAACCACCAACCGCCCCAGCCAAGCTCGTAGTAGGCCCACCACGAGCCCAGTGCAATACCAATGGTCAAAAATCCCCAAGCCGCGAGCGCCCATGGACGTGACCAGCGTGTCCAAGCAGCATCTAAACGCCCTTCCCACAATGCCGCCATACAAAATGCAAAAGGCACTACCATACCCACATAGCCCATATATAACATGGGCGGATGAATAATCAGACCGAAATCTTGTAGGACAGGATTTAAATCAGCGCCATCGACCGCTAGATTGGGTAAGGTACGTTCAAATGGTGACGAGGTAAATATCAGCATTGTTAGCATCATTAACTGTACACCGGCCAAAATAACTAATACCCGCGCACGCATTGATAACGGCAAGCCGCGACTAAAGTATGATACCAGTGCACACCATGTGGCCATGATGGTCATCCATAGCAGCAAAGAGCCCTCGTGTCCGCCCCATGTCGCCGATAATTTATAGTACCAAGGCAACAGCGTATTGGAATGCTGCGCGACGTAACTGAGGCTAAAATCATTATAATAAAAACCTGCTATCAAAGCGCCAAATGACGTTATCATGGCGGCAAACTGTGCCCAAGCTAAGCTAGGGGCTAGTCGTTGCCAAGCAACTTGGTTACGAATAACACCAATAGTTGGCAGAATTACCTGCAATAACGCCAATACAAAAGCGGTAAGCAAGGCAAAATAGCCCAATTCTGTAATCAACATACGGTCTAACCTTATTTACTCTAATGCGGTTGCAGTTTACTGTGGCGGTGGAATTTTTATTATTAGAACCCACCCCCGAAATCTGCTGTTATCTCTAGTTTTTAATTGATTTCGAAGGGTTTTATTTAACTACTTTAGGCGCAGTTACCAATGGAGGCGCGCCTTTAAAGCGCAGTAAACGTAACGCATTGAGAGTAACGAGCACTGTTGCTCCAGCATCAGCTAGAACCGCAATCCATAGTCCAGTAATGCCGAATACGGTCGTGATCAAAAAGACGCCTTTGAGACCCAAGGCGAAAATGACGTTCTGATGAATATTGGTCATAGTGGCGCGCGACAGTGCGATGAGATGAGCCATGTCCGTAACACGACTTTTCAATAATGCAATGTCGGCCGTCTCAATGGCCACATCAGTACCGCCACCCATTGCGATGCCAACATCAGCGGTTGCTAGCGCTGGCGCATCGTTAATACCATCACCCACCATCGCTATTTTGCGGTTATTCTTCATCTCGTTAAGCAAGCGCAGTTTGTCCTCAGGCAACAGCTCAGCTTCCCATTCCACATCTAAATTACTGGCAAGTGCTTGAGCGGTTAAGCGGTTGTCGCCTGTTAGCATGACGGAGCGCACACCCATCGCTTTGAGCTGAGCCACACCTTCATGAGCGTCGTCTCGTAATTCGTCTCTTAGCGCGATTAATCCAAGCACTTCACGGTTTTGCTCATCGAAAAGAACAGAGACGGTCTTACCCTCATTTTGCAGCGCCTCAATTTGCGCCTGTTGTGTGGATGAAATCAATGCCTCATCGGCTGCGTAAACAGGCGAACCGATAGCTAGCGCGCGCTCCGCGACAGTTGCGTGTACCGCTTTACCCGCAGTAGCAGAAGCTTTGGAAGCCACAGGTATAACAACTTTAGCGGCTTCAGCATGGCTGACAATGGCTTCAGCAAGTGGGTGACTAGAACCAGTCTCCACACTGGCAAAAAGTGCCAATATCTCATCTTGACCTTGAGAATTCTGACCTTGAATACTTGAGTCCTCTTGTGTAAAGGCAACAACATCGGTCACGCGTGGTTTGCCTTCAGTTAAAGTGCCTGTCTTGTCAAAAGCGACCGTCTTCACTTGGCCGATAGTTTCTAAAGCACTACCGCCTTTGATCAGCAAGCCACGGCGCGCACCAACAGCAAGACCAGAGGCGATAGCAGCTGGTGTTGAGAGCACAAGAGCACAAGGACAAGCGATCAATAATAAGGCTAGACCTCGATATAACCAAGTTGACCAATCTCCGCCCATGGTTAACGGTGGGACGATGATAATTAGGGCGGCAATAGCCATCACAGCCGGTGTATAGTAACGACTGAATTTCTCAATAAAACGGGCAGTGGGTGCTTTGGAAGCTTGCGCTTGCTCTACCAAATCAATAATGCGCGAAATAGTGTTATCGGCGGCTGTCTTTTCTACGCGCACTTGGAGCACACCATCGATGTTAATTGACCCTGCAAATACATTGTCACCCATCGTCTTGGCAACAGGAACAGACTCTCCCGTCACGGGCGAATCATCAAGGCTGGACGCACCTTGAACAATGGAACCATCAGCAGATACCCTATCTCCAGGACGCACCAGCACAAGGTCATTCACTTGTAATGAAGTCGCTGGAACGTTACGCTGCCCACCTTGAGCATCAAGTAAAATTGCACTTTTCGGAACCAGCGATGATAAGGCTCTGATGCCAGCGCGAGCGCGATCAGCAGCGATACTCTCAAACAGTTCACCGATTGAGAACAAAAAGACAACCGCTGCGGCCTCTTCAGCTTCACCAATGATAAGTGCGCCAAGCACGGCGACGGACATCAGCGTTTCAATTGAAAAGAATGAACCTGTTTTAGCCAGTGCTAAGGCTTTGCGTGCAAATGGAAAAACGCCTACAATCACAGCGATGGCAAACACCCATATCCCATAAGCGGGGAACAGTAGTGACAGTGCATAAGCGCTGCCCATCAAAATACCGAGACCAACAACCTGTTTGCCTTTTTGAGTTTGCCACCACCGCTTATCCTGCGGAGCCATCTGATTGTCGCTGTCAATATCAATAGCCGATACAGTTTGTTGACCAGTATTGGCAGATATACCGAACCCTAGGCTTTTGATGGTTTTTTCAATATCACTAGCCTGAGTCGGCGCATCAGGGGCCAAGCTTAGCTCTAGCGTTTCTGTAGCAAAATTTAGCTCAACATCAGAAACCCCAGGCATACGTTTCAAAGCTGTTTCAATCTTGCCGATGCAACTGGCACAGTCCATACCTTCAATATGATATTTCATAATAATTTACCCTTTAAATAATGATATTATGAACCCTCTAGTGGCTTTAGAGTCAAGGTTATTTATCTACAGTTTCGTAATTTTAATTTCTCTAGCGCTAGTCTTTACAGCCACTTTAATTATTTAAATCATAGAGGTTGTTATGACAATCAAAATTGGTGAGCTCGCTAAACGCACAGGTGCCACAGTAGAAACCATTCGCTATTACGAAAAGGAGCACTTATTACCCGAGCCTTTTCGTAGCGAAGGGAATTATCGTTTATATAATGAAGAGCACATTGAGCGTCTACAATTTATCCTACATTGCCGTACGCTCGATATGGCTTTAGATGATGTGCGAATCTTACTTGAATACTGGGAGTCGCCTGACAAGGACTGCGGCGATGTGAATAACTTGCTAGATGAGCACATTCATGCTGTGGAAATACGAATGGAAGAACTGATGCACTTAAAGCATCACTTGACCGTTTTGCGCCAGAAATGTGCAAGTAGTGCACCAGCGTCATCATGTGGCATTTTAAACGCGCTTGTCGATAACTCCTGTCATGAGTAATGATATCAGTAGTGTTCATTTCTGACGGATCAAATCATGAAAGGTTAAATACGCCCTGATGTTAAGCACAAAAAAACCCAGCAATGATATTAAGATCACTACTGGGTTGGAGGAAATAACAACTATGTTGTGCTGACTTAGAAAGTCTTATTTATCATTCATAGCAAGGTGGATATTACGATCTGATGCGGATGCGTCATCCACGTATTTTGAATCGCGCCATGTCGTATAAGCATAGACACCACTGTATGGGCTGATACTGTTCTGACGGAAGTCAGAAATCCAATTTTCGCCATCAAATATTTGAATATGGCCATGTGGACGCTTTGATGAGCGATCATAGACAATAACATCACCTACTTGGGTTGGCATATCATTGCTGATTTTGCTGAAACCTGCTTTCTCAAGCGTGCCACGAGTGGCGTACTGATAGGCTGAAGGATTGGGTGTAAATTCATAACCAGCTGATTGTAGTGCTTTACGTACGTAACGGGCACAATATCCAGAGCTGCCAGATAAAGCCACTTTTGAGGCGCGAGCCGCAGCGATAGCGGGGGCTGAATTGCTGTCAGGAACCTTATTGACTTGCTGCTGTTGTTTTTCAGCGTATAAGCGGCTGTTTAATGATGAAAGCTGATTCTCTTTTTGCTTGGCCTGCGCACTTAGGTTGCTAATTGCTTGACTAATTTCATCATTACTAGAAACATAAGCACCACTGCTAGTGCTATAGATGTTTTTTGATGAACCGTAGTTTGATGCCACAGAAGTATTGGTGATGGTATTATTTGTTTGAGAGATTGTGATAGCAGCACCACTCGTTTGTGCTATGCCCATACCCAGTACTGACAAAATCAATAAAGCCTGTTTCATAAATCTAATACCTACGGTTAATTCAAAATGGTCTGTTATCAACAACAGCGCAGTCAATTAAATTTCAACAACTCAAGTATATATACGTCATAGTGACTGATACTTCTGCTGCATATTATTCATATAAAAAATGATTATTGGCGATCACAGCATCATTGAAGTCTTACGAAGCTGTTGCAAATCAAGCTGCTGGCCAAAACACAAAGCCGACTTTAGCATAGGCTGTTTAGCCTGTCATCACCCTTAAAAACCCCAAAAATACTTTTTTGATGTTGAAAAAATTGCTAATATTCCACATTTTACAATGTAAGTTTGTGTAACATATACAGAATATAGCTGACTAAATTGACAACAATTTCTACTGTTTTATAAGCAAAAAAACGTCTGAGGGTTAAATCTAAATTACAGATTTAACCCTCAGACGTTTTTTTATTGGATGAAGTAATTACCCTATATAGGGTCTAACTAATTATTAAGATAATATAATAATTTATAATATTAATATAGATGTTAATTCCCTACTGGCTTATGTAATATTACGTAATTGTTTCGATACATCCTGTATATTCTTGTATTAACCCTTAATTATTTATCTATTTTAAGGGTTAATAACCGATAAATTCGCTTACATTGTCATCAAAAGTTACAAATTCAAAGTTATTTTTAATTTTAAAGTCGCAATAGCTAATGAATTTTTTGATGAAGAATCATTTTATAAGCAATAGAACAGTCTTATACCTACCTCATTTACTTTTAACGCTAACACTATAATCAAAGTATTCTTAACTGCTAACACACTATAATTGCTGCTCTACCGATTCAATATCAGCATAAACTTGGGTTGTCCCGTCTTTATTGAGCTGCATAACCTGATAGGGCATGAATTTATTTTGATACTCCATACCTGGGCTACCAATAGGCATGCCAGGTACGGCAAGACCCATAGCTTGTACTGGCGGATTTTCTAAAAACTGCGCCATATATTTAGCGGGTACATGACCTTCAAAGACGTAACCATCCGTAGTGACTACAGTATGGCAAGAACGCATTTCATTTGGAACGCTGTAGCGCTCTTTAAATACGGCTAAGTCCGCAACATCTTGCGCGGTTGCACTTAGACCATTATCTTCTGCATGACTTATCCATTCTTTACAGCAGCCGCAATTGGCATCTTTATAGACAGTGGCTGATACGTTTTTTAGTAGGTCTGGTTTACTTACTGATGTCATCATAGGAGTATTTATAACGTTTGGTTCAGCTGTCTTCGGAACAGTCACTACATCTTCAGTTGATGCCGATGTTGTGCTTGCATCAGATACGCCACTACTCGGTTGGCTACAAGCAAATAGTGATGAGGCGGCAAGTAATACTAACGTACTACGCAACCCCTTAGACAGATAACGATTGAATATAAGACTGGATTTTATTTTTAAGGGGGTCATAGTGCTCTCTCATGTACTGTAGATATTGTGAGCTATAGAAGATCAAGTAACACTTCATATCGTTTGGTAATGTAGCATAATAACCCATCAAACGGAGTACGTAAATTTATCCATTGAGCAGTGCAGGCTGGTATCTGGTATCATAAGCAGTTTTTATTTTAAAATACTGCCTGTAGTATTAACGGCTCTATCTAAGTTTTGGATTTTGACTAAAAATTCAAAACTCATAATTTTGGATAATTTGCGATGCGCCTGTCTACTATTAATCTACAAAAGCGTTTGAGTACTCACTTAAATCAATTACCGCTATCGCTTACGCTAGTAGCAGCATGGCTTGCAGGAGCTATTTTTTTATTTTCGCTAGCGCCTTATGGGTTTTGGCCGCTAGCAATAGTATCACCAGCGATTTTATATGCGCTGTTGGTGACAAGTATGAGTGGTCGTCGCGCTTTTATTATCGGTGAAGCTTACGGTATGGGGCTATGGTGCGTCGGCGGCTTTTGGCTCTATACTGCTATCCATGATTATAGCGATACACCAACGTGGCTCGCATTGATTATGATTGCATTGATGGGTCTCGGTATGGGACTGTTTCATGGATTGTTAGCACTAGTCTTTAACCGTATGGTAGGCAAACAACCCTTTTCATTTGCTGCTCTTTGGGTGCTACAAGAATGGTTAAAAACTTGGTTATTCACAGGCTTTCCGTGGCTGTTTGTTGGTTATGCATTTACTGAAGAGTATTGGTTATCGTCCTTAGCACCCGTTGCTGGTGTTTTTTCCGTCTCTTTTGTTGCCATACTATTGGCTGCAAGTTTAGTAGAGCTACTGCTTCGGCGCAGTAGTTATGCCATCGTTTCTGTACTGTTATTAGCCATTAGCACATCATTATGGCTGGTCAATCCGCAATGGACAAAACCTAAGGGCACACCTGATCTGTCAGTGTCATTGATTCAAGGTAATATTTCACAAGATATAAAGTGGCTGACTAAGTATCAAGTAGAAACGCTAAAGATTTATGCGAAGTTAACACGCACTGAGTGGGGACGTGATGTTGTGGTGTGGCCTGAATCATCTATTCCTATGTTTCAGGATGAGGCTGCGGGCTTTATTAGTGAAATGATAGAAATGGCTAATGCGACCAATACGACATGGATAACTGGTATCCCTTATAAGGATAAAGCGGCATTCAATGCCAGTACGGATAAGTATCCCCCATTTTACAATAGCGTGATTGCTCGAGGTGTAGAAGCGGAAGGCCTATACAAGAAGCAGCGTCTAGTGCCTTTTGGAGAGTATATTCCATTTGAAGGCGTGCTCGATATTTTCCCAAGTTTGGCCGGTAGTCAGGATATTAAGAACTATAGTCGTGGTAGTGATCAGCAGTCACCTCTAAAGGTGCGTGGACACAATATAGGGACGGCTATCTGTTATGAGGTAGCTTATCCAGATACCACGCGTAAAAATGCCATCGATACTGAATTTTTGTTGACCGTCTCTAACGATGCCTGGTTTGGCACTTCAGCAGGACCATTGCAACATTTGCAAATGGTACAAATGCGCGCGCTTGAGAACGGGCGCTGGTTTATTCGAGCGACCAATACTGGTGTTACCGCTATCATTAACCATAAAGGTCGTATTGTAAAACGCGCACCGCAGTTTGAGCGTACTGTACTACGTGGTGAGATACAGGCACGGGTTGGTAACACGCCCTTTATGCTTATGGGAAATTATCCTATCTTGATAATAATAACCTTGTTATTACTACTAAGCTATTTTGGCAAAGGTCTAACCACACTTAGAAGACGAGGGTAATAGTAAACTTAATCATAATAATTTAATCAGTGTAAGTTTTTTATTTTTTCTAGGTAACGTCCTAACGCACGTAAATATAAAAGTTTTAAACTATTGACCCCTGCCGTCAAATCCGTATACATAAACTTGGGAGATTTTAATTACGCAGCTTGACGATAGTAGTCAAACCACACCTGTCTTGGCGATTTATAGGCCAAACCCTTTTGAATCCTCGTTTGGTTGTAGTACAGCTCAATATACCCGATGATATCATTGATGGCTGCAAACCTCGTTTTATAATCTTGATGATATACTAGTTCATTCTTCAAGACGCCCCAGAAGCTTTCTATAGGTGCGTTGTCATAGCAATTACCTTTGCCGCTCATTGAGCCTGTAAATTTATGCTGCTTGATGATCTTGTGGTAGGCATGGCTACAATACTGGCTGCCTCTGTCTGAATGAACGATTAGCCCTTTGCTTGGACGTTTATTCTTGATGGCCATATTTAGTGCTTTGCAAACTAAATCTGCGGTCATACGCTTATTGATAGCGTAGCCGACCAGCTCTTTGGTGTATAAATCTTTCACTCCAGCTAAATATAACCAGCCCTCAGCAGTCCAGATATAGGTAATGTCGCTGACCCATGCTTCGTTAGGACGCTTAGCGTCAAACCTCTGATCTAAAACATTGTCATAGACCAGCTTGTTGTGGTTTGAGTCAGTAGTGACTTTAAAGCGCTTATGACGACGGCATTTGATGCCGTGTTCCTCTTTGATGCTTCTTACCATATACAGGCTAATGTTGTGGCCTTGTTTGCTTAGATGAGCATGCAATCGATCTACGCCATAACGTTCTTTCATTTCACTGTGAGCGGCTTTAACCAGTAATTCAGACTGGTTGCGGTGTATCTGTTGGTCGCTGATGTCACGACTTAGCCAGTCGTAATAGCTTGAGGGCTTAACCCTTAACACACGGCACATAGTGGTGATGCGAAAGAGGAACTGGTTGTCTTTGATAAAAGCGTACTTTACTAACTGTTTTTCGCGAAGTACGCCGTCGCCAACTCGAGCATAGCTCTCCCCTTGCGTCGGGGCGAAGCAGTGCTTCGCTTTATCCCTCCTCATTTAGAATCTCGCGCTCCTCTTCAGCCACTTTGAGCTGACGCTTGAGCTGCTTTATTTCTTGAAGAGCACTCATAAGGTCAGGATCATATTGCTCTGTGCCAACAAGCTTGCCTTGATTGGCTTTGTTATGCCAGTTTGATAGCGTTTGCATGGCAATACCTAACTGCTTTGCAGTAGCTGAGATATTGCCATTATTATCTGCTATCTTCTTGACGGCCTCGGCTTTAAATTCGTCACTGTAGGTTCTTACTTTCTTGGTCATGATAAACTCCTGTTAATACGCTTAGTTTACCAAGTTTATCTCTACGGTTTCTTCAGCATAGCTCATGAGTTACAATGTGGCTTATCCCGAACTGGGGTTGTAAATAGACAAGTCCATACAGACAGTGAATTGGTCAATTCGAATATTGGAAATAATAGGTAGCCCTTCATGTCCCTTAAGAGCGCAGAAAAGTCTCCGTCATTAACGCAAAATAAATCGTCGAAAAAATCTTATCTGTTGGCGTTCGCTTTCAGCGCGGGTTCATTATTGACAGGGCTAGCAGCGACTGGGCTGACGGCCGTGCCAGTGGCATCGCAAGCGGCAGGATTGGGCGATTTGTTTAGCAGTGATAAAAGCGCGACCCAACCGAAATTTTTGCCCGTTAACGAAGCGTTTCAAGTCAGCAGTAGCAGCAAACCGACCAATAATGGCACGCGCTTAGCCATTAACTTTGACATTACGCCTGAGCACTATGTTTATAAAGACCAAATTAAGCTAACGCTGCCTGCTGGCGTGAGTGCCGCACCTTTTAGCTTTAGCCAAAAGCCTATCTCCATAGATGATCCGACCTTTGGTCAAGTATTGGTCTTTGACCAAGCCAATATGGTTGCTACTACCATTTTGAGCAATAGTAATGGCAAGGCGATAAATAATGCCGCTGTAACGATAGGTTGGCAAGGCTGTGCCAAAGCAGGACTTTGTTATCCACCGGAGAAAATAAAAACCACGGTCAATATTGCTGCTGCGTCACAATCGGCAGCCAATAGTTCAAGTAGCACTGCTACAGATTCTGCGAGCAATAACAGCAATGTAGAAACTGCGCAAGCCTCTACAGATGGGACAGATATCGATAGTATTGCTACAGAGCAAACTATGCCAGATGACGAGGTGATTGATTATGCATTGTTAGATGACGAAGCATTAGATGCAGAGCTTGGTGCGACCAATACCATCTCTGGTGCCGATGAAGAAGTGGTAGGCGATAATGTCACAAGTGAAGCAGCGAACAATGACGCTGTCATAAATAATGCTGCTGCAACAAACAATACCGTTGTCGTTGATAACGCCATTAATAGTGACCCTTTTGGCTTAGCTTCGCATCCGTGGTTGGCATTGGTGTTATTGTTCTTGGCAGGGTTGGTCTTGGCATTGACGCCATGCGTGTTACCGATGCTACCGATTGTTGCCAATATCGTCGCGCGTGAAGACAATCCAACGGTAAAACGCGGTGTTATTTTGACCACCAGCTACGCTATTGGTGTTGCCATCGCTTATGGTATTTTAGGCGCGGTCATTGCGGTATTTGGCGAATCGTTAGGCATTATCGGTTGGCTACAAAATCCGATTATTTTAATTGGGTTTGCCATCGTTTTTGTCTTATTAGCCCTTTATATGTTGGGCGTATTTAGCATTCGTCTGCCGAGATTTATCAGTAGTAAAATGCAGGGTCTAAGCCAAGCGGGGGATAGCAAGCTTGGTAGTACGGGCGGCAGTTTAATTGCGGGATTCTTATCGGCGCTCGTGGTATCGCCATGCGTTTCGGCACCCTTATTTGGGGCGCTGCTTGCTGTATCAACGATTGGAAGTCCATTACTTGGCTTTGCGGCTTTATTTATGCTCGGTTTTGGTTTATCGGCGCCGCTTATCTTAATTGGCGCGACCCAAGGTAAAATCATGCCAAAAGCAGGCGAGTGGATGAATTGGGTCAAGCAGGGCTTTGCTTTGTTGCTTTTTGCCGTGGCATTGTTATTAATTGAACGCGTCTTTATCTCGCCTGTGATGCTGATGGTTTGGGCGCTGTGGTTTATGGTCGTGGCGATGTGGGCGTGGAGCTGGCTAGGCAAAGGTCGGATGCTGACCCAAGCGCTAGGCTTAATCGCTGGTATTTGGGCGACGTGTTTAATCGTCGGCGCCGCATTGGGTAATGATGATAGTTTACATCCGCTTGCCTCCCTAACTGCGGTTCCGGTGCTGCAGACAACTGCTGGTCAACCAGCCACCAGTAATGCAACCGATAAGACGGTCACGACGCTGGCTGAGCTAGACACTATTGTCGCCGCCAATCCTAAAGTTCTGGTCTTTATCACCGCCGAATGGTGTATTGCATGCCGGATTATGGATAAAAACTTATTTCATAATCGTCCTGCGCAAATGCAAGATTGGCAATTGGTCAAACTTGATATCACAGAGACTACAGCGGATTCAAAAGCAATCTTAGCGCGTTATAAATTGTTTGGTCCGCCAGCATTGCTGTATTATCAAGACGGTCAATTGGTCAATCAACAAGTGGGTGAAATCGGGCGCGCAGCGTTTGAGCAAACCTTAACCGCGCTAAATTAATCGTTTAAATGTAGATAAATTCCACATCATTTCTACCCATTAAAAAGCCAACTTCCTGTGATAGTAGGACGTTGGCTTTTTCAATCTTACTAAATAGCCTTTTTAATATAGACGCTAAATCCTTGGTTTAACGTTATTTATTACTACTTACTTTGCTACTTACCTTATTATTTACATCAGTATTTGCTCGCAATAACGCTAGTATAGTGCCCTTATTTTCATTACAATAAAGCAACATTGCTAAAGGCGCATTACCACGAGTAATGGCTACCTTGCACGTCCATATTTATTGATTTTCTTTAGGGCGTGTCATCAATTAAGCCAAACGACACAAGAAACTAAGTGAATGGCACTAAGGAAATGACTGGCTAACTTATCATAGCGAGTGGCAATCGCACGATACTGCTTAATCTTGGCAAAGAAGTTCTCTATTAGGTGCCTCGCTTTATAAAGCTCTTTATCGAAGTCTCTTGGCTGCAGCCGATGACACTTAGATGGTATAACTGCATTACCTTGCACTGCTTTAATCGGTTCAATAACGCGGGCATCAGCATCGTAAGCTTTATCGGCAAGCCACGTTTGGCTAATACTGACATCAAGCAATTCATCTGAGCCACACAGGTCATGAGCTGCCCCACCTGTTAGATAAAAGCCAGTAGGATTGCCTAATGCATCTGTTCGAGTATGTATTTTAGTCTTCAGTCCACCTTTGCTGCGTCCAATGGCTTGATCCCTTTTTTTCCAGCACTGTGCTGGTGGGCTTTAACAATCGTGGCATCTAGCATGGCATATTCGTCATCGGATTGTTCAGAGAGTTGATTAAAAACCTGCTTCCATACGCCTTTTTTTGACCAGCGACTAAAACGAGTATGAATCACTCTGAAGTCGCCAAAGCGTTCAGGTAGGTCACGCCAAGGTATGCCGGTCTTGTAACGGTACAGAACCGCTTCTACGAACAAGCGGTTATCCTTTGCAGTAACACCAACGTCACTTGGTTTACCAGGTAGAATGTCTTTAATTCTCTCCCATTGGTCATCACGTAGGGCATGTCGTCTTGTCATAGTCATTGAGCTCAAATTCCTAAATACGATCTAAGTATAGCTTATTCTGAAATATCTATGCTAATTGATGACACGCCCTAGTATGGCATACTTATTTTATCTCAAATTACTTTATAGATATTTTAGATAAAATCTCATGTCCACTAATATAAAGTTCATTAGACATGCACATCTCACTCCATCCCTTCCAGTAACTATTAGCTTTCTTTGAATACATTGACCTATCCCAAATATCTTCAATCCAAGAATTGTGACGATACTTATCAATTACTTTGATCGGATTTTGTTTGGCCCAAATTAATTCGTTAAAGTCTGGTTCTGAAACTATTGCTCCTCTGATCTTTGAGATATGGTACTTACAAAGATACTTTAATGTTAAGGATAGGAGCGCTCTGTCTTCAGAGCCACCTATACCTACTTTGTCACTGACATGCACACGAGAGTCTAGAATCAAACCATGCCAACTATCGTAATGCTTGATAATAACTAGTTCACCGTTTTCAGTATTGTTCCGAGCAAACCAGACCAACTTAACCTCATCTTCATTATTACCTTTTAATAAGCTTCTAGCATTCTCTTCAATATCATAACCAAACTCAAATGTTTCTTTTGCGAAAGGCCTTCCTTCATCATGAGCGAGCCAATTCTTTTGGCATCCAAAGTATGTGGCTAATTTTTCTAATTCGTTAAACGATGGCTCTTTTCGCCCTTCAAACCAATCCTCAGTAACGCCCACACTATTGTATCCCAGGGCCTCAGCAACTCTAGAAATACTTGGGGTATGAAAACTATCAGTTGCCTTAGCTTCACTCAAGAGGAAATTTAGTTTGCCAGATAGTAGATTTAAGCGATCGCTACGTAAATGAGCATCAAAAAAACTCTTTAAATCGTCGATAGCTTCGATATAACTTCCTTCTTGACCTTCAAAAGATTTTTCTAGTCGATACTGTGCCTCGGCATTAATTGAACGTCCACTAACTTTTGAGGCATCGGAGATCAGGGCTTTCAATTCAGTAGGAATTCTTAAATTAAACTGCACATTTTTTGACATTTTAAAGCCCAAATAGAATATTGAATTTAAAACAAATAATATTACCATAAGGAACTTGCGGCAATGATAGCATAATGCTATCATATTATGTAACAAACCCTAAAGAGGTAAATACATGTCAAATCAGAAGGTTCAGATGAACGTCCGGGTACCTAAAGAACTTAAGAATTTTGCCATAAATGATGCAAAGAACCAGTTCCATTCGTTATCTCAATATATAGAAAAGCTTATGTTTAAAGCCAAAGAACTCAGTGAACTAGAAAAGAGATGAAACCTTATCTTAAAGACCTTTTTGACTCTAATGCAAAAGTAATTTATCTAAGACGGTTTAGATTGCAGAATGCAAATTGGTCAAAGACTTCTCAGGCTAATGATTACGATTACACTTTTAGCTCTTTAGCTAACTCAGATTATCACTTCAGAATGCCTGTTATCATTCAATCAGATGGTTTACCTTGGAAAATAGGTAACCTATATCTCATGGGACAACTAGACACTCCTCCTGCGCTTTCAAATATGAAAACGTTATCCGCAAGAGCTATCCACCTAAAATACTATCTACAGTACCTAGAACATAGTAACCAACACTTTTTAGACTTACCTACCCAGTATCAGCAAAGGGTTCCTCGCAAATTCAAAGCTTTTTTACAGGCTGTAATAGAACAGCACGACTTTAGCTCTCAATACATTAATAACATTCTGTCCTCTGTTGCTCATTTCTATAATTATATACAGCATCAATCATTCGTATCTCAGTCTGATATAGAGAATAAGCCCTTTAGAGAAAGGAAGGTTTCTATACCTATTCATAATAATGTAGGAATAATGAGGAATATTAGTGTTATTACAAATGATCTCAAGCTAAGAAGCAGCAGAAAACCCTTACCATCACTAGGTAAGTTGAGAGATGGAGGCAGTCTGCGTCCTTTAAGCTCTGAAGAACAAGAAATTATTTTCAGGGCATTTGATAAAAACTATGCGTCAATAGAGTTAGAGCTAATGATAAGAATAGCTCTCGGAACAGGAGCTAGACAACAAAGCGTATGCACTCTCTCTATTGCTTGTATCAAAACTGCTCTCCACTACTTAGAACAAAATGCTGATTCAAATTATGCCGTGATAAATACTGGATATAAATACAGAACAGATTCAAAGGGTGGGCGACTAAACCGCTTAATGTTTTCACGTAACCTAATTGATCATTTAGCAACATATATAGATTGCGAAAGAGCGGAACATAGAAGACAAAATATAAACGAGCCTTTCCCAAACTCTGTGTAACTGCTTATAATCCACTAACAGGAGAATAAGCAATGA
>NZ_VZIZ01000003.1 GCF_009812035.1 Psychrobacter nivimaris | reverse complement strand
CTGTCAGGCATCGCTGCCTGACTCAAGTAAATCACTCTCCGATAAAGTCGGGGCGGTTCACAACTTTAAAATATTACTATTCTTCTTTCTAATCAAAAAAGGCCCTGTCTACCCAGACAGGGCTTTTTACCGTTTAGCTACCTCGAATTACCATTTGTCGTCTTTATAGTGAATCTTTGTATCGGTTACGTGACAATAGCTCAATGGGAAATATAGGCATTTTGCAGACAATACTCATATGAAACTGTAGATAGTTTTATTATGACCCAAAACATTAATAGCCCAATGATAGCAACGGTATAAGAAAGGATTTTATATGAAACGTTTCAAGATTCTACGCAATGTTCTATTGGCCACTATAGCTTCTAGCTCTTTACTAAATATAGCGCATGCTGAAGACGCCCTAAAAATGGAACTAACAGCTAATCAAGTTATAAAGAATGCGGAAGGTAAAACGGTCTATACACCAGTACGTACTGCACCAGCAGGTACTGTGATTCAGTATAAAGCGAATTATACCAATACTGTTAATAAAGACATTAACGACTTGATGGTAACCCTACCTATCCCTGCCAACATGACATTTACTGGTGATGCGATGCCTATAAGCGCACAAGCCAGCACTGATGGTAAAAACTATGCTGATATGCCGCTAATGCGTAAAGTTGATGGCAAGATGGTCAAGATTCCATATTCTGAATACCGCACTCTGCGTTGGAATATTAAGTTACTACCAGCTAAGAAGTCTGCTGCCGTTGCTCTCAATACCACCGTTAATTAATTCGATAGACATTAAACCTTTACTCTTTTGACGTTTCAACCTTTAATCTTAATTCTGGAGCATTACATGAAATCAAATACTTTTAACTATAGCTTGCTTGCCGTCGGTGTCGCTACAGTAATGGGAATTAATACTGCACATGCTGCTACAGCTAGTACTAATGGTGTTACTGGTACTGCTGCTCCTATTGACAACGTAGCAACCGCAAGCTATAGCGTCGGTACTGTTGCTCAGCCGAAGGTTACTTCTAATACGGTTACCATTAATGTTAAAGAAACGGCTAATTTTTCATTAATAGCAACTAATGGTAATACTATCGATACAAATGCAAATAGAGCAGTTACTCTTGGTGGTAAGAATACTTTTGTTCACTCCTTAAGCAATACTGGTAACGTAACTGATACTTATACAGTTACTGCTAAAGCTGTAAACGACACTACTCTTAACACAGTAGCAAGTCCAAATTATCTTTTCAAAGCTGACAGCGATACTATTGGCTTTGTTATTAAGCGTACTTCAGATGGTACCGCTTTAACCTTAGCTGAAGGACAAGCATTAGGACTCACAGTGGTAGCTGGAAACATAGCCAGTGGTGACACTATTAAATTGGCACCGGGTTTAACTGCAGAGTTAACTTATCAAGCATCTTTACCTAGTGCAAATCAAATTGGCGGTAATACAGGTGTAGGTATTTTGACAGCTTCAAGTGCTTTCATTGGTGTTGGAACTGTACTGACCAATGAAAACCAGAGCATTGTTAAACTTCCTGTATTCAGTATTGTTAAGAGAGTTACGAAAACATTGAATCTTAGCGATTTGACTGATGAAGCGACTTATACCATTACAGTCAAAAACAACAAGGATTCTGCTTACGCTGCTGATGCTACTAATATAAAAATTATTGATAGCTTACCAGCAGGTCTAAAGCTAGTAGCAGGTTCAATAGTTACTACTGTTGACAATTCAGGGTTGCTAGTTTCAAGTGGCACAAAGGGAACAATAGGTAATGCTGCTATTACAAGCAGTAAAGGTACAAGTAGCGCCATTGATAGCTTTGAGATTGGTAATGTAAATCTACCAGTTGGTGCAGTCGTTACTGTTACTTTCAGGGTTTTACAAGATGCAGATGAGACACTTGTTTTACCTACAATCAACCATGCTCGTGTAGAGGCCCCTGTAGGCAATGTTACTATCATTGATAGTACTGATAATACAGATCCAAATGAAAATACTGCTACCTATTATCCTGCAAATGATGATATAGAAAACACTAATGGTACTACTCCAACTGGTACAGGTGGTGATTCTACGCAGCCTCTATCTACGGTTAAGCGTGCAATAGCAATAAGTAGTCCAACGACAAGAGAAATTGCACCTGCATCAGGTACTGCTAGCCAAGTTACGCACACTGCTATTATTACTAATACTGGTCGAGACGCTGAAGGTACTGCTGCTAACCCTTTAAACTTCACTATTCTAGACGACAGTGCAAATGCAAATGTCAGACCTGTCGTCGGTCCTGTCAATATAACTTATACACCCGCTGGTTCAACAAATTCAATTACAAGAAGCGTTTCACCTACCACTACTGACGGTAACACATACACTCTTAACGATACTACTTTACCTGCTGGCGGTATTCCTAATGGTGGTACGTTTACGATTAGTTATAACGTTTCATCAGGTAATGTAACTAATCCTACGGATGTTACTAAGGTTGCAGCTGTTGGTAGCACTGAAACTACTATCGTAACTTTAACACCTACTGGTACTGGTGCTCCTGCGGTAACTACGATTAATGATACAACTAATGTCAAAGGACTAACACTACTCAAACAAGCTGCAGTACAAGTTGATTGTTCTGGAACAATACCTCCTTATCAAGGAGAACTTAAAGCTGATGGTAGTGCAACTATTCTTACTACTAGTGCAAAACCTGGTGATTGTATCTACTACAAAATCACAGCGAACAATACTTTTACTTCTATTAGTGGTACAAGCCTAGCTGGTGTTACTCTATCGGATTTAACCAATCAGTGGAAGTCAAGATCAACATACCAAAGTGGTACAGCTACTGGTGGTACAGGTGATGGTTCTGTCACAATAGCAAATTCTGGTAACGCGTCTACCGAGGCGGTTACTACTAACTTAGGCACTTTGGCTAACGGCGCTACAGGAAGTATGACATTCTTTATCAAAGTTAACCCTTAATATGATTACTTAATCATCTTAAAACCTACAAGCAGCAATAGTTGCTTATAGATAGACCCTCTAGCTTGAAATGTGCACATATTATTCAAGCTAGAGACTTATTACACCCTTTGTGTTTTATTGGATAAGCGACCTATTATGACATCTACTGTAATCAATACGTCTAAAAGCATCACATTGTGTACAGCGAAAATCTCAGCGCTGTCATTTGCAATGTTGCTTATGCAATCAAATACCGCATCTGCTGCAACTGATACATTGGTACAGCTGATCAATAATACTGCTCAGGCCAGCTATAACATTGACAGTGAGACCAGCACGACTATCAGTACTGACTCAAACCAAGTACAAGTAAAAGCCTCCAATTTACCTGAATATGGTATCAGTTTGACTCAACATGCTTTACGCACAGTCATGCCTAATACACAGGTAAGTTGGGTCAACGTACTAAGTAACACCAGCTATAGTGATCAGACTGTTGAATTGACACTTGCTATATCACCAACTGTCTCTAATTTAAAGGTCTATCAAGACCTTAATAATAATGGTGAGGTCGATTCAGAAGATCGACAAATCATGCTCGATAACCTGAGCGCTCAGATTAAACTTGGTCAGAGTGAGAGTATTCAGCTTATCGTACAGGCTCTATCAGATGCCAACGGTGAAGATGGCGATACTGCCGACATAAAAATTGGCGCTATCATATTAGAAGATCCATCAATAGCAGCTGTCGAAGCAATCGATAGACTGCTTATCATCGAGCCTGAAATTAAATTTACTACCCCTCAATTTGATGGTACCAAAGCCGACTCGCAAATCGGTGACAACGTTTATATTGATGCCAGTTATGCGCAGTGTAATGTGCAATCTGATAAACCTGATCAAGTATGGATTACCGTTAAGTCTCCTGCAACAGGTGACACCTACTCTCTTAAAGGAATTGAAACTGGTAATAATACAGGAAAATATCGTCTAACTGCACCGACACAAAACAACGCCAATGCTATTGACGATAAAATGATTCAGACATTGGTCGATGATACGTTGACTGCTGATTTCACAGCTTGTATCGATCCTTCTGTTGGCACAGGTGCTGATCAGCTACCAAATGATAGCGATCTTACTACACGTATCGATAATCTGAGCTCTCAAGTAAATATCATTGATAATAATGCAAGCCTAGTCGTCACTAAAGAAAGCGATGTCAAAACTGCAGAGCTTGGTGATTATGTCAGCTATACCATCGATATTACCAATAACGGCAAATCGACTGCTTACGATGTACAACTAAAAGACGCTTTACCGCGTGGTTTTGACTACGTTGAGAACAGTGTACGTGTTAGTCCAATGACTGATATTGATATCAATCAAGCACAGACCACCGAGTTTAAAGCTGATGGTAAATATCAGGTATTGAGCTTAGGCAACATGGCAGTTAACGAAAGTAAAAAAGTTACTTATCGTGTGCTCATCGGTGCGTCATCGCTAGGCGGCGATGGTATCAACCGCGCCACCGCAGTTGCTAGAAATGACCAAGGTCAAAGCGTCGGCTCAAGAGAAGCTCAGTGGAAGATTGATGTTGAGCGCGGCGTGATGAATACTGATGGTATTATCGTCGGTAAGGTCTATCATGATATCAACCGCGATGGTATTCAGCAAAAAGAAGACGGCGAACTTGGTGTCGCTGGTGTACGTATCTATATGGAGAACGGCAACTTCATCGTGACTGATCCTGAAGGTAAGTATAACTTTTATGGTATCAGTGCTAAGACCCATGTACTAAAAGTGGATCGTACAACCATACCTAGAGAGACTGAGCTGGTTATTCAAAGTAACCGCAATGCTGGTGATGCTGGCAGCCGTTTCGTCGATCTAAAATATGGCGAACTGCATCGCGCTGACTTTGCTATCGTCGGTGGTATGGGCGATAGCAAAGATCGTCTAAATGCAGAGCTGGTAGAGCGTAGCAAGACTATTAGTGCAAAGAATAATGCGCTAGAAGCTGCGGTAAAAAACAAACTGGCATTAGAGCCTGACTATGATCGTGATGTGACCGATAATGTTGATGCCAGTGGTTGTAAGTCTAATGATGACTTAGATCAGAGCATAAAATGTGACTCCGCTATCGTCAATGACATGGCGACACCTAGTGCTGACCGTATAGAAATGGCTGTCAATACCATCAAGCAGCCAAAAGCTGAACTGTTAGAAGAGTTCCTAAAAGAAGTGGCAAGCAATGAGGTTGCTTTTATTAACTTGAGCAGCGGTCAACAGCTCGCCTCACATAAGCAATTGGTTCAAGTACAAGCGCCACTAGGCTCAAACTTCACGCTATATGCCAATGGCAAGCCCGTATCCGAACAGCAAATCGGTAAGACCGCTGAGCAAGAAAAACAAAAAGTCATCGCTTTTGACTATTATGCAGTTGATTTAAAGCGTGGACGCAATACTCTACGTGGTGTGGCTACTGATGTAAATGGCAAGGTTATCTCAGAGCAAACTATTGAAGTGCTTGCTCCTGATAGCTTGCAAGCGATTGACTATCGCACCCAAGACAGCCTTGTACCAGCTGACGGTATTAGTGAATATCAGGTAGTCATTAGTCTAAAAGATCGTGATGGTCGTCCATATATTGCATCAACTCCGATTACTATCGATACCAATATTGGTCGTATTAACCTTAATGACAGCAGTAAAGACCAATCTGGTACTCAAGTAATCGTATCCGGTGGTGAGCTACTGATACCCGTCACCGCGCCAAGCGTACCAGGTAAGGGCGAGCTAGTAATTGACACTGGTAGCAGCAAACAAATCATTCCATTACAGTTCACCGCTCAACTACGTCCACTACTTGCTGTTGGTATTGTAGAAGGCGCTATTTCACTAAAAGACTTTGATGGTAGCAACATTACCGATGCTCAAGGTGCATTTGAGCAAGAGCTAAATGACTTTGCTGGTAATGATGATTACACAGCTTCTGGTCGTGCCGCGATGTTCCTCAAAGGAAAAGTACGCGGTGACTATCTGCTTACGCTTGCATATGATAGTGATAAAAAAGGCGAGCGCCTGTTCCGTGATATCGAGCCTGGTGAGTACTATCCGGTCTACGGCGACTCTTCAGCCAAAGGTTTTGACGCGCAGTCAACCAGCAAGCTCTATGTGCGCGTTGATAAAGGCCGCTCGTTCGCCATGTACGGCGATCTAAAAACTCAAATCGATAATGATGAAGGCATCAAGCTTGGTCAATACAATCGTACCTTGACCGGCCTAAAAGCCCAGTATGAAGATGATAATACGCGTGTGACTGCCTTTTTAGCAGAGACCAGTACTAGCCAACGTGTAAATGAAACTCGCGGTTTGGGCATTTCAGGCCCATATCCATTGGCTGAGAACTTCGATGCGGTATTAGAAAACTCTGAAACGGTTGAAGTTATTACTCGTGACGCTAACAACCCTGGGCTTATTATCAATCGTGAGACGCTTACTCGCTTTGCTGACTATGAGATTGACCCTATCAGCCGTAGCTTATTCTTGACGGCACCGATTGCTAGTCAAGATATCGAAGGCAATCCTATCTATATCCGTGTCACTGTAGAAGTTGATGAAGGTGGTGAAGATTATTTGGTCGGTGGTATTGCAGCGAAGCAGCAACTAACGAATAAAGTTGCCATCGGTGGTAGCTATGTGAATAGCGATGACCCATTGAACAAAGAAGAGTTGGCTAGTGTTAACAGTGTTGTTAAATTCAATGATAAGCTAAAGCTGGTCGCTGAATATGCGATGAACAAAGCTGAAAATCCAAATTATCAGCCTAGTAATCAGATCAATGCTGATGAACTAGACGTGCAAGACGCTGACGGTGATGCACTACGTATCGAGCTTGACTATGACGATAAGAAAAACACCCGTGCAAAAGCTTATTACAATGACGCTGACGAAGGCTTCGTTACTGGCGCGTCTCCATTAACAGCGGGACGTACTGAGTCTGGTATCGAGATTACTCATCTTATCAATGATAAGAAGACCGCGCTTAAGCTTGAGGGCGTACGCACAGAAGAGCATACTACTGACGCTAGCCGCGAAGGCGTGCAAGCAAGCGTTGAGCATCGTTTAAGTGAAAACATCGTTGGTGAAATTGGGGTTCGTTATTATAAACAAGACGCGACTGCTGCCTCACGTAATACTCAAGCGGCGACAGACGTTGTAGATATTACAGACGACACTCTGTTTAATGATGACATCATCAATCAGTCAGCGTTAAGCAGCGTTAGTAACGCTGAAGAAGATATTGAAGGTACGACTGTTCGTGCTCGTATTACCTCTCGTCTACCTAAGTTGAATGATAGCTTGGTATTTGCAGAATATGAGCAAGATATCGAAAATAGCTCACGTAATGCAACTTCTATCGGCGGTGAGACAGCACTTGGGGACTTGGGTCGTCTATACGCTCGTCATGATTTGATCAACAGCCTATCTGGTACTTATGGTCTTGATGATACAGATGAGCGTCAACGTACCACTGTTGGTTTTGACGCGACTTACATGAAAGATGGTAAGGTTTATAGCGAATACCGCATGCGTGACGCCATCAGTGCACGTGAGGCAGAAGCAGCCATTGGTCTAAAAAACAAGTGGTATGTTCAAGAAGGGCTAACTTTAAATACGTTATTTGAGCGTGTTGAATCTCTGGAAGGTGAAGAAAGTAACACTGCAACAGCGGCAGGTATCGGTGTTGAATATCTTGCAAAAGAGAATTATAAAGCATCAGGACGTTTTGAAAAACGTTGGGGTGAAACAAGTGATACGCTACTTGGTAGTGCTGGTATCGCCTATCGCTATACTGATGAGGTTACTTTCTTAGCCAAAGATATCTACTCACGCACTGACTATAGTGATGGCGATCGCACTATCAATCGTTTTCAGCTAGGTGCTGCGTATCGTGACTACGATAGCAATCAGTTAGATATGCTTGCAAAATTCGAATATCGTTTGGATGATAATAATACTGGCGATGACGCTTACCAAAAAGATACCATGATTTGGTCATGGAATGGTAATTACCATCCTACGCGTCCTTTAACGTTGTCTGGACGTTATGCTGGTAAGTATACAGAATACGAAGCAGATAGCTTAACTAGTAATAATACGGCTCACGCTGTTTATGGCCGCGGTCTTTATGACATCAGTGAGCGTTGGGATATTGGTTTACAAGCAGGTACTTACTGGAATGATCAAGCAAATGACTTGGCTTATATGCTTGGTGCAGAAGTGGGTTATAGCCCAATGACCAACCTTTGGTTATCACTTGGTTATAACTTCATGGGCTTTGAAGATGAAGATATTGCTTATGACGACAGTACTCAGCAAGGTGCTTACTTTAGATTGCGCTTTAAGTTTGATGAAGACTTATTTAAACGTGAAGATCCGCGTAAGAACCAACGTCTAAGCAGCAATTCTGCATTTTAATTATTTGATACTAATGATACTGTCGTAAGTACAATCTTATGACAGTATCATGATTGTCTTATGATGAATTATTTTGTCATTCAATAAACAATTAAGTCAGCCCTAGTAATGGTAAATAATACCAACGTTTATTACCTTAACATAAGGTTTACACCATGTTTGATTCAGCCATCAAAGCAGCACCTTTCAAGCGCTCAGTATGCGTTACACTATCAGCTTTATTCTCGTTAACCTTTATGCAGCCAGCTTTAGCTAAGAGTGAGACTGTCCAAGTGGCTAACTCAACTAGCATGGCTAAATACTGCCATGATGATAATCAGACTCAAGCACGCTCTTATAGATATCAAAGCGAACAACAGCGCCTATTAAATTGTATGGTCACGCAATTAAAACCTTATCAACAAAAAGACAAGACAGCAGCTCAACAGTATTTCGCTTACAAAGCGCAAGCGTGGTTGAACTATGCTATTCATCAAGACAGTATGAATAGCCGCTCATCTATGGGTCAAATTGCGTTAGAAATGGCAGAGCCTATATTGCAAGCGCTAGATAATGACACGGTACAAGACTTGGGCTTGCATCAAGATATTCCGTCTACCTCTGCCTTGATGCGCCCTGATCTATGGGCAACTTTAAGCGCACTTAAAGACGGTGATGGCATAGCGTCAACACCACGTGAGATGGCTTTTAGTGAAGTGGCTTTAATTTGGGCAGCAACCAATCAATGCGCACGAGGTTGGCGCGAATCTGGTATGCATTTTCGCATGGCAGACCGCTGGCTCGAACAGGCCCGCGAAGCTTATGTCAGTGCAAATGACTCACAGACCAATGTAGCGCTAGAGAAGTCAATAGTCAGTTATCATAAGCAGTATTCGCCTTTAGACGCGAGCGATGATACTTGCCGTGGACAAGATTTGACATATAACCGTTAGAATAATCGCTGTTTTATTAAAAATATTAATCTCTATTACTTCAAATCTTATGCTAAAGATTAGACGCGAAAAAGCCGACATATTTGTCGGCTTTTTTATGTTTAAGGTGAGCTCAATTAGCGGTTTTTACGTGGCAACTTTTCTGGTAGGTAACAACGTAAATAAGCAATAAATGCTGTATTTGCTTCTTGGATATACTCTTCAGTAATACTCTGATGACGGCGATAAGACAACGTAAAAATAGCATTTACGATGCTATAAGCAATCAGCAAGATATCTTGGATATCATGGAAGTTTGGCATCTCATAACGCTCTGACAAACGCTTATAGACCAGATCAACAATTTGATGATCCATATCTTCACCAAAGCTGTCACCTTCAAAATCAGGTGTATTGGTGTCATAGATAAGCTTGGCTTTGGTCTCATCGTTATGGAATATCGTAATACAACGATCGATAAGCGCCGTTAGATACCCTTGCCATCTGTCATAGTTACCAATATCGACCGTCTCTACCATCTCTAATATTTCAATCGCATTTAAAAAGCGTAATGCTAAAAATATTGCTTCAATATTAGGGAAGAAATGATAAGCAGAAGCTCTTGGTATGCCCGCTTCTTCACACACAGCTGCTAACGTAATATCGTTAATAGCATGTGTTTCGCTCAACTTTTTGGCACCAGCCAATAGTTTTTGACGACGTGCACGACCTTGCTGGCTAGTAAACTTAAACTTATTAGGTACAAGCTTCTTTGCCAATTCCGAATCTACCAACACATCTTCGATCTTTTCGTCTTTGTTATCACTCATTGTAAATCTCTTAATGTTACGCCCTATTTTATAAATATAACTTTCATCGAATAGTAATTATCCTCAAATCAAGGATAGTTGCCTGTTGGCTAAAATATAAAGCCTATATGGTCACTACTATATTCAATGCAGAGGCATCATAAACGCTTGTATAGCATCAAGCAAGGGACATGAATAGGTTAAAAACAATAATACGCTCAGCAATTTAATAGAGCTAACCGTCTAATTTTATAAAGTTAATCTTTGAGTTTTATTTTCGCCCTTATAATACCATGATCGGTCACTCTATCGTCATAGTCCCATTTCAAATGATCATTAAAATAATCGACTCGTTCAACATGACCAAGTGAAAACTTACTATCAGGCAAAAACTCTTCTGAAACAAATAACTGATCGATCACTTCTGGCATACCTTGATGAATATGGGTGTAAGCCACATCTTTCATCCAACCATAGCGAGCTTGAATACGAGCGGCGTCAAAAAGTGCGACATCACGCATACTTTTATCATAATTAACCTCGCCAGTCTCAGTCATTAGCTGGGTCGTTACGCTACCAGTCACATCATTCATGTCGCCAAGCAGTATCAATGGCTCACGCGTGTGATGCAAACGTTCCATGATCGACATACGAATAGATGCCGCCTCTGCAGCACGCATGCACAAACTGCGAAGCTTGGCACGAATACGGATATTTGGATCATCCATGTCTTCTAATAGGTTACCATTTTCGTCACGTAAGAAAAACGCACGTTTACTTTTTAGATGCGCCGTGATGATCGTTATTGGTTGACCATATGCGTCAACACGCAATATCAAAGGTGGACGATTAAAATGCTGATGAGGCCCGATATCGGGGATATCAATCACAGCTTTTGGTGCAATCTCTTCTAATAAGGTCGTCTCTAATTGCTCAAATCGACTAATAATACCAACGGCTGGTGTATTCTGTGCGCCTCTACCTTGAGTATATGGATTTGCAGTGTCATTGCTTGCAAGTGGAATAACCACCTGCTCTGGTTTGAATCCTAGTGCGACAGCTAGTGCTTCTAGTGCATTACTATCCCATACTTCTTGTACGGCAATGATATCAGCGTGTGCTTTAGCCAGCAGATCTGTCAGACCACGTCGCTTATGCTCATAGGCTTTATTATCATAAGCTGGGGCATTCTTATAATAAATGCGATTAGGGTTAGCAAAGTTCAATAAATTAGCTGTGGCAATATAAAACTGTTTACTACCGTCATTATTAGTCATAAGTCCCCTGTTTTTCTTATATTATATTATATTCATAGCAAATTTTATGCCAAAAAAAACTTCCAAAGGTTGACTTTGGAAGTTTTAAAATAACATACATACTGCTGGTCAAAGTCATTAATAGAACCAATCGTACAATCAATCTATTTTCAGCAACGAAATAGTAATCTATTATCAGCTTTTTTAAGAGACCGTTCGCCTGTTAAGTTAACTATCTATTAAAGTCATTGCGTAAACAGTAGTCATATTCATAAGTCTTTTTAACATCTGACTTTCTTGTAAAACACGTACTACGATACACGATGCCATGCGTCACGTGATGCTAGACGCGCTTCATCCCACGCCAAACGAGAATCACCCTTCACTTCATGCCATGAACGCTCTAAGTCAGCTTCATGATCTTCAAAACGAGCATCTACTGGATAACGAGCACGGTTCGCATAACCAACTGCATATGCTGGATGCAAGTCACGGTCGAAATCGTATTCTTCTCTATGATAATCTGCATTTGCGTACTCTGCACGCCAGTACGCTTCTTCGTGAGTTGGATCAATGGCTTCAGCTGCTGCATGACCTGCGCCGCCACCAACGATAGCACCGATAGCACCACCAATTAGCGTACCTAGTGGACCTGCCATTGTGCCGATAGCTGCACCTGCTGCTGCACCGCCTACACCGCCGATACCTGTACCTACTGGATGTGAACCTGGCTCACCGGTAATGATGTCTGCGTTTAAATCTTCTTTTGTCTCTTTTGACATATGTTTTACTTCACTGCGATCGATAGCATCATGGTTACTCATAGTATTGTCCTTAAATTATTTATTATTTATTGAATTATTTATCTGCTAAAAACTAGCGGTCTTACTAAATCTAATTGAAGTATAAAAATTTATAGGTAAAGACAGATAGGCCGATTTTGTAAACTGTGTCCGTATTGCGATTATCTTGCGTTACAGCCTGTATCTTTATCACACTTGTGTACGGCAGCCTCATACTTTGAGTAATTATAAATGTACGATCACAATAAATTTACTAAGTAAATCAATCTTATAACGGCATCAGGGACCTTTTGATAGCCCGTTGCCATTTAGTAAGATGCTGTTCACGAGCATCAGTCGACATACTTGGTTCAAACACGCGATCTACCTGCCATGAAGCTTTCATGGTCGATTCGTCATATAACCCAGTCTTTAAACCTGCGAGGAGTGCTGCGCCTTTTGCCGTAATCTCTGTATCTCTAGGACGTAATACCGGAACACCCAACAAATCTGCCTGAAATTGCATGAGCAAATCATTATTTGCAGCGCCGCCATCTACCCTCAGCTCAGTCAAAGGATGAGGGCTGTCTTTTTGCATAGCGATAAGCACATCATAGGTTTGATAGGCAACGGCCTCCAATGCAGCGCGTGCAATATGTGCCTTAGTAGTACCGCGGCTCATACCAGTGATGCTAGCGCTGATATCAGAACGCCAATAAGGCGCGCCCAGTCCAGTAAAGGCCGGTAATAGAACAACATCTTCGCTACTGTCTACTTGACGGGCTAGGTCCTCGACATCACTACTCTGCTGAATCATACCCAAATTATCACGCAGCCATTGAACGATAGCCCCCGCCATAAAGACACTGCCCTCTAGAGCATAAGTGACTTCCTTTTTGGGCGGTTGTAGCATGCGTTTGCCTGACTGTACGATTTGGTCAAATGACAAATTATCTGGACGAATTGGTGACGTTTTGCGTTGCCATGCGATGGTGGTTAGCAGTTTATGCTCACTCAATTTTGGCTGTTGGCCAATATTCATTAGCATAAAGCAGCCTGTACCATAAGTGTTTTTGGCCATGCCTGCATCAAGACAACCTTGACCAAAGAGCGCTGCTTGCTGATCACCTAATACTGCTTGAATGGGTATTTGCTTTGCAAACAGACCTTTTTTGGTTTTGCCAAAATCGCCGTCGGACGGTAGTACTTTAGGCAATATATGCATAGGTATAGCAAAACGGTCACAGAGTGTCTCTGACCATGCCAGCTTATGGATATCAAATAGCAATGTACGAGAAGCATTGGTCACATCAATGACATGTTCACCGCCTGTGAGCTTATAAATCAGCCAACTATCAATCGTGCCGACCGCTATCTCACCTCTGCTGGCTCGTACACTCAGCTTCGGGTTGTTTTCGAGTAACCAAGCAATCTTACTGGCACTAAAATACGGGTCTAAACGCAGGCCTGTAATACGCTGAACTTCATGTGCCATGTTGACGCTATCAACACCCGGATGCACAGGGTCATTCATACTATTGCTAGCACTTTCAGCAGCGAGCGTCTTACAGTAATTTGCGGTACGCCTGTCCTGCCAAATGATGGCAGGAGCCAGTGGCTTGCCAGTTTGCTTATCCCACATCACAATCGACTCTCGCTGATTGGTAATTGCGATACTGGTAACGTCAGTGGCAAGCAGCCCTGCCCGATTAATAACATCATGTGCACAGCTAATCTGAGTTTGCCAGATCTGCTGTGCATCTTGTTCAACGAATCCAGCTCTTGGTGTTTGCAGCGTCGTTGGCTGTTGTACCATTTTGATAGGACGCGCATGATCATCGTACAATATCGCTCGACTCGATGTGGTCCCTTGATCCAACGCTAAAATATACCCTGCCATGACACACCCTCTACTAATATTATTTATTCTACTTAATAGCCATTTAGTGACTATTCATTGACTGATTCTTATTAATTGCTACTTATTGAGCATTTTTTATTTGTTAATTACTGCCTAAATGCTTTCATAATAAGATTAAAAACAAAAACTATTTAAAACTAAATCGCTTGAATCTAAAACGCTTTATTGGCTATGTTGTTACTTATAAACAGATATTTAAAAATTAAATCAGACCTCTATCATACTGCTACTAGTCACACAATAGAAAACAACAAAATACTGAGCATTGACCCGTCACCATTGTGGCTCTACAGTGTACCTCTTATGACGAATGACCGCTTGTTAGCACTTTTAATATAGACGTATTTTTATATTAGAATATGAATGATTTATTTAAGCATCATTCTTTCGCTAGCTGGCAAATAGTCTATAATAGTTCAGCAACTTTATATCCTGAGCAATGAGATCTATCGGGGCTGTTCCTTATTTTATAATACCTTACATTCTAATTAATGGCTTATGTGACTTATGAAATTCATTTTATCAGCGCTACCGACTGCTATGATGACAGTTGCAGTCATGAGTGTGCCTGTCATGACTTACGCGAGCACTGACGCTGACAGTATAGAAGCGTCAGATGATGTTACACCAGTGGCTGTGACACAAATCATAGATACTGATAGTCCAACTGATAATAATAGACCAGCTGTAGCGCCTTTTCATACAGTACCAAACCCTCAAGACGCTGAGTCGCAGGCACTGTCTACGCTTGTTGACCCTATTACACATAAAGCAGTCGATAACAGCTACGCACTAGACGTCTCAAGCTTTTTGAGCTTAGAGCAAGCGCAGCAGCTTCTGGTACAAGTATCACCTAAAATTGCTGCCAATCAAGCAGCGATTGCTGCTAGCGAATACCAAACTGACGCGCTCAGAACTATCGACAATCCACTCGTATTTGCTCGAGTATCTGCCAGTGCCTATCACTTAGACGAGGATATAGATTTATCCTCTCTCAGAAGCGGTATCGTCAACGAAGTAAACAATGGCGTAGATAACATAGTCCCTCCTACGGCAGACCTACCAGACTTTGGTGAGCTGGTCGGTGAGCGTATACCCGACTCCTATAACCTCAAGCGCTCAGGCTCTACATCGGGTGCAGGTCTTGGAGTCGTTTGGCCTATTTATACTGCTGGACGTACAGACGCATTGACTGGCGCCTCGGATGCACGTACACAAGAAGCGATGGCTGATAGCGTACTGGATAAAAATGAGCTTTATAATACGTTAATTGAGCGTTATTTTAAGGCACAGTTAGCGATTATCGCCGCTTACTTACGAGAAGACGCTTACGATACATTGCAGCAGACCGACCATATGGCCGAGCGTCTGTTTGAAGAAGGTTTTATCTCACGTGTCGATAGACTAGAAGCACAGTCTGCGCTTGCGGATGCCAAAAGTGAATCCGTCAATGCGAATAATGACGCGCGCCTAGCTATGATTGCGCTACAGCGTCTACTACGTACTGACTATCGCATCAAGCCAACCACACCCTTGTTTGTCTCTAGTCGCCCTCTACCAGATGTGAGCTACTTTCAGGACTTGGCACTAAACAACCATCCTGGACTGCAAAAAGTTGCAGCCAAGCGGGCACAGGCTCAGCAGTTACATGCGCTATCAGATACGGGCTACAAGCCTACGGTATTGCTATACGGTTATGGTCAGGTGGAGAAAGATCCAAGCTGGGTCGCTGGTATATCTGCCAGTTGGAAGCTATGGGGCGGACTCGATAAAGCCGCATCATTAGCATCCAGTAGTGCCAAAATACGTCAGGCCGATCTCTCTGAGATTGAAGTCAGTGACAATTTATTGCTACTGGTAGAAAAAAACTGGCACGATGTCAATAATGCTCAATCACGCTATCAGGCATTGCAAAGCAATGTTGATTTGGCAGCAGAAGTATTACGACTACGACGCTTAGGATTACAAGAAGGTGTAAATACCACGGTTGACGTGGTGCAAGCGCAGACGCAATCGCTGAAGGCACGTACTGAGCAAGCACAAGCTGCTAATGACTATGTACAATCATTGGCTGCCCTTATGCAAAGCTGTGGTACGCCACTTGCTTTTAATGCTTATCTCAATGCCGCTGACATTCAATTACCTACTTTATATACTGAGCAATAATGTGATGTGAGAAACCATAAGTCGTGCTGATAAACGCTTTGTATTACCATGAAGTCGACATCAAAAATACTATTACCAACCCTATTACGAACAGCTGCTTTTATGAAAAAACTGACCTCTAAATCGATAAAAAACTGGCTACAGACGTTACTAGAAACGTGGCGTATTGCCAATAACTCTAATGTTTGGGCGCATTGCGCAAGCGTAGGTTTCTTTGGATTCTTATCAATTTTTCCAGTGATGGCTGTGTTTGTACTGCTTTATGGTCTTGCGTTTTCTCCTGCCGAGATGCAAGAGCAAATCGCGCTTTTGAGTCAATTTATACCTGATACAGTATATGAAGTACTCAACTCCCGTCTGAGCGAGTTGGTTTCTACGACTACGTCTGCCCTGACTTTCAGCCTGCTTATATCGTCCTTGCTCGCACTTTACGCTGGCTCTAAAGGTATCAAGTCTTTAATTATTCTTATTAACCTTGCGTTCCATATTACGCAAGAGCGTAGTTTTGTACAAAGCACGATTCGCGCAGTTGGTTTGACCTTTGCAGCAGTAGTCGTATTGATTATCGCGGTCTCCTCTATCGCGATTATTCCTTTGGGGGCGGCCTACTTCCCTTTCCCTCAGATAGCAAAGACAATTGCGCTTTGGAGCAGGTGGCCAATATTGACAGGTATCATATTCTTAAGCTTTTTGGGTCTTTATCGCCTAGCCCCAAATCGTGATGCCGTCGCTCTCAAAAAGTTGATGCCGGGCGCTGCGCTGGCAACGGTTTTATGGATTATATTGTCCATCTTATTTTCAATTTATGTGCAAAATTTTAATAACTATAGTGCGGAGTTTGGCGCGCTTTCAGCTGCTGTAGTCATTATGCTATGGCTCTATTATTCAGCATTTATCGTCGCTCTTGGTGCTATTTTTAATTCTGAAACCATAGACAACGCCAAGCCTTATGCGTTTCGAGTGTACTAGTAATAAACCCTTTATTTTCAACTTTGTTGCTTTAGGAATCTCATTGTCATGACAGAATTACCACGCGAATCAGACGACTCAAATAAATCAGCTGATGCAACCGAGTCAGTGACCTCTCAAGATACACAAAATTCAGTCGATCCTGTAGAAGACGTGTCTGACATTGAACCAGAGCAACCGACACCTACTTATAATCGTGATGCCTCTAAAACTGACAAATCTGCACGTATGAAAAAAGTATTACTTGCACTATTCATACTGATTGTCCTTGGTACGATTGCGTATGGCCTATACAAAAGTAATGCGCATAGCGAGCCAGAAATTATTACGCTACAAGGGCAAATGCAGATGCAGCAAACGTCGATCGCTGCAAAAGTACCAGGGCGTATTGCCCAAATTATGGTAACAGAGGGCGATACGGTAACGGCAGGTCAGCAACTGGTTGAGATGGATTCGCCTGAGATTAATGCCAAGATTAATCAAGCACGTGCTGGGAAACAAATCGCACAAAGTCAATTAGATAAAGCAGAAAATGGTGCGCGCCCGCAAGAAATCGCCCAAGCAAAAGCCGCTTGGCAAGCCAATAAAGCCGCGTCTGACTTGGCAGAAAACACCTATCAGCGTGTCAATCGCCTTTACGAAGAAGGTTTGATGGCCCGACAAAAGCGCGATGAGGCGTATGCTCAATATCTTGCTACTCAAGACCAAACCGAAGCAGCTCGCTTGCAGTATGATCTGGCCTTAGAAGGTGCACGTACTGAAGATAAGTCAGCGGCTACTGCACAAGTCGCACAGGTCGATGCAAAACTCGATGAAGCGCTAGTAGCGAAAGAGGAAGCGAACCTAAGAAGTCCTATCGCTGGTATCGTTGATAATGTCATTGTCAGTGCTGGAGAAGTCATCGGTCAAGGGGTTCCACTCCTGACGTTGGTGGATACCAATGACCAACGGGTGGTACTTAACGTCACTGAGTCTTATTTAAATCAATTTGCTATTGGCCAGACATTTACGGGTATTATCCCAGCGCTGTCATCATCGGATAAACCTTATACAAAACAGTTTACCGTCTATGCGACATCGACCTTATCAGACTTTGCTACTTGGCGTCCGACCAATAATGATGATGGTTTTGATGTGCGTACTTTTGAGGTAAAGGCCCGACCCTCTAAGCCCGATGCCCGTATCCGCTCAGGTATGAGTGTGGTCGTACGTATCAATCCTACTCCTGTCAATCAGAACCAAGAGTAAGCCATGCACTTGACTAAGTTAAGTGAGGCTTTTTTACGCAGTGCAGCCTACGAGCGCCGTTTTTTGACAAAAAACCATTGGGACTTTAGCATGGTGGTATGGATACCACTGGCAACGGTGCTGCTAATATGGTGGATATTTTCACAGACTCAAATTACCGATTTGCCTATCGGAGTCATCGATCAAGACAACAGCGCTGTTGCCAATACTGCCGTCCGTTACTTAGAGGCAAGTCCTACTTTGACAGTCAGACAGCTGTATTACTCCCAAGCGGATGCAGAGGCTGCGATTTTACAGCGCGATATTTACGCTGTTGTCATTATCCCAGAGGACTTTTCTCGTAATATATTATCGAGCCAGCCTGCTCCATTGACTCTACAAGTCAATGCACAGTATGGTACACACTCTGGTATTATTCAGGCAGGTGTCCAAGCGGTCGCTAGTACATTATCCGCAGGTGTAGAGATCAAGCGATTGATCAAACAAGGCGTAGCGCCATCACAAGCGATGACGGCTTACGCGCCTATCAGTGTGCAGCGTATTAGCTTATTCAATGCTGCGACCAATTATCAGCAGTTTTTGGCTTCGACCGTCATACCTGCCTTATTACATATATTGGCAATGGTCATTGGCGCAACCACGATTGGCCGCGAGTTACGTGATAAGAATATCGGTCGCTGGTACCGTTTTATTGATACAGGCAAACCTAGTCTAACCTTATCCAGAGCTTCAAAAACGTCATCTTCGCTATCAACCAAACAAGATAGCAGCGATAACAAAGCATCATCTTCAAGCGCAAACGTGCCCCATTCGGTCAGCTTATCAGTATTGGTCTTTGGTTTATTGGGTAAATACTTTTGGTCAATATTGGCCTATAGCTTATGGTCGGCTTTGGTATTGTGGCTTGTAACGTCGAACCAAAATATAAGCATTGGGTCAATCATCGCAGTATATATCGGCCTATTGTGTTTGATGATACTGTCATTCTGGCTTGGTGCTATTTTTACTTTGAATTCTTTTTCATTACGTATGGGTCTATCGACTACTGGATTTATTTCAGCGCCTTCTTACGCCTTTGCTGGTGTTACTTTTCCATATATTGCGATTAGTGATAGCGCGCAATATTGGTCAAATGCGCTGCCGCTAACGCATTATCTCAAACTCCATATTGCACAGTTACAAATGCAAGCACCGATCGCCATCTCCCTACCTATTGTCTACGGTCTGGCGCTTGCCACTATCATCGCCATGCTACTTGCAGCACTATTAACCAAACGCGCATTGGCGCATCCTGAACGTTGGGGAGCACGCTAATGTCTGCACACTCAAATCATACATACTCAAAAGCTAATTTAGCCGACACTCCTGCTTCGCAAAGTTTTTGGACCAGCTTTATTCAAACTTTCAAAGACGTCTTTAGTGATAAAGGCGTACTTTTGATGTTGATTATCGCCCCTATCATCTATGGGTTTTTCTATCCTTGGCCTTACTCGTCTGAGGTGGTCAATCATGTGCCAGTAGGTATCATTGATCATGACAACAGCAACTTATCGCGTACTCTTGTTCGCTATGCGAGTGCTAGTCCATACCTAGATACTGAACGATTTATCAATGAGCAGGCGGCCAAAGAAGCCATATGGTCAGATCAAATTGCAGGCTATATGGTGATTCCAGCTGGTCTTGAAGAACAAGTTCAGTCCGGAGAGCAAGCGCACGTTAGCATACTGGGTAATGGCGGTTATTTTATTTTAAATAAAAACGTCCAACTGGGTTTCTCTCAAGCGGTAGGTACGGTATCCGCCGGCATAAAGGTAAAGAAAAGCATTGCGAAAGGCGCTTATGCACCTACCGCAGCACAGAATACGCAAGCTGTACCGCTACGAATTATGCCACTGTATAACCAAACTGAGGGCTATGGTGCTTATGTCGTACCTGCTGTCTCTGTTATTATCTTACAGCAGACACTTTTGATGGCGACCGCCATGCTGATTGGCACATGGTATGAGCAGCGCCGTCACAGTACGAGTGTACGTGGCTGGCTAGGACGTATTGGGGCTTTGAGCTCACTTAGTTTTATCGTTGGCTGCTTTTATTATGGGTGGGCGTTTGAGCTACATCATTATCCACGCGGACAAAACATGCTTGGTACGCTGCTATTTTTGGCACTATTTTGTCCGACAGTCGCAACGCTCGGCTGCGTGCTCGGATTATGGTTCCGGCAGCGTGAGCGCAGTATGCAGATCTTAATCTTTATCTCCTTACCAATATTTTTCTTAAGCGGCTACCCTTGGCCAGCAGACCAATTGCCTCAAGTATTACAAGTAATACGTTGGCTGGTACCGACCACGCCTGCAATCAATACCTCTGTGCAGCTTAACCAAATGGGTGCCAGTGTCTCTCAAGTCGCTGTAGGATTTTATGCGTTGGCTGGCTTATGGTTGCTCTATTTTGTTTTATTGCTATTTTTACGCAAGCGTATTCCGCAGCGAAAAGCCTACTTATAAATCTTCAAATTAATGAAGTCTATGAGCATAAAAAAACGCCTACTAATAATAGTAGGCGCTCTTTTTATTTATACGATATAAATAGACAATGGTTTAAAACACTCGGTTCAAACCATTCAATGCCGCCACACGATATGCTTCTGCCATCGTTGGATAGTTGAAAGTCGTATTTACAAAGTACTCAAGCGTATTGTTGCTCTTACACTTCATCACGGCTTGACCGATATGGATAATCTCTGAAGCGTGGTTACCGTAGCAATGGATGCCTAGAATTTCTAAGGTATCACGATGGAACAATATCTTTAATACGCCCGAACGTTCACCGATAATTTGGGCACGTGCCAAATGCTTAAAGAACGCCTGACCCACTTCATACGGAACTTTTTCATCCGTGAGCTCTTGCTCTGTCTTACCGATACAAGAGATTTCAGGAATCGTATAAATACCAGTCGGCACACTAGATACTGGCTCAGCATCACTATCACCAACCATAAAGGCAGCAGCACAGCGGCCTTGGTCATAGGCAGCAGAAGCTAGTGATGGCCAACCGATTACGTCACCAGCAGCATAGATATTGTCGACGTCCGTACAGTAAGTGTCATCTACTTTTAACTGACCACGGCCATTTGCTTTTAGCCCAATGGCTTCTAAATTCAGGCCCTCTGTATTACCTGAGCGACCATTTGACCAAAGAATGGCATCAGATTTGATGCGCTTGCCACTCTTTAAGTGCAAGACCACATAATCATCATGAGTCTCAAGATGATCAATCTCTTCATTACTACGGATAAGCACACCGAACTGTCTAAAGTCATGCGCGATGGCATCACTGATTTCGCTGTCTAAGTAATTAAGCAATTGATCTTGGTTATTGATCAAATCAACTTTGTAGCCAAGACCAGTAAAGATAGACGCGTACTCACAACCAATCACCCCTGCACCATAAATGATAATTTTTTTAACCACATAATCCATTTGCAAGATTTTGTCAGAGTCAAAAACGCGTGGATGGTTAAAGTCTAAAATCTCAGGACGGTAAGGACGACTACCGACAGTGATGATGGCTTTATTAAAAGTGATGGTTTCATACACATTTTCATCGACTTCAATACGTAGCGTATGAGCGTCAATGAAACTTGCCCAGCCTTGGATGACTTCGATACGGTTGCGCTCATAAAAACGTGTGTGGGTACTGACTTGACGACGGATAACTTGACGCGCCTTGGCCAGTACTTCATTTAGCGGTACTTGCTTATATTCCATCGCCTTGGTAAACATTGGATCGCGGCGGAAGTTAATCAAGTTAAATACAGATTGGCGTAGTGCTTTACTTGGAATCGTACCGACGTGAGTAGAGTTACCGCCTACTTGATCACGTGGATCGACGACGACAACTCTTTTACCAGATTTAGTCAGCTTCATAGCAGCGGCTTCACCAGCAGGCCCCGCCCCTAAAACAACGGCATCATACTCATACTCATGGTCGTCACTTTTTAGACGACGAGAGTCTTTGGTAAAGCCAGACTTAATATCGATTCGTGTGTCATCGAGCGGATTCACTAAGTCAGGATGATGCATGACATCATCAGTCACTTGCTCGTGAGTCTGCTCTATCTTTTCTTTTTTGTTCTTACCTTCGGTATGTTCAGGGCTTGGCACGTGTCCGCTAGATTTATTTGATACTTCGGTATGAATATCTTTACCAGTATCATTGGTCTCGTCGCTTGCACTTTTACTTACCATGATGTCCTCTTTATATTTATTTATCGAGTAAATGTTTGAGATATAAATGAATCAATATGTAGCTGAGTTAGTATCATGTAGATAAATGAATACCGCCCTACTAAGGCATGCCCACCATACGTTGTGACAATATGTTTTGCAATGTCCAATGACCAGTGGCGCTCTGTTGCCCTTCATCAATCTGCGGGCGGGCGCTAATAATGTACTCTGTACCAAGGGTTGGTTTGAAGTCATCGATCCAGTCGTAAGGAATCTGAAACACGCTACCGTCTTTAGACTTAGCAAGTAGGCACTGCATTGGCAATTCTGAAGCACAAGCTACACGGTTTGGCATGACGGTCAGTGTTTGCGCCTCTCCCAATACAATACTTGGAATATAGCGCGGCTCAGGTACTGGATCCTTTGCAAATGGTGATGTTTGACAAGCACTCAGTAAAGTCGCTGCACTGATTAAACCTGCCAGCAACAACGATGGCTTTATAGATTGATAGGCTGAAATCATAATATTCTCTATATGATAATTATCTAGGATGAAATGATGTATGTTTATTAGTGTTTTTTGCACATTTATTAGAGCTGACTGAACACTTATTGATACCGATTGAACAGATACTGTTTAAGCTGACATTCATTATCCAATACGGCGTTTGAGACCTGTCATCTGCAAAATACGTGTGGCAATCTCTTCAACAGACATCTCTGATACGTCTAAGCTTGGGATACCGTGCGTGATATAAATACCCTGAATCGCGCGCTGTTCTTGCTGGCATTGCTGATAACTAGAATAACGACTGCCTGCACGGCGCTCTTGACGGATTTTTACCAAGCGATCGGTATCAATGAGCAAACCAAATAATTTGTCTTTGTGCTCACGTAATGCTTTCGGCAACTGATTGTCGTACAAATCATCTTCAGTCAAAGGATAGTTAGCCGCTCGAATACCGAATTGTAATGCTAAATATAAAGAAGTCGGCGTCTTACCTGAGCGTGATACACCCACCAAAATAATATCTGCGGCATTATAGTGACGAGTACGCGCACCATCGTCATTGTCTAAGGCGAAATGCACTGCATCGATACGCTCTTTATAAGTTTCAGAGTCGACATCATCATGTGCGTGCCCTGAATGACCATCTGGCTCCACACCTGTCTCTTCTGCAACACGGCCAATCAGACCCTCATACATATCTAAATTACAGCTATGCGCTGAGTTAATCTTTTCGCGAATTTCAGGATTGACAATCGTATCGAAAACCAATGGCAACGACCCATCGCGCTGATACGCCATATTGATTTGTTCAACCGCATCTTCTGCACGCTCTAAGCTATCAACGTATGGCAATACTCTTGTTTCAAAAGGAACCGAGGCAAACTGACTCAAAATAGCGCGTCCAAGTGTCTCAGCCGTAATGGCTGTGCCATCTGAGATAAAAAACGCCGTTCTAATGGCTTGTGAGCTGTCCAAGTTTAGCGCATGGCGATTTTGGATAGTGGACTTAATTTGTTCAGATGGATTGCTTGAGTACATATCGTTGACACCTCGGTTGAAAACTCAATAGTGACCTTCATTTAGTTTTTGGTATAGATCTTAGTAATAATTCAGACTTAGCAAACGTTTAGCAGTTATTGACTATTAATAGCGTGAATTTTACTCGGCTTTTTATAGTTACCTTTATAACTCGTATAACTAGGTTTTATAACTGCCTTCTTAAAACGAGCATTTTTCAGCACCTATACCGCACATTTATCATGCAATGTGCATCAACTATCTATGCGCTACATTATACGCATATTAGCCTCTTAATAGAAATCAATGTTACAGGCGTACACTTAGCACCAACATTGTCTTTCAACTTGTCATCATAGTTAATTCACTTCTCATTAAGGCGTTTTTTATGCTTCTTCTATTATGCTTTTTTTATACAGATACATAAGATTGAAACATAAATTATGGAAATACTCTAAATGTGGCTTATTTGAATACGTTTATTTTATGCAGTAATTGCTTTTATAAGCGCATAACATCGTCACTAACAATGATATTTTTCATCCTAGTAAATACGAAACTTGATTAGACTGGCCCTAATTTATGTAGCAAACCCCACAATTTGTATATTTTTAACAAGTTTTTTGGTGAAAACCCTCGAAATTGTCCTAATATGGCGGTATAATTCACCGTTATAATCTTTACTAAATAACCTTATTTTCTGGAGTTATCATGGCAGCGCAATCTACAGCACTTGTAATCAATCTTGATCAGCTAGGAAAAGACGACATCGAAATGGTTGGTGGTAAGAACGCTTCGCTTGGCGAAATGATCAGCCATCTTTCTGATTTAGGTGTTAGTGTTCCAGGCGGCTTTGCCACCACTTCAAATGCATTCAACCGCTTTTTGACTGAAACCGGCTTGCTTGACAAAATCAACAGCGAGCTAAAAACACTAGACGTAAATGATGTTAATAAGCTTGCGGCTACTGGTAAAAAGATTCGTACTTGGATTATTGAACAAGAACTGCCAAAAGATCTTGAGCAAGAAGTACGTCAATCATTTGAAACCATGAGTGGCGGCGAAGACATTGCTGTTGCTGTACGTTCTTCTGCCACTGCTGAAGATTTGCCAGATGCGTCATTTGCTGGTCAACAAGAAACCTTCTTGAACATTCGCGGTATTGATAACGTCCTAATTGCTATTAAAGAAGTATTTGCCTCTCTATACAACGACCGTGCAATCTCTTACCGTGTACACAAAGGTTTTGAGCACGAAGGCGTTGCACTATCTGCTGCCGTACAGCGTATGGTACGTTCAGAGACTGGTGCTGCTGGTGTTATGTTCACGCTAGATACCGAAAGTGGCTTTGATCAAGTGGTATTCATCACCTCAAGCTACGGCCTAGGTGAAATGGTTGTACAGGGTGCAGTTAACCCAGATGAGTTCTATATCTCTAAAAAATTACTAGCCAATGGCAAACCGTCAGTTATTCGTCGTAACCTAGGTAGCAAGCATAAGAAAATGGTTTATGGTGATGAAGGTAGTACCGCTAAATCAGTTAAAACTGTCGACGTTGAAAAACAAGATCGTATGCAGTTCTCTCTATCTACTGAAGAGCTAACCTCACTTGCCAAACAAGCGGTAACGATCGAACAGCATTATGGCCAAGCGATGGACATCGAGTGGGCAAAAGACGGCGATACTAACGAAATCTTTATCGTTCAAGCACGTCCTGAGACTGTTAAGAGCCGTCAAGACAGCAACGTAATGGAGCGTTATGTCATCGACACGACTGGCGCAAAAGTATTATGTGAAGGTCGTTCAATCGGTCAGCGTATCGGTTCAGGTAAAGTGCGTATCGTTAGCAACCTAAACGAGATGGACAAAGTAGAAGAAGGCGACGTACTCGTATCAGACATGACTGATCCGGATTGGGAACCAGTTATGAAGCGCGCTTCTGCTATCATCACCAACCGTGGTGGTCGTACCTGTCACGCTGCTATTATCGCGCGTGAGCTAGGTGTGCCAGCTATCGTTGGTTGTGGTAACGCAACTGAGCTATTGGTTGATGGTCAAGACGTAACTGCTTCTTGTGCTGAAGGCGACACTGGTTTCATCTACGAAAGCCAGATTGATTTTGAAGTACAGACTAACTCTGTTGAATCTATGCCAGAGCTAGCATTCAAAGTGATGATGAACGTTGGTAACCCAGATCGCGCATTCTCATTTACCCAAATGCCAAACGAAGGTATTGGTCTTGCACGTCTAGAGTTCATCATCAACCGTATGATTGGTGTGCATCCAAAAGCCTTGCTAAACATGAACAGCTTGCCACGTGAAATTGCGCAAGCAATCCAAGAGCGTATCGCAGGCTATGCATCACCTGTTGACTTCTATGTTGATAAATTGGTCGAAGGTATCTCAACGCTAGCTGTTGCCTTTATGGATCAGCCTGTTATCGTTCGTATGTCAGATTTCAAATCAAACGAATACGCTAACCTGCTTGGTGGTAAGCTGTACGAGCCATCAGAAGAGAACCCAATGCTTGGTTTCCGCGGCGCTAGCCGTTATGTGTCTGATAACTTCCGTGACTGTTTTGAGCTTGAGTGTAAAGCGCTAAAACGTGTTCGTGATGAGATGGGCTTGACCAACGTTGAGATTATGATTCCATTCGTCCGCACCACTGGCGAAGCGGCACAAGTGATCGAATTACTTGAGAAAAATGGTCTAAAACGTGGCGAGAATGGTCTACGCGTCATCATGATGTGTGAACTACCAACCAACGCCTTATTAGCAGAAGAATTCCTAGAGTACTTTGATGGTTTCTCAATCGGTTCTAACGATTTGACTCAGTTAACGCTTGGTCTTGACCGTGATTCAGGTATCGTCTCACATCTATTTGATGAGCGTGATCCTGCTGTTAAGAAACTATTATCTATGGCTATCGAAGCCTGCCGTAAACAAAACAAATACGTCGGCATCTGTGGTCAAGGTCCATCAGACCATCCAGATCTAGCGTTCTGGCTAATGGAGCAAGGTATCAGCTCAGTGTCATTGAACCCTGACTCAGTATTAGATACTTGGTTCTTCTTAGCTGGTGAAGAAGCGAAGTAAACCGCTACGTTTAGTCACAGCGGTCATTCACACAGTCATTAAAGATACCACTATTAGGGTCTATTTGATTTTTTCAAATAGACCCTAATATAATGTCCTAAGACATGACTAACTATGCAGGCAATTATGCAGATTTTCCTTGCTCGAAATAACGTACAAGCTGGCCCATATCAGTTGGAGCAGCTGAACATCATGCTGGCATCTGGCGAAGTATTGCTTGATGATTTGATGTGGCATGAAGGCTTAGCTCAGTGGCAGCGCGTAGGTGATCTTACCAATAACCAAACGGTGTATCGCCCGACCAGTGCTAACACGCCTGAAGTAAACGACTCTATCATCAATAACGTGACCGTCTTCCCTGAAGGTACCAATAAAGCGAAAGATGATAAGTCAGTATCGTTAGACAGACTATATGGCAAGCCTGAACGTCCTAAAAACGTGAAAGCTGACATGACGACCAATCGTCATCAAACGCCGCACAACAATGTTTCATTAAACAAGTCTACTCTCAAAAAGGCTGTTGCAGACAATGATAAAGTCGTCGGCAACGTGGTACTTGCGCCAATCATGTCACGCGTATTGGCGACTGCATTGAATGGCCTACTTTATATATTGGCTATACTGCCGCTAGTAATGGCATTGACTAAGATGGATGTGGACTATACCAAGTTCCAAAACATTCAAGACATGGACGCCGCCTATCAATATTCAATGACGCTCATGGAAAGTCTTCCTAGTAGCACATTGATGATGTCACAGGTGATGGTCTTTGGGCTATTTGCCTTACAATTGGTATTTATTACCATGCGTGGTCAATCGCTAGGCAAGCTGATCACTGGTATTCGTGTTGTAGATCAAACCACGCATCGACTGCCTTCGTTCATTAAATTGATCGGTACACGTACGTTATTGTTATTTATTATCTATAACTTACTGTTTTCGTTTACCAGCTTTTTAGGCTTTGTGATTATTGCTATCCATTATTACATGGCATCTAAAAGCCCTGAAAACATTGGTTGGCATGACAAACTTGCCAAAACCTTAGTGGTCAAAGCAGACAGTAGCCAATTGGTAAAAAAATCAAAACCTGAATGAATAACAGTATTTTAATTTAGTTATTGGTTTTATAGCTCGTTATACTTAAAAAAGCTGCGTACTATCGCGGCTTTTTTATTTAGCAAAGCTTATTTAGCCTCTTTTTATATTTTATTGGCAGTAGCTTGGTGATTAACCTTTGTGTTAGTTGCCGAGTACTGTTATAATACGGCGCTTTATAAACTAAGCTTATTCTTGATTGTTTTTTATAAAATATGACTAGAATTGGGCTTACCTTATAAATCTCCTTGCTATTAACATAGGGTTAATAGCTACTAATCCGTAAGGAGTCATAATGCGACATTACGAACTGGTGTTACTTGTACACCCAGACCAAAGCGACCAAGTGGTCGGCATGGTTGAGCGCTACATCAAGTTAGTTCAAGACAACAACGGTGTTATCCATCGTCTAGAAGATTGGGGCCGTCGTCAACTGGCTTATCCAATCAACAAGATTCACAAAGCTCATTACGTTCTTTTCAACATTGAAACTGACGGTGAAACTTTAGCTGAACTTGAAGAATTATTCCGTTATAACGACGCGATCATTCGTAGTCTAGTTATGCGCCGTGACGAAGCTGTCACTGAAGAGTCGCAGTTAGCCAAGAATGCCGATGAAAAACGCGCACGCAAAGCAACTACTCGTCGTCCAGACAATCGTGAAAACGATAATGACGACAACGACAACAGTGAAGACTAATTAAAGGAGAATACTCATGGCACGTTTCTATCGCCGTCGCAAATTCTGCCGTTTCACTGCTGAAGGCATCACTCACATCGACTATAAAGATGTTGAATTGCTAAAACAGTACATTAGTGATAATGGTAAAATCGTACCAAGCCGTATTACTGGTACATCTACTAAATATCAGCGTCAATTAGCGACTGCTATCAAGCAAGCTCGTTACTTATCGCTACTTCCATACACTGATAACCATCAAGGTTAACCGCTAACTAGGAATGACTCATGCAAATTATTTTGTTACAGCGTATCGTCAACCTTGGTAAACTCGGTGAAACTGTCGATGTAAAACCAGGTTACGGACGTAACTTTCTTATCCCTCAGGGCAAAGCGTTACCTGCGACTAAAGCTAACATCGAAAAGTTCGAAGCACGTCGTGCTGAACTTGAAGCTGAAGAAGCAAAAGAGATCGCTGTTGCTCAAGAGCGTGCTGATGCATTGACTGACGTTAATGTTATCATGCGTGCTAAATCAGGTGACGAAGGCAAGCTATTCGGCTCTATCGGTACTCGCGATATCGCTGAAGCATTGACTAACTCAGGTCTAGAAGTAGACCGTGCTGAAATCAAGCTACCTGAAGGCACTCTACGTCAAGTTGGCGAATACAATGTTGATATTCAGCTACACCATGACGTTACTGCTAGCATCTTAGTTACTATTCTTTCTGAAGATGGTAACAACGAAGATTCAGCTGAAGAAGAAGCTGCTGAAGAAGACTATTCTGAAGAGTAATCTTCTATATAGTTAGACTCAGTCTGCAAAAAGCCAGCAACTTAGGTTGCTGGCTTTTTTACGTGCGTCCTTTTTGACATTAGAGTTTATATATTTAGACAATTTATAACGCTAACTTGCACTCCTTTATCTCGACAAATTAGGATTTTATATATTCCTAAACAGCTTAGGATTCTCAAAAAATCTATTGCTATGATAGCGGTGTTATCTATGCAATATTGTAGTAACTAAATGCAACAATTGCCTTAAAAACGCTATACCAAACAACAAGATACTGCCTATATAATCATCTTTATTACTATTAGCAGAATTGATAATCTACTGCTATCTAATGTACTAATTGGGCGCAAGAATATGAAAGAAAATCATAACATTCATACCAATGACAAGCTTATCTGTACTCAAGGTAATGCATACTACTCCGAAGGTGAGGTGTATACAGTTGGCAGAATAGTCAATGACAAATACTTTCAGCTGCTGACCAGTGGCAATGATGATCATTGGTATGCCACGTTGGATGATCAAGGCATTTACGTCAGCTTTGATACTGCAACTGCTACCAATAACAAAGCTTTTTTTGATAAGATTGCCTAACTGTCAATCAGGGCACTCCTTAGAATACCTATTCTAAAAATAATCATTACTCAGGTAGGTAAATATTGTTTAGACAAAAACTGGTCATTATAGATGGCCAGTTTTTTTTGGTTTGAAGTATTAGCAATTGCTAGTTATACAAGTATTTCCACACACGTCTTCGACGTTTTCTTACTGATTTCCGTCATTTTAAAATTAAGTATCTCTCAATTTTTTGTCAACAGCGCCAACTATTTAACGAATCTATTTCCTAGCGGCGTCTATTTGCTATAAAATATGCCCCTTTAAAATTTCGTATCGTTAGTGATGCAGATAGTTGGTCCAATATCGTTTAAATGTAGATATGGTAAAAGCACTTACAAGCACTACGCAAAGTAGAATTAGCAAGCTATATACCGTGTTTAATCTCGATATAATTGGCTGTATTGCATTGGTAATCGATTAAGATATAAACCATATTGAGACAGTGATGATTGTATTTTGGCTTGTGCTGACCATTCTTTTTATTATTTTCGCTACCGCAAAATTAAAGTGGCATCCTTTTTTAGTATTAATCTTGTCCGCTTTCTTGGTTGCGCTATTTTATCAAGTACCACTTAACACGGTCGCCAAAACGATCTCTGATGGTTTCGGTGGTATCTTAGGCTATATCGGTCTTGTGATTGTATTTGGTACGATTATTGGCTTAATCCTTGAAAAAACGGGTGCTGCTATCGTAATGGCAGAGTCAGTTATCAAAGTATTGGGGCCACGCTTCCCTACTTTGACCATGTCTATCGTCGGTGCAGTCGTTTCTATACCTGTATTTTGTGATTCTGGCTATATTATCTTGAACTCTCTAAAAGAGTCTTTGGCTGAGCGCCTACATGTATCAAGTGTCGCGATGAGTATTGCTTTGGCCACTGGTCTATACGCTACCCATACCTTTGTCCCGCCTACGCCAGGCCCAATCGCAGCGGCAGGTAACTTAGGTCTAGAGTCAAACTTAGGCTTGGTCATTATGGTCGGTGTGGTGGTGACAGCAGTTGCTGTACTGGCTGGTTGGTGGTGGTCTAATCGCTTTCTTAACGCTACTCCTGATAATATCAATGCGGTAGATGCTCCAGCAGCAATGCCTGAAGGAATGAAAACTCGTGATGATTACAGTCACTTGCCTTCAGCGACAATGGCTTTCCTACCGATTATCGTTCCTATCATATTAATCTGCCTGTCTTCGGTTGCTAATTTCCCAAGCGCACCATTTGGCAGTAGCATGGTAGCGGAGATTTTGATATTCATTGGTAACCCATTGACTGCGTTACTTATCGGTTTATTCTTATCATTTTTCTTAATTAAATCAAGCAAAAAAACGCAAGAAATCAGCGATAGTATCTCGCAAGGTTTGGTAGTAGCTGCCCCTATCCTATTGATCACTGGTGCTGGTGGCGCGTTTGGTGCGATGCTAAAAGTTACGCCGATCGGTGACTACCTAGGTTCGACGCTATCTGCTTTGGGTTTAGGTATCTTCATGCCATTTATCGTCTCTGCTGCGCTAAAAACAGCACAAGGCTCAACCACAGTCGCATTGGTTACTACTTCTGCTATGGTTGCCCCACTATTGAGTCAGATCGGCCTAGACAGTGAGCTTGGACGCGTGTTCTGCGTGATGGCAATTGGTGCTGGTGCCATGACCATCTCACATGCCAATGACAGCTTCTTTTGGATTGTTAGCCAGTTTAGTCGTATGAGCGTGGCACAAGCGTACAAAGCTCATTCAATGGCCACTGGTATCCAAGGTGTGACTAGCATCGTATTTATCTGGTTGTTGACCCTAGTATTTATCTAGTTCATGAGATTGGGTATTTATACAGACGTTTATTTGATTATTACTAAGTAAACGTTTTAAAACATGACACTATCGCAATGATCGTGTCATTAAGATATTCAAAGAGAGCCGTATGAAAATTTTGATCGCCCCTGACTCGTTTAAAGAAAGTTTAGAAGCACTGGACGTGTGCCATGCCATTCAATCTGGCTTTAGCCAAGTGTTTCCAGATGCTGACTATAAGCTGTTGCCAATGGCCGATGGCGGTGAAGGTACCTCAGCGGTATTGTCTTATGTATTGGGCGGGCGCTGGAAAGAAGTCAGAGTACATGACCCATTGATGAGACCGATTACGGCAAAGTATCTGTTATTGCCTGACGCGACTGCTGTTATCGAAGTGGCTCAAGCCTGCGGATTGCACCTACTGACAGCTGATGAGCGTAATCCCGTTATTGCGAGTAGTTATGGTGTTGGGGAGCTGATCGAAGATGCGTTAGAAGAAGGTGCTAAGCGTATCGTCATTGGTCTGGGTGGTAGCGCAACCAATGATGCAGGACTTGGTATGCTAATGGCGTTAGGCATAACATTTCATGACATCAATGATAGCCTACTCACTCATGGTGGTGGCGCACTTGCCAGCCTACATAAGCTCGATAATACTAGCCTGCATGCAAGGATATCAGACACGGTATTTGAAGTTGCTTGTGATGTGACCAATCCATTATGCGGTCTGCTGGGTGCAAGCGCAGTGTTTGGGCCACAAAAAGGCGCTTGCCCAGAGCAGGTTAATACTTTGGACAAGGCACTCAGTCACTTTGCGACCATATGTGGACAGCATGGCTATGAAGACTGTCAATACGTTGAAGGCGCTGGCGCTGCTGGCGGTCTTGGCTATGCGATGATGACGTTCTTTCAAGCTCAGCTAAAGTCAGGCTTTGATACGGTTGCCGAAGTGGCTCACCTGTCACAGCATATCGCAGAGGCAGACCTTGTCATCACTGGCGAAGGCAAGCTCGATGCACAAACAGCCATGGGGAAAGTGGCAGGCGGTATCAGCCAAATCGCTAAGGCTAGCCGTACACCTGTCATCGCTATCTGCGGCAGTGTCGATGGACTAAAACCTGCTCAAACCAGTCAGTTCGATGTTGTCATGCCAAGTATCCAAAAAGTAGACACGATTGATAACGTGTTGGGTTCTGCTTATAACAATATTGAGACTACTGCTGCTAATATTGCTGCAAGTATCAAACTTGGGCAGACTTTAAGATAGACGCAATCTTTTATAGTCGCAATCTATCAATGAACCCCTTCTGTTAAACGTACAGCTATCGAGCCTTTTATTAACCCTTTGTTAGCTGTGCATTTATCATTCTCAACATATCTATAGCCATTTTTGCACGTTATCAATGACCGTATGCATTCTATTAGAGAGTACCTGCTGTCGTCTGACTGCCAGATATAGCGTCTCACTAACGGCAACTGGTAAATGATGACTATTAATCAGCTCAGGCTTTGGATAGGCAGCCACTGCATGTGCTGGCAAGACAGTAAAACCTATTCCTCTGCTGACGGGCTCTAGTATCAGGCCAATCTGATTCGAAAATCCTTTTTTCTCGAAATCATTGATATGCTGAAATTGCTCATAATTGGCAGTCAGTAGCATGCCTGCATGATGGGCACCATCTGGATGATCAATAAATCCAAGTTCGATAAGATGCTCCCAGCTAGGCTCTACTGTAGCCGCAGGGGTTACTAGTATCAATGCTTCTTGTGCCATAGGCCTGCAGCTAACTGTTTCATCGTCTGAGATATTTGTCATAAAGCCGATATCAATCTCGTGATTTGCCAGCGCCCGCTCAATATCAGAATTTGGAGCAAAACGGTAATCAATCACTAGTTTTGGATGCTGCTGCTGTAAAGACAAAGCTGCGGATACAGCTTAAGTCCCACACTACCCGGTGACATCAACCGTACCAATCCTTCATAAGGCGGATCTTCACCGATTCGCTGTTCTAAATTTGATAATCGCTGCAGTATCTCGCCTGCTTCTTTATAAAGCTGCTCACCTGCATTGGTCAATGAAAACTGCTTTCCTTGACGAATCAACAAGTCCGTATCTAGTTGCTCTTCTAACTTACTTATGTGTTGGCTCACACCAGACTGCGTCATATATAGACGTTCAGCTGTGCGGGTAAAGTGCCCAACTTCAGCAAGCGTGCAAAAGGTGCGTAACCATGTGATATTTATCATTACGCTTCATAATTATTTATATAATATTTGATAATTTTACATAATGACGGTGCATTTGTATACTGGCTCCACGTTAAAGAAAACGCACATCAAACAGGAGCACAAGCTATGAACAACGTTTATCCAAGAAGCTTTTCGCACATCGGTCTTTCAGTCCCTGACCTAGATGCAGCCGTAAAATTTTATACTGAAGTGATGGGTTGGTACACCATTATGGAACCAACTGAGATTGTCGAAGATGACAGCCCGATTGGTGAGATGTGTACTGAAGTATTCGGTGCAGGTTGGGGCAGCTTCCGTATCGCTCACCTATCTACTGGTGACCGTATCGGTGTTGAGATTTTTGAATTCAAAAATCAAGAAAACCCTGAAAACAACTTTGAATATTGGAAAACAGGCATCTTTCACTTCTGCGTTCAAGATCCAAACGTTGAAGAGTTGGCTGAGCGTATGGTTGCTGCAGGTGGTAAAAAGCGTATGGAAAAACCACGCTACTACTACCCTGGCGAAAAACCTTATCGCATGATCTATATGGAAGACCCGTTCGGCAACATCGTTGAGATATACAGCCACAGCTACGAGCTTATCTATAGCGAAGGCGCATACTAATCTCAAGATACATACAGCTTAGTATAAATTTAAGTTAGTATAGATTTAGATTATATCTGATTGAAAAACCAATAGCGTACTCATCATCTGAGTGCGCTATTTTTTTCGTGAGCTTTCTATGTGCTTCATCTATTGTATAGAATATGAGCCATGCTACTATTTAAAGCGCTTTGTATAACTTTATAAATAGTAGCATTTACCAAACCAACCCATTATCAAGGATGATAAATGACTCAATCTGACATTACTCTAGATAGAGATGACCTTCTGTATGTTTTATAAGCAGCTGGATATGAGTGTCGAAGACGCTTATGACTATGCCAGTGAGGTCATGACTTGCAATATGATGGCAGACGATGTGGGTGAAGGGATTGATGCTTTTATTGAGAAACGCCAAGCGGTATGGAAAGAATGCTAATTCCTATAATAATCATTGTATTGCTTCGCTGACGTTATACGGCGCGTGCTTGGATTAAAAAGCTAGCATATTCCTTTTCAATAATCGAGTTGGCTTATTGCTACGCATAGAAAAGGCCATGATATCGCTATCATGGCCTTCTTTATTTCTATTTAATACATATACTACAGGTACTGCGAGCCGTTTATTACTCAGCAGCGATAGCGATCATCTCAACCAATAGCTCAGGGCGTGCAAGCGCTGATTCGCCACATGCACGCGCTGGTGGCTGAATACCTTCAAACCACTGGTCATAGACTTCATTCATAGCAGCAAAATCCGCCATGTCTTTGATCCAAACGGTGACTGATAGTAGCTTTGATTTATCACTGCCCACTTCTTCTAATAGCGTTTGGATTTTTTCCAAACACGTCAACGTTTGTGCTTTGATATCGTCTTCTGCATTACCGACCTGACCACACAAATAGATCGTCTGGTTATGGATTACCGTTTTGCTCATACGCTGATTGCTATGTAGCTTCTTTATCATGTCTATACCTTTCATTTATTAATTTGAATCTGTGTTTAGTCAGTCAAGTCGCGCTTAGTTAGAAAAACGCTGAGCGCTAAATGGCGCTAAATCGACCAATGCTGGCTTATTATGAATCATCTCTTCAACCAAACGGCCTGTCATTGGTCCCAAAGTGAAGCCTTGATGGCTGTGACCAAATGCGAACCAGAGCTTGTCATGCTTATCAGCAGGACCGATGACGGGCTTCATGTCAGGCATACAAGGACGCGATCCTGCCCATGCTTCACTCTCAACCGCATCTTCTAATGGCAAAATTTTTCTTGCAAGCTTCAATACCGTTTGTAATTGACCAAAGTTCTTTGGCGCATTCATGGTAGTCATCTCAGCGCCCGTAGTGATACGGATACCCTGCTGCATCGGCCCCATGACAAACCCTTTATCCATATCAAACATACTATGATGGATTGTATTTTTGTCTGTCACTTTGAAATGCTGATGATAGCCACGCATTGGGAACAATGGCAGATTGTAACCAAGTGGTCTGATCAAATCATTCGACCAAGGACCTGCTGCGATGACCAATTTATCACTATAGTACGTATCTTTGTCAGTGATGATTTTCCAGCCATCCGCCTCTTTGACGATTTCTTTGACGTCATTTTCTTTGATCGTACCTTGCATGTCTTGGAAGTTTTTTGCATAGGCTTTTACCAGCGAGCTTGGGTTTGATACCTGCCATGAATTCAACCAATGAATAGCACCAACGAAACCGTCAAAATTGGCGCGAGGCTCCATTGCTTTTAGTTGTTCAAGGTTCAATACATTGTGCTCAACCCCTTGATTACGCGCATCAATGGCGGATGCTTGCGCTTCTTTGAAAGTCTCTTCTGAGCGATGCAATTGTAGCCAACCATCACGAGTAATGAGCTCATCAGCACCAGAGGCGCTAATCATGGTTTGGTGCTCACTGGTACAATGCTCAATCAACGTCTGCCACTCAGATTCGATTTTTTTGACTGACGCAGGCGTTGAGTATTTCCAGTACTGTAGCAGCGCTTGGTGATAACGCAGAATAGCTGGAATACGATAACGAATATCAGTACCTTGATTAGGTAATACTCGGATCATCTCTGTCAGCTGACGAGGAAAAGGATGCGTATGAATCGCTTCGCGCTGAATCAAGCCGGCATTACCATATGAGGTCTCTGACCCTGGCAATTTCTTGTCTAAGAGTAATACGTTTGAGTTATTTTTTTGTAGATGCCACGCGATTGACGTGCCAACCATACCTGCACCGATAACGATCACTTCGTAGCGCATAACCTATCCTTTTCTTAGGGTGTTAATACAGAGTATCAAATATAAAGGTCTTACCAAATTAGGTGGTCATAGTAACGCATTGGGATAAATTTTAAACCCTTATTTGAAAAATATTTTTGCTATTAACTACTTTTGGCTATACATTTATTTGTAGGTGATTTTCAGAAGGAATAGTTGGCGTATCAAGCCATTATTGGACGACCAAAATCCGCAAAATACACACTAAAACCCAGTATGATAGATACCATCAATATCCTCAAAAAATCACCACCATATTGGGTCATCATTTTTCTTGATAGGCGATTTTACCGTCTCTACTGTTACCTCGTCAGCCGATAGCTCCGCAATAAAGCGTGAGGCCATATCAAAGTATCCAGAGTAACTAGAGAAGTAATTCGGCGCGGTCAAATACAGCTGCGTTTTTGCACGACTACAGGCCACATAGAACAGCTTACGCTCTTCTTCTAATGCTTCAAAGTCATCTAATGAACGATGATGCGGCGTGATGCCATCGACCAACGAGTTAACGAACACCACTGGCCATTCAAGCCCCTTAGCACTATGAATGGTTGAGATCGTGACTTTATCATTACTTTGTCCATCGTCAGAGCTTTCCATGACCGCGACTGAGTCATTGGGCGGATCGAGCGCAAGATTTTCTAAAAAGCTATCGAGGCTCGTGTGCTCTGTCGCTAAATTCTTTAGCACCCGGAAGTCCTCGCTACGCTCACGCCAGTTGTCTTCTATCAACTTTAACACAGGGATATAAAACTCAAGAATATGCTCAATGGCTGCCTCAACCGTTTCTGCTTGCTGGGCCTTGGTAAGCGTGTGATATAGAGGCTTTAGCTGATCGCTTTTTTTGGCAAACGATGCTGCCAGTAGCGACTCAAACGCATTATTGTCAGCGGTGATGGCTTGGGTTAAGCGCGTCGCCGTGACTGCTCCTACCCCTTTAAACAAAGTTAAAATACGATGCCAAGCAATCGTATCGTTCGGGTTATAGAGAACTTTGACAAAGGCCAATACGTCTTTGATATGGCGTCTTTCAATAAACTTGATACCGCCCACCACGATGAAGGGAATATTGCGCGCCATAAACTCTAGCTGTACATAATTGGACTGAAAAGACGTGCGGCACAATACCGCAAAGTCGTTATAATCATACTCAGGCTTTAGCGCGACTATCTTATCAGTGATATAACTCGCTTCTTTTGTCTCATCGCTGAGTCGTCGAAATATTGGCTTGTCGCCTGCTATTGGCGCATCAGAATACAGCTGCTTTTGATAGCCTAGCGTGATTTGCGCTGACAACGCGTTGATATAGTTTAGTACCGAAGGTGTACTGCGATAATTTTGCTCAAGCTTGATAAGTTTGGCATTGGGATACGTCTCACCAAATAGCAAAATATTTTCGTAATTAGCACCGCGAAAGGCATAGATGCTTTGATTGTCATCACCAACGACCATTAGTGACACCGAATCAGGCTCACAGATCAAATCGATTAGCTGCTTTTGTGGAATGTTGGTATCTTGATATTCATCAACCATGACATAACGATACGTGTTTTGAAGTCGCTGCCTAAAGGTGTCGTTGGTTTTTAGATGACGTACCACTTGGCTGATGATGTCATCAAAATCGTATAAATGATTGGCGCGCTTATACTCATGAAAATCAATTGCTAATTGCTCGATGATAGGAATATGTACGGCGATATCAGGATAGCTACTTTCTATTAGGTCGCGAATAGGAACGCGTCTGTTTCTAGAGGTTGAAATGATATTTTGCAATGTTTTTTTGCGCGGAAAGGCTTGGGTTTTGGTTTGGGTAGGATACTTTTTTTCTTTATGTACCAAGTCGATAGCATCTTCACTATCACCAGTATCCAAAATGGTAAACCTTGGATTGATACCGAGTAGCCCTGAATATTGTCGTAGCAACATATTGCAAAACGAATGAAAAGTACCACTAGTGATGCTATTTAATGCCTTATCAGTTGGCAGTTTATCATCAGCCAGCTCTTCATCTGATAGCTCTTGATTTGAAAGACTGCTAGCTAGCAAAGATTTCGCTCTATCTTTTATCTCATTCGCGGCTTTACGCGTAAAGGTCAGTAGCAAAACCTCTTTAGGCGACACTCCGTTTTCTAATAGATAACTGGTCCGATAGGTGAGCGTTTTAGTCTTGCCCGAACCTGCACCCGCAATCACCAATACTTTGCCGTCGATCGTAGTCGCGGCCATTAACTGATCAGGATTTAACTCACTGGCATAATCGACCTTTAACCCCAATCCACTATCTAGCCTCTGCTTTAACAACTTAATATTTTTTGTCTCAGCAGTATCAATTAAATTTGCTTCTAGCTTTTTAATAGCCTGCTCAAGTCGAGTCAGTTTAGGCTTCATCTCAAGGAAGTTTTGCGGGTATTTATAGTGGCGTGTGTCAAAAATCGAGGTTGTCATTGTCTAAAATTGCCTTACATTTTATTTTGGCGATATTATCAGCGTATGTCTGACTGCTTATAGCTTTAGAATAAGTATGATTTGCTAAACCTAGCAGAATATCTGTGCTGAATTTACGTGAAGTTCAAGCCCTTATCTGTGCGTGACAGTTTAGCATATTAAAAAATAGGGTTTATCGGCTCACATAAGCTATGTGTCACTCGTATTGATTCGCCTTATTCATTTTTAAGCTCCTAATATGACCTACTTTTATCATAAAGCTGCGTATTATCATCGAGTAAAAACCTGAGCATATACCGTAACAACCTCACCCCTATTCGGGTAAATTTGCTACAATGTGCCCAATTTTGATTTATCATTTAACCAAACTTTATACCAACTGATTTTATTAATACATTGAGAGAATGTTATGGGTTTTAATTGCGGCATCGTCGGCCTACCGAACGTGGGTAAATCCACCTTGTTTAATGCGTTGACCAAAGCGGGTATCGCCGCTGAAAACTTTCCATTTTGTACCAAAGATCCCAACACGGGTATCGTACCAGTACCAGACCCACGCCTAAAACAACTGGCTGACATCGTCAATCCTGAGCGCGTATTACCAACGACCATGGAGTTTGTTGATATCGCAGGTTTGGTCGCAGGCGCGTCGAAAGGCGAAGGCATGGGTAACCAGTTCCTAGCCAACATCCGTGAGACCGATGCGATTGCTCACGTTGTACGCTGTTTTGATGATGACAACGTCGTCCACGTTGATGGCCGCGTTAGCCCGATTGATGATATCGAAACCATCAACACTGAACTGGCACTTGCAGATTTAGAAGCTGTTGATCGCGCAATCCACAACCAAACCAAAAAGGCTAAAGGTGGTGATAAGGACGCGCAAGCATTGCTTAATGTGTTCAAAAAAGTTGAACCATTATTAGCAGAAGGTAAAGCGGCTCGTGCTGCTAACCTAGACGCTGATGAGAAAAAACTGATCAGAAGCTACGGTTTAATCACCCTAAAGCCAACCATGTATATCGCTAACGTCGCTGAGGATGGTTTTGAAAATAATCCATATCTTGACGCAGTGCGCGACTATGCCACTGGTGAAGATTCTATCGTCATCGCACTATGTAACCAAATCGAAGCTGAAATTGCTCAGCTTGATGAAGAAGACAAAAAAGACTTTTTGGCTGAAATGGACATGGAGGAAGCCGGTCTAGATCAAGTCATTCGTGGTGGTTATGATTTGCTTGATATGCAGACTTACTTTACCGCTGGTGTCAAAGAAGTTCGCGCATGGACTGTCGCTATTGGTGCGACAGCGCCGCAAGCAGCTGGCGTAATTCATACTGATTTTGAGCGCGGCTTTATTCGCGCTGAGGTCATTGCTTATGACGACTTTATCGAATACAACGGTGAAAAAGGCGCTGCTGCTGCTGGTAAATCGCGTCTAGAAGGTAAAACTTACATCGTACAAGATGGCGACGTAATGCACTTTAGATTTAACGTGTAACTTTAAATAGTATAGCTTGTTTAAAGTTAATTAGCCGATGTTGGATATTCTCCATCATCGGCTTTATTTTATATATTAAATGTTATATTATAACATATCTTTATTTTGCTTATTTGAGGACTTATATTATGGCGGCTTATTTTTCTAAACTTGCAGGTATTACTATACTAGGTAGTGTGATAGCAGGCTCTTTACTGGGCTGTCAGCCGAACAACGATACCGATGCAGTGGTATCTGAAGGAGCACCAGTAGATAATCACGCCGAACATAAACCAGGTCATGAGATGCATGACGATAAAGAGCATGAAGAGCACGGCCACGAAGAACATACGCACGCAGGTCACGATCATGAAGCACACGCCAGCAACAGCACTCCTTTCTCTTGTGAGCCTACTGCTACTATCGGCGTTTCTTATCATAGCGACAGTACACCACAGACAGCGCATTTGCTCATCGATGGTATCGAATACGATTTAACAGCTGCCGCTGATAGTGAAACTGATGTTGATAAAAACATCTATACTAGCGATATTGGATTAGACGATACCCACGGCATCATATGGCAAGTAAATGGAGACAAAGCGACATTGCTCAATAAAACACTCGATAGCGATGTAGCTATCGACAAGGAAGACGTAATTTTTAACTGTCAAAAGTCTTAATATAGTTGATTCCATATAATTTGGATACAAGCAAGGCGAGTGAAGTTACTACCAGTAGTAGGCTAAGCAAGACTGACACCGTATCCAATTTATAGGGCATTAACTCTAGTCAAAGAAGTCTAAAACGGGTACAAGGTAGCCGACTGCAGATTGTAAAAATAGTACCTCTAAGGAGGGTAACACGGTAGCCGTTTAGTAGTTCTCTGACTATATAGCTGTACCAAGGGCGCTATTTTGCTATGCTAGAGGCTCCCTTGGTTCCGGATGTTTAATATGCTAATTACACCAACCTCTTTGCCGTCCCCTACCACACAATGGTCACATCTTCTCAACTCACAACGTCTTGGTGCTTCCAAAAAATTTAACGCCAATACCAGTACTCGCTCTCAGTTTCATAAAGACTATGACAGACTGGTATTTTCCCACTCTTTTCGCCAGTTAAATCAGAAAACCCAAGTCCATCCACTGACCAATCAGCTCGGTATTCATACGCGCCTGACTCACTCGCTAGAAGTGTCTTCTATTGGTCGCTCTTTGGGAATGATGGCTGCCGAAAAAATCCATGACGCATTAGGTAGCGGCCTACCAGCAGGAGTTTTACCTGCAGACGTCGGTGTGATCGTACAAGCAGCTTGTCTTGCTCACGATATTGGCAATCCGCCTTTTGGTCACGCTGGAGAGTATGCGATTCGTGATTGGTTTAGGCAGCCTGAGCCGCAAGCGATTTTGCAAAATTTAAGCAGCAACGAGCGATTAGACTTACTGGCATACGAGGGTAATGCTCAAGGATTTCGCCTATTGGCACGTAATGAACATCACCCTGATAAGGGCGGTATGCGGCTCACCTGTGCCACGCTAGGCGCCTTTATGAAGTATCCGTGGTTGGCGACTCACAGCAATGATGTCAATGACAACCATTATACCGTGCAGAAATTTGGCTGCTTTTATAGTGAGGCGTCTCAATTGGAGGAATTAGCTGCGTGTTTGCATTTGCCACGCTCAGAGCAACACGATGGCTTTGCGCGCCATCCATTGGCTTACCTGCTAGAAGCAGCAGATGACATCTGTTATGCGCTAATCGATTTAGAAGATGGCATCCATCTGAATATGCTAACCTATAGCGAAGTCGCCACGATATTTTATGAGCTGATTGGTGAACGTCCAAGTAGCGTAAACTTGCCAGCGCATATGTCTGTCAGACAAAGTCTTGCCTCCCTGCGGGCACGAGCCATGATGCGTTTGGTCAATACCGTCACCGATGTTTTTGTAGCCAACAGTGATGCATTGCTAGCTGGCACATTACAAGGCAGCCTATTTGCCCATTGCGATACCAGCGTACAGAATGGTATCAATCAAGCTAAGCAGCTGGCACGCGAAAAAATATTTAACCATCCGAGCAAAGTAAGAATGGAGCTAATGGCCAATCAATGCCTGCATAGCCTATTGAATGCCTTTATGCCGCTCGCTTGGACTGGATCTCAAACTACAACCATGCAGCCGCCGATGTCTTTTGAGCAGCAACGTCTGTTAAGATTACTACAGCCCCATCTTGACGAACATCGCCGCATCTTGTCTGACGATATCTATCATAATGTCTTAAATATTTTGGATTTTATTACAGGTATGAATGACCACGAAGCATATCGACTGGCGCAAGAATTGCAGGGTCATTGGGGCACAGTGGTTTAAAAGACCAGTGCAGGCTTAGTAAATTAACATGAATGGCGTATTTCAGTCGTATTTATGCGTTGAAATGAGTATGATAAACACCTACCGGACAATTTTGAAATATTATGAGCAGTCGCGAACAAAAAAAACTTCAAACTCGGCACGCCTTTTTTAATGCTGTGCTCGATTTATGTATGACAGGGCAATCTTTTAGCTCTATCAGTCTCAGACAAGTAACACGCGAGGTTGGCGTTGTGCCGACTGCGTTTTATCGCCATTTTGATGATATGGAGTCACTCGGGCGCGCTTTGGTCATTGAGGAATTGGGCGGTACGTTGGCCACGTTAAGTGATAGCCTGCAGATTGGACGTAAACGTAGTTTCGATCGTCAAATCGCAAAAAGTATTCAGCTATTCTTGTATATGGTCAGCGATCAGCCTTATTACTGGCAGTTCTTGGTCAGTGAGCGTTATGGTGGATCAGAAGCAGTACGCAAAGCCATCAATGAGTTGATTAAGATACATGCTCAAGGGTTGGCCGACGACTTAGCGTTGCAGCCAGCGTTTACCCATATCAACGCTTATGACCGTCGTCTATTGGCTGAAGCTGGTGTGAATATGTTCTTTTCTTGGATTATTGATTGGCTAGAGCTGACCTATACAGAAGATCATGATGATGAAATTGATCTAAACGAAATTGAAGAGAACAAACAGCTAATGCTACATAACTGCACTCGTCAAGCACAGATGCTTTTTTACGGGGCATATAATTGGAAGTCTAGCGAAGAAACACGCTTAAAAGACTAAATACGATCTCAATACCATCTGCTAAAAGCTCGGACGAAATGCCCATAGTCGCTGTGTCACTACTTTGACTTCCTTGGGCATTTTACCGTTTGCCTCACTACTGTCAGCGGCCTGATTATCATTAGCTGTCTGACTGTTATTAACTGCTTGATTATTATCAACGACAGTTTTACTAATCAAGACTGTGGCAAAACGCTCTCTAGCTTGACCGACAGTTGCATTATCAGTCGCTGTGATAAGCGCCATAAATGCTTGGCTATCAACGGCAAGCATTGGTGTTAAGGCTTTTCGTTGCTCATCATTTAGACTGCCGAATATCGGTAATTGCCATACTGTATCAATAGACGCCAGCGCCTGCTGTGCGCGCATATCTACCAGTGATTGCATCTGTTGGCTGTTAGCATTATCAACTAGTGCGGCTAACAATACAGGACTGGCAGTATTGATATTAATCGGCACATAATAAGGCACTGCGGTAAGATAAGGCCGTAATACTGCTAATGTCTCAGCGCTTACCCCCGTCACTTCTAGTAGCTGATCGATACTGACAAAAGGCTGATTTGGCAGAGCATCTGTTGCTACAGCATTTGATTGCTGCGCATATACCGTACTTTCATCACCGCCATCTTGGTATACCTCACCGTCTGCATCTTGCCAATCAAGTATAGCAATAGCAATATCAGGCTCTAGATTTAGTTGCGTGAGTAGTCGTTGGAATACTGCTAAAGCAGTGGTGTTGGCTGACCCATCTTGATTCAAGTTATTAATGTTAAAACGACCAGACTCATCGCGTAGCTCGATGCTGACACTGTGACTAGCCAATGTATAAGGTGGTATAGGCTGTGCCCAGATATCTTGCGCACTATCCGTATCATTGAGGTTGCTATCAGCGCGAATCATCGTCACTGCCAACTGTTGACCTGCATCGATATCTTGCAGCAATTGATTCTGATCGAATAACAGACCACTACGCCTAATTGCAATTTTTTGGCTAGCAAGCATCGACCCTGCAACCACAGTAATACTCACTACCAATAATAAGATAGTCAACAGTGCAACACCGCGTTGAGAGTTCGCAGTCATCGACATACATAACCTTTGTTATTGAGCAATTGATGCATTTTAACTACTACCTTCTCAATTATTCGTTCTCGCACTACTATTATTGTCACTACCATCACTACCGCTGTTGTCATTATTAGCATTATCATTGCTGCTACTATCTGTGTTATTGACTGTGCTTTGACTATTGCTATGCGATATCGGTTGCGGGGCGAGTGCCCATTGCCAAGTGATTGGCATATCTTGGTATGTAAAGCTAACCGCGACTCCTTTCGGCAATAAAACAGCTGTGGGCTTAGGACTCCCTGTATTCGCTGATTGTCTCACCGCTGTATTTATACTACCGCCACTGTTAGCGTCATCGCTCGGAAACTTGGTACTTAGCTCTGGTAGATAAGCTTGCCAGCTTCCTGCTGTGACACCTTCGAGCAATACGCTGTCTAAGCTGACGCTGTCACGCCCGCCTTCCATACTGGTATACTGGCGACGTATCAAACGCTCATCTGCAAAAATATATTCGATACGTTGGAGGCTATTGCTATTCTGATATCGTGGATCAGGATCGGCAAAGCGTACAAAGCTGACATGCTCGCCATCTAAGCTCATAAAGGGCTCAGGCGCTATTTTATTTATTTGTCCGTTTATTTGCTCGCTTGATTGAGGTTTGTTGTTCGTATTACTACTATCGCTTGGACTGTTATTCGCCGCACTGACACTTTGAGTAGTCGACGCTTGATAAGGGATAATTTGACCCATGTCTTGCTGTAACTGTAAATAAGCGTACTGCAAGACAGCCAGATTGTCAGCATGGAATTGTGCGCGCTCACGAGCACGGTTGACCCCATCAAATACCTGCCAGCCTGCAACGGCTAGCATCGCAAATATTGCCATGGCAACCATTAGCTCAAGTAATGTGAAACCACGCTGATGCCTCACAGACCGCCCCCGACCTGCTCGCTATTACCTATTGTGTTTAGACCACTTAAATCCAGACTGCCCGTATCTTGCTCAGCATTACTTAGCATCACAGTGATATCAGTGACCGACGTGCGTGTCTGTCCATCTATAATAGGCGAAACTGCGATATTTACTTCTTTTAAGGCAGGTGTGATGGCGTCACCGACTGTCATTGCTATTTGCCAATCACGTCCTTGTGCATTAACGGTTTGGGTGCGGTTGGCTGTCAGCCACGTCTCTTGAATACGTAAATCAGCGGCGGCATTTTGGGCAACGAAGTGAGCAAGCGTACGAGTACGCAATATATCAACTGAGCTAAGATATGCACTACTGGCACGGCTCGCCGCGACGGCTACCACTGCCAAAATAGCCAAAGCAACCATCACTTCGATAAGGGTAAAGCCGCTCTCGCGCCCAGACTTGAATGATATAGATTTTAGTGACATAGGCTGGCTTGTCATAGAAGGTTTATATAATTTAGTCACTATAACCCCTGTCCGATTCGCATGCTGCCATTTGGCATTATCGTAATTACTTCGCCCACTAAACGCGAATCGTGAAGCACTTCAATGGTGACAGGCGTTGCTTGTCCTGTACCAAACCACAATACCTGCGGTACGTTTTGATCTCTAAACCAAGGCTGTAAGGTTTGTGTTCGTCCCGGGTTTTGTAAACCGCTAGAATCCAAACTTTGAACTCTGATACTTACGCCAGTGGGCAGCTTAGGCAAGCTAACACCTGACTCGATTTCCCAACTTGGCGTTGGTTTTTGCTCATCATTAGAGCCTGATAAACTAGTCACCTCTGCCGACAGCTCCATGGCATTCTTAGGCTGACTGTCGGTACTATCTGACATCATCGCCGTTGTCTGATACGCAACATATGGATTTGATAGGGTAACGATGACCGGCTCTACTTGACCTTGCTTATCTGCCTGCATACGCATACCCATTGGTTGCATACGTTCAGCCGATAATAAGCGAACGTAGCTTAACGAATCGGTAAGATGCTCATAAAAAGCGCGGTTTTTGCGGGCTTCACTGCTACCGACAGACAAACTCATTATGCCAGCAAATATAGACAAGATAACGACTACCACCACGATTTCTACCAATGTGAAACCAATCTGTGTCCGACTGTTTATTGGTGAGACTGATGATAAGTGATGAGTATCAGTTGATATGGAGACACAGCTACAACAATGGTCTACAGGACTGATATGGAAACAACTTGATCGAGTCATTTGACTAATTAAAGTAAAAGAGCAAGTAGCCGCTGAACTGGACTGCGTCTTAACACTGACCGGCATATTGCACCTATAAGTCCGATTTTAATTATCGCAGAATGAGAAAGGAGGTTTGAGTAATATTAGAAGATATGTGAATTAATACTGCAAACCGTGCTGCAATAGTAACCATCACAGCACGATCTATTAAAACCAAGAAAGGTACTCTACCAATAACTACTTTAATAGTTGGTATTGCGATGCTCTTCTGACTCAGTATCGATTTGCTCGACCAGCTCCTGCATGTCTTCATCCATGACCTCTTCATCATCAGCAGGATAATGACTTGGTAACTCTAGTACTTGTCGAACAAACGCCACTCGTAACGTATCACGGCGACCCAAGTAACGCTGATAAAAACTTGAGTTCAATAGCCCTGCGCCGCCCTGCCCAATGGCCCAGATAGATGATAAATAATCACGCGTACTCAAATTACTGTGTTCGTCCTTTAGATAAGCACTGATGATATCAATCAAACGCTTCATGCGCTGGCGACGGATATCATATAACTCACCAAACAAGCGGTTCAGACCTGTGACCGATGCTGCCAAACGCTCTTCGATTTGGTTCAATAGCATGGCTTTTTGCGGATTGAATAACTGCTGGAAAATCATGCGGGCAACGCCTGCCGACGGGCAGTCATCAATACGGTTAATCTCAAACAATTGCTCTTCGTAACGAATAATAATACGCAGATAAAGCTCATCTTTACTGGAGAAATGCTTGTACAGGGTGCCTTTAGCCAAATCGAGCTGATCTGCCAAACTGTCTAAAGTGATATCACCATCGCCTGACTCAAGTAGCAATTGTTCTGCCATCGCTAAGATGTTCTCTTCTCGTGCCTTGAACTGGTGCTGACGACTCATAATCTCTCCTAAAACATGACAAGATTAAGCATATGACCATCAATTATGTGCGTACATTTGGCAATGAGCGTATAAAACTATACAAGAACTGCTGAAATACCATAAAAGGGATATGCTTATATTTACAAATAATCATTGATAATCATATAGTTACGTTTAGTAAATTAAATACTAAAGGGGATTTAACTATAAGACTATCACATAAATGACTGACTGGTCATAGCATAACCATTTTAGCGATACTGTGCCAGTAAATTTTCAAAGTTTTTTGCGGTTAATGCTCCGACCTCGTTACTATCACAACCATACATATCTGCGATGAAACTGGCGACGTAGGGTACGTAGGCAGGCTCATTGGGACGACCACGCTTAGGCACAGGCGCCAAATATGGACTGTCGGTCTCAATCAAGATTCTGTCTCTAGGCATGTGCCTTGCAGCGTCTTGGATATTTTGGGCACTTTTAAAGCTAATAATACCTGAGAAAGAGATATAAAATCCTAAATCTAAAGCACGTTTTGCGGTCTCCCAGTCTTCAGTGAAGCAATGAATAATACCATGCTCAGCACCTTCACTTTTTAAGATATCGAGCGTATCTTCTTTTGCATCGCGCATATGTATGACAAGTGGTTTTTTTAGTTGCTGACTGGCATGGATATGACGTGCAAGACTGGCTTGCTGCTCTTTTTTATTTTCTGTAGACCAGTAGTAATCCAGCCCTGTCTCGCCTATTGCCCATACATGGTCTTTATCAGCAGTCTCTATTAGGCGCTCAACCGTCGCTGATTTCAGTATATCAATATCTTCACAAGGATGAATCCCTACACTCATCCCTAGATTTAATGTCTCGTCACCATAGGTGCTCACAATATTGGCAATCTCATCATATTCTGCAAAATCACACATGATCGCCATCGCACGGGTAACATTAGCAGTTTTCATGGCGTCAATCGCGCCAGATAATTTACCATCGTATTTCGTCAAATCTAAACGGTTAAGGTGACAATGAGTATCTGTAAACATAAATAATCTCGTTTTTATAACTTATTAATTAAAAGTATGGGAATTAAAATTTAAATCTTATTTGCATTGGTTGCTGTGAAGGAATCTGTTTTCAAGTATCGTTTAACGGTACACTACATTAATAGCTATCAAAAATACTCTAAATAGAATTTATTCTAAATAAATGGATGATACGAGCTTAGTCGATACGTCATAACAGTCTTTTAAAAACCGAAGCTTTAAAACCTTTATTACCTCTCATAAGTGCCATAATATGAATCATAAAAAAACTATCACTTTACCGCATATATTCAAAACATTGTTACCGAAGCAACTCTATAGACAACGGTTTTTACTACAAGATAAAGGCCATAGTAATTACATTGAAATAGCTAACGACGTACGTATCATTGGCAACTCCACAATTACCATTCGTAAAGGTGATAACAATCGAATTACCATTGGTAGTCATGGGAAACTTAATAAATTAAAAATCGACATTAATGGTAATCACAATCAAGTCACTATCGCAGAACATGTTAAATTCTCTGGTCAATTATTAGTCGTTGGTAATCATTTACGCATTCATATTGGTGAGCATACCACTGCCATTGATTGCTATATCTTGGCACGTGACAAGAGTGTAACCATTGGTAAGTCTTGCATGATATCGCGTGGTATTGAAATTCGCGCTACCGATGTGCACAAGGTCTACGATATAGATACTAACGTACGAGTGAACAAAGCACATTCTGATGTCATTCTAGGAGATCATATTTGGATTGCGGCTAATGTGACTATTTCAAAAAACGTCTCTATCGCTGATGGATGTATCATCGCAGCAGGTGCCTTCGTCAATAAACCAGTCACTATACCAAACTGTATGGTAGCAGGCACACCAGCAAAAATCATTCGCCAAAACGTACGTTGGGAACGCTAAACACGACTTCAAATACAATAGTTAATTAAGAGGCACGACTCGCATCACCTCTTCTATGGTTGTCACGCCTTCACTAATACGTTTTGCCCCTGATAAACGCAATGGCTGTAGACCTTCGCGATAAGCTTGTTGTTTGAGTACATCTAAGTTTGTATCGGCTGCGACCAGTTTTTTTAATTCGTTAGACAACGGCATAATCTCGTATAGGCCGACTCGTCCCTGATAACCAGTATGTCGACAATGCTCGCAGCCTTGAGCCATATAAATTTGTGCTGGGGCAGGCGCACGCCAAGGTTGTACCAACTCCTGCCATTGAATGGCAACCTCGCTATCTGGCACAACTTCTACTGCTTTTTTGCAATGCGAGCATAGCGTACGTAACAAGCGCTGTGCCATTACGCCTAAGATAGTTGCTGATGTCAAAAATGGCTGAATACCCAAATCATGCAAGCGAGTGATTGAACTTGGCGCATCGTTAGTATGTAGTGTCGAGAGCACTAAATGCCCTGTTAATGAGGCTTGTACTGCCATATTGGCTGTTTCGGCATCACGAATCTCCCCCACCATAATAATATCAGGATCTTGACGCATCAAAGAGCGAATGCCGTCAGCAAAGTTTAAATCGACACCTGGATTTACTTGCATTTGGTTAAATGCAGGTTCAATCATTTCAATAGGATCTTCAATGGTACAGACGTTGACTTGTTCAGTCGCTAACTGCTTGAGGGTACTATATAAGGTCGTGGTCTTACCCGAACCTGTAGGCCCGGTGACCAAAATAATCCCGTTTGGATGAGCAGTCAACTCATGCCACGTTTCAAGCTGTTTGCCGGATAGACCAAGCTGAGCAAAGGAGCGCACCAGTACTTCAGGATCGAACACCCGCATGACCAACTTTTCACCAAAAGCGGTTGGCATAGTCGATAAACGAAGCTCTGTCTCTAGTCCTTTCGGCGTTCGCGTCTTTAAACGGCCATCCTGCGGTTTTCGCTTTTCTGCAACATTTAGCCGCCCTAAAATTTTGATACGTGCGGTCACCGCGACAATGATTGCCAATGGCATCTCATATACCGTATGGAGCACACCATCAATTCGGAAGCGAACCTTACCTGTCTCACGACGTGGCTCTAAATGGATATCACTAGCTCGTTGCTCAAAGGCATATTGCAACAGCCAATCAACGACTCTGACGATATGCTGGTCATTGGCATCAGGGTTGGTATTGTCACCCAATTGCAATAATGCTTCGACATTGGTCACATCGGCAGCTGCACGCTTATGGACACTATTTGCGCCTGCAATCGCTTGGGTGACTTGATAGAACTCCTGACGGTAGCGTTTGATCTGCTCAGGATTGATATAGACCGTACGATAGCTTTTTGATTTGATTAATTTTTCAATACTTGAGTGCCAGTCAGTATAAAAAGGCTGATCCGTTCCAATAATCACTTCGTCTACAGCGACCTCAATCGGTAAAATATGCTGTGAACGTGCATATTCGAATGACATCAATTGTGTGACTGCAGGGACATCAACTTTTAGAGGGTCAATACGAACGAGAGACATGTCTGCTTTAGCCGCCAACCACTGATTGAGCCAAGCCAAAGTTAATTTATTTTCAGCGCTATTGTCCGTCGCATGGCCATTCGGCAAGCCAAATTCACTAATCGTTAGTAAAGGATGCTGCGCTTTGTCGCGGCGGCTAGTAATGACTAGGTTATAGCCGCGTTGGTCAATCACTTTATCTGCCAATAGCTCATCTAGACACCAGCGCAAATCAATCACTATCGAGTACTGTTGAGCAGACATATCTCTCTTCTTCTATTGTTTTAAAATGTGTTGTCAAAAATAATATCAATGCAAGCCAGCTATATTGCAACTACAGCAGCTATCTGTAGCTGTCCTGATGCTATCAACTGAAAACTCACATCAACGGATTTATAACGCATAATGAATGGTGTGGCTATCTCTGTCCGACGATAAGCTGGACGCGGGTCTTGGGCAATTAGCTCTTTAATAATGCTCATATCTGAGGCTATCAATTGACTTTGTATACGATGAATCGTAGACGCAACTGTCGCATTACTTAATCCAGTGTTTGCGTCTTTAATACTTGTATTATTGTTGCTTGTATCATTATGAGCATCACTAGGCTCGCCTGCGCTTACTAGCATCATAAACTGTTCGTTAGCAGCATCGGTCACGGTTACGTTTAATAATTCTGGAGCGGTTGGTGCGAATCCGCTCTCTGCTTGGATCAGCGCATCACTATAGGCCACATATGGCTTTATATCGATGATTGGCGTGCCATCTATCATATCAGCACCTTCGATAATCAATAATACACGACCTTGAATTATTTTGACTTGTTCGAGCTTGACAACAGATAGGCCTAGTCCTGAAGGACGATACATGCTTCGACTGGCAAACACCCCAATTTTTTGATTACCGCCCAATCTTGGTGGGCGTACTTGAACGCGAAAACTAGTACTGGTTTCATTGTTATTTTTATATCGATAATTATGATGAAACTGCCAACTTACCCATATATGACTAAACTTATCCAAACCATCAAATGCAGCTGGCGTATCATATGGCGCTAACATCTCAATGACACTAGTCAAAGCGACCAAGTTTGGCTGGCGCGGCGCACCGAATTTTTGCGAAAGCGGAGCACGATGATAGCCAATGACAGGAGCTTGATGGTAGTTATTTAACAGGGGATTCTCATCAAGCATATACCAACTCCAGTAATACAAAACTGCCCTGATAAGGCAGTTTTGCCAAATGATACAAAATTACTCACTAACGATATTCCATTTTATCATGCTAGACAAACACTGCTAGACGGATTTTTATTTTAAAGTTTGGTATTATGAGCAAGAAATTTGATGAGAGTCATTTACATTTGGGCGATATGACTGGTAATGCTGTCATCGTTGACGCAAATCTACTATGTCTAATGACGTAATAGCTGGCTATATATAAGCTGATAAACCAGCTGTACTGCGCTTATCCATCATTTACTCGTTCATAAAAATAGCAGTTTCGACAACGATCAAAAGACTGATACGTTTTTATAATGTTCAATTTAACATTGAAAATTCTGATTTAATACTTATTCAAACTTAACACACAAATAACAACTTATTAACGAGGACTTTATGTCAAAACTTCGCACCGAAACGGTCACAGAGGTTCATCACTGGAATGACTCTCTATTTAGTATCAAAACCACTCGTGACGATGGCTTGCGCTTTCGTAATGGCGAATTTGCGATGATTGGACTTGTTGTTGATGGCAAGCCACTATTACGCGCTTATTCAATTGCTAGCCCTAACTATGAAGATCATTTAGAATTCTTTTCTATTAAAGTTCAAGATGGTCCATTAACTTCGCGCTTACAGCATATCAAAGTAGGTGATGAGCTGTTAGTCAGTAAAAAACCAACGGGCACACTAGTATTGGACGATCTGCTACCAGGTAAGAACCTTTACATGCTCTCTACTGGTACTGGCCTTGCTCCTTTCTTGTCACTAGCACGTGATCCTGAAGTGTATGAGCGTTTTGACAAAATCATCTTAGTACATGGCGTACGTCATGTTCATGATTTGGCTTACCGTGAAATGTTTGAAAATGAGCTGCCTAATGATGAAATCTTTGGTGAATGGTATCGCGAAAAATTCATCTATTATCCAACCGTTACGCGTGAAGAGTTTAGAAACCAAGGTCGTGTCACTGATTTGATGAAATCAGGCAAATTGTTTGAAGATATTGGTTTACCGCCAATGAATAAGGATGATGACCGTGTCATGCTTTGTGGCAGTATGCCGTTTAATGCTGAGGTTTCTGCCATTTTAGATAACTTTGGCTTGACTGTTTCACCACGTATGGGTGTGCAAGCAGATTACGCAGTTGAGCGTGCCTTTGTCGGCTAGAATGATGCTATTTAGCATCATTAGAATAAATGAAAAATTGTATAAAATAATACTTGACGCATGTAAATAGGCTGCTATAATACGCAGCCTATACAGTCAACACTGTAGCCCAATTAGATAATATTTAGTCAATAGCTATTATCACCTAACATGCCAGTGTGATGGAATTGGTAGACATGACGGATTCAAAATCCGTTGCCTTTAAAAGCGTGTCGGTTCGAGTCCGACCACTGGTACCAATATTTAGTACAAATTAGCCTCCTTTATCGGAGGTTTTTTTGTGCTTATTATTTATATTTGTTTTAATAAATTCCGAGCTCGTTTATATCGATACTTCGAATGGCATAACAGCGCTTATCTTAATCGGTACCGCATAACTCCATGGCATGCCAGCACTACAATAAAAATATCCATCATTAAATGACACAATATAGGCGGTAAAATCATTACCACACTGATCCATCATCGCTTGTTCATCGCTTTCATCACAAACCGCGCACCATATATTTTCATCACCCCGCGCTAACATTGCTCGTGTTAAATCGCTCCCTTTTAATTCATGACTCATTATCAGCTCCTTAATTATCTTGAACTTTCTCATTACTATTTTTTTAGAAAGTTAATTTACCAGTACTCAATTCATAAGTTTGGTATGAGCTATAAACAATGTTTTATCAGGTAAATAAAATTCCTATAAAAAAACCATTTATTACTTTCATAACTATTAATTGTTTTGGTTAATATATTGTAAAACGATAGCATTAGAACTGTAACATATAATCATAATATTCATGATGTAAGGCAATAATATTCAGACAGGCGGTATGGAAAATCTGAAAAACTTAAGGTATGTACCATACAAAACATATATTAGTGAACATATGTTAACTAAGTTTAATTTATTAGTATTTTAACGCCATATATATCTGACTATTAACCTTACACTATATTTAATTATTGATATATAAATTATTCGCATATTGCCATATTTTTATGGTTCTATATTCGAAAAACCCCTTTACCGTTTAATAATCGATACTGAAATAAAAGTATTGAGTGATGTAAAATATTAATCATGAAAACTCCTACAGCATCCAATCCACGTAAAATCATTCATATAGATATGGATGCGTTTTATGCCAGTGTAGAACAACGTGACTTCCCAGAATTACGGGGCAAGCCACTAGTGGTTGGTGGAGATCCAAATGGTCGCGGTGTTGTAGCAGCGGCTAGCTATGAGGTACGTCAGTTTGGGGTGCGCTCAGCCATGTCTTGTTATGAGGCTCGCAAACGTTGTCCAGAAGTCATATTTGTTAGACCACGTTTTGAAATATATCGAGCTGTTAGCAGCGATATTCGCAATATCATGTACAGCTTAACGCCTCATGTTGAGCCATTATCGCTAGATGAAGCTTATCTCGATGTCACTGGTCTTACTGTACATAAAGGCTCAGCGACATTAATGGCCAACTGGTTAAGAACACAAATATTACAACATACAGGATTGACTGCTTCTGCTGGCGTGTCTTTCAACAAGATGTTGGCCAAGATTGCCTCTGACATCAACAAGCCTAACGGCACCGCTATTATCACGCCAGAAGACGCTGATGCTTTTATCAGCACACTACCTATTGAACGATTTCATGGGATAGGTAAAGCAACGGCAAGACGATTACATGCAATGGGCGTGACTAACGGTGCTGATCTACGCCGTATGTCAGCCGAAGTATTGATTGATGAGTTTGGTAAGCGAGGACAGTTTTATCATGATATCGCTCATGGTCGGGATGAACGCGCTGTCAAATCTGAGCGCCTGCATAAGTCTGTTGGTTCGGAGACTACTTTTAGAGAAAACCTAAACGATGACACGGCGTTACGTGTACAAATCTATGAACAAAACGCGGATGCCTTCGCGCAACTGCACAAAAAAAATCTCGTCGCTCATACTATAACGCTCAAGGTTAAGTATGCTGACTTTACTCAGATTACCCGTACACACACGCTAACCACCGCTTTTAGTAGTGCTGAATCTGCTCATTACTGGTTAGACAAGTTATTCTTAGATATTCCGCGCCAGCTCCCTATCCGATTAGTCGGGGTCACTTTTTCGTCATTGACACCTGCAGCTCAACTATTGCCTCAATTAAATTTATTTGAGTAAAATAAACAAAGACTAACGTAATAAACATGAGAACAGTTAAAAACTATTACTTTTGCTTAGGCTATTCAAATATATTTTGTGCACTTTGGCTACTTAGTAAAGCAACCTTTTATAGCAGTATTTCTGCTACAATTATGCCAAAATTTCTATCCATTTAAAGACTGATTATGACCAACGCTCACACTGCATCTTCCGATTCTAATGCCCCGCTTGATACCGATAACAATAGTGACGTCTTAGATTATCTAAGCGTGGAAGATTACGACTATGACCTACCAGATCGTTTGATTGCGCGATATCCATTAGCGCAGCGTTCTGCTTCAAAACTTTTGTACTTGCCTGCTCACACTGACACAAATGCTACGCCTGTAGAAGACTGTTTGTTTTCTGAGTTGCCTGATTTATTAGATGCTGGAGACCTGATTGTATTTAATGATACAAAGGTGATGAAGGCACGCCTATTTGGTCAAAAAGATACTGGCGGTAAACTTGAGGTTTTGATTGAGCGATTGGTTACTGTCTCAGACTTAGATATAACGACACTGCATTTAGAAGATTCAAATAATGAATCAGTCAACCAAGAACATATTGCTCTTTGCCATGTAAAAGCCAGCAAAGCACTGAAACTTGGTCAACGTTTTCAACTGGCCGATAGTCATATGAGTGGCGCGATGATTGGTCGTCAGGACAACTTGTTTATTTTAGCCTTTGATGCGCCAATTTTGCCTGATTTAGAACTTTACGGCGAGCTACCTATCCCGCCTTACTTTGAACGTCAGGCCGATGACACTGATAATACTCGTTATCAAACGGTGTTTCATGATCCCGCTAAGCTTGCAAGTGTCGCTGCACCGACAGCAAGTTTGCATTTCGATGACTTGGTGCTCAATAAGCTGGTGGAAAAAGGCATCAGTACTGCTTTTGTGACATTGCATGTTGGCGCTGGTACCTTTGCGCCAGTTAAAACAGACAATCTACTCAATCATACTATGCACAGTGAGTATGCACATCTGCCACAAGCAACTGCTGAGCTGATTAATCAGACGCATGCAAATGGCAATAAGGTTATTGCTATTGGTACCACGGTGACTCGCGTCCTTGAAACGGCGTATCAAAAAACAGCTATCAATGGGCAAGCACTTTCTAGCTGGTCAGGGGACACGGACATTTTTATTTATCCAGGGTTTAAATTCGGTGTCATTGATCGACTGTTAACAAACTTTCATTTACCCAAATCGACGTTGCTAATGTTGGTATCAGCTTTTTCTGGCAAAGCATCGATTGAACATGCCTATCATCATGCTATTGAAAAAGAATATCGATTCTTTAGCTATGGCGATGCTATGTTACTTGATAAGAAAACAAGCTAAACATTAAATAAACATTTATGCATTGGACGCAACAGTTGTGAAATAAACTGGTAAACTAAACCGTACTTTGTTATAACAGCAAAGATAACTTATTTTGTAAAGGACTATTCATGTCTTGTCATTTATCTCGTCGCTTGACTCCTGTGCATCGCGCGGTATCGATGGCATTACTTTATTCTGTAGGTTTGGCCGCTATTATTCCAAGCGCGCAAGCGGCAACTATCGGTAAGACCGTGGTTAGCTCAGCTCAGCATGAACCGTTGAGCGCAAGTATCGTGGTCACTGACATACGAGCGTCTGATTTTTCAGCAAGCTTGGCCAATCCAGTTATCTATCAACAGATGGGATTGACGCCGACTGATTCAATGCAGGTGCGCTTTCAAGCAACTTCAGCGACTAGCGGTCAAGTATTAATCAGCACATCACAGCCTGTGTCCAAGCCTTTTGCTGATTTGGTGTTATCGATCAATGATAATGGGCAGCAAAATGTCGTACCAAAAACATTATTAATGCCGTTAAGCGATAGTCTACCGATTAATAATGCTTCCAAGAACAGTGTTAAAGGCACTCAGAAACTCAATTTACCAAATGTTTCTGCAAGCGCTGCAAAACCGTTAACCGTAAGAAAAGGTGCACCGCCGCCACTAATATCGGTATCTAACGCTGCTGCAAATAAACCAGCTCTAGCAAACATAGCAACAGTTGACTCTTCTATTTCTAGATCAGTGTCTAACATACAAGCACCGACAGTGACAGCTACTTCGCAGACTAGCAACTTTACTTACGCGCCTAGTCGACTTGATAATGGGCGCTTAAATAGCGACTCTGATATAAAAAACACTATCAGTAATGCAAAGAATACTGGTAACGGACTTAGTTCAGCGAACCGTTTAGATAGCAGTTTCTTAAATGCAAACAACAACACTGAAACTACGAAAGTTAGTGCCAATGATAACGCCAAAGCAAGTATTAAGAACACTCCTATCTTAGATAAAGTATTGATTGATAAACCACTCGACACTCTAAATATTCAAGTCACACGGCAGATACAGCCGAGTCGTAAAAAAATAGACGCTGACGCATCACCCGTACCTACTCCGACTACTAGCATCATAGCAAGCAATACTGAGAAAAATGATACTAGCGTCTTGGCGGCTTCTATTGACAATACAACTTCGAAAACCGCTAATAGCGCTATCAATAATGCGTCTTCAAATGATAGAGCAATAGATAGTACGACAACTAATCAATACCAAGTACAACGTAACGATAGCCTATGGATTATTGCTCAGCAGATCGCGCAAGAAAATAATCTAGATACTTCCATTGTGATGAAGCAAATTCAGTCACAAAACCCTGATGCCTTTATCAATAAAGACGCAGATCAATTAAAAGCAGATGCTAAGCTTATTTTGCCTAGTTACGATGTCATACCATCGCAAAAAAACTTAGAAGCAGCTATCGATGCACAAAGACAATATATTCGCAGAGCAAATACAGCAGCGATGCAAAAAACAGCTCAAAGACCTTTTAAAAGACCCTCTATAAGCATGCAAGCGGCCAAACGCCCTGAAAAAGTCACTACGACTAAAACACAGACTTTATCAAAAGCACAATTTTCTGTGCTTGCGCCCGGGCGAGATGGTAATGCAGATGGCACTCAAGCCAAAGCGGCATCAAACACAGGGAATGGTTTGAGTACAGATATATTAGAGACACTCAAAGCATCACGGCAACAAGCAGCATCACAGGCCCAACGTTTATCAAGTACCAGTAGCACTCTTAGTAGCTATACTAAAAAAATTCAATTACAAAACCAAAAATTGGCTGAGCTACAGGCTCGTCTCGAAAAATTACGCAATCAATAATTGCCTAACTGACTCATACATTAGATTGTGATCACAGGCGTAGGAATAACTATGGACAATATGCTATATATCATCGCCGGATTGGCGCTTATTCTGTTAGTGGCTGCTTTATTCTTGCGCAAAAATAAGGCGCAAAAATCGTCATCATCGCCTATTAATGCAAGAAAAGATACGTCTACTACATCACCAAAAGTAGATTATGGTACTCCTACCCACACTAATGTCAGCAATAGCCATAAATTTGACCATATCACTATTGCTCAGCGTTTTATGGATCAGCAGCGCTATGACAAGGCGATCGAAACCATTAAACGTGGTCTAAGTGAAAAACCTCATAACAGTGCATTGTCTCTTAAACTACTCAGCATATACGCGACGATAAATCAGCCAGAAGATTTTAATAATATTTATGAGTCTATAAGAAATCATAACGACAGTCAGACTATCGCTCAAGCAGACGAGATAAGAAATCTATCGTTTGATGAATTAGAACCTGCCGCTGCGCAAACACTGGCAACGGACAATGCCAAAGATGATTTTGACGCTATCGACTTCGATTTGCCTATTAGTCAGAATGATAGTACTAATACAGTAGATCACCAGTCAATTGAAGAAAGTAATAACGATACTGCAATAAATGAACCTATCGACAGCTTAGAGTTATCAGACAAAGTCGATAATGTTAGTTCTATTACCGAAAATCCGAATGATAGCTTTGATCTGACGCTCAGCGATTTAGAGAACGATTTCGCTGCGCCTAATATGACAAGTGAAACGCCTGTCATACCGTTAGACAATGTAGATAACGACGTTTTAGAGAGCTCTGCTAACGATAATGTTAGTAATAACGAAAATGACGATCTTAGTGACTTTGAGTTTGACTTTGATTCATTTGATGATACTTCGAATGAATCATCTATAGACACTAACCTCTCACATGATGACAATGAGAAAGCAGTACTAGAAGAAGACTTTATATTAGACTTCGATGATTTAGCAGCCGATGCAGACAAAGACGACGTCGTCACTAATGACATATCTACGAATTCAGAACCACACTCTATTGATACTATCCAAAACGGTGAAGATGACTTTGCTTTATCTTTGGGCAGTCTAGATACATTAGATGATATCAATACTGTCTCCAATGACGACCTATCTACGACTGAAAACGACAGTAGTTTCGACAATTTCATTCTGGAAAATACTGATTTTGGAAACAGTACTTCTGAGAGCACGACCTTTGAAGAAGAGAGCTTTACAGATATTAATTTCGAGGAACCATTACTCAATGATGATATCGAGATTAATGATGTTGAAGAATCGAATGTCGCACCTACTGCATCATTGAGGTTTGATGACAATACGCTGATAGACGATGATTTTAATATTGACGATGCTGATTCTCTATTCGACGCTCCGTCGACCAATACTCCAGTCTCTACAGCTGCGCCAGTTGAGAGTGACACTTCTATCACGCCTCAAGAGACTGAATCAGCAGAAGACTTCTCATCACGGTTCGCAGCAGATTTTGATTTTGTAAAGTCGTTAGACAGTAATCAAGTGACGTTAGACTTGGCAGATCAATATCTGCAACTGGGTGAATATGACAGTGCAAAGCGTCTACTCAATGAGGTGATAGCTCAAGGTACCAGTGAGCAGAAACAGCAAGCACAGCTATTACTTGAACGTACTGCGTAGTTAATAGTCTAGTCTCTTATCAGCAAGTACTTCCTAATCACGGAATGTTTGCTGATTTTTTTTGCATTTAACTCTAATACTATCTATTATTGAACCCTTCAGCCATCGTTGCTCAATCCTCTAGCGCCTCTTTTCTTCCATAATTGTTTACTGTGTTGATACTATGCCATCTTCTGTTATGCTCAAAAATCTACCCGATCCTATTCAACTGATTTATGCTGGTGGTACCTTTGGTAGCTACGGCAGACCTTTAGCGCCACTATCAGCAGAAGTGTTTTTGCCTACCCTACAAAAGCTTTTATCTGCACAAGACAGTACGAGTAACTTACCGACAGTCTCATGGTTAGAAAACACCCTGATCAAAGACAGCAGCCAACTTACCCCTAGTGATTTTACGCATTTCTATCAACTACTACTAAATGCTTATACCAAAGGTGATAGACGCTTTGTACTCATCACTGGCACGGATACGTTGAGTTACTTAGGCGCATTTTTAGCAGAAGCGTTTGCAGGTAGTGATATTTGTATTGTTCTGACCGCAAGTATGCGCCCATTATTAGACAGTGAAATATTGCATTCCTATAACATCGACGAACATAGCGATGCTTGGGGCAATCTCAACAACTCATTAAAACTAGCCGCTGCTGGCGAATCAGGTGTGAAGATTAGTTTTGGGGGTGAATCATGGCCTGCTCAAACGGTACAAAAAATTCACAGCCATGATCTGATGGCATTTACTGGTCATTCTCGCGCCGCTTATCCAGCCAATAGCTATATAAAAAATCTACCTGACACGCGTAGGCAACATTGGCTTGATGACCAACAAGACTTGCTGTCCATTATTAAAGCACGCGCTGAAAACGCGAGTGTTCATGCTCTATACTGCCTACCTAACGATGTTTCGATGATAAACAACCAGCTACAAGCTTTATTGTCGCAGCCACCATGTGGCATTATTCTACTAGGATTTGGCTCCGGTAATATCCCTTACTCAGCTGCACTAGCAGAGACACTTAACCTTGCTCATGAGCGTGGACATATGGTGATATCGGCCAGTCAATGTCCGTTTGGCGGCGTCAGCGACAGCTATGCGGCGGGCAGTTGGCAGTACGAGCATCATGTCATTGCTGGTGGGCGTTTGACCATACCTGCTATTTATGCCCGATTACTATGGTTGTTACTTCGCTATGATAGTCCAGCAAGACGCAGACAGCGTTGGTTAAATAACGTCAATCAAACTGGCACTAGCATCAAAAAGCGATAAGCACCTTTTAATTAATTCCCACTTTATAAGTTTAGAAACCCTAATGTCTGAGACTGAAATTATCGAAACTGAATCAACCTACACTTTAGCGATTGCTATTGAGTTCTTAGGAACTCATTATCATGGCTGGCAACGACAACGAGAGGTTTTGGGCGTACAAGAAGCCTTAGAAACAGCTATCGGCAAAGTGGCTAACGAGCCTGTAGAAGTCATCGCAGCTGGGCGTACTGATGCCAGTGTACATGCTAGCAATATGATTGCCCATTTTACAACTCATGCGTATCGTCCTACTCATAATTGGTTGCGTGGTGTAAACAGCTTACTTCCCGATGATATTGCTCTACGCTGGGTACAACCCATGCCAGCTGATTTTCATGCGCGTTTTGGTGCTATTGCTCGTCGCTATCGTTATATTACGCTCAATCAAGCACAGCGCCCTGCCATACTAAATCATCAAGTAACTCATATCTATGATCCGCTTGATTTAGAAGCCATGCAGCAAGCAGCAGCCGATATCGTCGGTACACATGATTTTAGCAGTTACCGTGCTGCGGCCTGTCAATCCAATCAACCGGTGCGTACGACTAGCCATGCCAACCTTTTTGCTCATGGCCAATTTATCGTTTTTGATATACAAGCAGATGGATTTTTACATCATATGGTTCGCAATTTGATGGGTACATTATATGCCATTGGTAGACATGAGCTAGAACCAGCAGATTTTTTGAATATTTTGCACAAAAAAGATAGAACGATTGCACCACCTACCGCTTCAGGTGATGGACTATATTTTATCAATGCCTATTATCCTGAACGTTTTCAAAGCTTATTACCAGATGCACCCCTAACGCCTCTTTGGTTAAACCTACCTGACTAAATCGATATAATTTGACATACATATCACTCACATGCTGTCAAGTAAAAAGCAGGTTCGTATTGCTTTAATCCGCTAACTTACGTATAATATGGGCTTATTTTTTAATTGATTGATACAAATTATGGCAAAAGACGATATTATTGAATTTGAAGGCGAAGTCATTGATACCCTTCCTAATACTTTGTTCAAAGTTCGTTTAGAAAACGGGCACGAAATCATTGCGCATATTTCTGGTAAGATGCGTAAGCATTATATTCGTATCTTGACAGGTGATAAGGTTAAAGTTGAAATGACACCTTATGACCTATCTAAAGGCCGTATCACCTACCGTGGAAAAAACTAAATACTGACTGACCAATATGGTTATGAAAGTATTAGCATTGGTAAGATACAGCCAATAGCCGAATAGCTACGTTATAGCTGATATGACGCTTGGGTAGTGAAACTGATAATAATAATGAAAATGCTAATCTGCTCATTATTGCCTATCAATATTTTAGTTATTTAGTATTGACTGTTTCTACTTACCACAAAAAATACCGCTAGATTTTAGCGGTATTTTTTTGTCCATTTTTTATGATTTAGTACTATCACATTTAACTAAATTCGACAGTCGCGCCGTTTTTTATGACTCCGAGCAAACTAAGCGCATCCCAATTGGTCAAACGCACACAACCTGCTGATGCTTGACGACTGATACGAGCAGGATCTGGCGATCCATGAATGCCATAAGTTGGTTTACTAAGTCCAATCCATACTGAACCCACTGGATTGTTAGGACCTGGTGGAATGATAGACTTGCTACCGTCATTGGCCGTATAAGTATAGTTGGGCTCATGCACCTTTACCTTGACAGTATGCGTACCTGTTGGTGATGGTGTCGCTGTACTACCCACTGTCGTCGGATAGCTAGCAATCAAGTTATTGTTCTCATCATAAGCGTAGAGTGTCTCAGTGGCTTTATCAGCGACAACGCGATGCACAGGCTTAGTGTTAGGATTGCCAGGGTTGTATACCGTGATAATTTCACCCGCAGTAAAACTGGCATCAGGATTAAGCGATTTTAAATATTTCTCACTGATATGAAACTTCTCTGCCAATGCCTCAGTAAGACTTTCGTAGTACATTCCCTCAAGCTTGGATTTGGCAACAGAATCAGCAGGTATGGTTGTGGTTTTGACATTCACGTCTGCTTCAGTAAGCTGATAACTAACTAGTACTGGTTGAGTCGTGAGCTTCTCATTTTTGGTCAGCGCTTGCCACGTCTCAGCGTTTAACGTATCAGTTACGTCTAAACCATTCGCTTTTTGAAACGCCTGCATGGCTTTGCGAGTATTTTTGCCCCAGTAGCCATCGACAGGCCCTACTCCGTTATGATGCCAGTTTAATAGAGCCTGCAGCTTTGTTCCTATATTACGATCGATCTCTGCATCCGCCGTCCAAGTGACATTGTTTATCTTTTTTGCATTGTCAGATAGGTTCTCAGTTGTGTATTTAATAGTAGGCAGTAGCTTATTCAATGAAGTCGCAGCTTTGCTATCTCCTGTTAATTTTTGACTTACGCCATTAGTCACTGGACTCATTTCAGCCGGAGACTTGACTCTATCACTTGAGCTCACACTATCCGTTGTCTCTGCTGCAATGCTTTGCCCCATGAATAGTAAGCTAGAGAGACTAATCACTGTTAATGCTTTACTGATTCTTGTTAATTGATACATGTAATACTCCTCATTTAAAAAGTTCTATTTTTATTTTCAGTTTTCAAATACTACAGTTTTTTGGATTTTTAGAACTTACCTTTGGCATCTAGATTTTGGATATTTTACTTTTGCTAAAAGCGAAATATTTTAGCTCCTTTATAAGCTACTAATATTGTCATATTACCTTGTGAGCATATAACAGCTTTGTGTTAAAAGGAGCTTTGTTGTACAGCGTCTCTGTTAATACGATACTTATAGATAAGCTAACAAATAAACGATAAAAAACCCATACGCCACTTGGTAGCCTATGGGTATACAACACGCAAACTAAGACTGTGGAAAATGCTATATAGGAATAGCCTTTAAACGCAAGTTAACTTATATCAGTTTGGCCAAAACCGCTTGACCCATTTCTTTACAGCCTACCTGCTTAAGTCCAGCTTCGCTGCTATCTAAAATATCTAGCGTACGTAAACCATCATCAAGCACATCACTGACTGCTTGCTCAATTGCTTGTGCCGCTTCTTCTTGCTTGAAGGTGTAACGCAGCATCATAGCAACAGATAAGATAGTCGCTAATGGATTAGCTTTATCTTGTCCTGCGATATCAGGCGCTGAACCATGACACGGCTCATACATGCCCTTACCTGACTCATCTAAGCTCGCTGATGGCAACATACCGATAGAGCCTGTCAACATTGCAGCTTCATCAGATAGGATATCGCCAAACATGTTTCCCGTCACCATGACATCGAATTGTTTAGGATCTTTAATCAACTGCATGCAAGCATTGTCAGCATACATATGTGATAACGCCACATCACTATAGTCAGCTTGCTGCATCTCGATCATCGTCTGTTTCCACAGCTCGGTGACTTCCAATACATTGGCTTTATCAACTGAACATACCTTAGCTGCTGTGCCTGCTGCTTGTGCACGCGTTTTTGCTAATTCAAAAGCAACTTTACCAATACGCTGAATCTCACTTGTACTATACACCATCGTGTTATAGCCTTGCTGCTCACCATTTTCTAGTGTGCGAATACCACGAGGCTCGCCAAAATAGATACCGCCTGTCAGCTCACGAACGATCAATAGATCTAAACCTGAGATAATTTCAGGTTTGATACTAGAGGCGTTAGCTAACTGTGAATAGAGCTTGGCTACGCGTAAGTTGGCAAATAAACCAAGCTCACCGCGGATTTTTAATAGACCGCGCTCAGGGCGTTTACTACGCTCGATTGCATCCCATTTAGGACCACCGACCGCACCTAGCAATACGGCATCTGCGGCGCGAGCACGGGCCAATGTCTCATCTGGTAAAGGCTCACCAGTTGCATCAATAGCCACACCGCCAATCAATCCAGACTCAAGCGTTAAATCAAGTGAAAACTTATCATTGATAGCTTTGAGCACGTCAATGGCTTGGGTCATAATTTCAGGGCCAATACCATCACCCGCTAATGTTAAAATCGTTGCCATACTGATCCTTTTGGAAATATTTTTATTGGTTGATTATATTTTTGAGCTTTTCAGTCTCATATTTTATGCTGCCATTTTTTGGCTTTGGGTGCTGATGTTACTGCTTTGACCATACCCGTCTCTACAAACTCGCCTTGATGCTCAGCGTCTAGTTGCTTGCAGAATCGGCGCTGTACTTGAGTACCTTGCAATAGCTCAATACATAAAGGCTCAGGTGATGCTGTGTCTAATAGACTGCCTGATTTTTCGGTGTTCTTTTTTTGATAAGCGCGCAACTGATAAGTACCTGCTTCAGTGAAATCATGAATCATCGCGAAACGCTCAATATAGCCCATATTGTTTTCTGGATAAAAATTAACATGAACCTCGTGTTTGGCAGGCATGACCCGTGCATAGTAGTTGGTCAATCCTGGCATACTCGAAGGCGCTAACGGCACAACTTTTATGGCATTTTTATTGACGAGTGGCGTCATATCCATATTCATTGATGTTTTTGCCATACCTTCTTGACGTGGTAAGGCTGTCATAATCTGAGGATTGATTGGCTCGTGACTATTAGGCGCGATAATGAGTGTTTTATCTATCTGCACAATTTCGCAATGATATGTACCCACACAGGCAATATTTACTTCACCAGCAATAGGTTTAATTTTACCCACCCATGCTTCAGCACTCTCTGCTTCATCTATTTTTTGATAGCCCGTCAATAGCTGACAGCCTGACAATAATAAGCTTGCAGCAACGATTGTACTTGTCCATAGAGCATAACGTTTTGTATTCATAATGGCGGCTACTATTCAAGAGAGATAATAAAATGTAGTGAAAAACTATTCTTCATTTTAGACAGTTCACCGCCATAACTCAACGCTGCGTTGCGACTACTCGCAGTTTTATAAGCAGTAGACTATAGAATGACCCTCTACGCTCTTACGTCGTTAAATATCCACGGTGTTTTTTGCATCATTTGTTGCTCATAATTTTTGATAGCATCACTTTGTTGTAAGGTTAAACCAATGTCATCCAATCCGTTTAACAAGCAATGTTTGCGAAAGGCATCCACTTCAAAGGCATACTCTTCACCAGTTGGTGTGATAACGACTTGACGCTCAAGATCGGCGGTCAACTCATAGCCTTCGTTATCAAAAGTTGCCTTCATTAACGTATCTACAATCGCTTCATCCAACACAATCGGTAACATACCGTTTTTAAAGCAATTATTGTAGAAAATATCTGCAAAACTAGGCGCAATTACCGTACGGAAACCATACTCTGATAACGCCCAAGGTGCATGCTCACGACTAGAGCCACAACCAAAGTTTCTACGTGCTAGCAAGATAGTAGCACCTTGATAACGCGGTTTATTCAATACAAAGTCTGGATTGATGACTCGTGTGCTGTTGTCTTGACCAGGATAGCCTTCGTCAAGATAGCGCCAATCGTCAAATAGATTCACGCCAAAACCTGTACGTTTAATAGACTTCAAAAACTGTTTTGCGATAATTTGGTCGGTATCGACGTTTGCGCGATCTAACGGGCAAACGATACCTGTTTGGGTGTTATAAGCTTGCATAAAATTTCCTATCAATTATATTTTTGCTGGCTGATGATCTTGATAAGCGTATTGAACAGTAAATAATTTTTTACCATCTTTGACGTCATGCTCATATATTTATCGTTGATATAAGCATAATATCAGTTACTTATTATCAGACTTAAAACGTACGAACGTCTACAAAATGACCTGCCAATGCTGCTGCAGCTGCCATTGCTGGGCTTACCAAATGCGTACGACCACCATTACCCTGACGACCTTCAAAATTACGATTAGACGTTGAGGCACAGTGCTCTTGCGGCTCAAGCTTGTCTGCATTCATCGCAAGACACATTGAGCAGCCCGGCTCACGCCATTCAAAACCAGCTGCGGTAAACAAGGCATCTAAGCCTTCTGCTTCTGCTTGCAGTTTCACTTGTCCAGAGCCTGCAACAACGATCGCTTCCTTTACGTTATCAGCAACTTTGCGACCTTTGATTACCGCTGCCGCATCACGTAAATCTTCGATACGTGAATTGGTACATGAACCAATAAATATACGGTCAAGTTGAATATCCGTAATTTTCTGACCAGCTTCTAGCCCCATATAAGTATAAGCGCGTAACCAGCCTTCTTCTTGAGCTTCATCAATGGCTTGATCTGGTGTCGGTACAGATTGCGTGATATCTACCACCATCTCAGGCGATGTACCCCAAGATACTTGCGGTGCGATCTGACTACCGTCGATTTCCACTACAGTATCAAATACCGCGTCATCGTCTGAATATAGTGTACGCCAGTAGGCTTCCGCTTGTTCCCATTGTGCTTCGCTTGGCGCATATGGACGACCTTTAACATAGTCAATCGTCGTTTCATCGACCGCAACCATACCGACACGCGCGCCTGCTTCAATCGCCATGTTACAGACGGTCATGCGACCTTCCATACTCATGTCTTCGAACACTTGACCTGCAAATTCAATCGCGTGTCCTGTTCCACCTGCTGTACCGATTTTTGCAATAATAGCTAACACCACATCTTTTGAAGTGACACCAGCACCAAGTTGACCAGTGACACGGATCTGCATATTTTTTGATTTCTTTTGAATCAAACACTGCGTTGCCAATACATGCTCAACTTCGGAGGTTCCGATACCGTGAGCCAAGCAACCAAGTGCTCCGTGGGTCGCTGTATGCGAATCACCGCAAACAACCGTCATACCCGGCAAGACCAAACCTTGCTCTGGACCGACCACGTGCAAAATTCCCTGACGCGCATCATTTATAGTAAATTCAGCAATATCAAACTTGGTGCAGTTATCGTCCAACGTGACAACCTGCAAGCGTGATACTTTGTCTTTAATCCCCGGTACTCCTTCTAAGCGCTCTTTTGTGACGGTCGGCACATTGTGATCTGGACTGGCAATGTTAGCCGATAGACGCCATGGCGCTCTATTTGCCAACTCCAACCCTTCAAATGCTTGTGGACTCGTCACTTCGTGCAACAGGTGGCGGTCGATATAAATCAGGCTCGAACCATCGTCTCGCTTAGTGACTTCGTGAGCGTTCCAAAGTTTGTCATATAACGTTTGACCAGCCATGTTGCTATCCTTTATAGGTTACTAATTACTTAATTTTTTACTTACTTGCACATTGCCAAGCTAAGATGCTATGTCTATCTATAATTTTTAATAATTACTGTCATATCTAAGATTTAAATATTATTTCCTCATGAGACTCAACATATGACTAAAATTAACGCTTAAAATACGTTTTAAGTGGCAAATAGCCAGTTTTTCAGAATAAATATGTCACAATACGCCTCGATGTCTTGTGATTATAGCAGGCAAATCCTATAATAATAATTGATGATTTTTAACCAGACGCAAACTTTTATTTCTAATACGTTGTGATTGGGTCAGCCAACTTTTATTTATAGCTCCTAGAGTAGCTAAGGACATTCGTTTGAACACCACAAACTTGACGACATTCGTTACCGTTATGCACACTGGCAGTATCTCAGGCGCCGCAGAAAAGCTGTTTATCACGCAGCCTGCTGTCAGTAAACGTATCAAAAACTTAGAAGACGAGTTTAACATTACCTTGTTTGATACGGTAGGACGTGGAATTGTACCTACTCAAGCTGCCAGTGAAATGCTACCTCATGCCAAGCGTTGGCTGGAAGATTATGAGAACTTTAAAATCAACTTGCAGCATTCTCAGCATATCGTTTCTGGCAAATTAGTCATTGGTACTAGCCATCATATTGGCCTACATCATTTAGCACCTGTCCTTAAACACTTTATTCAAGCTTATCCAGCTGTTCAGTTAGAAGTACACTTCGTAGATTCTGAAAAAGCTCATAAAGCAGTACTAGATGGTGATTTGTCTTTAGCCTTTGTTACGCTTCCACCTGTCTACGATAAGCGCTTAACTTATCACACGCTCTGGTCAGACCCTCTTTATTTTATGACGGGTACGCTATCACCTTTGGCTACTAAATCTAATGTGACGTTGGAGCAGTTAGCGCGCTATCCTGCCATTTTGCCTTCTGCCAATACCTTTACCAGTCAGATTACCTTGGCTGAGTTTGCCAAGCACAATCTGAAGCCTTATGCCACGATGAGCACCAACCCTCTTGAGTCTATCCGTATGCTGGTATCTGTTGGTCTTGGTTGGTCAGTACTACCACAAACGATGGTCAGTCAAGACTTGGAACGTATCGATATGGCTGACAATATTGAATTACAACGCTATTTAGGTGTGGTCATCAATCCAAAATTAACTCAATCTAGCAGCGTGACCGCCCTACTAGACTTACTTGCGCCTATTGAATAAAAAGAGCTCGCTATAACAGTCTAACCATTAAGCTATTCGCATTTGTGACTCTCATGCGTTATAATACGCTTGACGTTGTTTTTATAACAAAAATTTACCACAAGGACACTGATAGTCATATATTGAATACTTCTAGTAAGATATGATGTTTAACAGTAGGTTTAATGGTTTAGATTGAATAGGTTGCTAATACTCATATATAAATAGCAGATGCGAGCAATAACAATAGATAAGTGGAATGCGATGTTCCCGTTGTTCTCTATCTCTATATGAGTGCTAGCCATAGAACAACATCAATCATATATAACTACAGAAGATACTGAAAAAAGCCATTATGTCTCAATTAATGGCTTTTTTTGTCTTTAAATATTGTTTTGGACATCGCCTTGTAGGACAGAACTTTTATAGTTAAAAAATAATTACAGCCAACCATGTTGGTTAAGGACAATTTATATGAACGGAGTTTCTAGTGGCGTGCTGATATCACTCGGCGCCTATTTCTTAGTGATGATTGGGATTGGTGTTTACGCTTATTTTAAGCAAGCCAATGATACTGAAGGCTATATGTTAGGGGGTCGTAACTTAGGCCCAGCAGTAACCGCACTTTCTGCAGGTGCATCAGATATGTCAGGTTGGTTACTACTTGGCTTACCTGGTTATATGTTTGCCGATGGTGTGGTCAGTATTTGGATTGCACTAGGTTTGACATTAGGTGCATTATTAAACTATCTCATCGTAGCACCTCGCCTTCGTGTTTATACCGAAGTGGCTGACAACGCTATCACCCTACCTGATTATTTCGCCAACCGCTTTGAAGACAAGTCGCACATGCTACGCGTCATCTCAGCCGTGGTCATCATTCTATTCTTTACCGTCTATACCGCTGCAAGTCTTGTCGGTGGTGGTAAACTCTTCGAAAGCTCACTAAATCTATCGTATAGTACTGGCCTATGGGTTACTGCTGGTGTGGTTGTGGCTTATACGCTATTTGGTGGTTTCCTAGCGGTATCTATGACCGATTTCGTACAGGGCGTCATCATGCTGTTTGCCATGGTAATCGTACCTGTCGTTGCCTTTACTGATCTTGGTGGTATTTCAGCCACTACAGAAGCGGTTAGAAACATCGACCCTACCCTTTTAGACGTTACTAGCGGTATGAGTGTCATCGGTATTATTTCGTTAATGGCATGGGGCTTAGGTTACTTTGGCCAACCGCATATTATCGTACGTTTTATGGCGATTCGTTCAGTGAGAGATGTACCGACTGCACGTAATATCGGTATGAGCTGGATGGTTGTAAGTCTTATTGGTTCACTAATGACTGGTTTTGCTGGTCGTGCCTACGTACAAAAAACTGCGATGACGTTGGATGATCCTGAGACTATCTTCTTAGTATTCACTCAGTTCTTGTTCCACCCATTGGTTTCAGGTTTCCTATTAGCAGCTATTTTAGCGGCAATTATGAGTACTATCTCATCACAGCTATTGGTTGTATCTAGCTCTCTAACCAAAGATGTATACAAACTATTCTTTGATAAAGATGCACCAGAAGCTCGCCAAGTATTGGTTGGTCGTATCTCAGTTATCATCGTTGCTATTGTTGCCATTATGCTAGCGTCTAACCCAGATAGCTCAGTATTGAACCTAGTTTCTAACGCATGGGCAGGATTTGGTGCTGCGTTTGGTCCATTGGTTATCTTCAGCTTAACATGGCGTGGTATGAACCGTAATGGTGCTGTTGCTGGTATGGTTGTTGGTGCATTGACTGTTATCCTATGGATTTATGGTCCTTTCCAAGTAGATGGTATGGCACTAAATAGCTGGTTATATGCTATCGTTCCAGGCTTTATCTTAAGTACTATCGCTATCTTTGCCGTTAGTATTATGACTGGTGGTCCAAGACCTTCAGTTTCTGCAAAGTACAAAGAGATGGAGTTAAACTTAAACAAATAAGTTTACGTAATGTCTTAAGATTATTGCTATAAAAAAACCTCGTCATTATTGGCGAGGTTTTTTTATGAGTAACGATTTAGTATATGCAATCTACTACAGTATCAAACCAAGAGAACTTATGGCAAGTAAGACTAGAGTATGGACAGCGATAGTAGTATCTAATAGCTCTGTGATGGATATACTAAGCCAGCTTATCCTAGCCTATCTGGCAATCCAACTACTGCTCACTTCTACGAAGTAAGCCTTTATCAACAATACTTCTTTTCTTAATATCACATTTGATTATCTATTTAGATCTTTTCCTTGTGTACCTCAAGTATGCTACGTTATTAACAACTCATTCGGTAAGGTACGAGTGCGTATAGGTTCTTAAATGCAAGGGTATTTGCTGTATATGGACACTAAGCTAAACTAGGCAAATAAAATGTAGTCGTGCTATATGAATTAGTACTATAAAGATTATATTTGCTGTTCTATCTATATTTGAGAACTTACAGTCAAATAGGTAATAGAAAGCCCATAAAAAAGCGACCTATGATAGGTCGCTCTTTGTTAGGTTGCTATTATAAAGTCAAATTATCTCGCTTGATAAGATAGCTTCACACCAGCGATAAAGCCGTCATTATCTTGGAAATCACCAACGATCTTTCCACTAGGTAGACGACCTTTTGCATCACCGAACCATAAGTATTTACCACCAGCAGACACTGCCCAGTTTTCCGTCACGTTGTATTTGGCACCAAGACCGACGCTGTAATAGCCATCGACAGGACCTAACGACGTTGTTGGATCACCGGCACCACTATCCCAACCCACAGTACCACTTATAGCAAGTGCAGGCGCGACACGCTTGGCAAGACCAAGCTCCACTTGCCATTGGTCATCTTCGTATTCAACCAAGTCCAAACCATCAGGGCCGTAATTACGTTTACTAACGTCATTATATAATGGTGGTGTGATGGCAAAATCGCTCCATGGTACCCAACGGACTTTTGCCGTTGCTAAAGTAGTCGGATTGATACCTGTTTGGAAATCAAAGTTGACTGATTTAGGGGTTGTAATCTCATAATTACTGTTCCGGTTAGCAGCCGCAGCCCCTATAGCCGCTGCCTGTGCTGGAGTCGCTCCTTGCTGCAAAGCAGCTCCTTGAGCCAAAATACCTGCTATAGGATAATTCTCAGAGATATCTATATCATGGTCAATCTCAGAACGATAAGTCAACGCTGCTTTTAGAGCAATTTCAGGCTTGCTATAGGCAATACCTGCTATATAACCGTAATCCATATCAGGATTGCTGTTTGAGGTATAACCACTAGCAGGCCCATAAGCTAAGCCACGCAGCTTGGTTTCAGATTGGATACGCTGAGCAACTGGACCACCATAAATTTGGAAGTTTTTATTCGCGCCGAACTTCATACCAAGGATACCCGTTAGGCTTTGGCTACGAACTTCTACATTGGTATTTTCACCTGCAGTACTTGCTTCGGCTAGTGCTATGGCACCTGCAGTCTGTGGGTCTACACCATCACCTACCAAAGCCCCTCCTGAAGCATTCCTGTCTTCACTTGCCACAAAATTGCTTTGAGTATACTCAGCAGCAGCACCAAATGGCTCATCGTATAAGATACCAACACTGAAAGTATCGTTAATATCTGCTTTTACGCCATAACGGAAGAAGTCATAAGATTCAGCAATGTCGCCCGTTTTATTGCCGCGCTCATAGTCATTTTGGCCAGGGTTGACATTCGCACTATCGTAGCCGCTTACATCAGCGTCAATATAAGTATAGACCGCTTCAGCGTAAGTGCCATCTTGAAAAAAGGCAGTGACATCTTGACCTGAGCGATCCAGACCAGCAGCGTTGGTTACGCTAGCAACAGAGAGAGTAGCAATAGCTACTGCGAGGGTTTTCAAATGAAAGGTAGTGCGCATTGTGTATCTCCAACGGTCCTTGTTGTATTAATACTTTAATAACCATTATGTAGCATTGCTATGCTCGATATTGATATTACTAAAGTCTTGTCCTAAGTTGAATACTAATGCCTTTTTGACACTAAAACAACAATTAAAGTGCTTTATTTCTAAATTATGACTGAACAGTACAAATAAGATATATATAGAAAGTTGACGTTTACTTCTCGCCTCTATTATGATTTTCGATATAATACTTATTAATACCAAGCAACTATTTACTTTTCTTAAAACTTTCTAAATATATTTTTATTAAGAAATCGTTCACAAAAAAAAGCGACTCTTGAAGGGTCGCTTTTTTATCAATAACATTTAAAAAATTTGCTATATAGCTAAGTTGTGAATTACTGAGCTTGGTAAGAAACCTTTACACCAAGTACAAAGCCATCGTTGCTTTCGAAGTCACTAACAATCGTTTTACTTGGGATTTGTCCTTCTGCATCACCAAGCCATAGATACTTACCACCAGCTGATATCGCCCAGTTTTCAGTGACATTATATTTAGCACCTAGACCCGCGCTATAGTAACCTTCCGTAGGCCCAAGTGAGGTAACAGGGTTGCCAGCACCACTATCCCATCCGACGGTACCACTTACCGCTAAAGCTGGAGCCAAACGTTTTGCCAGCCCTAATTCTACTTGCCACTGATCATCGTCATAACTAACCAAATCTAAGCCTTCAGCAGGAATACCCGCGCCTTGAGGTATTGTTGCCAATACTTGACTAACGTTATTGTACGATGATGGAGTAATCGCAAAATCACTCCATGGTACCCAACGTACTTTGGCAGTCGCTAAGGTTGTTGAGTTGATACCTGTCTGGAAATCGAAGTTTACTGATTTTGGTGTCTTAATCTCAATACTTTCACCGCTATTTGTTGGAAGTCCAAAAAGAACAGCGTTTGGATAACTTTCAGAAGCTTGAGCATTATGTTCAATCTCAGAACGATACGTTAACGCCGCTTTTAATGCAATTTCAGGCTTACTATAAGCAACACCAGCTAACCAGCCATAATCTTGGTCAGCATTGATATGTGTACTATAACCATCTGCTATAGAATAAGCTTGTCCACGTAGTTTTACATCAGCTTGGACGCGTTGAGCGACTGGGCCACCATATACTTGGAAATTCTTATTTTCGCCAAATTTAGCACCTAGGATACCTGTAATGCTTTCAGTACGTACTTCTACATTAGTACCTTCACCATTTCTAGGTGAAGCAGGATTTTGATCTACGAAATTGTTTTCGCCAACGTAGTCAGCGGCAGCACCGAAAGGCTCGTCATATAAGATACCAACACTGAATGTATCGTTGATATCTGTTTTTACACCGTAACGGAAAAAGTCATAAGACTCTGCGATGTCATCGATCTTATTACCTGAGGTATCTTTACCGGTAACGTCAGCATCGATATAAGTGTAGACAGCTTCTGCATAAGTGCCGTCTTGTAGGAATGCGGTGATATCTTGGCCTGAGCGATCAAGGCCAGCAGCACTAGCGACGCTAGCAACAGAAAAAGTAGCAACAGCTACTGCAAGAGTTTTTAAATGAAAGGTGTGGCGCATTTTATATCTCCAAACATCCGCATTGTTTTACTGTTTTACCAAGTATTAATTAATAGGTAATCAGCATCCGAGGTGGGAGATAGTAAAGAATTTTTAACACTAAAACAACTACAAAAACACATTATTTCTATGTTATGACCACATAGTCATTAGACAGTATCTATATGTAAAAATACGTATATATCTTTTGTCATTGAAAGCTTTTCTTTCTAATTCTAACTTACTAATAGTGTGGTGGTCTGTCTGCCATTACATCAAATGGTGCAATACCACTTTCTGTATCCTGACCTTCAATTTGCTTATAAATCAGCTGTAATTGACGTTGCAGCGTATGAATATCTCTGTCTTGTCGCGTGATTACCTTATCCAGTCGTTCGACGGTTACTTCAAGGTGCGCTAGGCTCATTTGCAAATCGATTACTTGTGCTTGCAAATCATTTTGAATATCAGAAGTATTATCTGTAGTTTTAGGTTGGTTCATATTTTTCTCTAAATTATAGTAAGTATTAAATTGAAAGAATGAATTGTTGAGAGGTACTGTAGATTAGTGATAAATCTACAAACATAGTCATGGAATAGGAGCAGTTAGTAAAAGCAATAAATAGTACTGATAAAACTATTTACTCGCACTACAGTGACGCGGTGGCATGTTATACTGCAGGCAATTTTGCAACAACCCCTACCTCACTATTATATAAGCTTAAGATACTCTATGGCACTGATTCATTTAAAAGACATTCACTTAGCCTTTGGCGTCGCGCCTGTTCTTGATGGTATTGATTTTTCTATCAATACAGGCGAGCGTGTGTGCTTGATTGGCCGCAACGGCGAAGGTAAATCTACTTTGTTTAAACTGATCAATGGCTCATTGCAGCCTGACAGTGGCGAGATTATTACCAACAGTAGCATGCGTGTAGCGATGCTAGAGCAAGACGTTCCTGAGACCAGCGGTCGCATATTAGACATCGTTATGGGCGGCAGTCGTCGCACAGCTGATTTGCTCATTAACTATAATAAGCAAGTCGATATGTGCGCGAATGGCGATATGGATGCCTGTGAGCATATGGCGACCCTACAGCATGATATCGATGCGGTACATGGCTGGGACTTAGAACGCGATGCCATGCGTCTGATTACGACCATGGGCCTTAATCCAGAAGACGACTTATCATCCCTATCTGGTGGTCGTAAACGCCGCGTGTTACTCGCTCGTGCGCTAGTCACTAAGCCTGATGTGCTACTCCTAGATGAGCCAACCAACCATTTGGATGTTGAAAGTATCGAATGGTTAGAGCGCTTTTTGCTGGATTGGCAAGGCCTGACGTTGTTGTTCGTGACTCATGATAGAGCATTCGTCAATAAACTATCGACTCGCATTATTGAGCTTGACCGTGGCCAATTGACCAGCTATGACGTGACACAAGGCGAAGGTGGCTACGCGCGCTATCAAGAGCTGAAAGAGCTACAGTTACAAGCTGAAGAAAAGAACAATGCCAACTTTGATAAAAAACTGGCACAAGAAGAAGTTTGGATTCGCCAAGGTATCAAAGCACGTCGCACCCGTAATGAGGGCCGTGTACGTGAACTAAAAGCCTTACGTGAAGAGCGCAGCGATCGCCGTGAGCAAGTGGGCAATGTAAACATCACCATGGGCCAAGGCGAGAAAAGCGGTAAGCTTGTCTGTAAAGTTAAAAACTTACATCTTGAGTATGATGGCAATGTCTTGGTAGATGATTTTACGACCACTATTATGCGTGGCGATAAGATTGGTATTGTCGGCCCTAACGGTGCTGGTAAAACTACGCTTATTAAAGCCCTACTCGATATGTCTGATGATGAAGTTACCAAGTCTGGTAGTGTCGAATTAGGTACTAACCTGAAAATCGCATTCTTCGATCAGTTGCGTGATCAATTGGATCTTGAGGCGAGCGTTGCGCAAAACGTTTCGGAAGGCTCTGACTTTGTCGAAGTTGGTGGCCGTAAGACGCACATCATGAGCTACTTGCAAGACTTTTTATTTGCCCCAGAGCGTGCACGTACACCTGTCAAAGCACTGTCTGGTGGTGAGCGTAACCGAGTACTACTGGCCAAGCAGTTATTAAAACCTGCCAATATTTTGGTACTCGATGAGCCTACCAACGATTTGGACATGGCAACACTTGAGTTGTTAGAAGAATCAGTCGCCAGCTTTGGTGGTACGATTTTGCTGATCAGTCATGATCGTTCATTCATGGACAATGTCGTTACCTCTACGTGGGTGTTTGGCGAAGATGAAGACGGCAAAGGAGTGGTCAATGAGTATGTAGGTGGTTATCAAGAGTACCTCGTACAAAAGAACCGTGAAGAAGCATCCCGTGCTGCCAAAGCACCTGCCAACAATGCGGCTAGTAATAAAGCGACAAATAAGTCTGGCGCGGCAGCGAAACCAAATAAGGCAGCCAAAAAGCTAAATTATAATGATCAACGCGAACTGGATAACTTGCCAAAAGAAATCGCTGCACTCGAAGCCGAACAGGCTCAACTGCAAGAAAAGCTGGCCGATGGCTCTTGGTTCAATACTGACTTTGATGCGGCGACAGCTGCTAGTGAGCATCTCTTAACCATCGAAGATGAGATGATGCACAAGCTTGAACGTTGGAGTGAGCTTGAAGGCTAGTATTGGCAACTCTCTAGCTGAGTTTATTGGAATATCGCACATGTACTATGTATTGCGTATTTCGATAAACAAGTTTCTGATAGTCTGACAAAACATTATTAATTATTATAAAGACATCACCACTTTATTATATAGAGTGGTGATATTTGTTTTACAGCAACTTACAAAGTAGTTAGATGGTGAAAGTTAGTGAACATTACCTTAATTTCAAGTATCATTCGCTATTGCTGAAAATCCTTATTATTTATAAGGTCATCACATCATAATCCTTGTTAAAGCAAAGTTAGCGTTAAACGTTGATAATCCAACTGTTTTGGTTTGATTATCATATTCAACCTTCTAATATGTCCTATTGAGGTTGCTTTATTTTTAACGCAATAATTTATTTTATCACCGAAATAGCTTAGAATAGCAACAATTAGCAAAATTAGGCACAGCTAAAGTGGCTTGATATTGTATATTTTCTAAGCCACAAACCCAGTGTGGGATAATCCCATTTCATTCACCTGGAGGAAGTATTAATGAGCCAAGCCGAAGGCGTTAATGTACAACGCCGTAGAGTTCTTATTGCCTCAACTGCCGCGATTGGTGCAGCTGGGGTAGCTGCCGTGGCGACACCTTTTGTCCGTTCTTGGTACCCAAGCGCTAAAGCTGAGGCTGCAGGGGCTGCAGTGACCCAAGATATTGGTTCTATCGAAGATGGACAAATGATCGTCGTCAAATACCGTGGTAAACCTATTTATGTGGTTAAGCGCACCGAAGACATGGTTGCAGGACTAGAGTCAGTCAAACCTCTATTATCTGATCCTGAGTCTGATGCGTCTCTACAACCTGAATATTGCAAAAATCCTACTCGCTCTTTAGATCCAACCGTATTGGTGGTCGAAGGCGTTTGCACACATTTGGGCTGTGCACCAAACTACCGTCCTGATGTGGGCGCGGTGGATTTAGGTGGTAATGATTGGTACGGCGGATTTTTCTGTCCGTGTCACGGGTCAAAATATGACTTAGCAGGTCGCGTATATAGCGGCGTTCCTGCACCACTTAATTTACCCGTTCCAGAATATGGTATGGATGGTACCATCTTGACGGTTGGGGAGGCTTAATATGAGTATGGGTAAAAAGTTAATGCATTGGGTGGACGCGCGTTTTCCAGCGACCGAAACCTATGAATACCATATGTCAAAGTACTACGCACCAAAGAACTTTAACTTTTGGTACTTCTTTGGCGTGCTATCAATGATCGTACTGGTCAACCAATTGGTGACTGGTATATGGCTTACGATGATGTACAACCCAAGTGCCGAAGGGGCATTTGCGTCTGTTGAATACATCATGCGTGACGTAAAAGGTGGTTGGCTCATTCGCTATATGCACTCAACCGGCGCATCTGCGTTTTTCGTCGTTGTATACCTGCATATGTTTAGAGCCTTGCTATATGGTTCATACCAAAAACCTCGTGAGCTTATCTGGCTCATCGGTATGGGTATCTACCTAGCACTTATGGCAGAAGGTTTCTTCGGTTACCTACTACCTTGGGGCAACATGTCATTCTGGGGTGCTCAGGTTATCTTGAACTTACCTGCAGCTCTACCTGTTATTGGTGATGGCCTTGCTGAATGGGTACGTGGTGACTATATCATCTCTGGTATTACTCTAAACCGTTTCTTTGCGCTACACGTTGTTGCTATTCCATTAGTACTGGTAGGCTTAGTATTCATGCATATTGTAGCATTGCATCATGTGGGCTCGAACAACCCTGATGGCATCGATATTAAGAAGCTAAAAGATAAAAATGGTGTGCCATTAGACGGTATCGAATTCCATCCGTACTACACTGTGCATGACATGGTTGGTATCGTAGTGTTCTTTATCTGTTTCTTTGCAGTGGTATTCTTCTTCCCAGAAGGCGGCGGTTTCTTCCTTGAACCACCAAACTTTGAGACAGCGAACTCACTGAAAACACCAGCACATATTGCACCAGTATGGTACTACACGCCGTTCTACGCTATTTTACGTGCGGTTCCTGACAAGCTTGGTGGCGTGATTGCGATGGGTGGTGCGATTGCCGTACTGTTCTTGATCCCATGGCTTGATAGGTCTCCTGTGCGCTCTATACGTTACAAAGGTATATTATCTAAGATTGCGCTGACCGTCTTTGCTATTAGCTTTGTTGTATTGGGCTACTTGGGTGCGACGCCTGCTACACCAACGGCAACCATCATGGCTCGTGTATTCACGATTCTATATTTCTTGTTCTTCTTACTGATGCCTTTCTACACTGCGATTGAGAAGTGTAAACAGCCACCAGAACGCGTTACCGGAGGTCACTAATGAACACGCTAATTAAATCCCTAGCTGGTCTAGGCTTAGGCGCGGCATTAACCTTGACTGCTGGTACGGCAATGGCTTCAGGCAGTGGCTGCGGTACATTCACCAATGCAGATGGCGTTGATGAACACCTGGCTTGTAGTACAGCTCCTATTGATTTTACCAATAAGGGCTCACTACAAAACGGCGCGAAGATCTTTATGAACTACTGTGCTGGGTGTCACTCAGCCAAGTACGTTCGTCATTCGCGCATTGCCAAAGATTTAGAGATACCGCCTGAGTTGGTTGAAAAGTATTTGATGGTTACTACCGATCAAATCGGTGACCACATTACTGCTGAGATAGATCCTGAGATTCAAGCATCTTGGTTTGGCGCAGCGCCGCCTGATCTATCACTTGAGACACGTCTACGTGGCGACGACTGGGTATATACTTACCTACTATCGTTCTATGAAGATCCAAGCCGTCCTTGGGGTGCAAACAACTTAGTACTGGCCAATGCAGCGATGCCTCACGTATTGCATAATATGCAAGAAGAGTTGAGCCAAGAAGAGTTTGAATCTGAAGTTGGTGACTTGGTTAACTTTATGGCGTGGATGGGTGAACCTGCTCGCCACGACCGTCAAGTAATTGGTTTCTTTGTCATTCTATTCTTATTAGTACTGCTCATCCCAGTTTACTTATTGAATAAAGAATTCTGGAAAGATGTCAAATAAGTCATAGTTAACAGACCGTTCTGAGAATTAAAAAAGGCACTACTCCGGTAGTGCTTTTTTGTGCCTTGATATAGAGCATAAACACTAGAGAAGCCAGAAAATAAGCCGCTCAGCGCTAATGTTTACGTACACTACCTTGATAAACGTTGCGAGTTTGTTTACGATGACAACCTTCACTATTAACATTAGGCTTTCATGATTGATGCGAATGACATTCCAAGTAGTCAGCTAATTTTGTATGCTGATGACGGCTACGACAGTCATGTGGTACGCCTATTACTTGAAGAAAAAAAGCTCGCTTACTATTTGTCTCGTCTGCATTCTGAGCGCCCTGAAGATTTGACTGAGCTAAACCCCTATCATACCTTGCCTGTATTGCAGCAGCGTGAGATTGCGCTTTATGAGGTTAACGTCATTTTTGAGTATCTTGAAGAGCGTTATCACACAAATAAATTGCTCCCTGAGACACCGCAAGAACGTGCACAGTTTCGCCAATTGGCTTGGCGCATTCAGCGTGATTGGTTAGTACTTGGCAAGCGCTTGCTGACACATCCAGATAGCTTTAATAAAGCACAGGCTGCCGTTGCCAAAAAACAGCTTAGTGATTCGTTGATTACTCTGTCACCGCTGTTTGCTCATAAGCCTTATTTTATGGCTGATGAGTTTGGCTGGTGTGACGTGTTATTAGCACCACTATTATGGCGATTAGATGAGATGGGGATTGAGCTGCCACGTGCCATTAGCCGTCCATTGTTCGAATACCAAACGAGAGTGTTTGAGCGTAGTAGCTTCCAAAAAAGCGTGCGTTGATTAGACAAGTATCGAAAGCTGTCCTAAAATAAAGTATAAATAAGATAGACGTTAATTAGCATTTTTTATTTGATAAATTGCTGAACGAGATATTTTTCATTACTTAGATTAACACACCAAGTGCAACGCTAATTAATATTATAGAACGCCTGCATAGGCGTTTTAAACCCTAAGCGTTTTCTTGGTCTGTTATTTAGTTTGTTCTCAATGTCCTGCATCTCATCATCAGAGACTTGTCTAAAGTCACAGCCTTTAGGCAGATACTCTCTGATCAAGCCGTTGGTATTTTCGTTGGTTCCTCGCTGCCATGACGCATAAGCATCGGCAAAGAAGAAAGAGCTAAAGAGCTTTTGTTTCACCTTTTTATGCTGAGCAAACTCTTTACCATTGTCAGAGGTAATGGTCTTAACCTGCAACCTCACTGGCTTTAAGAGCTCTATCATTGCCTCTGATACTTGCTGTGCCGTTTTATTATCCACACGTTTCATCTTCAGCAGCCCTGTTTTACGTTCAACGAGCGTGACAATCGCTTGCTTGTGATGCTGACCGATAATGGTATCCGCCTCCCAGTCGCCAATCCGCGTGCGCGCATCAACGATGGAGGGGCGCTCATGGATAGAGACTCTGTCATTAATACGACCACGAGTCTCAGCAGTTAAACGCTGCCGATAAGGCTTGGCTTTACGTCTGAGACACTGCCATAACCTGCCGCCCTTACGCTTGTTTGTCCATATATAGCGATAAATGCTCATATGACTGAGTCCACCATGAACACCTGCTATTTGCTGGGGACTCCAGTTCTCTTTAAGCTTGTCTGTGACCCAGTCCCATACGTCAGCGATGATGCTGAGCGCATTGTTTGATCGTCTTGCACAAGCTTTCTTATGAGCGTTATTGACTCGGTAACCGCGCAGGCTTTTATTGCGTCTGATTTCTCTTAATATGGTACTGGGACTTCTGTTTAACGCCCGCGCTATAAAATTAATACTATGTTCTGCCCCTATAAGGGCATAAATCTGGTATCGTTCCCCTAGGCTTAGATGCGTATAGTTCATGGTTGCAATCTCACTTTGGTCGGTGGATAAAGACTTTGATGCTAGCGCATCTAGGCCTCTTTTTCACCTGCTCTTTGATATTGCACTTCATGTGTTAATCTAAGTTATTAAAAATTATTAGTATAGGAAATCATTAGATGAGCGAAACCACCTCTATTACACCTACCCGCCCTTATATGGTACGCGCACTATATCAATGGATAGAAGACAACGCTCTGACACCATACTTGATGGTCGATGCCACTGCTGACAATGTGCAAATACCAACCGAGCATGTGCAAGACGGTCGTATCGTATTGAATATCGCTAGCCGTGCTACTGGTAACATGAGTATGGAAAATGACTATATTCATTTTAGCGCGCGTTTTGGTGGTGTATCACAAGAAATCTGGGTACCGCTTACTGCGGTGATGGGTATCTATGCAAAAGAGAACTCACAGGGTATGTTCTTTGATCCAAAAGAGTATGACAACTATCAGCCAGAAGACGACTCAGCACCAATGTCTAGCAACAGTCCTGCTAAAGCGCCTAAACCAAAGCGCGATAATAAAGCGGGTTTAAAGGTCTTAAAGTAGAAAATCTTGAAATAAATAGAACCTTAGAACAGTTCTATTTAACCCAATAAAAAAGCTAGCCATATTTAATATGACTAGCTTTTTTATTAACTATTTAAAGGCTTATTAACTTTCTATAACTGATAAGCTTTTAAACGGACGCTTACTGACTAGGTTCTTGGCAGTGTTACACCGCGCTGACCTTGGTATTTGCCACCGCGATCTTTATAACTGGTCTCACAGACATCATCGGCATCGCTTTGGAAGAACAGCATTTGCGCCACGCCTTCACCAGCGTAGATACGTGCTGGCAGATTGGTTGTATTACTAAACTCTAAAGTAACGTGCCCTTCCCACTCAGGCTCAAGCGGCGTTACGTTGACAATAATACCACAGCGCGCGTAAGTTGACTTACCTAGGCAGATAGTCAATACATCACGCGGAATACGGAAATACTCCATAGTACGAGCTAAAGCAAACGAATTAGGTGGAATGATACACTCGTCACCAACGATATCGATAAAGCTTTTATCATCGAAGTTCTTAGGATCAACGACCACTGAATGTACGTTGGTAAAAACTTTAAATTCAGGAGCACAGCGCACATCATAACCGTAGCTTGAGGTGCCGTAGCTAACCAAACGCTCGCCTGCATCATTAAAACGTACTTGACCCGGCTCGTATGGCTCAATCATGCCGTGCTCTTCGGCCATTTTACGAATCCAGCGGTCAGACTTAATAGACATTGTTGTTCCTTAGCAAATATTTAATAGCGACGATTATACGGAATTGACGGCTGAATTTATAGCGTGATGGCTGTTTTATCCTACATTGGTTTTAGACTAGCTAAACAACCAGCACCCTATTCAATCATTAGACACTAGAAAATCCGCTTGTCATCGACAGGCTTTGCAAATTTATTGATATTGGTTTCGATGTTTTTGGCAATATCTAGATAATACTGTGCAAACTCATCATCAGCTAAGACGCTTGGCACACCTTTATCAACTTGTGCACGAATGCCACTGGCAAGTGGTAGCTGACCCAATAGCGGTACCTGATACTGCTCAGCGATAAACTCACCGCCACCCGTACCAAAGATCGCTTCGGTGTGGTTACAATTGCTACAAGTGTGTAGCGCCATGTTTTCAACCACACCAAGCACAGGAATATTAGTCTTGTTAAACATCTCAACGCCTTTTTGCGCATCGAGTAAGGCAACATGCTGCGGTGTCGTGACAATGACAGCACCTGTGACTGGAATACGCTGCGCCAATGTCAGCTGTATATCACCCGTACCGGGTGGCATATCAATCACTAGATAGTCTAGCTGCGGCCAGTTGGTTTGATTGTATAGCTGCATCAATGCACCCGTTGCCTTCGGTCCACGCCATGCAACCGGGGTATTATCTCCATCAAGTAAGCTACCGATAGAGAGCATTGCCATACCATGCGCATCAACAGGTACGAACTGCTCGTTTTCTAGTTGCGGCTTCACATCAGCAACGCCCAACATCGTTGGCATACTAGGACCATAGATATCGGCATCCAGCACACCAACTCGGTTGCCAAGCTTTTGTAGTGCTAAAGCGATATTGACCGTCGTTGTCGATTTACCAACACCGCCTTTACCTGATGCCACGACAATAATATGACGAATACGAGGATGCGCGGACAACGATGCTTGCGTAGGTGCCGCTTTCGTAATCGGTGGCTCAGCGTTAGTGCTACTAGCATTGTTATTAGCGCCAGATGAAGGCTGGGATTCCATCGCATTGGTTGTCTTTGGCATCTGCTTTGGTAAGCTTGAACCTGAACCCTTTTCTGGCGCAGGCAGACGCACGTTCATATGAATCGTGGTAATACCGTGTGGATGTAGCAACTGCCCAAGCTCCTGCTGGATAACTTCAGGATTGCTGTCTTTCGGCAAACGCAGGTCTAATGTAAGTGCTGCTCCATCACGCTCAAGTCCTGTGACCATCGTGGCAATACTGACAGCACCTATCTCATATCCAAGTAGGACTTTGTCGACGGCACTATCACGCTCTGCCTGCTGCTGAGGCGTTTCGGTTTTTGTGGTTTTTTTCTTCATAAAGTTAAACATAGCTACTATTATGGCCTATACAAGTGGGTAGATCTGGCAAATCGCTCAAGTTGTCTCATTGCGTATCTCACAAACAATAGCGTTGATGAGTGTATTAGCCAGACCTTCTATCGTGACAGTGTAGCTGAATTGGACGTATAAAAAAACCACAACGCCAGTAGGTCTGACGTTGTGGTATATGCAAATTGTATATATATTAATTCATAAACCAACCATGGCTGGCCACGATAGATTGTCCAGTGAATACATTGGTTGGGAAAGCCGCCAAAAATAGTGCCAATTGGGCAATGTCTTCTACTGTCGTAAACTCTTTATCTACGGTATTGACCAGCATGATATCGTTAATAACCGACTCTTCACTGATGCCTTTTTCAGCTGCCTGCTCTGGAATTTGTTTTTCTACCAATGGCGTTTTGACAAATCCTGGGCAAATCACATGCGAGCGTACCTTATGCGCTGCACCTTCTTTGGCCAATACACGGCACAGCCCTAGTAGTCCGTGCTTCGCGGTTACATAGGGGGCTTTATACAATGAGGCCTCATGCGAGTGCGCAGAGCCCATATAAATAACTGTGCCGCCTTTATCGCCTTTATACATGTGCTTAATCGCTGCTTTAGTGGTCAAAAAAGCGCCATCTAAGTGGATGTTCAGCATTTTTTTCCAATCGCTAAAAGCCATTTTATCGATAGGATCAATAATCTGAATACCAGCATTAGAAACCAAAATATCAATACTGCCAAAAGCATCAACTAGCTGTTGTACACCATCGTTTACCGCCTCTTCTGAGGTAACATCCATGGCAATCGCCAGAGCACGTCCACCAGCAGCTTCAATAGCATCGACGGTCTTCTGTGCCGCTTCGAGATTAATATCGGCAATACCAACTGCTGCCCCTGCTTTTGCATAAGTCTCAGCGATGTCACGTCCGATACCGCTTGCAGAGCCAGTGACCAACGCTACTTTGCCTGTCAAATCTTGTTCTAATTGGGTCGCCATACATATTCCTTATCATGGTCTAAAATATTATTAGTTTTTATAAAATTGAACTGAACAAATACGCCACTATAATCATAGTGGCGTATTTATTTGCGGGAGAAAATATATTAATCTTACGACAGTCACTTTACTGTACAAAGTTTACTGAATAATACTTACTGGCGTTTTTTCTTGTAGCTCATCAAAGCTCACACCATCCGCTAATTCAACCAGTTTGAGGCCTTCATCAGTGACGTCTAATACGGCAAGCTCGGTGATGATACGATCAACCACGCCTTTACCCGTCAATGGTAGCTCACAGTTTGCCAAAATTTTTGGTTCGCCATGCTTATTGACCTGCTCCATCAATACAATCACACGCTGCACACCTGCGACCAAATCCATCGCCCCGCCCATGCCTTTAACCATCTTTTTGGGAATCATCCAATTGGCCAAATCTCCTTTTTCTGAGACTTCCATCGCGCCCAATATGGCCAAGTTGACATGACCACCACGAATCATTGAGAAAGACTCTGAGCTACTAAAATAGCTAGCACCTGCTTCTGCGGTCACCGTTTGCTTGCCCGCGTTAATCAAGTCGGCATCTACGTTTTCTGTTGTAGGGAACTCACCAATACCTAGCAAGCCATTCTCTGATTGTAGCCATACGTCTACGCCTTCAGGAATATAGTTAGCGACTAGCGTTGGTAGACCAATGCCCAAGTTGACGTAATAGCCGTCTTGTAGCTCTTTTGCCGCGCGCTGCGCCATTTGTTCTCTTGTCCATGCCATGCTGATTTCCTTATTTTTTTACGATATTCTATTGTTATTCATCTGAATCGTTAGTTATCTAAACAATTAGCTATCTAAGTTATTATCAATCTAAAAACTGACGATAAGTTTCAACCATGATTTTATCTAAGCGCCTTCTAGCGCTTTAGTCGTGGTTTTTTCGATACGTTTTTCAGGGCTAGCATTCAGCACAATACGTTGAACGAAAATACCCGGTAGATGCACTTCGTCTGGATCAAACGTACCTGTCTCAACGATTTCTTCTACTTCAACGATCGTGATTTTACCGGCCATCGCACAATCTGGATTAAAGTTACGAGCGGTTTTATTAAATATTAGATTGCCCGCTTTATCAGCCTTTTGTGCTTTGATGAGTGCCACATCCGCACGCAGTGAATGCTCTAACACATAAGTACGACCATCAAAATCACGCGTTTCTTTACCTTCGGCAACTAATGTGCCCACACCGGTCGCGGTATAGAATGCAGGAATACCCGCACCACCTGAGCGTAGCTTTTCGGCCAATGTACCTTGCGGGGTTAGCTCAACTTCTAACTCGCCTGCCAAGTACTGACGCTCGAACTCTTTGTTTTCACCCACGTATGATGAAATCATTTTCTTGATTTGGCGGGTCTGTAGTAGCAGACCAAGTCCAAAATCATCGACGCCAGCGTTGTTACTAATACAGGTCAACTCTTCAACGCCACTATCGCGCAATGCTGCAATTAATGCTTCTGGAATACCGCATAGTCCAAAACCACCGATAGCGAGTGTTTGCCCATCACTGACGATGCCACTTAACGCCTCTTCGGCACTGTTATATACTTTTGATTGACTCATGCTTATCTCCTATGATTATCATTTATATTTTTTAATCCGTGTAAAGCTCATTCTGAATTAGCTATATCAAATATCCATTTGATGATTACTTTTCACGCATTTTATTTTACGACTCTTATTTCTTTTGAGCATTACAACGTTATACCACCAACCAAAACACGCCCATTATGACTGCGCCAGATACGGCAAGCACGATCAAGCAGTAACCCATAATTGCTCTCGCATCCAAACCTGCGATACCCAACAACGGCAAAGCCCAAAACGGCTGAATCATATTGGTCCACGCGTCCCCCCACGCAATTGCCATCGCAGTGATGGCTGGACTGACACCCAGCTCAATGCCAGCTGGAATCATAACGGGGCCTTGCACAGCAAACTGTCCACCGCCCGATGGCACAAAGACATTGATCAAACCTGCACTCAAAAATGCAAAAATCGGAAAACTGTCGGCAGAAGCGGAATTGACAAAAAACTCGGTGACTTGCGTACTGATGGAGATGCCATCCGCATTTGCACCCGTCATAATTCCCATGATGCCGCCATAGAAAGGGAACAGCAGTACAATGCCTGTGATACCGCCGATGCCTGAGTGTACGGCGCGATAATAGCGCTCTAGCGTGCCATGCGATAACAAACCAATGAATAAGAATAGCCCAATGACAATGTTTAACCCTAGATTAAAGCCGTTGTTGCCAAACTCGCTGATATAGTACATCAGTGCCAACGCCAGCAATATCACGGCGATGATACGGCTATCATCGAGCTTTTGCGCAGGTGTATTTCTTTGGGGCGCGACGTAGATCTCTTCTTTGATTAATTTAGGATCAATCACGGTAGGATTTTTGGGATGCATAAAGCGGTTTAGCAGCGGCAAGATAACAATGAGTAAACCTACAATCAGTAAGTTATAGCCTGCGAATACACTCTGAGATAAAGGCACTGCTTCGGTCATCGTATTGCCAGATAGCGTCAGTAGCGTATCGCCACCCGAACTAAGCGTCAAAGGTATCGAGCCTGAGAAGCCGCCATGCCAAATCACAAAACCCGAATAAGCCGCAGCAACGAGTAAAGGATAATCAACATTGGCGACTTTCTTTGCTAGTGCTTTGGCAAAAATAGCCCCGATAATCAGACCAAAACCCCAGTTTATCCACGAACTGACCAACCCAACTAGGGTCGATACGATAATGGCGGTCGTAGGAGAATGAACTCTGCTGGCAAGATTGTCCAATAACCGTTGAATAAAGGGTGCACTGGCAAACGCGTAACCTGTGACCAAAATCAGCGCCATTTGCATCGCAAAGCTATGTAACGACCACAGTCCATTACCCCAGTGCCCTGCCATCGCAATCATATCTTGACCAGTAATAGCTAAGCCAACCGCGAACGCAATGAGGGTTAAAACAATTGAAAAGACAAACGGAGATGGTAGATAGCGATTGACCAGCTGTACGCTCACGTTAGTGATGGCACTAAACATATTCACATTCCTTGTAAATTTGCTGTTTGTGATGAGATTGATGACCAGTTTTTATGGTTAGCGCTTATTGTCAATAGCCTTCCATTTGATAAGCGCGGCTCATATCAAACATTATACTTTATATTTTTATTTATAATAATACATATTATATCGATATATCATGTATAAAATACTTATGCTAACTTAACATATTATTTTCGTAGCGCCTAGTTGCTTAGTGATTAGAAAATAACCCCAAGAGGACGCGAGTCCACAAAGTATTCCTTATCCTTCAGTAATATCGCAACTGGATTTATGTTTAATAAAATACAATAAATAAGGTTTTTTGATTAATTTCTTACCTATATTAATAAGCGCGATATATTCGCTGTCTTAATTTTGCCAAGGAGGGCTATCATGTTTAGTACATTTGCGATTGTCATCACCCTATTATTACTCATGTTTTTTGCTTATCGCGGTTACTCTGTGCTGATCCTAGCACCGATTATGGCGACGCTAGCAGTCTTACTATCAGGTGACTTCTTAAGCACCATCCCCGCTTATACCGATGTCTTTATGGGCGCGTTAAGTGGATTCTTACTCAAGTTTTTTCCTATATTCTTGCTAGGGGCATTGTTTGGGCGTTTGATGGCCGACTCTGGTGCAGCAACTGCCATTGCCAATACCGTCGTCGAAAAGCTCGGTGCCAGCAAAGCCATACTTGCAGTGATTTTGGTCTGTGCCATTTTGACTTATGGTGGCGTCTCGTTATTCGTTGTGGCTTTTGCTATTTATCCAATCGCCAAAGACTTGTTTAGAGCAGCCGATATCCCAAAACGTTTGATTCCAGCAGCGATTGCCCTAGGGTCATTTACGTTTACGATGACTGCACTGCCAGGCACGCCAGCCATTCAAAACGCTATTCCAATTCCTTACTATAATACCAACGTATTTGCCGCGCCTATCTTGGGTATCATTGGCGGTACGATCATGTTTATCTGTGGTTGGTTGTGGCTTCAGTCACGTGCGAGAAAAGCCAATGCAGCGGGCGAAGGCTATGGTCAGCATGATGAAGAGGATGTAGGCGGCGTTGGAGCGGCTGCAAAAGAAGCTAAAGAAGCTAAAGAAGCTGATGTATTAAACACTCATCACACTTCATTCACCATTGCGATGATTCCGCTGGTATTGGTCATTGGCTTGAATGCTATATTGACCTATGTGGTATTCCCGTCGATAGATTTTAGTAGTCTAAAAACTCAATTCCCAGATGGGTTTTTTATGGCTGGTTTATGACCATCAACATGCGGTGTAAACCTATCGTTCATGGCTAATAAATGCTTGCCAAATGAGAAGTAATTACCAAGGAATATCACAAAATTATCTGAATTACGGTATCATAGGCACACTTTTTGATTTTTTATTATTTTTAGAAGTTTTTAGCATTAACGATGTCGCATCTATGAGCGATGAGCCGCTTAAGATGTTCGATAACTAACCCGTTTATATAAAAATATAGGTGATTTTGTGCGTGAGATTCTAGTAACCAGTGCGCTGCCCTACGCCAATGGCTATATCCATTTGGGGCATCTTGTAGAATATATTCAGACCGACATTTGGGTACGTGCGATGAAAGCGCAAGGCCATCAGGTCACCTATGTCTGCGCGGATGACGCACACGGTACGGCAATCATGCTCAAAGCAGAAGCCAATGGCGTCACGCCAGAAGAGCAAATTGCCTCAGTCAAAGCCTCACACGAAGCGGATTTTTCAAAGTTCCTGATCAATTTTGATAATTATCACAGCACTCATTCAGAAGAAAACAAACAGTTCTCTGAGCTGATTTATCGTCGTCTCAATGAGGCTGGTCATATCAGCACAAAAGATGTCGAGCAGCTATTTGATCCTGAAAAGCAATTGTTTTTAGCCGATCGTTTTGTCAAAGGCACTTGCCCTGAGTGTGACTCACCAGATCAATATGGTGATAACTGCGAAGTATGCGGCACCACTTACGATGCAACAGATCTAAAGGACCCGCATTCAACATTGTCTGATGCAACCCCTGTCCTTAAAACTTCTAAGCATTATTTCTTTGATTTGCCAGAGTTTGAGCAGTTCTTACAGGACTGGACGCGCAGTGACAATCGTTTGCAAACCTCAGTCGCCAACAAGCTACAAGAATGGTTTGAGGCAGGACTTGCCAGCTGGGATATCTCACGCGATGCGCCCTACTTCGGCTTCCAAATTCCAGATACCCCAAGTGATGAGCCAGACAAATACTTTTACGTATGGCTAGATGCGCCAGTTGGCTACATGGCAAGCTTTAAAAACCTATGTGATAAACGTGCAGGGACAGACCAAGCACTTGATTTTGACCGCTACTGGGCACAAGAAAACGAGCATAAAACCGAGGTTTATCACTTCATCGGTAAAGACATTGTTTACTTCCATGCCTTGTTTTGGCCAGCCATGCTAGCTGGTAGCGAATACCGTACACCGACTGGTGTTTTTGCCCATGGTTTCTTAATGGTCAATGGCGAAAAAATGAGTAAGTCACGCGGTACCTTTATTAAGGCCGAGACTTATGCTGAGCACTTACATCCTGAATATCTGCGTTATTATTTCGCCAGCAAACTGTCTGACAAAGTCGAAGACATCAACTTAGATTTAGAAGACTTTATGCAAAAGGTTAACTCTGATCTGGTTGGAAAAGTGGTCAATATCGCCAGTCGTAGTGCAGGGTTCTTGGTTAAGAAGTACGACGGCATGCTGTCAGAAGTTTGCGTCGAGTCAGAGCTATTAGAAGACATCACCAAAACGGGCGATGAGATTGCTGCTGCCTATGAGAATCGTGAATTCTCACGTGCTATGCGTTTAATCATGCAATGTGCGGACAAAGCCAACGAATATATCGATGCCAAGAAGCCATGGTCACTAGCGAAGTTGGAGGGTACTGAGCAAGAAGTTCAAGACGTCTGCTCGGTAGCTATCAATATTTTCCGTCAATTGATGGTTTATCTTGCGCCAGTATTACCTGAGCTGACTAATAATGCTAAAGAGTTTTTAAACCTTAAGGATTTAAGTTTTGCCAGTCGTAATGAGTGGTTACTAGGTCATAAAATCAATAAGTTCAAACCACTGATGCAGCGTATCGAAGAAAAAGATATTGAAGCAATGGTAGAAGATTCTAAAGCATCCTTAACTCAAGCAGACGCTCCTGCTGCAACTGAAAGTAGTAAGCCTGCCGCAAAAGAAAAAGCACCTGTAACAAATGCAGATGCCGAGCAAACTGACTATATTGGTATCGAAGACTTTGCCAAAGTCGAGATGAAAGTCGCACACGTTTTAGAGTGTAACCATGTCGAAGGTGCTGATAAGTTACTACAGTTCACGCTAGATGTTGGTGAAGATAAGCCACGTAACGTATTTAGCGGAATTCGTAAGTTCTATGAGCCTGAGCAATTGATTAATAAGAAAGTCATTTGCGTGACCAACCTTGCTCCGCGTAAGATGAAATTTGGCGTATCAGAAGGCATGGTATTGTCAACTGGCGAGCCAAAGACAGGCTTAACAGTCGTTACCTTGCCAGATGCTTGTGTTGTTGGCGACGTACTGGCATAACGGTTATTTTTAGGATTAAAAAATAAAAAAAGATGCCCTAAGCGGCATCTTTTTTTATGGCTGATTTAGCAAATGGCTAAAAACCAAGCCTGATACTTATCTACTCAAAATATCGATAATCTGTAAAGTATCATTAATCACCGTCACAATGTTATTTTCTGGCGTACGAATACGAACGTAACGGTCATCATAACGGTCTAAAACGACAGAACGGTCATAATCCCTTCTATCAATCTTGCCGACTACTCTATAACCGTATCTATCAAGATCACGCTTAAATGAAGCATTCGGGCTAGCATTGCGATAAGCGTTGATACTTGGGTGGGCATTGCCATTATGTTTATAGTTTTTACTAACATGGGCAGAGTTACCTTTGCCATTACCGTGTCCATTACCGTGCCCGTTTCCATGACCATCTTTTGCCATAGCAGGCAATCCAATCAAAGAAGTAGCAGTGATACCGGCGATGGTTAATAATTTAAGATTAGCAGTGTTCATAATATTATCCTTAAAATGGTCATTCGAAAAATTAGATAAATAATAGCGTATATTTCATATCCACTATTCAGCACAATGTCACCAAAATGACTGGATTATCCTTAGACCTATCGTGTTTCTCGTATGAAAATTAGCTTACGTTAATTATGAAGTGAGTACGTAATAGATGCGTTGCTAGGATGTAAGCCTTTTGCATATGTTTTCAGCAAACAAAAGTACTCTAGCGGCATCTGTTATATTCAGATCTACACAAGAGCTTCAATGCATCACGCGTCTTGATAAGATAAAAAGAAGTGATGATTTTTTTATTATCCATCACCATGACCGCTACACATTAATTTCTTATTGCGATAACTTACATTACTGTCATAATATGAACATAATAATCGATGGAACGATTACTTTATTTAATTGTTAGCCTGCTATCTCAGCATCAACATAGCATTGACTTGGCTAATCTGCATTCTTCAATATCATGGTAAAAAACCAAAGTACACCAAACAGATGAGTAAAATTACTGCTATACAAGTTAGTAGGCTCAGTCAGTCTGGCCGTATCTACTTGGTTTTTGCGATTGATATAACCTATGAGTTAACCTAATAATGACTATCGCTTCTACTCTACGCTTAAGCCTATATGGCGTTGCTCTTAGTGCCATTAGCACACTTGGACTAATCGGCTGCTCAAACTCCTCTACCGAGACCGCAGCGACTGCTGAAAATAGCACGGCTACAGACAAACCTGCCAAATCAATTGCCATTACTCAAATCGTTGAGCATCCATCATTAGATGATATGCGCCGCGGTATTATTGATGAATTGGCAGATAATGGTTATGTCGAAGGTCAAAACCTAACTGTTAACTTTCAAAGTGCTCAAGGAAACACAGCGACTGCAGGACAGATTGCCAAGCAATTTGCAGGAGACAACCCTGATGCGATCGTAGCAATCTCAACGCCTTCTGCGCAGTCAGTGGTAGCCGCGACCACCACTATCCCTATTATCTACACTGCTGTGTCAGATCCGCTAGGTGCCAAGCTCATCACGGCAGATGGCAAGCCCTTTCAAAGCAATTTGACTGGACTCTCAAGCCAGTTGCCACTAGAGCCGCAATTGGATTTGTTACAGCAGATAAAACCCGACTTAAAGACCATTGGTTATGTCTATAGCCCAGGTGAGGCAAACTCAGTATCATTGCGTGAGAACCTAAAACAAGCTCTGCCAGCGCGAGGTCTGTCACTATTAGACATTCCTGCCAATCGTCCAACGGATATCGGTATGGCGACACGCAGTTTGCAAGGACGCGCAGATATCATCTATACCTCATTTGACAACAATGTTGCGTCTGCCTTTGAGGCCATGACCCAAGCAGCAAATGAGCTAAAGTTACCGATTATCGCGTCTGATGAATTCAGTGTAAAACGCGGCGCGACTGCTGCGCTTGGTGTTAATGACTATGACTTTGGTCGTACCACTGGCAAGATGGTATATCGCGTGTTAAATGGCGAAGCGGTCAATACTATCAAACCTGAAGTCATGAATGATCTGACCCTATATGTCAGTCCTAAGCACGCCAAAACACAAGGTGTCAGCTTGCCAGCAGAGTTACTAAAAAACGCCATCAATGTTGATATTGATGCCGAAACCAAATAAAAAGTAGTAAGCTATCTATTAGCTCGTCAATTATTTATATAGTGTACGGACACACTATTATTTTAGGAGTAAGACCCATGTTGTCTCAAAATCGTTTTGGTCGTTTTAATTTCGGTAAGGCTTTATTATTAGGCGGTGTATGTACTGCTATCTTGACTGGTTGTAATCAATCAGCACAAGATGATGGCTCTACTGATGCTGCCGCTAGTGGTGATGCAGCGACGGCTATGAAAACCGTTGCTATTACCGCTATCGTCGAACATCCGGCGCTTGATGATGTACGTAAAGGCGTCATCGACGAGCTAAACGAAGCAGGCTTCAAGGACGGTGAAAACTTAACCGTTAACTTCCAAAGCGCACAAGGAAACACTGCTACTGCTGGTCAGATTGCCAAGCAATTTGTCGCTGATGCGCCAGACGTTATCGTCGCTATCGCAACGCCATCTGCGCAGTCTGTTGCCGCTTCTACTAGCAGCATTCCATTGGTATTCTCAGCAGTTACTGATCCAGTAGCCGCAAAACTGGTACCTAAGTTAGATGGTTCTGGCACCAACGTTACAGGCGCATCAGATGCCCTACCGTATGAGCCACAGATTGATTTGATGCGTCAAATCATTCCATCATTAAAGAACGTCGGTTATGTCTATAGCCCAGGTGAAGTCAACTCAACGATTATCTTAAAAAATCTAAAAGAGAAGCTAACACCACTAGGTATCAATGTATTAGAAGCGCCTGCACAGCGTAGTAACGACATTGCGATGGCAGCCCGTAGTCTCGAAGGTAAGGTCGATATGATCTATACTTCAACTGACAACAACGTAGTATCAGCGTACGAATCACTTTATCAAATCGCCAAACAAAGTAAGATTCCTTTAATTGCCTCAGACACTAGCTCAGTTGAGCGCGGTGCTGTTGCTGCTCTAGGCGTGAACTACTATGAGCTTGGCCGTGAAACTGGTAAAATTGTCGTACGTATCTTAAACGGTGAAAAAGCAGGTGCTATTCCTGTTTACACTCCACAAGCGCTTGATCTATACGTCAGTCCAAAACACGCTAAAGAAGAAGGCATCACGTTGCCACAAGCGGTTATCGATAAAGCTAAAGAAGTGGTAGAATAACGCACCTTTGTATTTGGCTCAAAATAGCAGGTATAAATAAGATAGCGACACGAACTAATACTGTGTTGTATACCTTAAATATACGGCTAATGATTAAATAAGAAACCCAGCTATGAGTCATTAGGCTGGGCTTCTTGTCTAAACAGAGTCTTTTTTTGAAAGTGCGTTTAATAGTGCTGTATTTGTCTGGCCATTTATCTGATACTTGTTAAGTAGAGGATAGGTCTATTGATTGCAGTGCATTGAACCATCGCTTTAAACCAAGGTAACTTATGATCGTTATTAATCGTGACCTGTTTTGGTTTACCCTAACCGCAGATTGCTTAATCTGTTAAATTCACCGCTTAGCTGTTTAGCAGGTAGAGGGTTTTGGCCATTGCCACTTACCTATCTTGATACCATACGCTAGACACTGGGTTATGACTTACTGATCTCTTATGTCTTTAATTGCTTTTTTTGGTGCGCTTGAAAGTGGTCTGATTTATGGCCTAGTCGCACTCGGTGTGCTGATTTCATTTCGTACACTCGACTTTCCTGATTTGACCGCTGACGGTAGTTTTCCGTTAGGCGGCGCCGTCGCTGGCATTTCTATCGTCGCTGGTATCAACCCGTGGATCGCCTGTGCTTTTGGTATGTTAGCAGGGTCAGTCGCTGGTATCGTCACCGCATGGCTGCACGTCAAGCTCGGTATCCTGCAACTGCTCGCTAGTATCTTGGTGATGGTCGCTCTATATTCTGTCAACCTACGCATTATGGGTGCGCCAAACCTACCTTTGCTTGGTGAGACGACGGTATTTAGTAGCTTAGTCACTGACGGCAATGGTTATTGGATGCGCTGTCTGATTATCGGTGTCGTCGTCGCGCTCGCGATGTTATTTTTAAACTGGTTTTATAGCACCGAAACTGGGCTATCGATGCGCGCTACTGGCTCAAACTTAAGAATGGCACAGGCGCAAGGTATCAATACCTCATGGATGACCATCATCGGTATGGCGATTTCTAACGGCTTGATTGCCTTAGCGGGTGCGCTATTTGTCCAGACCCAAGGCGGCGCTGATATCTCTATCGGTATCGGTACAATCGTCATTGGTCTAGCAGCGGTCATCATCGGTGAGACCATCATTCCTGCCAAGCGTATTTGGCTGATTACCTTTGCCGTTGTTGTCGGCGCGGTATTGTACAAACTGTTTATTCAGGTCGCACTATCAAGCGATACGCTACGTAGCATCGGCTTTGGACCACAGGATTTGAACTTGATTACCGCATTGCTCGTGGTACTAGCCTTAGTATTGCCAAAAGCGAAAACCAAGTTTTTATCACGCAAAGTTCGCGCCTAATGACAGTCAAAGCAAGTATTGATAATACTTGTGACGCTTGAAGAGATAATAAGGAATAACGATTATGATGCAAGCCACCGATTTACGGTTGACCTTTAACCCAGGCACGCCAATCGAAAACCCTGCCCTACGTGGTATCAGCTTAAATATTGCTGATGGTGAATTTGTCACTGTCATCGGTACCAATGGCGCAGGTAAATCTACTTTTTTGAACGCGGTAAGCGGTACGACGCGTGTCGATAGTGGCTCAATCTTGCTAAATGGCATTGATGTGACCAAAAAGTCTGCTCATCAACGCGCGCATTGGGTTGCTCGTGTCTTTCAGGATCCGATGGCGGGAACTTGTGAAGCGCTCACGATTGAAGAAAATATGGCTTTGGCCTACAAACGCGGCGGTAATCGCGGTCTGAAATTTGCACTGAATCAAAACAACCGCGATTTGTTCCGAGAAAAACTATCCGTTTTAAAGTTAGGTCTAGAAAATCGTCTAACCGATCGTATGGGTCTACTCTCTGGTGGTCAACGTCAGGCAGTAAGTCTTCTAATGGCATCATTGCAGCCTTCTAAAATCTTGTTGCTTGATGAGCATACTGCAGCTCTTGATCCAAAGACTGCGGCTTTTGTCTTAGAATTGACTGATAAGATTGTCACGGATAATAAACTGACTACGATGATGGTTACCCACTCTATGCAACAAGCATTGGCACATGGTACACGCACCGTTATGCTGCATCAGGGTCAAGTCGTGTTGGATGTGGCTGGTGACATTCGCAAAGGCATGACCGTACATGATCTACTCGATATGTTTGAGCAAACACGTGGCGAAAAAGTTGAAGACGACAGTTTGATTTTGAGCTAAGTTTTTAAGCTAATGCTTTCCATGACTTACGACTTGTAAGTTGGTACCTGTCGGATATAATCATTTCCGATAACTTCAAAGACCTTCAAGAGAATTGATTTTTCTTGGAGGTTTTTTGTTATCTATAGTTAATGATCATATGAACTTTTCACTGACCATTATATAGTTGTCGTCTATCAAAGCTTCGCTATTGTCATCTATCTATGAGGTCTGTCATGCGCAAAATTCCTATCTACTCCCACCCTGCTGCTGGTTGGCCTGCGCTGATCTCATCTACCCAAAAACTAATGGACTATAAGACATTTTTGCGTGGCGGTATAAGTGTATTTAAAAGCAATCAGCCGCAAGGCGGATTTGACTGCCCAGGTTGTGCTTGGCCTGACCATAAGTCGCACAAAGCCATCGATGTCTGTGAAAACGGCATTAAAGTCATTGCCAGTGAGACCATGACCCACAAAGCAGATGCCGAGTTTTTTGCGAGACATACTGTCACTGAACTACAGGGATGGACTGGTTACGAGCTGGAACACAGTGGACGTTTATCAGAGCCGATGTATTACGATGCGGCGCAAGATCGCTATGTTCCTATCCCTTGGGAAGCCGCTTACAGCTTAATCGCTGAGCAGTTAGGACAGCTTGATTCACCTGATGAGGCGCTATTTTATACATCAGGCCGTGTGACTAACGAGCCTGCCTTCTTATTTCAGCTGTTTGTTCGCTGCTTTGGGACCAATAATCTGCCTGATTGCTCAAATATGTGTCACGAGCCAACCTCAGTAATGCTAAGCAGACAGCTAGGTATTGGTAAAGCGACGGTCATGCTAGAAGATTTTGAGCAAGCCAAGCTGATATTGATGTTTGGGCAAAACCCAGCGACCAACCATCCACGTATGCTAGAGATGCTCGCCCATGCGCATGAGCAAGGCTGTCGAATCATCTCAATCAACCCGATGCGTGAACAAGGTTTAAGCAAGTTCAGAAATCCACAAAAACCAACTCACATGGCAGCCGGTCAAAGTGCTGATATGGTCGATGACGTTATTCAAATTCAAATCGGCGGTGATGCAGCCTTATTGACGGGCATTGCCAAGTGGTTAATCGAAAACGATAAAATAAATCATGAGTTTATTACCACTCATACTTCAGGCTTTGAACCTCTAAAACAGTGGCTAACAGAGCAATCATGGTCAGATATCACACTTGGCTGCGGTATTTCTCAGACAGATATTATCAATCTCGCTGAGCTGGTAGCTGATAGTCCAGCAACGATTTGCACTTGGGGCATGGGCATTACTCAGCATGTACAGGGTGATGACAATGTGGCGATGATTACCAACTTGCTCCTGCTGATGGGTATGATTGGTATCGACGGCGCTGGTGCATCCCCAGTACGTGGGCACTCCAACGTACAGGGCGATCGCACTATGGGTATCCATGAGCGTCCTAGCAAAAGCTTACTAGACAGTTTAGAGCGTGTGTTTAAGCACCCTATGCCACAAGAACATGGCTACGATGTCGTCACAGGTGCCAAGGCTCTTATCGCAGGTAAATTGAAAGTCTTTATGGGCATGGGTGGTAACTACGCAGTGGCCGCCCCTGATACCAGCGCGATTGAGCAAGCCTTAACCACTACTCAGCTTAATATATTTGTCGGTACTAAGCTCAATGAGACCATGCTATACCCCGGTGCTAACAATTTGATCCTACCTTGCTTAGGCCGTACCGAACGTATTGTCACAACAAAGGGTGAGCAATTTGCCACTATCGAAGACTCCATGTGTCAGATCGTACCCACTCAGGGCAAACTCAAACCTGTTAGTGATACTCTAAAATCTGAAGCTCAAATCGTAGCGGATATTGCGACCCATGTACTCGGCGCCGACTCGTCTATTCCTTGGCTTGCGATGAGTGAGGATTTCGATATTATTCGGGACTATATCGCTCAAGCGATTAATGGATTTGAAGACTTCAATCAGCGTATTCGTACCTCTGAGCGTGGCTTTCATTTGTATCATGCGGCGCGTCATCGTGTATGGAATACCGAAAGCGGCAAAGCCCAGTTTGAAGTCCCACAATATCCGATTACTTTTGTCGCTGCACAAATGGCAGCCGCAAACGATATCGATGATGTTGAAAATACAGCGCAAAAGATTTGGCAATTGACCAGTGTCCGCAGCCATGACCAATTCAACACTATGATTTTTGGGTTTAAAGACCGCTATCGTCAAACGGATCGCCGTGATGTGCTGTTTATGCATCCCGATGAAATAAGTCGTTTAGGTTGGCAAAAAGGTGACCGTGTTATAGTCACTCGCCAGCGTGCTAAAGATAGCCTAGAGCAACCACGCATATTGGGCCCATTGGTATTGAGCGAGATGGATATTGCCTCTAACGCTGTCGCCGCTTACTACCCTGAGTGCAATGATCTCTTTGATTTGGAGACACATGCGCCAGAATCTCATATCCCAGCGTACAAATCGACGACCGTCGTTTTAGAGCGCGTAGAGGCAAATACATCAATAGCTACGCCTGCGTAAATCATACTGCGGAGAGCCGATGAGAATGACATTTTCATTGGCTACTCCTCTAAATGACCATAAACACACTCATATTTCTAGGCCATGATAAACCGTGATAACCATTGAAAATAACGCTCAGCAAAGTGAGGCTCTTATCGACCCCGCTATGATAGATAACTCAACTAGCACTAAGATAGTTACACCTGAGCTGTCTAACGATGAGAGGTTGTCAGAGAGACCACTTGCTCGTAGCCACTTAGCACAAAAGCATCATTACCCGTCAGTTAGCAATAACCCTACTCATGACTCTCACCTTCAAATTGAATCTCAGACTACTAGCTTAGCCGTAGAAGCTGCGGTCTCTATCATTATTAATGGGATTCATTATGCTGTGTTGATGGCCAGTCCTCATCAGTTAGAGTATTTGGCTGTTGGGTTCTTATTTAGTGAAGGCTTAATTCAATACAGTCACGAGTTACTCGACTGGGAAGTGACTCACCTTGCAGATATCGCTAGCTACCAGAAGTTTGCTCAAGATTCGAATGATGAAAGCCTTGACTCAGTATCAATTGAGCAAAGCTTAGAACAATTTCAAGATTACGATATATATGTCGTGGAGTTGGTATTGAGCCAACGCTGCCATCAACGTATCCAAGCACAAAAACGACAGCTCGCAGGGCGTACAGGCTGCGGTATGTGCGGTATTACTGGACTAACGCAAGCTTTGCCTGATTTAAGTACTTACTCACAAGACCATTTACACCATGAACATAACCAACAGACAGGTATAAATGGCATTCAAACGAGCGCACCAAGTCTTGACTCCCTATTGGCACTGCGTCAACAAGTGGATGCCGCGCAACATACGCATCAACTGACAGGTGCGGTACATGCCGCAGCGACGATACATAATCAGCAGCTACATTTATTCGAGGATGTAGGCCGCCATAATGCACTTGATAAACTCATCGGTTGGCAATTACGCCAAAAAGCAGACGTTAGCTGTGTGCTTATGACTTCGCGTCTCTCTATTGAACTGGTTCAAAAGTCTATTCGAAGTCAAATCCCGTGGCTAGTTGGCATGTCAGCGCCTACCAGTACAGCAGTGCGCGTGGCTGAGCGTTATGGCCTTGGATTGGCTGGATTTTTACGTGATAACCGAGTCACTTACTATACCAAACAAGATAATATATAAAAATTCACTTCTACTTGTTCATTGAGAGCAACCATCATCTATCGCTCATTATCTATTTTTCTAATGAAAGCTTCAGCTAACCATTCATGGTTATAACTTAGCTCATAGCGATATATCACTCGATGCTACTAATAATAAAACCTTATCTTTCAATGCTTTATTAAAAATATTATTAAATCTCTTTAAATAAATACTTATATATCATCTTCGGTCATTGTTTGGTAAATATCGGATAATGTTTGAGGTTAATGACATAATAGGTTACTCTTATCCCGCAAATATGTTACAGGCACTTAACAAATATGTAGTTTTATTTATTAATGCCGCTTAGTAACACATCAATCGCAATAGATGAGTAGAGATTTCTCAGCTATTGTTTATTACAGCTGATAAGGCTGTCTAAATCGAGTTTGGGTCATTTTATCATGGCTTAGTGCTTATTCGTAATTCCGCTATAGACACTCATCACATGAGTTTTCTTTAGCATGTAGCTACCTTTGTGTATGCCTATTAATAGCGTGATGGTTTACCCATTAACTGACGCCTATTGAAAGTAGTCCCTGTCTTTTTGATTTGACAGTATCTGTCTCATTAAGATTTGGGCGTAACACTTAGCATTTGCTTACCACTGCAGTTGGTATTTTCGCTATTTATATTAGCCACATACGTTCGGTATGAGGACTGTGTAGGCTATGCTGTATTCCTAATGGTTTGGTATCTTTCATTTTTGCTGAACTTTATTCATCAACTAACAATTGCGAGGTCTGAGTTTGAAAACTGAGTCATTGTTCCAATTTTCATCATTAACGATTATTTTATTATTATTAGCATTTTATGGCGGCACCTATTTACTGTCCTTATTAATCAAAAAAGATAAAGAGACCACTTCTGGATTTATGGTCGCAGGTCACGGTGTTGGCTTTGGTATGGGTGCAGCCAGCATGACCGCCACTTGGATTTGGGCAGCCTCATTTTACGCTGCGGCCACCTCTGGCTATAAGTACGGCGTATCAGGGCCGATACATTATGGCTTTTGGGGTGCATTGATGATTTTATTCATCTACCCTTTTGGTATGCGCTTTCGTGAATTGGCACCAGATGGCCATACACTAGGTGAACTGATTCATGCCCGCCACGGTTCATCAAGCCAATTAATCTTAGCCATATCCAATATTATGGGCAGTTTAATTAGCTTGATGGTCAACTTTACCGCTGCTGGGGCATTGGTGTCAGTCCTGTCGCCATTATCGTTCCAAACAGGGGTAATGATCGCAGGTATCGGTGTCCTGAGTTATACATTGACATCAGGCTTTCGAGCATCCGTCTTTACGGATTTCGCCCAGTTGGTCGCTCTAATGGCCATTGGTATTGTCATTATCCCAGCGGTATTATTTGCTATGGGCGGCCCTGAAGTTATGGTTAGCGGCCTGTCAAACCTGACTTTGGAGCAACAGAATTTCTTTTCTTCTGAGGCATTCTTTCAACAAGGTGCGCCTTATTTTGTAGCGGTATTGGCATATGCTATTGGTAATCAAACCATCACTCAGCGCCTATTTGCTATTGATAAGACCAAAATCAAAGCAACGTTTATCACTGCTACGGTTGGCTATGCGGGTATCGTCATCGGCCTTGGTATGATTGGATTAATGGCTGTGACTATTGGTGTTGAACCACTCGATGGCAATATGAATAACCTAATCCCTCAAATGGTTAGTACTTATCTACATCCAGTCTTTATTGCATTATTTTTTATTTTAGTGATTGGTTCATTGTCCTCAACTGCTGATTCAGATTTGTCAGCGCTATCAACCATTATGATGGCTGATGTCTACGGTAAAAATATCGCCAAAAAAGGCCATGTTAAACCTAAAACAATGATGCTAATTGGTCGCGGCACGATGATTGTTGCGACAGCAGCTGGACTAATTTTTGCGAGCTTTAAGCTTGATATTCTCGTCATGCTAGTATTTGTTGGTGCACTATGGGGGGCTATTGTCTTCCCTGTTATCGCCAGTGTGTTTTGGAATCGCGTCACCAATACTGCCTTTACCTCAGCAGTGATCGTCGGACTACTCTTATTTTGCGTTGCTCGTTTCGAATTACTCCCAATCACTGGTGTCACTGCCCTATTCTTTGAAATACTGGCTAGTGTCGGTGCAGCCGTCGTTATTGGTCTAATGGTCTTTGGGTTCTTAGGTCGTAAGATTGGCATGGTCGCCGCAGCTATCACGCTTGTGCTGATGCTTATCTTCGCTACTGGCTTCTTACGTCAATACATGGTCCTGCTAGCCTCTCTAACGGCTTACGGCGCTAGTACCGTCGTCTGTGTGATTATCAGCCTGATGGGAGACGAACATTTCGACTTCGACTTAATTAAGCAGCGCGTGGGCAATTACGATAAAAAGTCGGAAATCCCATCGTCACTTAAATCTTAAACCAAAGTCGCTTTATCCGAGTACCGATTGGCCAGTAGTATTTGGCTAGTCGCTACTTACTTAGCAATATTATAAGGAGATATCATGGACAACGTTTTTATCTACGGCTTATATATCTTAATTTGGCCCGCCATTACTCTTGGCGTACTCGTATTAATTTGCACGGCCACTTATCGTGATGTGAAAAGTGCCAAACGTAACAATAGAGATATAGTTTAGCGCACTATATTTTAAACCATCATCATTAAACACTGGTTTACTAATAGTTTGAAAAAGCCTATTAACAGTATAAACGCTTCTAAATTGGGGCTAAATATAGATAAGATAATAAATAAGCTGTTTTTAATGAAAAAAGGACTTGTAATTTACTATATTTTTGCTAATATAGGCGACCTTGATTGGCTGGATGGCAGAGTGGTCATGCAGCGGACTGCAACTCCGTTAACGCCGGTTCGATTCCGACTCCAGCCTCCAATTATTTATTAACTTTACGTTAATTTTGGCTTGCATTATTATCACAACCGATTATAATAGCGACCACTTATCTAGTAACTAGATGGTCTATCAGCTAGTTTACATTTTAGATAAAACAAGTTTTGCCCGGGTGGTGAAATTGGTAGACACAAGGGATTTAAAATCCCTCGCTAGCAATAGCGTGCCGGTTCAAGTCCGGCTCCGGGTACCATTACATAGTCCTATACTATCTTATAGAACAGCTAAAGCCCCTGATATCAGGGGCTTTGTTGTATTTGGCGTTCTATACTGTCCTATGAATCTATCCTAATCCATGCACTTTGAGTATACTGTCAAGTATACCGAGTTTTGAGTCTACTCATAGAGATCTAGGATATGGAAAGAAAAGCGATCAGTTCAGACAGAAGCATCAGCAGCCATAAGCCTGAAGATAAGAAGTACTTCGTTGCTGTCAAAAATCATCCCAAACTATTCTTAATGGTACGTCCTACTGAGACTAAGTCATGGATGTACCGCTACTACCCTCCTTCAAATTCTAAGCAAAGTATTATATCCATTGGTATATATCCAAGTATCTCGTATGCACGTGCGTGTGAGGTTTGGCGTGAATATGAAGACCTGTTAAGCAAAGGTATTGACCCAAAATTTCATCGTGAAGAAATAAAGAAAATTATTATTAGTAAAACTAAAAACTCTTTTAATCATTTTGCTTGGGAGTATTTTGATAGCTTAGATCAGACTCAGAAAAGTAACACCCTCATTCGTAAGAAAGGTCGTCTTGATCTTATATGCAAATATATTGGTGACGAGCCAATCAGCGATATCACCTCACCTAAAATGCTTGAAGTGCTATTAGACATCCAAGCTAAGTCATTAAACAAGGATGGTAAGCCCACAGACAAGGCTGAACGCTGTGCTGGCATTGCCAGTGATGTGTTTGTCTATGCTGGGGCACGAGGTTTCTGTACGAGTGATCCTGCGGCGCTCATTAAGAGCCAATTAGCTAAGTCAAGTTATGGTCATCGTCCTGCGGTTACTAAACCAAAGGACTTGGCTAAATTACTTAACGCTATCGAAACAATAGAAGGTGACCCAAACACCATAAATTCCCTTAGGCTATTAGCGCTTCTGTTTGTTCGCAATGGTGATTTAAGACGTATGAGCTGGGCTGATCTAGACCTAGAAACTGGCAGATGGCGATTAAAGCCATTGAAGGGGCAAGGCAAGGTAAACATGGTCAAAGACATGGTCGTTCCCCTACCTCGTCAAGCCGTAGCTATATTGAGTGAACAACAAAAAATTAATGGTCATACTGAATACGTATTTTTTAGCCAGACGGCAAAAAAGCATCAGATCATCTCTGATGCGACAGCGAATAAGCGGTTAAAGGATTTAGGCTATAAAGATATACATTGTGCTCATGGCTTTAGAGCGACAGCGAAGACCATCCTACAAGAGCAGTTAAAGTATCCACTTGTGCTTGTAGAGATGGCATTGGGTCATACGACGAAAGATCCTAATGGAACCGCCTATGGTCGATTTGAATACATTGATGATCGTAGTAATATGATGCAGAAGTGGGCGGACTATTTAGATGCTTTGCGTGAAGGTAGAGATACGGCAGAATTTAGAGCAGACGCTCAATCACAAGCTGACTCTACTGCCCAGCTACAAGCATTAATCTCTCAGCTAGGAGAGGATAAGGTACTTGAGTTTCTTATCAGTAAGGTTTCAGACTAAAATTTGAAAAATTATTGAGTAATATACTATTTATTAAAAAAGCCAATTCTATTTTACAACCCTTTGAGCTAGCCAATCAAAAACTTAAAACCGCCTTATTTGAACAAGGTTTAAACGCCATTGACGGCTATGGTGAGAGCCATAACGGTAAATGACGAGAAGACATTTTTTTTGCTTACCCAATAGACTAAGACAGTTGTCTAAGTTTGTGTTGTAGTTTCGAACAGAATACGGTGGTGTATATCACCACTGATGGTTGGTCGGTGTTGCTATTAAACTTCAGCTCTACTTATCTTTTTTAAGACTGATTTTATTAAGTTAAAGTTTAGCTATAACTTTTAAGGCTTCATCAACAGTAAACGCGCCATCCATACGGGTTTTATCAAATACCATGAAGTAACGATAATTCGAGCCAGCAAGCCTCTCCCACTGCTCTCCAAGTATAATTTTATCCTCGGTATCCGTATTGTCTCTGTCATCACCTTTAGTTTCCAGCAGAATAATAGTTCCTTTGGTGGTGTAAAGGATAAAGTCAGGATAATGATTGATAAAACCATTTAAAGCAAAACCTACGCCTTTCACAAGATTTTTATGCCAAAATATCACATTTGGCATACTAGCAATTTTTAAAATGATATCTTGTTCAAGATTATTCATTCCACTTTCTGTTTCGTATAAACGTTTTTCAATGGCATTACTAGTATTGTCTTTAATCGGTAAGGTAGCGCTAAAATACCAATTTGGCTTTACTGTAATTTGACGGGATTTGATATCTTCGCTAAATTTATTCTTGGCATAGACTTTACTTAACCTATCAATATTTTCACGAATTCTTTTCGTGTATTGTGGGGAATTTTTAAGAATATCTCGACGTTGACTTTCGGTGAGTTCTTCAATAATTCTACCAACATAAGACTTGATTTGTGGGTCAGTAATTGGATACATGTCGCCAATCTTTTTCATGATTTGAGCAGTGATGTCACGAATCTGTGATTCATTACTACTGGCTAAAATCGCATCAATAAATCTTTGACTAAGTATTGAGTTGTCTATCTTGCCATATTTTGCAGTCGTATCACCGTCATTCTCTTCAATATCGACTTGGTAGATGTCCTGTGAAATTTGATCAAAATCGATATTAACACTTTCTTTTGAAAGATTAAATTCTGCTAGCAAGTCATTTCGGTTAAGTAGATTATCACTTTCATCTTCAAACAATCCACCAAAGTCAGTATCAGCTAAAAAGAATTGAGGCAACGATAATTTTTGCGCAATACCTTGATGCTCAGCTAAAATACTAGTTGTATTCATAGTAATACCAACGTCTTCATAAGCAGTCGATTCTTGATTTGACAAGTTTTCGGAGAGTGTATTGGCGTCATTCATAGAATCAGTGTATTGGTCAAAGGCTTGACTTTGCTCATTGACCATCTCGTTGATTCGCTGCAGATGTTCATTATTAGCCACTGATTGCGGAAGGTGATAAGTCGAGCTGTCTTCACTCACTGCAAAATTACCTGCTATTTGAATCGGATAATAATGAATTTTCTGATAATCAATACTAGCGGTATCAGTTGGTTGCTCATCAATATTTCCGGTAGGCGATTGTAGCGTATCAAACAAGCTAACTTGCCCTTGCGGTAATACTGGTGTTAGCTGACCATCAGCGATTTCAGTTGCATTTTTAGCTCGATAGTCGTTTTTATTAAAGCCGCTGGCTTGTAAAGCACTAACAATGTTTTGTAAAGTATTTTGAAACATGCTTGAAGAGGTAAGTACATACGACACGTTCAAACTACGCTGTGTATGCTGCGTAACATATGGCTGTCGTAACACGCGCCCCAGAATCTGCTCCACATCCACGTTAGATGATTTATTGGCTAAGGTCGCCAAAATATAAGCAAAAGGACAATCCCAACCCTCTTTTAACGCATTTATCGTGATAATGTAACGAACAGGGCAATCTCTGCTCATTAGATCAATGTTTTTTATTTCGTTGATATTAGCGGTCTTTATTTTGATTTGCTCATCAGGAATGCCGACTGCTATCAACTTTTTCTTAATATCTTCGAAAGTAGTGCTATCTTTAGCATTAATAGGCTGTGCTTGGAATAGAACGATTGGACGTATATAGCGTCCACCTTGTTTTTCTTCTTCTAACGCCTCTATCTCTAAGCTCTGCTGTAGGTGCAAGGCATTCTCGATAACCTCGTTGCTATTGTCACAGTTATAAACAATAACAGGTAACTTAACCATATTTTCTTGTTTAAGACGGTAAGCTGGCACAAAACTAATAATATTACTGTTTTGTTTAGGGGTAGCAGTTAAGTCCAATATGAATGATGGGTTTAGATTATTTAACATCTCCACACTAAGATCACTTTCAGCATTATGGCTTTCATCTACGACTACGACTGGCTTTAAGTTACGGATGATATTAATTAGGGCAGTATCATCAATATCTGGCAGATTATGGGTACCGTCAAAGGTATCCTTAAACGGCATTAAATAGCCATTCTCTTGATATACCTTACGGTCCTCTTTATTTTTTGCTCGCAAACTGGCAAAACTCATTACAAAGATAGTTAGATTAGTTTGCACTGTGGCAGGATTAAAGTTCGCACCTTGTAGCCCGTCCTCTTTTAGATAAACTTCTACCCTATGGTTAAACAATTGATTAAGTTTTTTTCGATAGGGATGTTCATTGTCACTTAGGCTTTTATAAGTCTGCTCAAGCAAATTTGACCAAGGCACGAGCCAAATAACAGCCCTTGCTTGACTGTTGTAATGCTTGAATATTCTATCAAGCGCATTCAATCCGATAAACGTTTTGCCACCTGCGGTTGGGACTTTAATACAGATATGAGGCGAGTTGTTTAAAACATTTTTATAAGGTTGCATTCCTTTTTTATTAGCAGGATCATATCGTCCAACTTTATCTTCCCAAAACTGGTTAAAGGCGTCATCGTATTTTCCGACCTCACTGACTTTATCCAAATATTGATCTAAGTCGTTAATGACTTCTTGTTGGTAGCTTTTAAGTTCCATAGTAATGCCTTTAGCTCAATTTTAGTATTTCGTTCAAAAAGGTGCTGATACAGTTGCTTTAGAATTGGCTAATATCTCTGGGTATTTTCTTAAACACGATATTGTGTTTTTGCATCAATTCTTTTGGCAGCAAGCAATTATCGGCATAGATAATATACTGGCTCGCCTTAATATCAATACCCTTTAGAAATTTACGATCTAGTGTAGTGACTTCATTTGGAATGTAGTTGAGATAGTAGGCTGTATTTTCATAAACGCCTAAAAGTGGTAATAACTGAATACTGTTAGTATAAGCAGTGTGAGTTTCGGTGTACCAAATATACGAGCAAACAGCCTCGATTGGCATTTCGATATTAAGGTTGCGTTCATCGTCAAGTAATGATTGTCCAAGGGTGTAGAAATTAAAGTCACCACCTATACCTTTTACGGTATTGTTGCCCTCGCCATAGCCATCAATCACACGTTTGACTCGTTCTGCGGTAATTGTGTTGGCGTAGTCCTCTAGTTCGATTAGGATGAATTTACGATTACCACCATCTTGTTTATTTAGATTTAAGACAGCATGAGCGGTTGTTCCGCTACCTGCAAAGCTGTCTAGAACGATAGCATTAGGATTATTTTGTATTGACAATATATAGCTAATTAACTGATAAGGTTTTGGAAAATCGAAATCTATCCCCATTCTTTTTAGTTCATTACTCATATTCTGAGTGCTACCAAAATTCATTAGTGAAGATATTACATGACTAGTATCTATTCTCTTTTTTAGACTTTCGACTGCACCATTGTTAGTTAAATAAAAAGTAGTGGACTGCCCTTTAGTGTCTAGTACTGGCTCAAGATTATTTTGTATGAACAATTCAAAAATATTTTTTGAACTCCAGCCACTCTCTATAATTACCGAGTTCTGCAGTTTAAAATCTTTAACAATTGCATCTTCATAAAAATTAGGGAAAGAATCTTTCCGAGCTTTTATTATTCCCTCCTCAAAGTTCGTGTGAAATCCGACGGGCAATTTAATTTGACTAATAGGGTTTTTCTTACCGTTCTTGACAATAGTATTAACAATTGTATCTTTAAACAATTTACTATCTTCTTCGATATTTGGATCTATCAAATTTGGTGATTTTAAACTAATATTATTTTTTGAGTAACAATATATATACTCGTGATTGACTTTAATTTTCGCTTGATTGTCAAAGTTTCCATCTGTACGCCAAGTAAAAGAGGAAACGAAATTAGACTTGCCAAAAATTTCATCACATATCATTCTTAAGCTAGATTGTTCATTATCATCAATACTTATAAATATAAGACCATTTTTAGATAGCAATTGCTTTAATAACTGGAGGCGCGGATACATCATACACAGCCACTTATCATGACGGCTTAAGTCTTCACTCTCTTTGCCTACCAGCTGCCCAAGCCACTTCTTAATTTTAGGATGATTTACATTATCGTTATATATCCATTTTTCTGTTCCAGTGTTATAAGGGGGGTCAATATAGATACAATCCACCTTACCCTCATAAATAGGTAACAGACTCTTTAACGCCTCAAGGTTATCGCCATAGATGATTTTATTGCCGCTATCTACTGGGTTAAATTGTTCTCCATCATCATGGGTAAAGCCATAACCATGTTCCATCACACGATATGGCTGTAGTGGTCAACTAATTTAGGACACCTGATAAGAGGTTTTTGTTAAAATAGCGTCTCT
>NZ_VZIZ01000029.1 GCF_009812035.1 Psychrobacter nivimaris | reverse complement strand
AGATTAGTGAGGTGCTCTTCTTTTTTCAATCACTTTCGAAGTTGAGAGTGGGGTATATTAAATAAAATTCAGTCATACATTATAGACGTAAACCTCTAGTAGCGCCAATAACTGTCATTTTTACTTGCACAAAAAATAGTGCGAATAATGAACAGTTTGCGTAAGAATCGAGCACGACGCCATACACACCTTGGTTAAATTATTACCCAACTGTAGCGAATACGTCAGCAGTTGACGTTTGGCAAGTCTTAAATGCAAAAAGATGTGTCAAAAGTTTGCGATGCAATCAAATTATGCGCATAATAGCCGCATTAGTAGCAACCACAAGTGACTCAATATGATGAAAATAAAGCCAATTATTACTGCCATATCTATCGCAGCTGTAAGTGCCAGTGTAGCCGCACTTGCTGCACCTGCCGATAGTACTCGCACATTGCCAGTACGCACGGCTGACGCTATGCCGGGTCTTGCCAAAAAGGTTAGCCTTAATGTGCAAGAGAACCGTAGTCGCTCAGATGGCGCTGCTACTGTACAGTTAAATACAGAGAAAGCGAAACCAGTCGACAGCATGAACCAGCTTATCAATAACAAGCAAGAAGCCAACCAAAACGTGCCAGCCCCAGCTGCTGACAATATGAGTGCAGCAGAACTGACGCGTAAAGATGAGCAAGCTGACCGCAATGATGACATTAGTGAAGGTCAAGCCGTCGCTGCGCCTAGCGACCTATCATCTATCGACTCGTCTGATCCACTCGCTTTTGAGTTACCAGAGAGTGAGAAGCGTCAAGACTTTAGCGACGATCCAACCATCAAAAATATCGAAGACAAAGATGGTAAGAAGCACACAACGCTGAACTTATCGAACTATGCTAAGCAAGTGAACGGTGCTGTCTGGTCACCTAATATGAAAGTCAACTCAGCGATGACGATCAAAATGCAGGCGCTGCTCGATTGGAACCATGCTTCTCCTGGTCCTATCGATGGCGGTTGGGGTATGAACAGCAAAAAAGCCCTTGTTAACTTCCAAACGATGAAAGGCTTGCCAGCGACTGGTAAAATGGATCAAAAAACTTGGGATGCATTGGTTAAAAACATCCCTGCGAATAAACCTGTACTGGTCACTTATACGTTGACCGCAGACGATATCAATACCAATTTTGCGACCACGCCTTCTGGCTCAGAAGCGAAGTCAAAAATGAAAGGTCTTTATTATCAAGATATTAAAGAGATGCTAGGTGAACGTTTCCATATGGATGTACGTTACTTAGATAAACTCAACAAAAATAAAAAGTATGCTGTTGGCGAGACTATCACAGTGCTAAATACTCGTGACAAGCTGAATCAACGTATCAATCGCGTAGTCGCTAACAAAGCCGATAAAACATTGTATGCCTATAATGGTGACAAATTGGTTGCTACTTATCCGACGACCGTTGGTAGTGATGCCACACCGTCTCCAAAAGGCACATTCAAAATTATCAATAAAGTGAAAATGCCTTGGTATAAATCAACCGTTGGTGAAGGCGCTCAAAAGAAAGTTCACATGATAGCACCAGGACCAAACAACCCAGTCGGTGTCGTTTGGATGGGATTATCTAAGCCTTCTTACGGTTTACATGGCTCACCAGTACCTGAAGGTATCAGTCGTCAAGGCTCAGCAGGTTGTGTTCGTTTGACCAACTGGGATGTGTTAGAAGTTTATGCCAATATCGAAAATGGCGCAGTTGTCGAACTTCAATAAATAGAACCTTATTGAATCTAGCTTCGATGCTAGTTAGCAGATATTTTTAATGATAAAAAAGACCTCAATATTGAGGTCTTTTTTGTTTGTTGATAGGTGGTTCCACTTTACATCGATAACACTGCTTGTCTTTATGTTTTACTGTTCGCCTTTATGTCTTATAGCCTTCCTCATTCCCAGTAATACTGCCAATTTTTTTGGTAAAGAATAATCCTGCAGGTATCGAAGCTAGAACGCCCAATCCAACTGCTATTTGAATATGAAATATCTCATTGAACCCTGTAATGAGAGCTCCGATCATAAAAAGTCCGATAGTCACGGTGGCTGTCATTGAGTAGATGACAGAAAATAATGGCCAGTTCATAAGTTATTCCTTATCTTTATTGTGGATATAATATATTTAACCTTAATTCCACAAAAAAAGTAAGTATTTACCGTGAACCCTTGTAGCATCTATATTAGATGACTTTTGAATAAAAACCATGCTAATATTAAGGTTTTAGACTTAAATATAAGAAACATCAGTTCTTACCCCCATCTTCTCTCAACTCTTTTTTACAACTTTCAAGAATCTCCTATATCTTTATCTATTTATCATTACAATAATGACTTTCTTTATCTACTAAGAACACTATCTGCTATGTCCTCATCTGAAAAAAACACTGCGCCTAACTCAGTGGATCAAAATGATTCATCAGCCATTACTGACGCTTCTCACAATCAAGACGCGTTAATTGATCCAGTAGTTGATGATGCTGTAGACAATGATGAAAGCGAAGACAATCAACACAAGCAATCGACTGATACAGATGACGAAATAGACTCCGAAGTAGACACTGAGTGTGCGCAGCCACCTGACGCTGAGATAACGATGGAAACCATCAGTGACGATGTGGTCGTGGCAACATTGGAATCGACAGAACCTGAGTCACAATCAAATACTGAAGCGTCAGAGGTTGCAGAATCAGAGTCTATAGAAGCGAAAGAAAAGTCCGATTTCTTCCAGTCGGATACGGCAGAAACAACAGAAAAAAGTGCTCAAGATGATAGTGATGCTGAAGTAACGGTAGAAGTAGAAGACGACTATGCTGATGACCCTGCTGATGACACAAATATCGCAGCACAGTCATCAGATAACAAAACAGCCAATCAACCAAAAACAAAAAACAAATCTAGTCGCGATGACGACCATCAAAATAATGACTCAGAAGATAAAAACCAAAGTAAAAACACCGATGTAGAAGATAGCGACGCTCAAAAACCTCAAGATGAAAGTGACGAAGATGAGGTTCAAGAGGAAAAAGAAGCCAAGCTTGAATCTTATAAGCAGTTTGTCGCCGAGCAGTTCAGCAATCAAAAGGTAGATTACCCAGAAGTACGGGTTAGAATCGAGGCGAACGCGCTGCCTAGCAAGATGTACTTCATCATGAACATCTTATCTGCCATCATTGCGAGTTATGGCCTAGTGACCAATTCAGCAGCCGTGGTCATTGGAGCAATGTTAGTTGCGATGATGCTAGGCCCTATTACGGGTATAGCGCTAGCAATTATCGATCACCGTATGCCACTGCTACGTAAGTCGCTTTTTACCGTTATTATCGGTGTCTCGCTGGTGGTATTGGTCGGCTTTATCGTTGGTTGGCTACATAAAGACCAACCGCTAACGGCAGAAATCCTATCACGTACCCAGCCCACCTCTATGGATTTAATGATTGCCTTAGCAGGTGGTACAGCTGGCGCGTACGCGATGGTATCTCCGCATCTCTCGGTTGCGGTTGTTGGCGTTGCGGTTGCCACAGCCTTGGTGCCACCACTGGCTGCTAGTGGTATCTTGCTCGCTAATGGCGAGATGCAGCTTGGGCTTGGTGCGCTATTATTGGCAGCGACCAACATTCTTGCTATCCAGTTTACCAATGCGCTTGTCTTATGGGTCTTAGGGTTTCGTCGTTTGGTCGATGACGATTATAAATCCAATACCTATTTGACTTTTTTGCAGCGTAACGCCGTGACTTTATTACTACTTGGTGGCTTAGGTGCCTACTTAACCATCAACCTACAGACCAATGCCAAGCAGCAAGTGTTTGAGAGTAATGTCAAAGAAACCATCAACAACTACTTTATCGATCAAGGCAATGTATTAACCAATACGCAATTTGATACCTCAGAAGAAAATCAAGTAGTGCGGGCAATCGTACGTGGAGAGACTTTGCCGAGCTCATATGACGTACGCCAGATTGAGACACTCATTACTAATGATATGGCAGAGAATTTCCCAGAGTACTTGCCAATTAAGCTCCAACTACGTTATTTGCCTGTGCAAGTAATCGAGTCCAATCCAACGACGCAAGACAAATTGGATGAAACGGATGCGGCAATTTTGACCAATTAATCTTAATACTCTATAAATTAGGCGATGACTAGCACACGTATAATAACCTAGTAGTTATAACTCTTGTACCAAGAGCTTGGGCGTTTGTGCTAAAATCGCTTGCAAAATTATTTTATGTCATTTACTCAATTCTATCCGTCAGTAAGGAGCCGCTGTGAGCCAGCCATTTCGCTCAGCCGATATTCGCCAAGCCTTTATCGATTTTTTCATAAGCAAGCAGCACACCCAAGTTTCATCGTCTAGCTTGATTCCACACAATGATCCGACATTGCTATTTACCAATGCCGGTATGAATCAATTTAAAGAAACCTTTTTGGGTATGGAACCACGTGACTATACACGTGCGGTAACCTCGCAAAAGTGCGTACGTGCTGGCGGCAAACATAATGATTTGGATAATGTCGGCTATACCGCACGTCATCATACTTTCTTTGAAATGCTTGGTAATTTCTCGTTTGGTGATTATTTCAAGCAAGCAGGCATCGAGTACATTTGGGAGTTTTTGACCTCGGAGAAGTGGTTAGCGATTGATAAAAATCGTCTTTATGTCACTATCTATGAAACTGACGACGAAGCCTTTGAGATTTGGAATAAAAATATCGGCATTCCAAGTGAGCGCATCATTCGTATTGGTGATAACAAGGGTGCTCCTTACGCTTCTGATAACTTTTGGACAATGGGTGATACTGGTCCTTGTGGTCCTTGTACCGAAGTCTTTTATGACCATGGCGCCGACATCGAAGGCGGCTTGCCAGGTACCCCAGAAGAAGACGGCGATCGCTATATTGAGATTTGGAACTGCGTATTCATGCAGTTCAATCGTCAAAAAGACGGCACGCTATTACCACTCCCTGCACCTAGCGTCGATACAGGCATGGGGCTTGAGCGTATTAGTGCCATCATGCAAGGCGTTCATGGCAACTATGAGATCGACTTGTTTGTCCATTTGATGGACGCAGCGGCTGACATCTTAGAAATCAATAATGAGCAACAATCATCATTAAAAGTCATCGCCGACCATATTCGTGCTGTAGCATTTTTGATTGCTGATGGTGTCACGCCAAGTAACGAAGGTCGTGGCTATGTATTGCGCCGTGTCATTCGTCGCGCAGTACGTCATGGCAACAAACTTGGTGCTGATAGCGAATTCTTCTATAAAATGGTTGCGCCGCTTGTGGCTGAAATGGGCAGTGCCTATCCTGAGCTAAAAGACAAGCAGAGCGTCATCGAAAACGCCATTCAAAAAGAAGAAGCACAGTTTGCTAAAACACTGGCACAAGGCTTACGTTTACTTGCCAGCGAACTTGAAGGCTTGCAAGATGGCGATACGCTATCTGGTGAAGCGGCATTTAAGCTTTATGATACCTATGGTTTCCCACTTGATTTGACCGCCGATATCACTCGTGAGCGTGGTATTGCTATTGATGAAGCGGAATTTGATGAGCATATGCAGGCACAACGTGAGCGTGCGCGTGATGCTGGCAAGTTTGACGTCGATTACAGCAGTGTCATCCAAGTAGAAACACCAACGACATTTATCGGCTATGAGCAGCTTGAAGAAGACGGCGTGACTATTGACGCGCTTTATCAAGACGGCAACCCAGCAGACAGCTTAACAGAAGGCATGGAAGGCGTTGTGGTATTAGATCGCACCCCATTTTATGCCGAAGGTGGTGGTCAAGTTGGTGAGCTTGGTGAAATTCGTACAGCATCTGGCGTCTTTGAAGTACAAGATACCAAAAAATCTGGTCAGGCGATTATCCATTATGGTGTCGTGACCATGGGTGATATCAGTACTAAGCAGACTGCTGAAGCGCAAGTACTGTCCAGCATTCGTGCAGCCAGCGCCAAAAACCACTCAGCCACTCACCTATTGCATGCAGCGCTAAGAGAAGTATTGGGTGACGCAGTCACGCAAAAAGGCTCACTAGTCTCAAGCGAAGTGCTACGTTTTGACTTTGCTTATGATAAGCCTGTTAGCGCCGCTGAAATCATGCGTGTCGAACGTCTCGTTAATGAGCAAATTCAAGCCAATACCCCTGCCCGTATCGAGCACATGTCGATTGACGAAGCGATGAACCAAGGCGCTATGGCACTGTTTGGTGAAAAGTATGGCAGTGACGTTCGAGTCCTAACCATGGGTACAGACCGTATCGTTGATGGTCAGCGCAAGCCTTTCTCTATCGAGCTATGTGGTGGCTTACATGTACAGCGTACGGGCGATATCGGTGTGCTAAAAATCACCAGTGAGTCTGGTATTGCGGCTGGTATCCGCCGAGTTGAAGCTGTCACTGGCATGAATGCGGTCAAAAACATTCAGCAAAGCGAGCAACAACTGAGCGAATTGGCAAGTCAGCTGAAAGTAAAACGTCCTGAAGTGGCGCAGCGTGTCCGTACGATGGCTGATAAGCAGCGTGACCTAGAAAAACAACTAGAACGTTTGCAACAAAAAATCGCCAGCGCTCAAGCAGCCAATTTGCTTGATGATGTACAAACGATCGCAGGTACGCCAGTTCTTATCAGCACCTTAAGTGGTATCGATGGTAAATCTATCCGTACACTGATGGACGATATCAAATCAAAACTGCCTGATAGTGTGATTGTATTGATTGGTGATAAAGATGACCAGTTAGCACTCGCAGCGAGCGTCGCAAAATCTATCACTGCTAAAGTGAAAGCTGGTGATATTATTCGTCATTTGGCAGGTGAGCTTGGTGGTAAAGGTGGAGGTAAGCCTGACTACGCACAAGGAGGCGCACCGAAGTCTAGCAACAGTACATCGATTATCAGCGCTCTACCTGCTTGGATTGAAACCCAGCTTAGCTAAACTAGCGAATATTAAGCTAGTGAATATATTGGTATAACGCATCACAATGTACCTTATATTTATCGCATAGCTTTACTCTACTACGCATAAAATACATGATTGGTTATAACTACTATAACCAATCGCCATACATCTAAGCGCTCCTGAGGCTTAAAGTTATGCGGTAGATATGGTATAAAGGTCAACGTTTGGGCATATTGTTCATTCCATAAGGTTGATAGATACCATTAGAAGAATGAAAAACCTAAAGGCATAACTCTTATCATCTGGCTTTATTTATACAAGCATTGGCGAGTATCACATTGACTCTCATCAATGACAATAAAAAGTCATTATTGAATAAATAGGTAGATTTTTATGGCGTTAATAGTACAGAAATACGGCGGCACCTCGATGGGCAGTATCGACCGCATCAAAAACGTCGCCAAACGAGTCAAACGCTGGCATGACAATGGTCATCAAGTGGTCGTCGTGGTCTCAGCCATGAGCGGCGAAACCAACCGTTTGATTGATCTAGCTCGCCAAATTAGCACACAGCCTGATCCTCGCGAATACGATCAAATGGTCTCAACAGGTGAACAGGTTTCTATCTCGCTACTCGCTATGGCGATTAAAGAGCTTGGTATTGGTGCGCGTTCAATGACTGGTCGCCAAGTCGCGATTAAAACCGACAATGCCCATAACAAAGCCCGTATCGAAAGCATCGATGATAAAAACATACGTGAGCAATTAGATGCTGGCAATATCGTTATTGTGGCAGGTTTCCAAGGTATCGACGAAGAAGGTAACGCGACCACATTAGGACGCGGCGGTTCTGATACCACAGGTGTGGCGATTGCCGCGGCCTTGGGCGCTGACGAGTGTCAAATTTATACCGATGTCGATGGTGTTTATACCACTGACCCTCGTGTAACCTCAAAAGCCAAAAAGCTTGAAAAAATTACATTTGAAGAAATGCTCGAAATGGCCAGTCTTGGCTCTAAGATTCTACAGATTCGCTCAGTAGAATTCGCTGGTAAATACGGCGTGCCGCTGCGTGTACTTTCTAGCTTTGATGAAAACACAGACGGTAGCTTTGACCAAGAATTTCAAGACAACGTGGGTACCCTAATTACGATAGACGAAGGAGACAATATGGAACAGGCAATCATCTCAGGTATCGCGTTCAACAGAGACGAAGCAAAAATCTTGGTACGCGGCGTGCCTGACCATCCTGGTATCGCCTCTGCTATCTTAAGCCCAATTGGTCGTGCCAATATCGAAATCGATATGATTGTACAAAATCTTTCGGATAACGGTACTACTGATTTTACTTTCACGGTCAACCGCACTGATTTAGATAAGACGCTAAAAGTGCTTAACGAAGAAGTGAAAGATGAAATTGGTGCCAAAGAAATATTGGGCAACAGTGAAGTCGTCAAAGTGTCATTGGTTGGTGTTGGCATGCGTTCACACGCAGGTGTCGCTAGTCTTATGTTCCAAACACTGGCTGAAAACAACATCAATATCCAAATGATTTCAACCAGCGAAATCAAAGTGTCGGTCCTAATTCAGGATCAACACTTAGAAAAAGCCGTTAAGTCATTGCACACGGCATTTGGCCTAGATCGTGAAGACGGTGAAAGCAAAATCGCTGGGCTATAAGACATAAAAACTGTTAAAATATAGCATTAGCTTTAATGGTTATCTATTAACCGCTATTAATGAATTTATACTTTATATAGTATGTAGATAAACAGCATTTAAATTAATAGCGTTTGAATTAATAGTATCTAAATAAAAACAGTACTTAAATAAAATAGGATCTTTTTAGGTCCTATTTTTATTTTTTAGCATAGTTGAAATGAGCATTTACCTAATAGTTTTGTGAAAAACCGTGACAGTATCTGTTATGCCGCCTATAATGGGGCTTTCATTTGGGCTAAATGAATCTACCTATCATTACCGCTATTGGCACGATATCTGGCATCGTGATAATGGTTATATTGCGTGTTTGGTGCTGCGGTGATGTTCTGCAATTGAGAAGTAATCTGATGAGTAATAATTTGTTGATGCGACATAAGGAGTGTGACGCATGTTAATTTTGACACGCCGCGTGGGCGAAACGCTAATGATTGGCGACGAAGTAAGTGTGACGGTTCTAGGCGTCAAAGGCAATCAAGTACGTATCGGTGTAAACGCACCTAAAGATATTGCAGTACACCGCGAAGAGATTTATCAACGTATTCAGCATGAGCGTTCTGTACAGTCGCAAATGCAGCATCTTGAGCAAGGCAACTTTTCGCCTTCGTTTGATGATGAAGATTACTTTAATCGCTAAGCTAGCTAAATTATAATGCTGAACGCTCAACGGCTACTATCATCATTGAGCACACATAAATATTATATTGTTTTTTTAATCTGCTCTGAGGTCATTTATTTATGAGTATCCGCCAATCAGATGTATCGGCATTACTTAATGGTTTGAACAAAAAAGCCATTGGATTCAATGATGTCATCAGCTTTATCGATGATTTTTATCGCTATGCACCTGCCCCTTTTGTAAATGGGATGGTACATAATGCAGCCGGTGAGAACGAAGGTAGCGCAAAGATTTTTGGTTTTGCTAAGCACCATGGCTTGAACCAATTGGACACGCTTAAACTATTTGGCGAACATTATGCCAAGGTTCAAGCAACGCCTAACGGTACCGATCATGCCAATATCCGTAATTTTTTACATTGGGGCTGGCAAGGATTTTTGATGCAAAAGAACCCGCTAACGGTTCGTCCTAGTGTCGATACGACTGCTATTTAATCACTTATGATGATTAAGCTATTTCTGATGATTTAATTATTGGTAAAGTAAAAAAAGCCACGCTATATAGCGTGGCTTTTTTATGGTAGTTGTTTTTATAACAACCATTATAGACTTACTTATTTGTAGATCTATTTATCACGAAACTTAACAGGCTGTACCGCACCTTTAGGATTTGGCATATTAGGATAGTGATGCTCATGCTCGACATCACATTCAGCACCAACGACAGAGCCATCGTCTTTTACGGGTTTATGAATATAACCTGTACGCTCGGCTGGCGGTAGGTGCTCATGCTCCCATACCATCACTGCTTGCATACAAGTCTCGCGCTGCTCAGCGGTAATCTTACGACCGTCAGGCCATTTACCTAGCTCAATCGCCATACGAAATTTATCAACCACTTCGGGCGTTAGACTTGCTAGTATTGTTTGTTTATCCATCTTGCCTACTCTCCACTACCATTTTTTGCATCATATTTGGGTCTAATAGATACGCTTATTCATCGTCTATAATATCATCATCGACATCAAGACTGAATTCTTCGGCATGTACGTTCCAGTGCAGCTTTGTACGGCAGGCCTCATAAAAGTCAAACCCAGGTGGGTGCAGCAAGGTAAGCTTATCCGGATGCTTACGAATATGGAGGCGCTGCTCTTGCTCAAGTGGCACGCTTGGCTTACCGTCCGCACTCACCATTGGCTGAGTACGATTGTCTTCGTGGATACGAATACAGACCTCACTATTACCGCTGACCACAATCGGTCTGCTAGATAACGTATGGGGATGCATCGGCACCAGACAAATAGCATCCATACTCGGATGAATGATTGGACCGCCGCCTGATAAGGCGTAAGCGGTAGAGCCAGTCGGTGTTGCCGCTATTAAGCCATCACTATGCTGTCTATAAACGTCATGTCCATCAATTTTCATCTGAAAATCAATCATATGTACGGATTTACCAGCATGCAGTACGATGTCGTTCAGGGCCATGTCTTCATGGATAATTTTGCGACCTTCTCGTATCTCCATCGTCAATAAAAACCGATGGTCCAGTTGATAGTCTCCCATCAATACTTGGCGTAACTTGAAGGCAGCTTCATCAGGTTTTACGTCTGCTAAAAATCCTAGACGACCACGGTTAACCCCTAATACAGGTACACGGTAGCGTGCTAGCGCCTCAGCGGCATGTAATATCGAACCATCACCGCCAACAACAATAACCAAATCACAAATCTCACCAATCAAACCACGTTTGACGATTTTGACTCTTTCTATATCTGTGAGGTCAAGCGTTGGTAAATTGGCTGTTTGTACATCCATTATCAAAGTCAAATTCATATCATTGACGGTTTGGGCAATCTGTACCAAGCTTCGAGTGACACTACGTTTACCAGCACGGCCCATTAGACCAATACGCCTAAAGGCGGGGTTTTTAATAGCGTGGAATAGCTCTGATTCATGTAAGTGTGGCAATCTTGCTGACTGCGCTGAGTTTTCCATAAAACGACTCGGTATAACGGTAAAGTACAAGGTAATGATAGCGATAAATGCGCGCTTAGACTAGCATGTTTATGAATTATCGTTGTTAACTGTCGTAACTGACCCCATATAAAAGCTATCGAATGTTTTACTTAGTCAGATCTTTCTGTTCAGTTTTTCAATTAGCGTATTGAGCGATACAGTAGCCCGATGCGCTAGCCAATGAGCAGTCTAAGGTTGCACCGCAGCAGTTGTCACGCAAACACAGTTGACAATAATGGCGGTTTTGCTAAAGTAACTAACATCACTATTTTTATATTTTATTATTAAGGACTTATGTATGGCCAATCCTATTGTCAGTCGCGCAGAACTTGCGATCGGCGGTAATCCAATGACGGTCAAGGGCGTAATTCAAAAGACCAGCTTGTTACTTGGTTTATCAGCTATTACTGGTGTGGGCTTTTTCTTTTATGCGCTTATGGCAGGTTTATCGCAAGGTTTTATTACGATGGCAGCCTTTGGTAGCATGATTGCTGCGTTTGTTCTTGCCCTTTTTATCACTTTTAAGCCACAAAAAGCCAAGACGTTGGCAGTGCCTTATGCATTGCTAGAAGGTATCTTTTTGGGCGGTATCTCATTATTTTTCATGAGAATGTATCCAACAGTACCAGTCACGGCGATGTGCGCAACTTTCGTCACAGCTGCGGTTATGCTTGGTCTATATCGTTCAGGTTTAGTTAAGGTTACTGAAAAGTTCCGCTCTATCGTGACCTCAGCGGTTATTGCCATTATGCTTGTTTATGTAGCACAGTGGGTACTTTCTCTAGCGTTTGGTTCATCATTGCCGTTCCTATTTGAAGGTGGCGCTATCGCTATTGGCTTTAGCTTATTTGTCATCGTTATCGCTTCTTTCACCTTGCTATTAGATTTCGATAATATTGATCGCGGTGTTGCGATGGGTGTTTCTGAAGATTACGAATGGTTGTTCAGTATTGGTATTCTTGCAACCCTCGTCTGGATGTATATCGAATTTATGCGTCTGCTAAGCTATCTACAAGACTAATTGTAAGAGTAACCTAACAGTATCTCTGTATAGAAAAAACCGCCTTCCATTTGATGCAAGGCGGTTTTTTTATGGGCAAACTTTACAGACCTGTTTACATTAAATACTTTTTAAAGAGACTAAGCACGTTTTAGACGCAATGCATTTAATACAACAAACAATGAGCTGAGCGACATACCAATTGCAGCGAGCCATGGTGGCACATAGCCTAAAGCCGCTGGTATCAGGACGATACTGTTGTAAGCGAGCGCCCAACGGAAATTTTGCTTGATAATACGTTCCGTCTTATCAGAGATGCGTTTAGCCGCAGTGATGGCCTCGATCTGTCCATTTAAGATAATACTATCACTAGATACTTGTGCTAAGTCTGCCGCACCTGCAATCGAGGTCGACACATCTGCTGCGGCTAGCACTGGTGCATCGTTGATACCATCACCTACCATCAATACCACAGCACCATTAGCTTGCAACTGCTGGATATGATTGACCTTATCAGTTGGTGATAGTCCATTGTATGCTGCTTGCATACCTAAACTCTCAGCCATGACTAGCGCTTGCGGGCTTGGATCACCTGTCAACATAACAGACTCGATACCTAGTGCTTTAAGCGTATCGAGCATCGACTGCGCACTATCACGTACCTTGTCATTGAAATAAAAGCATGCCAGCGCTTGCCATTTTTTGCTATCAGTATTTTGATAAGACAATACCACTGCTGAGCTGGCTCGCTGAGCTACCAGATCAATGGTTAAATCATTACTAGCATCTATATCATTGGCGCTATTATCTGTTCTGTCTAACGCAAAGTCCTTGTGACCGATTCGATATACAGTGCCATCAATCATCGCTTCTACACCGCCTGCTGGATAATGCTGTACGGCTTGCGTCGATGGTAGATGTAACTGATAGGCTGCCGTCAGTAACGCGTGGGCAATTGGATGACGACTCCCTACTTCTAGTGCAGCTGCAATGGCCAACAGCGTATCTTTTTGCGCTGTTAATGACAAATCGTCAGTTTCGGTCTGGCTTTTTGATGTGATTAACTCGATATTTAGTAGGTTTGGTTTGCCATAAGTCAGCGTGCCAGTTTTATCAAAAGCAACATGCGTGATTTCAGCTAGCGTTTGTAATGTATGTCCACGCGTCGTCAAAAAACCATAACTTGCCAGACGATTGGTTGAGACGGTCAAGGCAATCGGCGTCGCCAATGACAATGCACATGGACAAGTAGCGACTAAGACTGCCACGGTTGCCCAAATGGCTTGGCTTGGGTCAACAATATACCAGCCGACAAATACTAAGACGGATAAAACCAAAATACGCGCGACAAACCAACGTGCCAGCTTATCTGCTTGCTGCGCCAATTTGGGTTTTTCGCTCATGGCACGATTCATCAATCGATCAATTAAGCCTATCTGACTGTCTTTTGGTAAGGCGGTGACTAGCATCTCAAACGGCTGGCTATCGTTTTGTGCACCACCAACAATATAATCGCCTTGAGATTTGATGATTAAATCACCCTCGCCCGTCAGTAGACTTTGTGACACTGTTGCAGTAGAGCTTAGCAAGATACCATCACTGATAATCTCAGAACCCGCTTCAACCAAAATGATGTCGCCCACTTGTAAACTATGAGCGGTGACCATTTGCTTTGACTCTATATCGCCTTCGGGCTGTGATTGCGTATTCGGTTGGTTACGTGACTGCTGCCATTCTTGAGCGATACGCGATGTGAGCTGATAAACATTGGCGTCCATACGCTGCATAAAGTCAGGCATCGGCTCTACTGTAGCCGACTCACCTTTAGTAGTTTCATTTTCAATAAGCTCATCTTGCTGAGACTCATTTTCTTTCAGCAGTTGTAAAATACGCTCGGCAGCTGCTTTGTCTTCAGCGACTTTTTGCACCAATACCGGCTCGACCACCACCAAATCATTAGCCATAGTCGCGGCTTTTAGACGTGCGTTATGCTCGATATAACGCCCTGCTAACAGAAAGAAGATAAACATGCTGACCGAGTCATAATACGTCTCCCCTTGCCCAGTGATGGTAGCGTAGAGACTGGCAAAGAAAGTGATAATCAATGCAAGACTGACGGGCACATCCATATTGACTTGGCGCGCACGAATTGCTGACCATGCAGAGGTGAAGAAAGGAATGCCAGCATAGAAAAATACAGGCGTACTCACAAATAAAGACACCCAACGCAAAAAGTCACGTTGGAATATCAACATGTCGCTATACTCACCAAAATAAAGCGCAACGGCATACATCATCGCTTGCATCGAACCTAGTGCAGCGATGCCGAGACGCAATAGCATTTGATTGTTATGACGTGCCAGCATGGCTTCGTGTGTATCTTGGCGATAAGGCTTGGCTTCGTAGCCGATTTCGTTGATGACCGCTAAAATACGACTGATGGGTAATTTGTTTTCATCCCAAATGACCCGCATACGTTGGTTGGTCAAATTTACCTGACATTTACCAATACCCTCTAGCTCATCGAGACGCGACTCAATCAGCCAAGTACAAGCAGCACAGCGTAAGTTATTAACAGACAGCTCTGCTACTGACATGCCATCTTGCGCGTAAACGAATTGCGATTTTATCTCGTCATGATCGTAGACCTCGAGACGCGTCAGCTGAGTTGGCAAACTTGCCGTACGGTTAATCTCTGAACGGTCAAGATAATACTGCTCAAGACCAGCCTCTACTATGCTTTGGGCAGCTAACTGACAGCCCATACAACACATCTCTCGTGACTGACCTAATATCTCAGCATGAAACGGTGGCTGAGGTACGGGATCACCACAGTGAAAACAGTGGTCAGCCAGCGGAAGCACTAAGCCTTCGATGATAGAGGTGTCTTCGTAAGAATGATTGATAGCAGATGATACTGATGATGGGATACTAGACATAGTCGCGCTTACTTCCTTTGACAGGCTTGCTCAAAATGCATTCATTTAAAGCAAACTTGCTCGTATTGACTGTACTGTACGTCATGCAATAGAGCCGTTTTTAATCACTTAAATATCACTACCGCTAGTAGCATAATATTGATAACGAACGGCTAATAGCAAACCATTAGCAACAGCGAATTCATACAAAATACATCGTGAGGGCAATCGTAAATTGTTATCTTATATGGCGTTTATCTACCAGATTGAAAGTGACTGACGCTTTATTACAAGTATCGGTATTTTAATAGGGATTATACTATAAGCTATCGCTATGAGCAGTATCATTGCTCATGGTCTACGACCAATAAATGCCTGCGTTGACGATGATAGATTGAAAAATTTGTCAATTTGCGTCATTATGAGGCAGTTTTTTATCCAAAAATGGTGCGACATCCGTGCAAAAACCTAATTACAAGTTACCAAATACCAAGTTATCAGCGTCATCTAAGTCTGCTATGCACACGCTACCCTCGCAGCAGCGCGGCTTGGTTTTTAGTAGTCTGCTATTAATTATCATTATCGCAGGCATGGTGCTATTGGCGCTGTATTTGATCAAACTTGATCGCACCATTACTCATAAGTTTGAGGGCAAGCGCTGGGACATTCCAGCCAAAGTGTATTCGCAGCCGCTTGAGCTGTATCAAGGCGCCAATGTCGATAGAGATACGATGAAGACATGGCTAGAGTTGCTCAATTATCAAAGCAACAAAGCTTATGATCGTACAGGTACCTATCATCGAACAGGTAATACTTACTTTATTCACACGCGCGGCTTTACGTATAGTGCTAATGATAAAGATGCCGAGCAAGTCATCAAAATGACGATTTCTGGCAATAAAGTAGAATCTATCCAGAGTACTCTGCCTGCCAAAAGCGGCATCATTCGTTTAGAGCCTGTCAATATCGGTGGTATCTATCCAGACAGTAATGAAGATCGGATGGTTGTGTCTTTGGACGAAGTGCCTCAGCCGTTAATTGATGCCCTTATCGCTACCGAAGATCGCGCGTTTTATGAGCATAAAGGGGTATCGGTACGTGGTATCGCCCGTGCCGTAATCAATAACTTTACTGGTGGTGCCAGACAAGGTGGTTCGACAATCACCCAGCAGCTGATCAAAAACTTTTATCTCAACTCAGATCGCACTATCAAACGCAAAGCCAATGAAGCATTGATGGCCGTGCTACTTGAACTGCATTACAGCAAAGATGAGATTTTACAGACCTATTTGAATGAGATTTATCTGGGTCAAAATGGCAACCGCTCTATCAATGGCTTTGGTTTGGCATCACAGTTTTATTTTGACAAACCACTTAATGAGCTGCGCTTAGATCAGCAAGCGATGCTGGTTGGTATGGCAAAAGGCCCAAGTATCTATAACCCACGTCGTAATCCAAACGACTCAAAAGCACGCCGTGATGTGGTGCTTAATAACATGCTGACCATGGGTACACTGAGCCAAGAAGACTACGACAAAGCCTTAAAGCAACCGCTTGGCATCGTGGATAAGCCTGCTGAAGGCAAAAGTCAGTTCCCTGACTTCTTGGATATTGTTAAACGTGAGCTAAATACCGTTTACTATTCTGACGACCTCAAAAACGAAGGTCTGATTATTATCAGCACCTTAGACCCTATCGCTCAATTGGCAGCAGACAAGGCCGTTGATAGAAAACTTGGTGAGCTGCGTCGTAATAGTAGCAAAACTAAGGATTTACAAGGCGCGTTAGTGAGTGCCAACCCTGAGACTGGCGAGCTAGTGTCTGTTGTAGGTAGTGGTAGTGAATTTACAGGGTTTAACCGTGCGGTCGATGCCAAACGCCAAGTCGGCTCATTGCTTAAACCTATCATTTATATGACTGCGCTTGAGAGCGGTCGTTACAATTTGGCCAGTTCAGTAGATGACTCCCCTATTACGGTCAATCTAAACGACGGTACTGACTGGAACCCTAAAAACTACGACAACCGTGATCATGGCTATGTACCATTTACCACGGCACTATCTCAATCCTATAATCAGGCGGCAGTACGCTTAGGTATGGAGTTCGGCGTTAATACCTTTGCTAAGCAATTACAGCGCATGGGTATCAAAGAAAAAATACCACCTTACCCATCAGCATTGTTAGGCTCAGTTAATTTGAGTCCGATGGATATGCTTGGCATTTATCAAGTCTTTGCCACTGGTGGCTTCCGTACGCCTATTCATAGTATTCGTACGGTCATTGATGATCGCGGCCGTATCTTACAGCGTACTGGGCTTAACACTCAGCGCAGTATTCCACCTGAAACCAACTTTTTGACCAACTATGCATTACAGCAAGTCGTCTCAAATGGTACAGCCAGACGCGCCCAATCACTCGGCAGTAATTTAAACCTAGCCGGAAAAACAGGTACAACAAACGACTACCGTGATGCTTGGTTTGCAGGCTATAGTGGTAACTATGTGAGTGTCGTTTGGGTTGGTCGTGATGATAATAAACCGATTGGTTTAAGTGGTGGCACTGGCGCCTTACCAGTTTGGGTAGATTATATGAAACGCCTAAAACTGACTCCAGTTGCCCTACCAGAGCCAGAAGGTATCGAGTGGTTATGGCTAGAGAACAATTCAGGCAAACTGTCTAATGAACGCTGCGCTAACGCTCGCTACTTACCAGTAATGTCAGCTCACCTACCAGAAGAAGCCAGCAGTTGTGCGCTGAGCCTGTATCAGCAAGATCGCGCTCGTGAACAGACACAGTTTCAGAACCAGCAAGGTGATATCAATCAACAACGTCGCCGCGAAGGTTTAGAGATTCCAAATGTTGAATCTGATGATGCAGCAGGTAGCAGCGAGCAAAGTGAAGGTGATGAAGACCGTGCTGATACTTGGTATGACCGTGCTGTTGAATGGTTCTAGCTATTGAGTGGTTCTAGCTGTTGAATGGCTCTAATAGTGTTTTTGATATTTAGCTTTTAATATTTAAAAAAGGTTTTAACATGATGGTGTCATCTTTACGGACAACTACTTCAGTAAAACAAACCATAGTGCTATGGCGCAATAAAATCACGTCAAACAATACATTACTTGCAGGCAGCGCGATCGTTGGCATGCTAAGCCTAAGTGCTTGTCAGACGGCACCTAGCACGTCGACTACAGTGCAAACCACGCCTGTTCAAACATTACCAACGTCACAACCGACCGTGCCATCAACGACAACTGCTCCAGCGCATATCACGGAAGCAAATGATCAAAGCAACTATCCAACCGAGCCTTACGATGCGGTTGAACAGTCCGAAACACCAAATCCGTTAACGCAAGAAACCCCTGTATTTACGCCTCCTGCTCCAGAAGTGATGCAGCCTGATCCTGTTATCATTGCACCTTCTCGTAACGACTATATAATCTCTGAACCATCAGTACCGTCGCATAATGAATTACTTGAGCACGCTAGAAGAAACTCGCAGCAACGTACTCAACAATCTGTAAGCAATAATAGTAATCTACCTGCGTTTCGCAATTTGATGCAAGTAGGTATCAGTCAGTTGAAAGCGGGCAATCTAACCAATGCCGAGAACAGCTTTACCCGTGCACAGCGTCTAGCGCCCAAATCATCGGCGGTATACTTCTATTTGGCACAAGTAGCATTAAAAAAGAACCAGCCTCGTAAAGCAGAAGCGATGGCACGTCGTGGTCTTAGCGTCTCTCAGGATAGCAGTCGTAGACGAGCACTATGGCAAGTTATATTGCAATCAGGACAAGCTCAGGGTAACTCACGCGTGGTCAATGAAGCAAAACAAGCACTGCGCTAATAGCTGAGTATTTGTGCCTCTTAGATTCATTAGTTAAAACATCTATATACATCATGAATTTCGTTGTATGTAGACTTATCTAGGGTATTCCCTAACACCTACACTTATTTTTATTTCCGCTTAAGGTTATCTTTATGGCATGGCAACAACTGCATTTACAATGCGAAAAATCAAACGTCGACTTGGCTGAAGCGCTTTTGTTAGAAGCAGGCGCATTATCAATAGCTTTAGACGATGCTGGCGATCAACCTTTGTTTGAGCCACTTCCAGGTGAATCGCCGCTTTGGGATGAGGTGATACTAACAGGATTGTTTGATGCGACTACTGATGCAGGTAGTCGTCAAGCGGTTGAGCAATTAAGTCATGAAATTGCTGCACAAGTACAGGCTACTCGTATCTGGCTAACGGCTGTTGATGATAAAGACTGGGAGCGCGAATGGATGAGCAACTATCATCCTATCGAATGTGCTAATGACCTATGGATTGTGCCTGACTGGCTAACACCGCCTAACCCTGAAGCCACCAATATCATTATGGACCCAGGTTTGGCATTTGGGACTGGCTATCATGCTACGACTCGCCTATGCCTAGACTGGCTAACAGAGCAAGACCTAACAGACAAAGTGGTTATCGATTATGGTTGTGGCTCAGGTATTCTAGGGATTGCTGCTTTGCTATTGGGTGCACGTCAGGTATATGCAGTCGATATTGACCCGCAGGCGGTACTTGCTACCAATCAGAATGCAGTACGCAACAATGTAGGCGAACGTTTACAGGCATTTCTACCAGAAGAATTTACAGAGTACTGCTCGCAACATGATGTGTTGCCTGTAGAAGTGATTGTTGCCAATATTTTAGCAAAGCCGCTTATTGGTTTAGCACCTTACTTTGCAACACTGGTTGCGCCAAAGGGCCGTATCGTTTTGGCAGGTTTGATTGAGTCGCAAACCGAGCAAGTCACTGAAGCTTATCAGCCATATTTTGCACTCGATCCTAAGCATGCTTTTACTGCGCAAGAAGACCAGCATTGGCAACGTTTATCAGGTACATTTACTAGCTAGCAACATTTAATTACATCTGTTACGATAGAGGGCAGTCAAATGTTATGTGTTTGACGCCACTCTGTCTTTGCCTACAATTCATCGAAATTAAATAAGTAAAATGCGTATTGTGGGCCGCTATTGGTGAGTGGCTAAGCGGTATTGATAACCATACTTTTTTGGATTCGCCTCTATGACCACGCCAATAGAAACCCAATGCCCCCATTGCCAAGCTTGCTATAGCGTTAAACAAACTCAACTAAATCAAGTCAATGCTACCATCAGCTGTGATCGGTGCCAGCAAAGTTTTTTGGTCAATAAACATCTTGTGGTAAATTCTGAGGTCATTCAAAAACCAACACCACAAAAAAATATTCCTGCTCAACAAAAAGCTCAAACTCAACCAATATCAAATGAGCAAAAAGCGAATACTAGTAGCAATCAGCATAAGCCTCAAAATATTCCGAAGCCCCCCACAGCTTCAACTAATAAGAAAAAATCATCTGATGCTTTAAATTATGATGGTTTAATCCATGACGATATGGATATAGACGAGCCAGAAGAAAATGTTCAAGAGTATGACTCTTTAGATAATCAAGAGTATGACTCATTAGATAGCATGGATGCATGGTTGACTCAAGCCAGTAATACCAGTCCTAGCGTAGCAACTACAGAAAAACCGAAAGCACCCTCTTCTAAAGAAACTATCAAAAGCCCTAATCCATCAATAAAGAAACCATCTACTAGTACAATATCAGCATCCTCATCAACACAGGACATGCTCAGCTCGGCAGCGGCCAATGATATTCATGCCAATGTTGAGAGTACTGATAACAATTCATGGCTGCAAAAACTATTAGAAGAACAAAATCAAGACGAAGAAATACCGCCAGACGATACAGACTTATCACAGCTTCTATCTGATATGGGAGTACCCGTTAAAGATGAAGACCCTGCTGCCGACGATCGTTTAAGAAAAACCCAGTTACCGTTTGCACCAACCCAAACGACACGTTCAATTGCATCATTGTTATGGGTACTAGGTTGTTTGGTCCTAGCACTGCTACTCGCGGCACAGTATGTTATTTTTAACTTAGAAAATTTAGTCAAAAACCCAGCTTATGCTCAGCGTCTCCAATCGATATGCTCTGTCGCTGCCTGCAGCTTACCCAGTGCAGATTTATCAGCGCTTACCATCAGCAATACCTTTCATAGAAGCAGTCAGATTAAAACTGCTGGTACATTTAGTGATATAGGCGCTACTCTAAGTAATGGCAGCCCGCAGGCACAATTATACCCCAATGTTAAAATAAGCGTTTACGGTAGAGACAAGCTTATTGGAGAGTTCATTGCAGATCCAAACGATTATTTATTAGGCAAGCAAAGTCAGTTAATGGCCAATACAGATAGACAGCTATTGTTTACTATCCCTATCGCTAATGCGCAAATTCGCGACATTACTATGACCGCTCTTTATTAAATTAGAGTGTTATATATAAATAAGTCTGAGTAGAAAACACGCTGTAAATTCATTTTCAATTAAACCGTGATAGCCAAGATAACGATGAATCTATCAGCGCTAGGCGATATTAATTTGATATACTATGGTTCTGACCCCTTACAATCAGAATTTTTCTTCATCTCAAGGATATGATTTTATGGCACCTCATGCACAGCATAATGCCAATCATTTTGCTAAAAGCTCTGAGCACCCTGCCGATTATAATAAAGACGAATACCAACCACCTACGCACGGCTTTGATTTTGCTAGTCAACACTATACAAGTAGTGCGCAGCAACCTCTACGGGTTCATGTGGAGCGTGTGGTACGTCAGTACTTTGCGATGTTAGGAGATGAGATGCCCACTGATTTATATGAGCTGATTTTGAAGCAAGTCGAAGAGCCTCTCTTATCTGTCGTCCTAGAAAAAACAAGAGGCAACCAAACCAAATGTGCTCAGATATTAGGCCTAAATCGAGGCACTTTGCGCAAAAAAATGAAAACCTATGATTTAATGTAGCATTGTTATATGAGCTTACCCATCATCATTGACTATCATTATGTATGGCAATCAAACGTTCGTCGCTTTATCTATCATGATACGGCATACCGTTGTCATCATCACCTTGCCAGACGTTTACGTCAGGCTTTTTTTATGGAAAATTTCTTATGAGTACAACCCCACTTGCCCTACTATCGGTCTCCGATAAGTCTAATATCGTCGAGTTTGCTCAAGGCCTTCTCAAAGCAGGTTTTGGTTTATTATCTACTGGCGGTACTTATCGTCTGCTCACAGAAAACAATGTCGACGTGACTGAAGTATCAGATTACACAGGCTTTCCTGAAATGATGGATGGCCGTGTTAAAACGCTACATCCTAAGATTCACGGTGGCATTCTAGGACGCCGCGGTACAGATGATGCAGTTATGAGTGATCATTCGATCGAACGTATCGACTTGGTCGTCGTGAACTTGTATCCGTTTGCTGAAACGATTGCACGTGCTGACGTAACTATGAACGACGCTATCGAAAACATCGATATTGGTGGCCCTACCATGGTACGTTCAGCGGCGAAAAACCACGCTCATGTGGGTATCGTCACTGATCCAGCTGATTATGACCGTGTACTTAGCGCCTTAGATGGTGGCACCGAACTGACAACTGCTTTGCGTTATGATTTGGCAGTAAAGGCGTTTGAGCATACTGCACAGTACGACGGTATGATTGCAAACTTCTTAGGTAGCCGTGTCAACGAAACTCAAGAACCAGAAAACTTCCCACGTACATTCAATGTACAACTTGAAAAAGCTCAAGACCTACGCTACGGTGAAAACCCGCATCAAAACGCGGCTTTCTATACTGAAAACCAGCCTTTAAAAAGCAAACAAGCTTCAATCGCAACAGCTAAACAGTTACAAGGCAAAGCATTGTCTTATAACAACATCGCTGATACCGATGCTGCGCTTGAGTGCGTTAAAGCTTTCAGCGCGCCTGCTTGCGTTATCGTTAAGCATGCCAACCCTTGTGGTGTCGCGGTTGATAATGATCAAGTAGCTGCTTATCGTACTGCTTTTAGCACCGATCCTGAATCGTCTTTTGGCGGTATCATCGCATTCAACCGTCCGTTGACGCTTGCTGCGGCAAAAGCCATTATCGACAATCAGTTTGTAGAAGTAATCATTGCACCTAGTATCGAAGACGGTGTACTTGAAGCGACAGCTACTAAGAAAAACGTACGCGTATTAGTATGCGGCGAGCTACCAGCACCAGATCAACGCGATATCCAACTTGACTATAAGCGTGTCAACGGTGGCCTACTGGTACAGGAGCAAGATCTAGGCTTAATCACTGCTAACGACCTAAAAATCGTCACTGATGTACAACCAACTGAAGCGCAAGTGGCAGATCTACTGTTCAGCTGGAACGTGGCAAAATATGTTAAATCTAATGCCATTGTCTACGCAAAAGGCCAACGTACTATCGGTGTTGGCGCAGGCCAAATGAGCCGCGTTAACTCAGCACGTATTGCTGCTGTCAAAGCAGAACATGCTGGACTAGCAACTGAAGGTGCTGTTATGGCATCAGATGCGTTCTTCCCTTTCCGTGATGGCATCGACAATGCTGCTGAAGTAGGTATCTCTGCTATCATTCAGCCAGGTGGCTCTATGCGTGATGACGAGACCATTGCTGCTGCTAATGAGCATGGTATCGCGATGGTATTTACTGGCATGCGCCATTTCCGCCATTAAACAATCACCTATTAGTTTAAAACTGGAATTAGTCACAGCAATTGTATTTATTACTGCGACTAATTTTCAGTCTATATAACATTCGTGATAATTATCGTTAAAGCATCACCCAAAAAAAAGCCACTGTATCAATCGATACAGTGGCTTTTTTACGTCTAAAAATAAGAATAAGAATAATAATCTAACAAATACTTAGCGTCCTTGCGCGTTTGCCATATTGCTTTCATTAATCTCAACCGTGTACACCATCCGTAGATAGTCCAAATAGTCTTGCAACTGGTCTTGGCCTAAATTGTCACGAATGATACTGGCTGTTTGCGCTCTTTGCATATCAGACAATGGTGACTGCTGCTCAGTTTTAATACGGTCTCCAACCAGTAGCGTTGCACCCATTTCAGTCTCACTAGCAATCGCTACAACACCATTATCAGCGGCTTGCTGACTAAATGCCAATCCACGCTCTTTGTCTGTTAGCTGCGTCGTTTGACGGTTAATCTCACCCAGTGCTTGGAAACTAACCGACTGCTTACTTATATCAGCTGGCGTCTTGATACCAGCAGCCAATGCTTTAGCATCTTTTAAAGCTAATGCTGTCGCTTTCTGCTGACGGAGTATTTGAGTGATTCTTGGAGTTGCATTTGCTAGAGCAAGCGTCTTAGTAGGACGATAATTGCTTGGCTGTAACCATACGGTACCGTTGCCAACTTCTACGCCTGCCGTTACCGCCTGATCTTGAATAGTAAACTCATCAAAGGCCTGCTTAACCACTACTGGTTGCGGCAGTGCTGATTTGTTGTTCACTTTACGATAATCTTTGATACGCTTGAGGCTGACGTTTTCTTGCTGTGCAATATCTTCGATACTGAAACCATCTGCTGCCAAATCATTGATTGATGTCACTTTATCAGCATAGATTTCCTGACGTTTATACTCTTTTGCTTTCGCAGTTAGCTCTTCACGCATACTGTCTAGACTTGGAATTTTTTTGCCATTATCTTCAGTAACCGTAAATATCTGATAACCAAAGCTAGTCTTGATAGGCGCAGTCACATCACCAACGCTCAACCCTTCTAGTGCCTCTTGCACAGTATCCGCGTCACTGCCAAACACTGACGGATTAAAGCGTCCGATATCACCACCTGTTTCACCTGATGGATCATCCGACTCTGCTTTAGCAAGCGCAGCAAACGCTTCACCTTTATTCAGACGCGCTTTCACTTTATCGGCTCGTGTCTTAGCATCTTTACCAGTAAACAGTATCTGACTGACTTTACGCTCATCAGTAGCCGCAATGCTCTGCTTATATGCTTCATACTGCTGCTGCAACTCTTCTGCGGTTACTTCATCAACCTTGATAGTTTGCGGGCTAAGCTGGATATAAGCCAAGTCAACCATCGCTGCACTTTTCAATGTGTCTTTGTTGGCATCATAGTATGATTGAATGTCTGCTTTACTAAGCTTAACTTTGTCAGCATAGTCTTGCCAATTAAAGCGATGCACCCAAACGTTGCGCGACTCAAGTTGCAAGTCAATCAATTGACTGACCGCTTGCATAGGATAGACGGCCGTCCCAACAATACTGGCGTTCAATTGATCCAAGCTTAACTGATTGCGAAATTCTGCAAATAGTTGATTTTTGGTCATGCCGCGCTGACGCAAGAAGTTTGAGAACTGATCGTTTGAAAAGTTACCTTCTGCATCTTGGAATATTTCTTCTTGACGCAGCAAACGATTGATCGTGTCGTCAGACACTGTCATACCAAGCTTACCTGCTTGCTGCTCTAACAACGTACGGTCGATTAGACCCTTTAATACTTGCTCATGAAGCACATCTTCATTCAATAAGCTGGCATCTTCAACTTGCTCTAATACTTCAGAACGACGGCTATTGACAGCAGTTTGATACTCGGACAGTCCTACGCTTGCCTCACCTACCTGCGCAATCTGGTTGGGATCGACGTTGCCGCCAAAATAGCTTTCGACACCCAAGAGAGCGAGCGGCGATAGGCATAAAATCAATAAAATGCGACCTGGCCAGCTTTTTAAGAAATCGCGCAATTTATCCATAGTTATCTCTGCTTTATTAACCTATATTGATGAAAAACCATTGTAATACTGTTAGGAGCTGTTGAGTGCAACCTGTCAATATCAGTACTATTTAAGCTAGCAATGGTAAGAGTAAGAGCGTATGCATTTTATAGTAAAAAACAAAATTTACTAAAGAAATCTGACTTAAATGACACACCTATCGCGCGCCCTATGATACGTGATTTTTCATGCAGACTCAAAATATTCACGACGCATGATACAAACTATAGCGATAAAAAAAGCACCTAAATATTAGGTGCTCTCTTCGATGGTTAGCTCATTACTTCAGCTATAGACCACCGACTATCATTTTATGCTTAAAAAGGCGGCTTAATTCAAGCGCTCTTTTAAGTTTTTACCAGCTTTGAAGCTTGGTACTTTGCTTGCTGGAATGCTTAGCTCTTCGCCAGTCTTAGGGTTGCGACCAGTGCGTGCTTTGCGATCTTTTACACTGAAAGTACCAAAGCCAACTAATGAGATGCTATCGCCAGCTTCTAGCGCTTCGCCAACACTTTCCATAACAGCGTTTAGTGCATCACCAGCTTGGGTTTTATTTAGACCACTTTTGTCTGCGATGCTATCAATTAATTCTGACTTATTCATAAAATTTCCTTCAAGTTTAAGGGGGTAATAAATGCTCACGCCAAGTATTGTAACGCTCTCATGGTGCTTACGCAATAAAAACTACCTAACTGGCGCATTAACAGGTTCTTCTTTGTTATCGTCTTTATATCAAGGCAGCATAAGGAGCGCAAGCGATTTTACATATTTTTGTGCTCTACACTACGTATTTGACACCTAATGTTACGCAAAGCGTTAGGAACTTATATATAAGTGGCTCTGTATAACTGAGACGATTGGCTTTCCTATTTTCTACGCTTTGTCAGATTTGTCAATTGCCGTCTGTGCATTGCTATGCATTAAGTTTGTATATTACTGGTCATAAATAAGAGTGTCTTTATTGACTGCTAAATTGTAATGTAATAGTTTAGCCACTACAGAAACTAGCGTTACTTTTTATTATAAAGACGTTACTATAAGCAAAATATCACTGCAAGTATTGGGCAAATACAGACTTCTGTTTGCTAAATATCTAAAACTTGCTAAATAAAAAACGGATTACTTACATGAAGCGTTCTACGTTGTCTCACTCTTTTCTTAATATCATTTTAGTATTTATCGAGTCGGCGCTGACATTATTGTTACGTTTGGATCCTGAATTGCGTAAGGCCGCTTATCCGCTTGCTAAGCAAGGCACCGTGGTGGCGCTTCGCCTGTATTTACCGCATGTAGAAGTATTTGCCACCTTTAGTACCAAAGGCGTGTTACTAGATGCTCAGCTGCCGATTGGTCGTAGTGAGCCTGACGTGGTTATCAATGCCTACAGCATTCAAGTTATCAACGCCATCACCACTCATGATAGCGAAACCACTGAAAAGCTACAGATGCGCGGTGAGTCGATTCAAGTACAACTGGTTAAACAGTTTATTATGCAACTTGGGCTTGGCAGCTTGATTCAGGGGCTGATCAAAAAGATAAAGGGTGGTAAAGCTAAAACCAAACCTACAGAAGCTGACTTGGAAGAAAAAAAGAACAACTACAAACTGCGTATTAAAGAACAGCAAACACAGATCAATACCTTGACCATTAAAAACCGTGAACTTGAAACAACCGTGAGAGAGCTTCAAAGCAAGCAAAAGATGTTGATGATTGTCACTGTTGTTGCCCTTGTCATTATGATCGGTTCAATCATCGCACTATTGATGAATTAGTTTTGCTTCGTTGAATTACCTATAAATAAGCGTTCAATGTCTTCTATAGATATTGAACGCTTATTTTTTACTTCGTCAAACGTATCTGTAGCAGACAAATTAAGCTGCTTATGTCTCACTCATATATCTTTTCTAAACATCATTATTTTTATCAATTACAGCAATAAGCTTGATTAACCATTGAACCACACTTTAATCTTGACTAAATTACTCGGGATTAAGTATAATTACCTTAATCGTTGCACACATCGGGTTAATCATCTGTTGTTCAATAACGACAAGACAAAACTTAGCTGACGTATTATTGGTTGCTCTTTTTATCTTATGAGTACTTATTAAGACTTTCGGCTAAGATCGTTGTTAAACATAAATGACATCAAGTTTGGAGATAACACATGCGTTTGACTACTCGGGGCAGATACGCTGTTACCGCATTATTAGATTTGGCATTACAGACCAGCCAACAAGACAGTGCTGTATCGTTATCCGATATCGCCAAACGGCAATCGATTTCAATCTCGTATCTTGAACAGTTATTTTCTAAACTTCGCAAACGCGGCCTTGTCACGAGTATTCGCGGTGCTGCAGGTGGTTATCACCTAGCTAAGCCATTGAATGAGATAGATGTGATGAGCATCATATCTGCGGTTGATGAGTCAGTAAACGCGATGCAGTGTGAAGGACGCGGTGACTGTCAAGGTGGTACAATGTGCCTAACTCACGATCTGTGGTGTGCACTATCAAATCATATCGAACAGTACTTGAAAAATATAACATTAGCGCAATTATTAGATATGGAAAATGTGCAGTCAGTCTCAGAGCGTCAGCACACCTCTACAAAAGATATTTCCATAAAAGACATTAATACTATTACTCTATCGAACAGCGAGGCAAACCCAGCATGAGCCAACATAACAACCTTATATACTTAGATTATGCCGCCACTACCCCAGTTGCTAAATCAGTAGCTGCTAAAATGAGCGAGTATTTGACTGTAGATGGTGTCTTTGGTAACCCAGCTTCACGCTCACATGGTTACGGCTGGCAAGCGGAAGAAGCAGTAGAAACTGCTCGCGGTCAAGTTGCTGAAGTTATCAACGCTGATCCACGCGAAATCGTATTTACTTCTGGCGCGACTGAGTCTGACAACCTAGCCATTAAAGGTGCAGCACATTTTTATCAGTCTCGTGGTAAACATATCATTACCAGTAAAATTGAGCACAAAGCTGTATTAGATACCTGCCGTGAGCTTGAGCAAGAAGGTTTTGAGATTACGTATCTTGAGCCACAGCCAAGCACAGGTCTTATCCTGCCAGAGCAAGTAAAAGAAGCACTGCGTGATGATACGATTTTAGTATCACTTATGATGGTGAACAATGAGCTTGGTACTATTACTGATGTTGCAGCGATTGGTGAAATCACTCGCGAAGCTGGTGTGGTTTTCCATGTTGATGGCGCACAGTCTGTTGGTAAAGTAAAAATCAATCTTGAAGAAATGAAAATTGATTTGATGAGCTTCTCAGGTCATAAAGCATACGGCCCTAAAGGTATCGGCGCATTGTTTGTTCGTCGTAAGCCGCGTATTCGCTTGAAAGCTGAGCAACATGGCGGTGGTCATGAGCGCGGTATGCGTTCAGGTACTCTACCAACGCATCAGATCGTTGGTCTAGGTGCAGCATTTGCTTTAGCTAATGAAAGCTATGAAGCCGACCATGCACATGCAGCAAAATTGCGTCAAAAGCTTTGGGATGGCCTACAAGATATCGAAGAGATTTACTTAAATGGTGATCTTGAGAATAGCGTACCAAACATTGTAAACATTAGCTTTAACTTCGTTGAAGGCGAGTCATTGATGATGTCACTTAAAGACTTAGCTGTATCATCAGGTTCAGCCTGTACGTCAGCAACGCTTGAGCCATCATATGTACTACGTGCAATCGGTCGTCCAGATGAATTGGCACATAGCTCAATCCGTTTCAGCTTCGGCCGTTATACCACTGATGAAGACATCGATACCGTTATCAAACAGATGCATGAAGCCGTTGATAAACTACGTGCCCTATCACCACTTTGGGATATGTACCAAGAAGGTGTTGATCTAAACTCAGTCGAGTGGGCTGAGCACTAATTTTTAATACAGCTTTTTAGTATAGCTAGCAATATATATTTATTAAACAATTGATCAGACAATTAAATTAAGCGTTTGACCCCAATTATCGATGAGTAGTTAGACACTTAAAGTTGATAAACGACTACTCATCATCTAACTAGGAGAAAACCCCATGGCCTATAGTGACCAAGTTATTGATCATTACGAAAACCCACGCAACGTTGGTAATCTTGATAAAAATGCCAAAAACGTTGGTACCGGTATGGTCGGTGCCCCAGCATGTGGCGATGTAATGCGTCTACAAATCCAAGTCGACGATAATGGTATTATCGAAGATGCACGTTTCAAGACTTATGGCTGCGGTTCAGCGATTGCTTCAAGCTCGCTTGTTACTGAGTGGCTAAAAGGCAAAAGCTTGGATCAAGCTGGCGAAATCAAAAACAACGATATCGCTCAAGAGCTAGCATTACCACCAGTAAAAGTGCATTGCTCTGTACTTGCAGAAGACGCTATTAAAGCCGCTATTAGCGACTATAAAGGTAAGCATGGCGTAGCAGCTCCAGCAGAAGAAGCTGCGATCTAAATTAAGCTAGGCTAAGCCTGCTAGCGTATGCGCTATGTTGTACTAGCAACGCTAAAGTAGCAATGTGTAATCGCTACTGACGCTAAAGAGGTGACAATGACACTTATGTAATTGTCACCTTTTGTTTTCTAATAGTCGCAAGCCTATTGTTTTGGCAATCTTGTAATTCTGGTTGTCAGTTTATCTAGATTTTTTTATTGATATTTATGATTAATAGTCAATGGGAGTTGGCATGATTGAAATGACAGAACGCGCCGCTCAGCATGTTCGAGACTTTTTGGACAATCGCGGCAAAGGCGAAGGCATTCGAGTTGGTATCCGTACGGCGGGTTGCTCGGGCTTGGCTTACGTTTTAGAGTTTGTAGATACCCCTGATGAAAATGACACGCGTTATGAAAGTCGTGGCGTTAGCATCTTTATTGATCCTAAAAGCCTCGTGTATTTAGACGGCTTGTTGATGGATTATGAAAAAGAAGGTCTAAACGAAGGCTTTAAATTCACCAACCCTAACCAAAAAGGTGAATGCGGTTGCGGTGAGTCGTTTACAGTTTAATTGTTCAATGGCTGAAAATTAATAGATTTATGCTTCAATAAACTTTCATAAGAGCAGTGCAGTATCTCTGCTATCGCTATGAAAAATGGCTAATTTAGTTAGGTAGCCAAGCGATTGAGATATTCTTAGCTAGGTCATGACTTCAAAAATAAATAAAAAAGCAAGGCATCAGATTATGACAGATATTACTTCAGAACCACAGTTTGATAACTTCTTTGCCCTATTTGAGCAGCCTGTACAATTTGAAATCAACCAAAGCAATCTAGAGCAACGTTTGCGATTGCTGCAGAAACGCTTTCATCCTGATAATGTTGCTAAAAATCAGACCGATATGGTTCAAGCACAGTTGCAGTCTGAAAAAGCATCAGCTTTAATCAATCAAGCGTATCAAACACTAAGCGCTCCTGATAGCCGTGCTGGTTATTTACTAGATATGGCGGATCAAGCACAAAACATAGAGCATTCAATCGCAGATTTAGACTTTTTGGAAGATGCGATGCAGATGCGTATGGCTCTAGATGATGCTATCGAAGACAAAGATCTTGCAGCCTTGCAGCAATTACACCCTCAAATTACAGAGCGTCTAGCAAATCAATCTGAGCGCTTTAATAGTGCTTATCAAAATCAAGATTGGCAAACAGCGATTGATGCGACACAGAAGCTAAAATTTTTAGTTAAGCTAAATGCTGATGTGACAACTGGGCTTGATGATGTTGCAAATTCATCGCATTCAGATGACGATGATTTATACGTCTAAATATCTGTGGTTATATCTCTCACTGATAAGCTAAATTCTATATATTTGGTTAAAATAGTGCCCGTGATACCGTATAATCTTTGAGTCTAAGCGCATCAAACTGTCAGAATCTATCTTCTTTATGGAATGAGATTACCGACGTTAAGCTCTCGTACTGCATATGCTATATTTGCTCCATTTCACTTATTCATTTTATCTCTGAGTTATCCTTATGTCTTTAATGCAAATTGCTGAACCCAATCAAAGCGCTCAACCTCACCAACATAAATTTGGCTTGGGCATCGACCTTGGTACTACACGCTCATTGGTTGCTGTGGTGCGTTCAGGTAAGGCACAAGTCTTAGAGGCAGGCGCAGCGACAGATACATTATTACCGTCTGTTGTCTATTATCCAGCGACTGGTACGCCATTAGTTGGCTATGATGCCCTAGCGCATTTAGCGGATGATCCAAAAAATACGATCGTCTCGGCTAAGCGTTTTATGGGTCGTAGTCAAGCTGATATCAAATTCTCTCATCCTTATGAGCTGTCTGGTAACAAAGACGATATGCCAGCTTTTGTAACGGCTCAAGGTGAGGTTTCTCCTGTTGCAGTATCGGCGCGTATATTAGCCGCTCTTGAGCAGCGTGCAGCAAGTGCTTTACCTGCAGATAGCATTGAAGGTGCCGTAATTACGGTTCCCGCTTATTTTGATGAAGCACAGCGTCAAGCAACCAAAGATGCCGCTCAAGCAGCGGGTATCAACGTACTGCGTTTACTCAATGAACCAACGGCCGCTGCGGTCGCTTATGGGCTTGACCAATCATCAGAAGACAGTAAAAAAGAAAGCTATTACTTAATCTATGATTTGGGCGGTGGTACTTTTGACGTCTCTATCTTAAAGCTTACCGATGGTGTCTTTGAAGTATTGGCAACTGGTGGTAATAGCGCCCTAGGCGGCGATGATATCGATCGTCTTATTACCAATTGGATCATTAAACAATTAAATATCGATCCAAAAGACGTAAGCCTACATGACAAATCAATACTAGCTCAACAAGCCAAAGCTTATAAGCAAGCGCTGACTGATGCTGAGCAAGTAGATATCAGTGTCACTGTCAATGGTCAGTCTTATCAAGGCGTATTAAGCCGTACAGATGTGCTAACGATTGTAGAACCTGTCAGTCGCCGTACGCTAAGCGTGTGCGAACAAGTCCTACGCGATGCCAAGCTGTCTACTATAGATCTAGATGAAGTTATCTTAGTGGGCGGTTCGACTCGTATGCCTGCAGTGCAGCAAGTCGTGACTGATTTTTTTGCTAAGCAGCCACTTTGCCGTCTGAATCCAGATGAAGTTGTTGCTTTAGGTGCTGCTCAGACTGCTCATCAATTGGTTAATGGTGATAGTGACAACAATTTATTATTATTGGATGTGACGCCATTATCATTAGGTCTTGAAACCATGGGTGGTTTGGTTGAAGTACTGATACCACGTAATACGCCTATCCCTGTGAAGAAACGTCAGGTATTTACTACTTATCAAGATGGTCAAACTGGCATGGTGATTCACGTGGTACAAGGTGAGCGTGAAACGGTAGAAAACTGTCGTTCTCTGGGACGTTTTGAGCTGTATGGCATCCCGCCAATGAAAGCTGGGTTTGCGCGTATCGAAGTTACCTTTAGTATTGATGCCAACGGTCAGCTTACTGTCAGTGCGCAAGAAACTACGACCAAAACAGAAAGCAAAATCGAGATTGTGCCTTCTTATGGTCTATCAGATGAACAAAAAGAACAGTTGCTTGTTGCAGGGTTTAAACACGCAGAAGAAGACAAAAACGCGCGGTCTTTAATTGAGACAAAGGTAGAAGCGGAACGTGAAGTACTTGCCCTAGAGTCGGCACTTAACGAATTTGCGGCGTTGCTTTCTACTGAAGAACAACAATCACTAGCAGAGCATATACAAGCGCTACGTAACTCTCTCAGCACTGATGACTTAGCGCTTATTGAAGCACAACAAGCACAGCTCAAGCCACATAGTGATGCCTTTGCTGCACGTATTATGAATCAAAGCGTCAAGACCAGTATGGCAGGTACTAGTGCCAAAGACTGGTAATAAATACATCGACATATATCGCTTAACTGACACGTTAAGCTAACTTCTAATATTTTTTAAATTGATTAGCATCGGACAGATAATTTATGCCAAAAGTTACCGTACTACCCCATCACGAAATTTGCCCTGAAGGCGCAGAAGTTGAGCTGCAAGCTGGTGAAAACTTATGCAAAGCACTATTAGAAAAAGGCATTAAAATCGAGCATGCCTGTGAGATGTCGAAAGCTTGTACTACATGTCATGTTGTAGTACGCAAGGGTTTCAACAGTTTAGATGAGATGGATGATATCGAAGCTGATCTACTTGATCGTGCTTGGGGACTAGAGCCTGATTCACGTTTATCTTGTCAGGTCATGCTTGATGACGAGGATTTGACCATCGAAGTTCCTAAATATACCCTTAATCATGCTAAAGAAAATCATTAAACACTGATGATTCTTTCTAGTTAAGATAAAAAAGGCCAGCTATGTGATAGCTGGCCTTTCTCTATATATGATTTTAAGACGATAGACTTGAAACGCTTACTTGCGATTGGCATTCTCACGCTTACTTTCTGCAGCTATACTCTTTACTACTTTTTCTTCCTCTTGCTCGATGCGTTCCAGCGCAAAATTTAAACGAGCTCTAATATCTTGATAATCATTGTCTTTCATATCTTTGAAATTCAAATGCAAATTAAAACCAGGCAATGTGTGGTCGACCCATTTAGATAAATGACCTGTACTGGCACTAGGGTCAAGTACTTGCCATGCATCGACCTTTTCATCAATTCCCTTCAAGCAAAATGCGGCAACGTGCTCACACTCATAGTTATGGCATATATAATCGTAAGTGCTTTCACTGACCAATATCTGATCTTTGCCCGCACAAGACTCAAGCCTAGAGGCTAGGTTGGCTTCTTTGCCAATGATGGTATAGCTTAATCGACTATTACTACCAAAATTACCAACGTGACAGTAGCCAGTTGTGATACCAACACGTATATATAAGCCTTCAAATCCCATTAGCCGCCATTTTTGGCGTAAAGTACGCATTTCCCGGCGCATATCGATTGCCATCGCCACACAATCTAGTGCATCTTGACGCGAGCCGCGGCTATTCGGTTCACCAAAGAAACATACCATGCCATCACCAATGAACTTATCAAGTACTGCACCGTGTTTGTCAGCAATCGATGTCATGCAATGCATATAAGTATTGAGAATATCTGCTAAATTATCAGAACTTAGACTATCAGACAACTCGGTAAAACCGACAATATCCGAAAACATGATAGTTATTTTTGCGCGTTTATTAGAAACCCTAACAGGGCTATCCGATTTGACAATAGGCTCCCAAATTTGTGGTGGTACAAAACGGGTAAGCTTATTGATCACTGATACCATTGTGTTCAGGCGTCCACTAGCCTGATGGGTACGTACTTTAAAAGTAATATGTTGCTGATAGATACGCCAGAACTGGTATAAAATAACGCCTAGACTTGCCACCATTACTATCAATGGTAATAAGCCTTCATCAAAGTCCATACTGTCTGCATTTAAGACTGTGCTAACGTAGAAAAACACAATGATAGTCACAACAGATACAGATAACAGTCTGAGGTGATTCTCAGGTCGGCTAAGAATGATACGTACACCAATCAAAGCAGCCAAACTGATTGATATGACCGTACAGCATTGTAGCGAGCCAATGACAACCGATAATAGAATAATAACGATATTAGACGTCCAAAAGCTGGTCTGGCGTCGGTAGTTATATATCAGGATCATAAGGCTTGGCAATGTAATAATAACCAATAGTGCCATTGAGATAGAGCGGAAGTCGTAGTATATAGCACGCAAAACAACCGTCAGTATCAACACGAACACTTCTGGATAGTCAAAACGACATGTCCCGGTGTCCTTTAACGGTGTCATTGGTTTGAATGTCTCTGAGAAGGTCATATGAGATTCACTTAAATAAGGTGAGCTACCTGAGAGACAAAGGCATACTACACTAACATATGTACGTTATTTGTCCTTATGACGATTTATCATAAGATATATCTAATAATATATTATACTTTTGAAATAAGTTTAAACAAGGTTACTGATGACTATAAGGCGACCTTTTGTCTAGTTTATTCACTGTTTTACAGTTTTTATCCAAATTTAAATAAAAAGAGAGGCCAGATACATTTAAGTATCTGGCCTCTCTTTTTACATATAAAATTAAGGTTCAATCTATTCTTATTGAAGGCAAAATAGAATAATAATTACATTTGCCAATCAAACGGCATTTGGTGATGACCACGTAATGCCATCATCAATGTTTGCTGCATTTGCGCCAATACTTCTTTAGTATATGGGACAGCTGGCACACCCCATACTGGATTTGGCCATTGCATATCATTTTGATAACGGACAATGTGATGAAAGTGAAGTTGTGGCACTTGATTACCAAGAGCGGCCACATTCATTTTATCAGCTTGAAAGGTTTTAGCTAACTGACTCGACAACCAGCTGGACTCTCGTAAAAACTGTGTTTGATCTGCCTCAGACAGCTCATATAACTCTTTGATACCGGAGACACGTGGCACTAATATCAGCCAAGGAAATTGGCAGTCATTGATTAAACGACAAGTGGATAATGGAAAATCCCCCACTAAAAAACTATCAGCAGCAAGTTTATGATGAAGTTGGAACATAATGACGGTTCTCTTGTTGTTTAATGCAAATAAAATACAGAGGGTTAAAAAGTTAGTTGGGCTATTTTATCAGTTATCGGGTTGATAAAATAGCACCATAATTTATTGGTTTAATATGACTACTGAGCCTACTGATATCTAGCCATGTACTAAGCAGGCTCTGTCACCATGTGCTCGCTAAAATAGCGCAGCAGCTCTTGTATGACCGTTACGCGCTGTTGCGGTGTGGCCAGTTTATCGCTATTTTGGTAACGGATACCAGATGCGCCATTCATACGATAATGCTGACCATTTGATTGGATCAATTTAATAATCGCTAACGCATCAACTGGAGTATCTGGCGCAAATTCCAGCGTCATACTACTACTGTTGGCATCAATTTTGTTAATCTTAAGCGGCTCTGCTTGTAAGCGTAATCCATGAATAGCGAATAGCTGCTTGGTTTGATCTGGCAGTGCTCCAAAGCGGTCTATCATCTCCGTACGAATATCTGTCAATGCTTCTTTATCATCGGTATTACTAATACGCTTATAGAACAATAAGCGCTGATGCACGTCATGTAGATACTCTTCTGGAATAAGAGCAGAACTATGTAAGTTTATTTCACTGGTTAGCGACAATGGTGTATTTAAATCAGGCTCCTTGCCAGCTTTAATGGCTTTAGTCGCACGCTCAAGCATATCCATGTATAAGCTAAAACCAATCGCCTGCATATTGCCACTTTGCTGCTTACCCAATATCTCACCTGCGCCGCGAATCTCTAAATCCTCACTTGCCAGCATAAAACCTGCACCCAAAGTATTGGCGCGTTCAATCGCATGTAAACGGCGCTTGGCATCACCTTTGAGTCCTTTTAGAGATGGCACTAGTAAGTAACAATACGCTTGATGATGACTACGTCCTACTCGGCCACGCAGCTGATGTAATTGCGCAAGACCAAACTTATCTGCACGCTCAATGATAATCGTATTAGCATTGGGCACATCAATACCCGTCTCAATAATGGTAGAGCAAACCAACACATTGAACTTTTTATGATAAAACTGCTGCATAATCTGCTCAAGTTGGCGCTCTTGCATTTGTCCATGGGCAACCCCTACCCGCGCTTCTGGCACGAGGTCACGAATAGTCTCTGCCATACGCTCAATACTAGCCACATCATTATGCAAGAGATAGACTTGCCCGCCGCGCAACAGCTCGCGCAAGATGGCTTCTTTCATCAAGGCATCTGTCTTTTGCATGACAAAAGTTTTAATCGCAAGTCGACGTGCTGGCGGTGTGGCAATAATAGACATGTCACGCATGCCTGAGAGTGCCATATTAAGCGTTCTAGGAATGGGAGTCGCGGTCATAGACATACTGTCTACATCTGTCTGAATAGCCTTGATACGCTCTTTGTGACGCACCCCAAAGCGGTGCTCCTCATCGACGATCATTAGCCCAAGGTTGGCAAACTTCACATCAGGCTGTAAGAGTTTATGGGTACCAATCACGATATCTACTTTGCCAGCAGCCAAGTCAGCTAAGACCATTTCTTGATGTTTTTTACCGCCAAAGCGCGACAGGCTCTCAATACGAACTGGCCAATCGGCAAAACGATCGCGGAAGTTGTCTTCGTGTTGTCCCGCGAGCAAGGTAGTAGGCACCAACACAGCAACCTGATAACCAGCACTAACGGCAATAAAGGCCGCTCGCATCGCCACTTCTGTTTTACCAAAGCCAACATCACCGCAGATGAGGCGATCCATTGGCTGATTTTGTCTCATGTCTTCCATAACTGCATGGATAGCATTTGCTTGGTCAGCAGTCTCCTCGAACGCAAACTGACTGGCAAACAGCTCGTATTGAGACGGATCTATTTTAAAGTGAATACCAACTTTGGCCTCACGACGCGCCTGCATGTTAAGTAGCTCTGCCGCAACATCGTGAATTTGCTCTAACGCTTTTTGTTTGGCCCTATCCCATTTGCCACTACCAATCTTATGGAGCGGTGCTAAGGCTGGATCGCCGCCGCTATAACGACTAATCATTTGTAAATTAGCCACTGGCACATAGATACTAGCGTCATCGTCATACTTTAAATGAATAAACTCTTGCTCACCATCACCCACATCTAAGGTAATCAGACCATTATAACGACCAATACCATGCTCAATATGAACAACTGGACTACCATCTGTTATCTCAGTGACGCTCTTAACCAAGAACTCCTCTGATACACCGCTTTGGCGACGACGACGCGTCTGTAAGACTTGACGACCAAACAGCTGCGTTTCACTAATCAACACCAAACGCTCAGGCACATAAACACCGCGCTCAATCGGTGCCACAGTCAGACCGACATGTGGTAGTCGAGCATTATTCATAGCGCTCGTCTTGTCTGCTGCTAAAAATGCTTCAAAGCTATCGTATGCCTTGATGTCAATCTTACCCTTAAACAGCTCGATAAGAATCTCGCGACGGCCTGCGGTTTCTGCAACAATTAGTACTGGCGTTGCTGTTTGTTTTTGAACGTTTAAAAAGTCGAGCAATTCAGTTAATGGCTCAGATTTCTGATGGTTTACTGCCAGTTGCGGCGGTTCTTCGGCACTTAATGTCACCAAGCCTTGCTGCTTAGTAGGCGTTTTAGTAGGCGTTAATGGCAGTTGCGGCTGAGATGAGTCACTACCTTCTAGCGCTGCCACATCATTCATCATAGCCAGTTCATCACGAGCACTTAATATTACTCGTGGATACTGGTTTAACTGCTCGTTAAGCGCGTTAGATAATAGATACAGCATTGCTGGCTCTACGATAGGCTTATCAATATCATGGCGACGCTCTTCGTAGCGGCGCTGGATTTGTGACCAGTAATCAGCTTGTTTTTCATTGATTAATTCATCGGTGATAAACAATGCATCGCTTGGTAAATAGGAAAATAAACTACTCTCCGCCTTCCAGTCTTTTAAGTCAAAAAATAGTGGTTGATAATACTCTAATCCGCTACTAGCAATTCCTGCCATTACGTCTTTGTGCAGCTCAGACTTACGGCTACTGGTATTAGGGAACATCGCAGCAAAGTTCGTGCGAAACGTCTCCCGCCCTTCGTCAAGTGGAAACTCTTTTGCAGGCAAGATTTGAAATTGTTCAATAGGTTTAGAGATATCTGGCATTTTGTGCAGTAGTGACAGCGATTCTTTTGCCATACTGGTATCGTTGCCCGTTAACATCGCCTTCAAATCATCAGCAGTCAATGTACGCTGGGTTTGAGGATGAAAAAAGCGAATCGTTTCGATTTCGTCATCGAACAAGTCTAAACGTAGCGGAAAAGGCTGACCCATGGCAAAAATATCAATAATACTACCACGTACTGCAAACTCACCTGGTTCAAAGACATTTTCAACCGCTCGATAACCAGCCTTTGCCAGTAGCCCTCGCTGGGTATTGATATCAAATCGATCGCCGACACTCAAATCAAAATGCTGTCCAATCAACCAGCTTGGCGGTGCGACGCGATGCATGAGGGCTTGTATCGAAATAAGTAGCACGCCCGTTTTCGGCATATCCGTCAATAGATTGATACGTTCACTGACGATGTCTTGATGTGGAGATAGCTCATCATAAGTCAGTGTCTCCCAGTCAGGGAACACATAAGCATCGACTCCGCAAAATGCCAGCTCAGTCTCTATTTGATTGAGTTGGTTCTGGTCACGTGCTACCACAACTTTTAGGCGCTCGGCAACATTCCACATAGGTGTTTGCACCAAGCTTGCCAACCATAAACTGCTGACCGCCCCATGGACAGGCGCTACCCAACGCCGCTCGGCATTTTGGATAGGAAACAACTGCTGGTTAATAGGGTCAAACGCGTCAGTCAGAGCAGTAATAGGCATAAAGAGTAGAATCAAAGTTAAGGAGTCAGAAAGCTATTATACGAATATTTGAGCAATTACCAAAACTTATGCCGTAACGGTTTGTCACTTAAGAGTTTACTCATTAATGATTAAGGGTTAACAACGATTATTGCGCTTTAACTGTCGTTACATAACAAAAAACCCCAACTTATCAGCTGAGGTTTTCGTTTTTACTAATCAAGCCAAGCCTAAAACTTCAGCTGATAAGTGGTTTATCGCTAGCGATGATGCCATTGTTATCAGCATAAGCAAACATACCCGAGTTCAACGTTAAGTCACCAAAGCTGATTTCGATATCCGTTTGACCTTCATCACGGCGGGTTGATTTGCGCGGGATACAACCAAGCGCCATCACACCAAGATCCATCTCTGCCATGTCATCAACATCGCGGACACAGCCATATATAATAACCCCAGCCCAACCATTATCGATAGCTGATTGTGCAATCATATCGCCTAGTAATGCACAGCGCATAGAGCCGCCACCATCAACGACCAACACCTTGCCATTGCCTTCTTTATCTTTGCCATCGCTATTCAACAGTGACTTAACGCGGCTATTGTCTTCAAAGCACTTAACCGTCACGATTTCACCGCAGAATTTGTCTTTCGCACCAAACTGACGGAATGACTTGCCTTCGATATTTGGCAAGCATACTTGCGATTCAGGATTGGCATCCAATAGATCACAAGTGACAAAATTCCCTCTATCCATTTGTATCGATTCTGACATTGCTCCTGCTCCTTGTTTTAGTGTTTCAACTGACTGGTTTTTCAATACTTATTGATGCTTTGATAATAGTTAATAGTTATTGTGTTTTTTACTCTTATATTTTTGTTCTAATGCAATCTTGTCCCAATGCAATTAACAATCGATATCTGTAACTTTCCAGTTTTAAGACTGAATCTGTCACTAGAAAAACTGTCCTTTTATTTTTTAACACGGGTCATCGCTAGCATCTGCTTATTTTCGATAATATCCGTACGCTTGATTTGAGGTTCAGTACGGTACTTACTACGATGATATATACCATGAGCACTCATGGCCATAGCACTAGCAACGCGCTTAGCCGAGATAGGATGTAACGACAGTGATTCTGATACGAGGGGCGAGATGAGTTTAAAGGCTTTTTGACCAATGCTCTCAAGCGGACGACCTTTATGCTTACCAAGCAATAACGACGGACGGAAGACGACCAATTGTCCGAAATCTAATGCCATAACAGCCTGCTCTGTCTCAGCCTTAACTCGATTGTACAGAAAGCGGCTTTCAATATCCGCATTCATCGAGGAGAGTAAAAAGAAATTTTCTACCCCTTTATCACGACATAACTTGGCAAAATTTACATTATAGTCTCGATCTACCTTGCGAAAAGCCTCATCACTACCAGCTTGTTTTTTTGTCGTACCCAAACAACTAAAAGCATCCGTGGTTCGATCGGCACCGACACTTGCAAACACTTCAGAGAGATTATCAAAATCATTGATTTGATAAAAACGCATGCTGGCATTAATGTAGCGTGGCGGACGACGAGCAATCACAATCAATGTGTCATAAAGCTCACTCAGTTGCTTTACCAAATGCTGCCCTACTAACCCCGTTGCGCCAATCACAATTGCTTTTCGCTGCATACCCTATCCACTTATATAACATTAGATGAACTATATTGATGAGAAAATACCTATATCAAGGTCTATCGTTAGAATATCATACCTAAATTCCTCAATAACTGATGCTATTATATAGGATATATTGTAAGAGATTTTATCAACCCTCTATGTCTGTCAGCGCTTACTAAGGATTTAGTTACTAGAATGACCCAGATTCAATGATATTACGTAACTTCTTTGAGCATTAATCATCAAATATATTGTCCTTAGTTCAATAATTTGCTAAGATAATCGGCTTTACACGTCAACGCTGTTTAATTATTCCAAACAGCTCTGACGCTTACGATGCTCTATTTATATTAGATACTTTAATATCAGACATCGACATCATATTTGACGAGACGGCTGCTCGTCACCGATGATTGTTAAACCCATTATTGCAATCAACATTCATATTTTTATCTATCTTTATCAAGGAGATACGCGTGGCTAATACTGCACAAGCTCGTAAACGCGCCCGTCAAAACACCAAACGTCGTCAGAACTCTGCGTCACAACGCTCTATGGTTCGTACTTACTTAAAACGTGTTGATGCGGCTATCGCAGCTAAAGATTATGACGCGGCTACCGAAGCTTACAAAAAAGCGGTACCAGTTCTTGATCGTATGGCTGACAAAGGTATTATTCATAAGAATAAAGCTGCTCGTCGTAAGAGCCGCCTAAACAAAACAATCAAAGGCCTACAAGCTTAAGATTTGTATTGGTTAGACCGCATTTCGTTTTTATAGCGTAATGACTAAAACCTTGTCACTGGTTCTAATACCGTGGCAAGGTTTTTTTTATGCCTGTTCAAAACGTATTCAACGAATAGTTGCTCTATCAACTCATTCAATGTTTGAACAAAGCATCAATTCCACTGTACTTCTGGCGGCAATAGCAACTTGCTAGGATGATAGCCAGCTGCACGGTAACCGTCTAATAATGAACTAATCGGCCGAGTATATACCTGACCCCGCCAAATAAAATGCGCGCTCGCTTGATCAAATGGCTTATCATCGAACCATAAGAACACGCCTTCCATCATCTTTGGCCAATCATTCCAATCAATCTCTACCACATCGAACATGACGGCCAAGAACGCAGATAGCAACGTGTCATGACTCACAGCGAGCATCAGATGGCCATGCTGCGGCTGATTCTGATAAAAAAGCGACAGAATATCCAAACCGCCTTGATAGGTGTTTTTAGTCCCTTCGAGATTGCCTTGCAAAAAACGATTAATAAAGTTCAGGACGCCAATTTCTTTGAACACAGGATTGGCTATTTCAGGCTCAGTGACGAGACTGCCAGGCTCAACCAACAATGATTGATGCGTAATGTCACGCCGTAGTCCTGCCCCCTCTTGCATCAGCTGCGCGGTATCGATACAACGCCCAATCGGGCTAGAAATACTATCGACGTCGAGCGAATATGGTAGATGACCTGATAACCAACGACCCCAAGACTTTGCCAGTATACGGCCTTTAGGAGTCAACGGTAGCTGATAGCTAGCAAAGCCATTACCATCAGAACGCTCGCGTAAAGAGTGCCTAGTAAATAGTATCAGCCGCTTATTTTCAGGCAATAGGCTAACGGAGGAAATCATACTATCTGGTAGGTGCGAAGGTGCAGGCGCGCTTGGGGTGTGACTCGCAAGCTTGTCAGCAGATATTTTGGACAGGGTGTTATTTAGATATTTACTCATGATAGCAAGCCTAGCAGATTTCTTATCAGGAATGAACCACAGACAAATCTAGTTGCAATATATCTTATAAATACTATGTACTCTTTCAGAAAAACGCTTTATTCAAAAGAATCTATGTCTAGAATAAATCGAGATTTGCCAGATATTTACACACGGTCCTAGCCAATATCAATGACTTTGTCCCACGCGAACTCTAGTGCGGTACTACTGACCTCATTAGGATAGGCTCGTGGATTGACAATCACTCGCGTATTACCAATTTTATAATCAAATGCTTCATGAGTATGTCCGTGTACCCATAGCATCGGCGCCCAATCCTCGTGCATCCATCCTGACAGATCACTGACGAAAGCCGCATTACTCGGTAGATTGGCATATTTTTCAGACACCGATAACGCACTGACGCTGTGATGACTCATGACTACTGTTTTTTTACCTAGTTCATGAGATTCCATCAAAGCTTGCTGTAGCCACTGACGATGCTTGGCATGAATCTGCATAGATACTTCAGGTGAAAACAATTCGTTGCCTGCATAGATTTGCTTATAGTCACGCATAAAATGACGAGCAGCGGCCATGGTGTCTTCGTTAGCATGATACTGATAGTCTGTCCAAAGCGTACAACCTAAAAGGCGTATATCACCGATATCGATATGCTGGCATTGTAATACGCGAACCCCTTTTTTAGACGCAGTATCATAGTTATCCCAAGTTGCCAGTTTATGGTCAAAGTTCAAGACATCTTCATCAAAGTATTCATGATTACCAGCGATAGTAATCAGGGGAATTTCTAAGCGCGCCGCTTGTTCTTGCAACCACGGCATACCTTTGTCGCTATTAGCAGTATCCCCTGCTACCAGCACTATATCTGCATCAGTTTTGGGAATATGTCCAACGGGGTGCGATTGACGTGCATAACTATCAATATGTAAGTCACTCAATATCTGTAATTTCATATTATCCAACATCACTTAGTGGCGTTATTATTAAAAATCTAATTAGCGATAAACGCTCATAGCAGTACTACTGATCTTTAGCTACATGAGCGTTGTCAATATAGTTATTATATTTTAGAAAGGTTGTAAGAATAAATTTAAGTAGTGTAGCAGCTTTTCCTTGACCATCAAAAAGTAAAAAGACAGCCATTTAGGCTGTCTTTTTTTCTTAACATCTATTCAAACTTAAATACTTTGAAGTATTGTCTGTAGTTTAGCAGCAGGGTCTGAGGCTTGAGTGATCGAACGACCAATGACTAAATAATCGGAACCGTCTATTAGCGCCTGACTTGGTGTACAGATACGTTTTTGATCATCCGCATTGTCTTCAGCTAGGCGTATGCCAGGCGTTACCAGTTTAAAATCCTGACCACATAATGCTTTAAGTGCCTTTGCTTCTTGAGCCGAGCAAACTACCCCATCTAGACCAGCTTGCTTAGTCAGTTGTGCTAGTCGGCTTACTTGGGTATCTAAGCTATCAGTGATGCCTGTTTGCATCAACGCTTCACTATCCATAGAGGTTAATACAGTAACTGCAATAAGTAAGGTATCGAGATCTCTATCTAGCAAGCGCTGTTTTGCCAACGACATGGCCTCTAGACCTGCGCTAGCATGGACATTCACCATCCATACACCAAGTTCAGCGGCAGCCAATACTGCTTGAGCAGTGGTATTCGGAATATCATGAAATTTCAAGTCTAAGAACACTTCAAAATCACGTTGATGTAATGCCTTGATGATATCAGGACCACAACGCGTAAACAGCTCTTTACCGACTTTCAATCGACATTGGGATGGATCTAACTGGTCAGCTAACGCTAAAGAAGCCTTTACCGTCATATTGTCTAGAGCGACGACAACTGGAGAGTTAATTACTTTATTCATGGTTTTACCATATATTTTGAAGTTATCAAAGTATTGTATTTGAGGTCAGTACTGCGATCGTTGAACTGTCACTTAGCAGAGCACCTAAAAGATTACCTAAAGACTTAATCTCGTCTACGCTTAGATAGAGTAGAGCCTTCAGTTAGGCTAGTTGCATCGGTATTGTGCACGTTAGTAGCAGAAGCACCATAAACAGCTTCATCTACTGTTGGCGCGCTTGCTTGACGATCGATAACTGTATTGGCTTGAGTCAATTGCTCTTGCAGGTTTGCGTTTGCTTTTTGCAGACGTGAGATTTCCCACTTATTCTGTAGCACACGAAAGATAAGTAATGCCAGTAAAATACCAATAACAATACCTAGCATCAAACACAAAATAAGTAGCAACCCTAGATTCATCGTAGGTGCTTGTGAAAACAGTAGGTTGACTCCGACCTCAGTATTATTTGCCAATACCAAACCAAGTGAATAGGCAAAGCTCAAGAATAGCAATACAAATAGTAGAAAGCGCATGAGACAGTTACCTCAGTTTGGAATGATAAATTTTGACGGTTAGATAGCCAGTGCTGGTTTAATTAACCGTTTGCTACCGTATCGTTTACTGCTTCGCGTAGAGCCTTACCTGGCTTAAAATGTGGAATCGCTTTAGCTGGTACAGGTACGCTTTCGCCTGTCTTAGGATTGCGTCCCATACGGGCACGGCGATGATGTAGACAAAAACTACCGAATCCGCGAACTTCGACTCGGCCATCATTGGCTAAAGTATGGGTCATCAAGTTTAAGATTTCACGCACTGCGTCATCAACCACGGTATCTGCCATGTTGTCACAGTTTGCACTCAAATTACTAATAAATTCGGATTTGTTAATCGCTTGCTGCATTATTACGCTTGCCTTGTTGATTGATGGATAAGCTGATGATAAGTCAACGCTCTATAGTACGTAATTGCGTTTGTATAATTAAACTATATATACTGAATCTTTGAAAACTAACATTCAGAATCATATTATGACTATAAAAAGATTATAACTATCATCTCGTTACTCAATGGTGCAAATGATAGCGGATATTAGCGTAAATGGGAATAAGAGTTTGCCCATTTGGCTAAAAACCTCTATTACTAACTGTGTTAATAAAATCTAATCATAAAAAAAAGCGACCGAAGTCGCTTTTTTTATATCACTTTTATATTAATAATTTGCAGCTTACTGCATTTGCTCTTTGATCAAATCACCAATAGTTTTTGGCTGTGCATCAGAACCTGGAGCAGCAGTAGTGTTCGTGCTACCAAGATCTTTAATCGCTTGACGCTCTTCAGCTTCGTCTTTCGCTTTGATAGACAAGTTGATGTTGCGTGTTTTACGATCAACACTGATGATTTTCGCTTCAACGTCATCACCAACAGTCAGATGCTTAGTTGCATCTTCAACGCGGTCACGTTGGATTTCAGAAGCACGTAGATAAGCTTCAACTTCGTCAGCAAGTTCGATAGTAGCGCCTTTAGCATCTACTTCTTTTACTTTACCATTAACGATAGCACCACGGTCATTGTTGACTAGGTATTCGTTGAATGGATCAGAGCTTAACTGCTTAACGCCTAGGCTGATACGGTTAGCTTCTGCATCTACAGACAATACCATTGCTTCAACGGTGTCGCCTTTGTTGTAGTTACGAATAGCATCTTCGCCAGTTTCGTTCCAAGAGATATCAGATAGATGAACAAGACCATCAATACCACCGTCTAGACCGATAAAGATACCGAAGTCAGTGATTGATTTGATAGTACCAGTGATTTTATCACCGCGCTCATGTTTCTTATCAAACTCATCCCATGGGTTAGCTAGAGTTTGTTTGATACCTAGGCTAATACGACGACGTTCTTCATCGATATCAAGAATCATTACTTCAACTTCATCGCCCACTTGAACCACTTTAGATGGGTGGATGTTTTTGTTGGTATGATCCATTTCTGATACGTGTACTAGACCTTCAATACCTTCAGAAATCTCAGCGAAACAACCATAGTCAGTCAAGTTGGTTACGCGAGCTTTTACAACACTACCTACTGGGTAAGTGCCGCCAACGTTATCCCAAGGATCAGTACCAAGTTGTTTTAGACCTAGGCTAACGCGGTTGCGTTCACGGTCAAACTTCAATACTTTAACTTTTAGGTCTTGGCCAACTTCAACAACTTCAGATGGGTGCTTGATACGGCGCCATGCCATGTCAGTGATGTGCAATAGACCATCGATACCACCTAGATCAACGAACGCGCCGTAATCAGTAAGGTTCTTAACGATACCTTCGATCTCGATGCCTTCTTCAAGCTTGTTCAATAGCTCTTCGCGCTCAGCTGAGTTTTCAGCTTCCATAACTGCACGACGGCTAACAACAACGTTGTTGCGCTTCTGGTCAAGTTTGATGACTTTGAATTCTAGCTCTTTGCCTTCAAGATGCGTTGTATCACGGATAGGACGTACATCTACCAATGAACCTGGTAAGAACGCGCGTACTGAACCGATATCTACAGTGAAACCGCCTTTAACTTTGCTTGAGATAATACCTTTAACGATTTCATCGTTATCAGCGATTTTTTCAAGGAAGTTCCAAGTTTCAACACGTTTAGCTTTCTCACGTGACAGCAAGGTTTGACCCATGCCGTTATCAACCGCTTCAACTACGACATCAACGCTATCGCCAACTTCAACTTCAAGTTCGCCTTCTTCGCTTAAAAACTCTTCACGAGCGACGATACCTTCAGATTTAAGACCAGTATCTACTGTGATCCAATCGCTATCGATGGCCACAACAGCACCTGTAATAACCGAGCCACGCTCGATATCTAGGCCCTGCTCTTCAATGCTCGCTTCAAATAGTTCAGCAAATGATTCCATTATGTCTACCTTTGTATAGCCGTATCCTGTCCAGCACAGTACGGATCAAATTTATGATTGTATAGAACGAAATACTGGTTTTATATCCCATACAATCATATAAAAAAACGTTTGTTGATAGCGAGCTCATTATAATTAAAACTGACTAACAACAACTGTCTTATATCGAATGCAATATCTTGAATAAACTAAGTTTTTCTTATGGCTTCAATAAAATTTAACTTAACCGTATTATTTTATACTAAAACAATGATTAATAGGAAACTTTTTAGTACTTAATATGTTGTTTTTACTAGCTATTAAATGACTAGCTAGTGAAAAAAACACCTTTATCTTGGCAATGCTTCTTAACCTGCTCATATACTGCATCAGCATTAAGCGCTGAGCTATCAAGTAATAATGCATCTGCCGCAGGCTTCGATGGCGCTGTACTGCGATTTTCATCACGATCATCACGCTCTTTTATCGTCGCTAAAATCGCCTCAAAATCTGCTGTTTGACCAGCATTCAATAACTGAATCACACGGCGCTCTGCACGTGCTTCAGCACTGGCCGTCAAAAACACCTTAACATCAGCATCTGGGAAAACAACCGTACCCATATCGCGACCATCAGCAACCAAACCTGAACGAGTGGCCATATCTTGTTGTAGCTTGAGCAATGCTTGACGAACTTGTGGAAAGACAGCTATCTGTGATGCATAGCCTCCGACCGTTTCATTGCGTACTTGCTCACCTACTGCTTGTCCATTAACAATGATATCTACACGTCCTGAGTCATTGTTTGGTACAAACGCTATCTCTAAGCTTTCAGTCAATGCTAATACAGCATTTTCATCAATTGGTTGGCTAGTATCTGCGCTGATCAAACCCGCTTCAAAGGCTTTTAGCCCAACAATTCTATAAAGCGCACCAGAGTCTAACAACTGATAGCCTAACACTTGTGCTAGACGCCATGTGACCGTACCTTTACCAGCGCCACTGGGACCATCGATACAAATAACAGGGTAGCGCACTGATGAGGTATGGCTATCCTCTGTATTGAGTAAAACATTATCAGGTGTAGAACTAGTCATAATACTTACTCAATAATATGCGTTACTTATATCGCTTATCGTATGTCATTAATAAAACAATATTTATTCGTATGTTAAGTCTTTAATAGCCCATTGAAATGGGTGCTATCAAATAGGGCAATATTATAGCAAAAAATCATCGTGACCACTAGCACCAAGACTGATATCTTGTTTATTAGTATTTTGAGTTTACATAGTGGCCTTATTCTTTTTCGCCGCTTGCCTACGCTCACGAAAAAATGTCTTAAGTATTTGACTACTATGCTCGCTGCATAATCCACTATAGGCTTGAATACTGTGATTATAGAAAGGTTGTAATGATAAGTCCATTTGACTACCAACCATCCCAGCACGCGGTTCACTCGCTGCGTACACCAGCTTGTTTACACGCGCATGAATTAATGCACCAATACACATTGTACACGGCTCCAGAGTGACATATAAAGTAGTCTGTAGCGGCAGTCGATAGTTTTCTAAACGCGTACAAGCATCTCTCAATGCAACTATCTCTGCATGAGCAGTAGCATCATGGCTACTAATGGGTTGATTAAACCCTTGGCCAATAATCTGCTGATCATGTACCAATACCGCACCTACCGGCACCTCTCCTCGTTCAGCACCTTGCTTAGCAAGTTGGATTGCTTGTTGCATCCATTTAATATCTTCAGCTAACCAAAAAGTGCTGGCCTGCATATTTAAAGGTTGATACGGCATTAAGCTTATATTCTGTATATTTTGCATTTATTGTGGTAATTGCCAGTCAATTGGAGTTTGGCCATACTGCACCAAGTAATCATTTGTTTTAGAAAAAGGTTTAGTGCCAAAGAAGCCACCACGGTTTGCCGCAAGTGGTGACGGATGTACCGCTGTCAGAATCAAATGCTTATCCGTATCGATATACTTGCCTTTCTTCTGGGCTTTACTACCCCACAAAATAAATACGGTATGCTTTGTCTGTTCATTGACTGCATCGATGACAGCATCAGTAAACTGCTCCCAGCCTTTATTTTGATGACTGTTTGGCTCGCCTTCTCGCACAGTTAGTGAGCTATTAAGCAGTAGAACGCCTTGCTGCGCCCAGTATGTCAAATCGCCATGTGCTGAAGGGCGAATACCAATGTCATCTGCCATTTCTTTAAGCAAGTTATTTAACGATGGTGGCTTTGGAATGGCTTTAGGAACAGAAAATGATAACCCCATAGCCTGACCTGGACGATGGTAAGGATCTTGGCCCAAGATTACCACTTTGACTTGTGACAAAGGCGTGAGGTTAAGCGCATTGAACATCAATGGTGCAGGCGGATAGATACTATCATCCGACTGATAGGCTTCCTTTAAAAATGCGCGTAGATTATCCATATTCTCAGACGTTAATTCATCTGCTAATGCTGTTTTCCAATCCTCTGGTAAACGGACATTGTCTAAAATCGCTTGTTTTTGTTCTGGAGTCTTGGTTGTCGATTCATCAAACAGTTCCATAGTGTGTCCTTTTTGTACTTGTTATCTTGTTATAAGTTCAATAAATTTATTAAAGCTAGTTTACTGTAAATAATCATACTAACAAAAAATGGTGTACGCTTTGTTGATGAATTATAGCAATAAAAAAACGGCTACCGCAGTAATACGGTAGCCGTTTTTATGATGTCAATATTAAATAACTTAACTGGCTAAAGACTCAGAATCAGGATGCGGTTCATGAGTTTCAACGACTGTCAGAATAATACGACTATCAGCTGAGCCTTTGTCTGATACCTTATCAAGCTTCATCGTATCACTCTCTTGAGAATCATCAACTTTAGGCTCTAAGGTCAGATGCACGACACCGCCATTAACCAAATCTCCAAACAAAATCATACTTGCCAATGGTTTTTTGATTTCATCTTGAATCAGACGTTGCATCGGACGTGCACCCATTAGACGGTCATAGCCTTTATCCGCCAAGTAGTCACGTACATCATCATCAATCTCTAATGTCACTTGTTTATCATCAAGCTGTACTTGCAATTCCACCAAGAACTTATCGACAACCGATACAACAACTGACGTATCTAGAGGGTTGAACTGAATGATAGCGTCTAAGCGATTACGGAACTCTGGCGTAAAGACACGTTTCAGCGACTCTGTGTTGTCACGACTATGGTCTTGTTGAGTAAAGCCCATTGACGAGCGACTGATACTATCAGCACCAACGTTCGTTGTCATAATAACGATGACTTGCTTAAAGATAGCAACACGACCATTGTTATCGGTCAACGTACCATGATCCATCACTTGTAGTAACAAGTTGAACACATCTGGATGCGCCTTTTCAATCTCATCAAGCAACAACACGCAATGTGGATGCTGATTGATTTTTTCGGTGAGTAAACCGCCTTGATCATAGCCAACATAACCTGGAGGCGCACCGATCAAGCGTGATGCCGTGTGCGCTTCCATATACTCTGACATATCAAAGCGTACTAATTCTACACCTAACAGGTTCGCTAACTGACGCGATACTTCTGTTTTACCCACACCAGTTGGTCCTGCAAACATAAATGAACCGATTGGCTTATCAGGTGCTTTTAATCCTGCACGTGATAGTTTGATAGCATCAGCCAACGTAGCAATCGCCTCATCTTGACCAAACACCAAGTGCTTAAGGTCTCGATCTAGGTGCTCAAGGATACTCTTGTCATCACTCGATACAGATTTAGGTGGAATACGTGCCAGTTTAGCAATGATAGCTTCGATATCAGCTACATCGATCTTCATCGGTGGCTTTCGACCTTTTGATAATTTCACACCATCTGCTGATTTAGCACTATCGCTCGCTTTCGCAGTCGCTGCCTCATCCTGCATTTCATTATCTGTATCACCATCGATACCTTCGATATCAGCATCAATCTGCGCATCAAAATCTTGCTCTAAATCAGCAATGAAACTTTCTTCCGCTTCGATATCATCGACATCAGGCACCACACCTAAGCGCTTATACGCACCTGCTTCGTCAATTACGTCAATAGCTTTGTCAGGTAAAAAACGCTCATGAATATGTTTGGCTGATAATTGTACCGCTGTGACCAACGCTTCATCCGTATACTCAACATTATGGAATTCTTCATAACGAGGTTTTAGACCACGCAGGATATCAATGGTGTCATCCACACTTGGTTCTTTAACATCGATTTTTTGGAAACGACGTGACAATGCATGGTCTTTTTCGAATACTTGGCGATATTCAGTAAAGGTTGTTGAACCGATACAACGTAGCTCACCGTTAGCAAGCGCTGGCTTGATAAGGTTCGATACGTCCATGTTGCTGCTCATAGATGAACCAGCACCAATAATCATATGAATTTCATCAATAAAAAGAATAGCATTTGATTTTTTCTTTAGTGCATCAAGCAATGACTTCATGCGTTTTTCAAAGTCACCGCGATACTTAGTTCCCGCAATCAATGAACCGATATCAAGGCTATAAATCACGCAACCGTTAAGGGGCTTTGGTGCTTTATCATTAATAATTAACCATGCTAAACCTTCAGCAATAGAGGTTTTGCCTACACCAGGCTCACCTACTAGCAATGGGTTATTTTTACGACGACGGCACAGTACTTGGGCAGCACGTTCAATCTCAGAGGCACGGCCAATCAAAGGATCTGTTTTACCTTCAGCAGCTCGCTGGTTTAGATTGGTCGCAAATTCAACTAAGGGATCTTTACTGGTCTTTTCAGAGGCACTACGGCGCTCAGTACCTGCAGAACCACGTGATTCAGATGGCTCTTCTTTATCTTGACCATGTGACAAATACTGGGTTAGCTCAAGGCGACTGATGCCTTGTTTTTTAAGCAGGTAGACAGCATAGGTATCATGCTCTGAAAACATAGAGACCAAAATATCAGAGCCTTCTACCAAACGACCACCACCGATCGATTGCACGTGAAAAATAGCACGCTGCAAGATACGATCAAAGCTTTGAGTCGGCTGCGGTGACTGTTCTGTATCAGCATCGATGGTTGGCGTATGTTTGTTAATATAAATCTCAAGCTCAGTACGCAACGCCGAGACATTAGCATTACAAGCAGTCAACGTATTGGCAGCATGAGTGTTTTCTAATAAGGCCAAAAGCAGGTGTTCAACAGTGAGATACTCATGCGATTTTTGGCGCGCAAGCGTCATTGCTAAACGTAGAGAAACTTCAAGATGACGACTTAACATAACAACTTCCTACGGTTATATCTATCTTTATAATTGATAGTTTTATGAATGAGTTAGTAAGTAAATCAGGGCGGTAGATGAATTGTTCAAGGGCTATATTCGTATTATTAGAAGTCATGAATAAATGAGGTGAGCGATAGACTATTGATTAAATACTATAATCTCGCTATCAGCCAACAGTAACCACAACTATCCATGGCCGCTTTTCTTTATATCAACACGATACTTCGACGGAGTCAATCTATTAACACAGACTAAAATGTATCAAAGCGTGCTACAAGTTAGTAGCGACAACCTTAATAACAAATATTAAATATTGAAAACTGATTAGATAGAAAGAGAGATTGATAGTTGAGAGTCTAGTGATGACGTGGTTTTAGCAGGTTTAACTGAGATACTTAGTCTAAAACTATTGAACGGCTGTTTTAATAGATAGGGTTGTTTGCTATAAAAATCAAGACTCTATGGATAATAAAACTATTTTAAGAAGCAAAGTTCATATATAAGAGGGGTGACTGAAAAGTCGGAAAAGCTCACTATAAAAGTGAGCTTTGATATGGATTGCTTAGGAATAGAGAACAGTAGGTAAAGCTTTAATAGAGCCATATATCAGTATAAAAAATTAATAAACTGCTCTACTCGCCTTGATGTGGTTCGATTTGGGTCAATAACGGATAACCTTCACGATGCGCCAGACTATTTACTTTTTTGGCCTTAGTCTCGGCGATATCTTTGGGATAAATGCCAGCAATGCCTTTACTGCTATTATGAATAGTCAGCATAATCTCGACCGCAGAATCCATACTATGACGAAATTCTGACTGCAATATATATACAACAAACTCCATCGGCGTGTAGTTGTCATTATACATAACAACCGCATACATAGGCGGTTTGGCTACTTCAGGCTCTGCGACCAATACATCTGCTTGCGGTGACGTTTCACCATCGGTATCACCGTCTTGTGCACGATGAGCAGGCATATTGGGAAAGTGCCAATCAGCAACCGTTGGCGTGGCTTGTGATATCATTTTTTTCATCATAATCAAAATATAATTATAAGGTAAGTTTAAGATAGAAGGGGTTGTTAAGGCAGGCGATAAGGCATGGTATAAAGCACAACCACTAATTAAGGTCATTGTGCTTTGATTTCAACCACAGCATCGTCACTGAGTATTTCATTAAGACATGAGGTAATTAAGGTACGATAGGACTTTCATCAACTTCTGGTAAATCTAGGAGCGATGGTAGCATGTTATCCACACTATCACCGAGCTTCCAGTCATACAATTGCTCTACTTTCTGACCACCAGCTTGCAAAGTCAGTTTTGCTTGCAATGGTCTAAAGCCTGATGGCATTACAAAGCGACCACGTATCCGAACGATACCTTCGATCATATGGTATGCAGGATCAAGTGGTACTTCTACAAGGTCATCATTGTTAAGTAGCGTCAATACAGGCCTTAAGCGTTTGGCTTGACCGTCGCTACTGAGCATCCCAATATCAAAACCATACTCAAAAGCATTTTCAGGTAATGGCGAAATTTTGGCACCTAATACCTGTAAAGGCATACCACCTTTCTTACGGATAACATCTGAATATAGCTCATTGAGCTGCGATACTTGCTTATTTTCTACTGTTAATTCTTGCTGGCTCTCACGCAGTTCTTTTAAATTAGCCAAACTGATGGCCAGTTCTTGTTTGGCAGTTGCCGCTTGATTAGTAGCTATCTTATTGCTCAGGCGCAAATCTTCTAGCGCTTGTGTCGCTTCAGTGCTATCGATGATTGCTTGCTTGGCTTCTGTTTCCATCGAATGAAGGCCTCGTTGGTAGCCAAGCTTATGACCGAATACCAGTCCAACCACCGCTGTCACTAATACGGCTACAACAAACAGTGCCAATACCAATGTAGAAGCACCGCGTTGTGAGCTAGCAATACCACTTATCGGGACATTATTATTTCTAAAGGAATGCTGTTTGCGCTCCAAGCTAGGTATAACCGAGTCTTTGCACGATAGACGTGCTGGCTGTGAGCAAAAGCGTAGTACGAGCTGAGAACGCATTTAGACAGTATCTCTTAAGGGTAAGGGCAAGTCATTATAGCCGAATTTATAATCAATACCTAGCACCGTAAATGTGAATGATTGGAATATGAAGTCGTTGATATTAAGGAACAATCGGTGCAAAGTTCAGTCCCATTGACTCATCAAAACCGAACATCACATTCAGGTTTTGCACAGCCTGCCCAGCAGCACCTTTGACTAAGTTATCTTGAACAACAATAACTGTTAGCTCAGCACGCTCATTATCCTGATGTACGGCAATACGTAGACGGTTACTAGCGCGAACACTACGCGTATCGGGATAAAGCCCCTTTGGCATGACATCAACAAACAACTCTGACGCATAGCTACTTTCAAACGCTTGCTGCCAATCGATAGCCGCACCTGCGTCAGTCAACTCCATATGAATAGAGCTTAGCATGCCACGAATCATCGGTACTAAATGCGGCAAAAAGCGAATACGGTGCGCGAACTGACTGTCTAATAACTGTGCAACACCCTGCTCAATCTCTGGTAAATGACGATGGCCTTCGACGCTATAAGCCTTAAAGCTATCTGTTGTCTCAGCATAGTTAAGTGCAAGTGATGCTTGACGACCTGCACCAGACACGCCAGATTTTGCATCGATAACGATACGAGACTCAATCAAACGCTCTGCTTGCTTATTCTGAGCTTCGATAATTGGTTTTAGACCCAAAATCGCAGTGGTTGGATAACAGCCTGGGTTGCCTACTAGTAACGCATTCGCAAGCTTGTCGCGATTGATTTCTGGTAAGCCGTAGACTGCTGTTTTCAACAGCTCAGGACAAGCATGTGACTGCTTGTACCAGTGCTCAAAGTCAGTCAGTGACTGCAAACGAAAATCAGCAGCCAAATCGATGACCTTGACGCCAGCTTGGGTAAGCGCTTCAGCTTGCTTCATTGCCACACCATGCGGAGTCGCAAAAAATACAACATCACATTTTTGCAATGCAGCAAGCGTATTATCACCCAAGTCGCTAAAAACGATGTCAGACACACCGCGTAAGCTTGGAAAGATTTCATCAGCACGAGTGCCAGCTTCGCTACGAGAAGTTAATAAATCAATAGAAACCTCAGGATGAGCAGATAATAAGCGAATGAGCTCAATACCCGTATAGCCTGTGCCACCGACGATCGCTGCTGAAATCATAAAACACCCTTTTCTTGGTAAATACTAAATATGCACTGATAGATTCTATGTTTGCCTGTAATGCGTGTAATTCTACAAATACAGAACAAATACAGAATCACTCTCTAAATATTCTGACTCTTAAATTTTATAGTCGTGTACTGCATCTACAAACACTTTGGCGTTGTCAGGGTTGACCCATTGGGTGATACCATGACCTAAGTTTGCTATGTAACCAGTCTTTTCACCGTCGGCGTAAGCACGGTCAAGCATGGCGTTCACTTCAGAACGAATTGTCGCAGGCGAACCGTATAACGTCGCTGGATCTAAGTTACCTTGGATAGCTTTGCTGCTTTGCAATTTTTTATGCTTCTTGGTCAACTGACGCTGACTTTCAGTCAACACTTGACGCGCACGATCAATCGGCATCGTCCAATCTAAACCTAACACGTCCGCTTCGCTGTCAGCCTGAATATCAAGCCATAACCCACCACCTTTAGTGAATAGCACTACAGGTACTTGTGGATGACGTTCTTTTAGTTCAGCGACAATACGCTTATTGTAAATGTGTGAAAATTCGATAAATTGACGATGGCCTAACGCCCCGCCCCAACTATCAAATATCTGAACAATTTGAGCGCCAGCGACGATTTGGGCATCTAAATAGTCAATAACTGACGTCGCAAGCTTGTCCAATAACTGATGTAAAAAATCAGGGTTACTATACAAGAAGCTTTTGGTATAACGATAATCTTTCGAGCTACCGCCCTCTATCATATAAGTAGCCAACGTCCACGGACTGCCAGAAAAACCAAACAATGGCACTTGACCATTTAGCGCTTTGCGAATGCTGGTTACAGCACGCATTACATAATCTAGAGAGTCGTTTGGCTCGAGCACTGGCAATCTATCAAGATCAGCCTGTTCGCGGATAGGATGTTTGAACTTAGGGCCTTCACCCGTTTCGAAATACAAGCCTAGTCCCATCGCATCAGGGATAGTTAGAATATCACTAAACAAAATAGCAGCATCTAAATCATAACGACGCAATGGCTGTAGAGTTACTTCAGTAGCACGGTCTGTATCTTTGCACAGACTCATAAAGTCACCCGCTTCAGCACGAGTGGCCTTATATTCTGGCAGATAACGACCGGCTTGGCGCATCATCCATACCGGTGTGGTATCAATGGGCTCAAAACGTAATGCACGTAGCAATCTATCATTTTTTAAAGGTGCAAACTGTTGTTGAACCGAGTTACTACCGTCTGAAGCACTCATGTACAAATCTCCAAAACAGCACAATATCCATTTATAAATATGGATATTGTGCTGGATAAAATAAGTTGAATAAAAAAGGTTATATAAAAGTGCTATACAGTTAATGCAAGATTGTCGCGATGTACCATGACAACACGTTCTTCGCTACTGCCAAAGATCTTATCGAACTGTTCGGTACGCTCACGAGCGACGCGGCGCGCATCATTCGATGAGAAATTTACCTGCCCGACGGCTATACGTTCGCCTGTATCTTGATGGATAATTTCTACCACATCACCTTCATCAAAACCGCCCTGCACTTCTACAACGCCCACTGGCAATAAACTTCTATTGTGCTCAGTCAGTGCTCTTGCAGCACCTGCATCAACGACCAAGCTACCTGACATACGTAGATGCGCAGCTAGCCACTGTTTACGCGCGATGATTTTATCTTCGTCATTAGTCGTCAGCAATGTACCTACCGCTTCGCCTGAAACCACACGGGTGATAACGTCATCGATAGCACCGCTAACGATAACAGTAGGACAGCCACCCATTGCAGCCAGACGTCCAGCGCGGATTTTGGTCAACATACCACCGCGTCCAAGCTTACCGCCATCTCCTGCAATATCAAATAAATAATCAGCCATTGCACGTTCTTGGCGAATCATCTTGGCATCAGGATTATCACGTGGGTTATCAGTGAAGACACCTTCTTGATCAGTTAAGATAATGTACAAATCAGCATTAACCATTGCGGCTGCCATCGCACCCAAGGTATCGTTATCGCCAAATTTAATTTCATCAATCGTGATGGTATCGTTTTCGTTGATAACAGGTAGTACGCGCCACTCTAATAACTGTGTCAGCGCACCAGTGGTATTAAGATAACGGCTACGATTAGACAAATCATCGTGAGTTAGCAGTAGCTGCGAGCTTTGAATGCCATGCTGAATCAAAGCTGACCACCATGTTTCAATCAAGCCCATTTGACCAATAGAAGCACAGGCTTGTAGTGCTGCTAGTTTCTTAGGACGTTCCTCAAGGTTCATACGTACCACACCTTCAGCAACAGCACCTGATGATACCAGCAGTACCTCAACGCCTTTTTTGTGCAGCTTAGCAATTTGCTTTGCCCACTCATATATGGCAGTACGATCCAGCCCTCGACCGTTATTGGTTAATAATGATGAACCAATTTTGACAATAACGCGCTGAATATCAAAGTTGCGAGTTTGCTTAACAAATCTTGCTTCTTCCATCGTGTTTGCTATGTCATCTGCCATATAAACTCCTTTTTTTCATATAAATTGATTGTAGGGATTAAATTCACAATTCAAGTATAACTGCTCAAGCATACTAGCTTAAGGAACGTACATTACCTCAACGCCATCGTCATCATCGTCGTCAAAATCAGACGCATCCAAGCCTTCACGTGCTGCTTTGCGAGCCGCACGATATGCTTCACGCTGTGCTTCAGTGTTAAGACGTACTTCAGCTTCTAGACGCTCAAAACGTTCTTTTTGTGCTTCAGCGAAGATAGGATCTTCTAGTTCACGCTCACGCTCAAGTTCGATATCATTCATCAAATGATATTTGACCGCATCAACGCCTTCACCAGTTAGCGTTGCGGTACGGAAGACCATACCAGTCCAACCAAGCTCTGCGACGATATGAGTACAAAGCGCATTCAAGTCTTCATCATTGACCTGATCAATTTTGTTTAATACCAAAATCTGCGGCAAGTTGGCCAATTCAGGAGAAAAACGCTCAAGCTCGTTTAAGATAACGCGAGCATTCTCGACTGGGTCGCTGCCATCAACAGGCTTGACATCAACTAAGTGTAGCAGACGACGCGTACGTGCAACATGTTTTAAGAAGCGAATACCAAGTCCTGCGCCTTCTGATGCGCCTTCAATAAGACCAGGAATATCTGCCATCACAAATGAGCGATGACGACCAATATCGACCACACCCAAGTTTGGTACTAGGGTGGTAAACGGATAATCAGCCACTTTTGGTCTAGCAGCAGAGACTTGACGGATAAAGGTCGACTTACCAGCGTTAGGCAAACCAATCAAACCAACATCAGCCACTACTTTTAGCTCAAACTTAAGAACTTTTAGCTCGCCTTCAAAACCTGACGTCGCTTTACGCGGTGCTTGGTTGGTCGAGCTTTTGAAATGGGTATTACCCAGACCACCATCACCACCTTTGGCAATCAGTAGTGTCTGGCCAATCTCAATCAAATCACCCAATACTTCGTCTGTTTCGGTATCAACTACCGTCGTACCAACCGGTACTGGTAAATAAAGATCATCAGACCCTTTACCTGAACAGTTTCTACTATGGCCGTTCTCAGCACGCATGGCGTCATGACGACGCGTATAACGATAGTCGACTAGGGTGTTGGTATTGTCTTCTGCAATGACATATACATCTCCGCCCTTGCCGCCATCACCACCATCAGGTCCACCACGTGGGACATACTTCTCTCGGCGAAAACTGGCGATTCCGTTACCACCGTCACCTGCTTTTACCGTTACGACGGCTTCATCAATAAATCGCATCTTACGTTCCTTAATTCACAATCCAGTCTATAAACTGGTGACAACCAACGGTTGTATTTTGGGGTTTTGCTATGTTGTTGCGTCAAAATATACACTGTATAAAGTCTACTTTTACTTAGTGCCCATTATGACAATAACACCCGATAATCAATCGGACTATCGGGTGTTTAAGTATGACAGTTAAAGTCCTACCAAGCTATTTAAAGTAGCATCTACTACAGCGCCATTCTTATGACACTATAGCGCTACTATACTTGGTATGACGTTATTGCTCTACTGTATTTAGTAATCTATGCTGGAATCTGAGCGTAGCTGATTCCGGCCATTTGCGTCGCCAAACGCAATACCTGAGTACTATAACCTACTTCATTGTCATACCAAACATATACGATAGCTTGGTTGTCAGTCAAAATAGTAGCTTGAGCATCGATAATACCAACATGAGTCGTACCAACGAAATCCGTTGATACCGCTTCTGTAGAATCTGTATAAGCAATCTGCGACTGCCAAGTGCTGCTGTTAGCCATTTTGCGCAAGAACTCATTTAACGCATCAGCACTTGCTGGAGCAGTTTTTAGATTCACGTTCAAGATTGCTAGGCTGACGTTTGGTGTTGGTACACGAATAGCGTTACCCGTTAGCTTACCGTTTAGTTCTGGCAATGCTTTACCAACGGCTTTTGCAGCACCAGTACTAGTAATAACCATGTTCATCACCGCACTACGACCACGGCGGTCTGCTTTATGATAGTTATCAACCAAGTTCTGATCATTGGTAAATGAGTGAATAGTCTCTACATGACCATTTACAATACCGTACTCATCATTCAATACATTCAGCGTTGGCGTAATCGCATTGGTCGTACAGCTAGCAGCACTAACGATCGTATCATCACCAACGGTATCATTGTTCACGCCATAAACGACGTTTTTGATATCGCCGCCAGCAGGTGCTGTCAGTAGCACTTTTTTCACGCCAGTAGACTGTAAGTGCTTACCAAGGCCCGCTTCATCTTTCCAGATACCTGTGTTATCGATAACAAGAGCATTGTCGATACCATAAGCAGTATAGTCGATTTCGCTTGGGTCTTTCGCATAGATAACTTGTACAAAACGACCGTTAACGATCATGCCGTTATTATCATCATCGATACTGATGCCGCCTAAGAATCTACCATGAATTGAGTCACGCTCAAGCAATGAGATGCGCTTAGCCAAGTCACCAGCAGCGGCTGGACGTACAACGATCGCTTTTAGTTGTAGACCTTTCGCGCTTGATGCTTGTGACAATAGCAGACGAGTCAAGATACGACCGATACGGCCAAAACCGTAAAGCACAACATCCGTCGCGCCATTTACAGCACCAGCGTTGTTGATAGACTGTAGAGCGGTTTGTAAGTCAGTTTCATTAGCAATCAATTGACCAACATCGATACGAGTGGCTTGGATATCAGTGTTTTCTGAGATAACTTTTACCATCGCTAGAGTATCAGCGATATCGATAGCCTTGGCGCCATGATCGCGTAGTGCTACTTTTTGATGTAAAGCAAGTATTTGACCAACTGAGGTAGAGTCTAGCGTTTCGCCAAACAAAGTCACTTGTACGTCTTGCTTGTTATAGAGCTTGTTTAGTAGCCCCATAAGCTCAATCGCTTGTTGCTCTTGATTGTTGTAGTTGTTCAAGTGGTCTTGATGTAATTGGCGTAAGGTATCAGCGTTGCTCACGAGAAACATCCTTATGGTCAGTAATGTATGATCAATAAAATATGAAGAAGTGTAAAATAGATAGGTCGTGTATGCTCTAAATGGCGACTCTAATATGATAATCAACCACTATCAATATGGGTTATTGACGCTAGAGTATTTGAATCGCCTAGATTTTAGCCTAAAACGCCTCATTTTGCCAGTGGTAACCGATTAGCTAGCGTGCATAATAGGTTTTACTCTCGTATATAGCTCTTATATATAGCTCTCATATACAGCTAGTAATAAAAATAAAGGCAGCTTTATATGCTGCCTTATCGAGACGTAATGAAATAATAATTGCTATAGGGCTTAATTAACCAAAGCAGTAAATTTAGTTATAACACTTATGGTGCTAGACTCACCGTTTGGTTGCTCTGCGACGTCAATTTAAACTCTTTTAAGTCATAACCTTGCTGCTGAGCAATTTGACGATATTTGGTATACGTTTCTTGACTAATATTTGGCGAGCGTGCTAGTAGCCATAAGTATTTTTTATCAGGCGTCCCTACTAGCGCAGTTTTGTACTCTGAATCACGTGCTAGCACCCAATAATCAGCACGGCCCACTGGAATCCAGCGAATCCACTTCGGTAAAAACGTCACTTTTAGTTTGCTACCGCTTTCATCGACTGGCTTAGCCAAACCTTCTGCCACTATGCCTGAACCGTCCTCGCTCACACACTTATTAGTTACCGTGATTCCTGAGCCGTCATCTTTTTGTGCATAGTTGGCGGTCACATCACCTGCACATTTACGTTGGAAATACATTGGCAAACGGCCAATCTCATACCAAGTACCTGCATAAGTGTTCAGATCTACGCTATCTACGGTAGTTGGGGTGCTTGCAGATTTATGAATAATATCACTTGGCTTAACCGATAGTACATCAGTCGTGGTCTTCTCACTCATCGCATCATCAGACATTCCATTAGTTGCCGAGTTATTAGTCCCCATGTTCACTGGCGGCGTGGCCGCATAGGCTGAGAACGCTGCTAACGGTATAATAATCGCTAAAGCAATGCCTGTATGTTTGATCAGTCCATTCATAAATATGCGCTCCGGTATTTCTTTGTAGGATGAATTATTTGTTGATGCATCACTCATTTGCTCAGCGTCGATGGCCTGTTCAGAACTATTGTTTAGATTATCTATTTGATCCTCTAACAGTCCTGACATTAGTGGCTCATCTTCATTTAGTTTTTGTGGTTGTTTCTTTGGTGATGACTTATAGCCAGATGATTTATAGCCACCAGCCACGTCATGATTGTCCTCATTGCTATTTTTTAGATCTTTGCTTATTTCATTGTTACTCATAGCTGACTCTTTTGCCCTAAGGCTTTTGTCGGCGCTTTTGTATCCAAAATAGCTGTCTTGCGAAGACGTGTCTTTTGCCAGATGGTGCGAATATTCGCCATTCGAGCTGTCATGATTATAGCTAGCATCGTTACTAGCTTGGTTTGTCTGTTGGGTATCATCGCCATATTCATTGTCATTGAGCGATTGCTTAGGCTGCTGAAGTTGAGAACCAGCTGCCTGTGAATCAGTCCATGCTGACTCAGGTAACTTATTGGTTTTCATAGGAGTACCATTCTTAAATAGTGATTGTTAGAAACGCTTTATGTACGGCATCTATTTGGTCTCGTTTTCTAAAAGCCATTTGCTTTGGTATAAATTATTCGTGCAAAACTTGACTCTACAAAAGCTTTTTTATTATTGTATTTTGAACATCACTTTTGATCAGTCACTCGTCTATAGAAATAAGATCAACGTATCGTAGATATGCAATATATATTAAGGACAACTGGACTATTAAAACAGTAGTGCAATGTAGGAAAACGCAACGGTTTGTAAGTAACTATGAGGTTTGAGTGTTGTTTGAACACATCATAACCACACAGTTACTTACTGGATAACTAAGTTAAAAATCAGTTATTTGAACTTACTAAGCTTAATACGGAAGTCTAATGCGGGTCACATTCAGCTATATGACACCATAGATTGCCTGTAGCTTTCTTGAAGTATGCAGATTATATAAACTGACGGATACCTGCCACACTGATACCACCATACTGCAATGCTTGATTGAGCATAGCAGGCTCCAGCCCGCCTAACCCAATGACAGGCATATCAGCTAACTCTGCTAACTCCGACCATGCTTCCCAGCCAAGTGGTGTGTCATCAGGATGCGTTTGGGTGGCGAACACAGGCGATACGAAAGCACCAATCACTGGTGGTAGCCCCTGTTGTATCCTCATGCTGGCAAGTTGATTGGCTGCCGTTATGCTCGCGATGTCATGACAGCTGACAATGAGCGGATGGTCTTTAGATAACGACTGCGTGAGAGCTGTAGGACTGCCTACCTCATCGAAACACTGCATCAGTGTTGAGTGTGTCAAATGCTTGGCAACTATTCGCTGGCCAGTTGCTGTCTCATTAGCGGTTGGTGATTCCTCAACATTCAAAGGTTGTTCTTCGTCATTAGGTAAAATCGCTAAAATATCTGGGCGTGCCGTCATCAGTTGCTCAGCAAGATGCTTAGAATTTACGTCCTTCAAGCGGATATATACCCACGATTCTGATGCTAGATTTTCTTGGTGATATTGTAGCCATGCTGCTGCGTCAGTGTGTGTGCCGAAATGTGCTAGAGGATAAGTAATCGTTATCTTCGATGGGAGCTTCAACCATTCAAGTATTGTCTTATTAGCAGCGGGCAGATGATACGCTCCTGCCAAAAGCTGTGATTTGATTACCCAAGTTAATGCCTGCCCTTCTAAACCCTGCTCACGGTGTTTATGCTGCTCGTACTGCTCTGCTGTCAGCTCAATCTTATAAACCTGTAAGCTGACCTGCTTATCGCCATAATCATGATGCAAACGCCCAAGCTTAACGATAGTATTATTATCAAGCAGGATATCCGTCTCTTCAGCCACTTCTCTTATCAACGCCTGCGCTGCTGACTCATTTGCTTCTATCTTTCCACCGACGAACTCGTAACGATTTCCTTGATGCTGAGTAGCATCTCGAAACCCAAGCAAATACTGATCTTTATAATGAATCACAGCCACTGCAACATTTACGATGCTAGGTTTGTTAGTTTTCGTCTTACTTTCCGGCTTGGTTTCTGATTGTTGATTTGACCCGTTCAACATACTTATATCCTTTATTCGGTGTTTACTCTGATTATTTTTGATAATTTAATAGTTTTTACAGGCTAGATGATTTATTTATATCTGCCACCTAATTCATTAATTTATATAGATAAAATATTCAAATGAGATATTTTATGACAGTAAATTTAGATAAGTTTACATAATAACTGCATTTTATTTTATCAATTGCCTTGCAAATTTATCAAATCTAAATGATAATTATTATCGTTAAAAACAATTACGCTATGGTTAGCCAATTTTTTAAGCCACTTCTTCTCAAAAGGAATTTACTATGAGCATGGTCATCTCTCGTTATTTAAACTGTCGTGAAAACCGTCTACCTACTTTGCAATCACAACATCTATTTGCACTGACTAAAGAGGTACGTATCGAGCATGAAGGCGAAGAGTATCGACTACGCCTAACTCGCAACAATCGCTTGATTCTAACCAAGTAACGTCTATTTCAGTGACACCTTTTTCAATACTTCTATAAAAAAACGCCTTCATTATGAGGCGTTTTTTTATAGGCTATACAACTTAAAAATAATTTCAAAAACTCTCTCAGTTGACATCAACTAGAAAACAGCTGTCATCTAAATAAATAATTTAGAACTGCCAACTATAGACCACATCTACTGCATTTTCTGCTGCTGAGCTTGCTTCTACATAGATGCGGCGTGTCAATTGATAACGAACAGAAAGGCTGTTTTGCGCGTTGAAAACACCTACGCCATAGCGAATGTATAAATCAGGCGTTACATAACCTGTGACGTTGACATTGGTGTCCTCGCTACTACCTGAGGCATCGACTGTTAGGCTCTGCAAACCGAAAGCTTGCCCGATTTGATTGGTCAGGCTACGAGTGCCACTCAGACCGAAGCTCAATCCAGCGGCAGCCAGATTATTGGTCACTTGCGATTTAAACCCTTGCTCACTGATTTGTGTGGCGCTCTTATTATCGATGCGACCTGTCACCAACGCGTTCATGGCTTGTTGCTGGGTCAGTCCTGCATTGTTAAAGACGATAATATTGGGGCTTTCAGTCGTCCCTTGGACACGCAGACCAACTGTTTTGCCATTAATCGTTTTGGCCGCTTCAATACTCAAGCTCGGTTTCATCACATCGCCATTGAAACGAACTTGACCATAATTCAGCTCTAGGCTTTGTCCAAAGGCATTGATATTGGTGCGGCGTGAGACCTGCACAACACCTCTGGCACGCATGATACCTGTACCATTCTGAGTCACATTAATCGCACCTGCCAATGGAATGACGGCGCCAAAACCACGGAAGTTGATATCATCGCCCAAATCAACACCGATATCAGCATTGATTGACCAAGGTTTTGAGATAGCCAGTACTTCATCGATATTACCAATCAAACGACGATCTAGTACGACTGCATCTTCAGTCTGAGTGATGATATCTTCGCTGGCTTCAGGCGGACGAATGGTCGCAGACGGCACACTAATCGCTCCTTTTATATCAACATAACGGTCGCCTGGGCGTACGATAATATCAATATCAGGGTCAATTTCAGCGACCAGTAATGGCGGCTGAGTAATGACTAGGCCTTCACCGACGATACTCAACTTGGCCTGCAGTTTTTGCTGCCAATTGACTGTCCCTGACAATTCGCCTTCACCTGTACCACTATTGAATGTGCCATCAATGGTCGCTTGTGTACCTCGGATTTTGGCTGCCGCATTTACTTTGGACAGATTTACTGGCAAATCAAGCATGGCTATACGGCCGTCAGAGAGTTTTACGTCGCCATAGAACTGCGGTTTGGTTAAGGTACCACCTAGACCACCCGCCATTGTGACGTTACCTCTTAGGACGCGCATACCGGGGAAGAATGGCTTAAATATCGCAAGATCAAGCTCGTTCAGTACCAATGCTCCAGAGATTGGTTTAGGGTCTTTATAAGGATCGACGACCACCTCAGCATAGCCACGCGCCCCGCGTCCAGTATTGATATCGGTACGCAGCTTGATGCCCTCAGGCACAGACAGAGCAATAAGAGAGACACGCTTGTATGGCAAGGTCATTGATGTGCTTTCACCATCTTGAACGAGGCCAATCTTGCCATTGTCGGAGTATAGCGTGGTATTAATGGTTGGTGGACGACCACGTTGCCATCCGACGATTGCTTTACCATTAATCTTGCCATTCCAGTCAATATCTTCTGGCAAGAACACTGAGAATAACGATGTATCTAAATTCTGCAACGCTACATTGACTTCACCTTGGTCCGGCGATGCCACTAGTTTTTCTCGTAGACAGAGCTTGCCAGTTTGATCCGTGGCCTGCCAGCAGTGAGCAGCAAGCTGTACTTTTAGATCACGATTCTCACCACCCTGATTATAAGGTAAATTCACAATCAGCTGTGCAGGTTGCAATTGATTCAAAGTCGCATACTTAGATTTGATGCGGCCTTTTCCAATGACACCTGACCAGCTTAGCCTATCTCGATCAAAACCACCTTTTAGCCTAGCGCCGACATCGAGTTGCTTATTGGCCACATTGAGATCGACCACATGAGATTTCTCTGTCCCATTAAAAGACGCTTTAACACTATCGAAACTTTGACCAGCAGCATCTAGGCCTTCAGCCGTCACGATTAACTGGCTTGGGCTATTGGCTAAGTTGACCAGCTTGCCGCGTACACGGCCTTGACGCAATATAAAGCCAGGTAGCGCGAGTCGCTCACCGACCAAATCAATATAAATAGTAGGCAGTGCTTGTCCAGCCGGTTGAGACAGCGTGGCACCGCCCGTGACTTTACCAGCCAGTTGGTTAGACAGCTGATCTAGACTGGTGATATTAATTTTGGTTTGTAGCTGCTTGGCATTGCCGTTAGCCGTGACATAGTTGTCACCCCAACGCAGCACAAGGTTATTAGCATTTAAGCTATCAATCAAAGCATTTACTTGCTTGTATTGTGCTTGAGCATCTTGGGTCTGAAGTTGTTTGAAGTAACTTGCTAAATCTTTAGGCAAACGCATTTTCGCTGATAGGCTGCCTTTGGCACTCAGTTGCTGCCCTTTTAGCATGCCATTCAGATTGACTTGTTTAATATTGATGATTTGCTGCGTGTCACTCCAGCGGCCATCTGTATCAATCGTACCAGTGATAAGACTTGGGGTATCTTTTAGGAAATAACCAATATTAAAACGATCCATCACCGCGTTAATATCCCACGCAACGCCTTGACGCACATCAACGGTACCGCTGGCATCAATACTACCTGCCGCACCCACATGACGGAAACGGTTGATACGGATTAGCTGACTGTCACCACTGGCTTCTATATTCAGCTTACCTGCTGGCAATTGCTCGGCATCCAATATGCCGTTGAAATTTACGGCAAAGCGCTGCAAAGTACCTGCAGTATTTTTGCTGTTCTTTGGTGCATTTTGCCATTCGCCACTGGTTTTTAAATCGCCTGTGATTATCGCTGGATTATTGGGTAAGAAATAACCCAAATTGAACTGGTCAAAACGACCATCTATATTCCAGCCGATATTTTTACGTAAGTCGATGACCCCTTTAGCATCAACTGCGCCCGCTTCACCCTTATAGTTCAGCTTACGAATACTAATCAGCTTTGGCGTACCCGCAGCATCGATGGACAGACGGCCTTGTGGTACATCTGCTGTATCAATCCGACCATCAAAACGCGCATCAAATACTGACAGCTCACCACCTATGATATCGACACTGGCATCGCCAGCACCAGTAATACCAATAGCACGATCTGCTTGCGTCGCATCGAGCTGCGCTTGCATATCAGTGTTGTTTAAAGTAATCACATGACGCTGTCCGCTGACACCATTTTTAGTGATGTTTAGCAATCGACCACGCGCACTTATACTACCTATTAAGCGCTCAAGTGGTAGATCGCTACGATATTTCTTAGGGAGTAGACCTTTAGTACTGGCATCAATTTGCCATGTCAGTGGACGCTGTTTGCTCGCTAACTGAATCTGTCCTGTGCCGGATAAATCTCCTACGATGCCGTTATAATTAAGACGATTGATATCAATGACATCACCAGCCTTACGTATACGTAGATCATAGTTGCCCTTGGGGGCAGCATTTAGCTCATTGATAACGGCATTGGCATCGACTGATAATGTCGAACCTCGAACGATGACGTCCGCCTGCCCACTAGGACTGTCGATATTGCCAATATTGGGTACGTTACGGCGGGTTAGGTTTTTCCAGTTAGCATCAATATACCAAGGCGCGACTTGCTTGGACTTGGCAGAGGTTTTACCGCGAACCATATTGGCATTGATATGCTCACCATCACGCTGACGCAAATCTGCATCGATCTGCGTATTACCAGTGGCATTCTGCTGCTGATAGCGCAATGACAGCCTACCGTTAAGGGTTTGCGGCGCATAAGCTTTAAAGTCAGTATACTCAGCCGGAATAGCTTGGCGAATATCGAAGTTGCTACCCGTCGCACGCACTGTGGCCTCAAAGCTGTCTTTCCAGTCTAGAATACCTTGCAATGCCAAACGTCCCGCTGGCACGTCAGCATCTAGGCGATCTATACGTAGCTGACTGTTGGCAATAACGGCGCGGCCTTGGTAATGACCTGATGGAATGTCTTTGGCCGTCAATTCAGTATTGATACGCAATCGTATCTCAGAGATGACACCAGAAGCTGTGGCTATACCGCTTTGTAGGCGAATGTTTTGGCTATCAGCATAAGGAATAAGAATATCATCCCACTGTAGTTTTGCATCAAACGGTGCACCCGCATCTAACCCTTGTACTACAAAGTCGCCTCTCACATCGCTATCGTTATAACGACTGCGTACTTTACCGACAGTACGTTTAAGCGTTCCCGTTGCAGAGATATTCAATGGGTCGATATAGGCTTTTTCAAGGGCGCTGACTTCCGCAATCGCACTCAAATCTAGTGGATAGTCGCCCTGTAGGTCGATCTCTCCTTGTAAGGCACTGACTTTCACGATATCAGCATACTGCAAATCACCACGGCCAACGGTTACCGTACTACCTACCCACGTCAGGTCACGCGCCGTAATGTCTTGAATAACGATAGGATCTTTGGTTACTTGCTTATAAGTAATTTTCTTAATTTTTGCTTGGTCAAAACGCAAATTCACTGGCAACTTTAAAGTTTTATAATCAAATGGTTCACCAGTAGGCGGTTTTTTATTGATAATCTCTATGGTCTGGATGTCTGCATCGCTTAAATGCACTTCTTTTGCAAATACTGCACGCCAGCCTATTTTTACATAGGCTTTATCTACTAATATCTCAAGATCTTCAGTCGCTTCAATATCGATATCAGTGACCCAGATACCATCGCGCAAGTTGCCGCGTCCGTATTTGAAATCAATACCTGTTTCAACACTGATTTTTTCTAATATAAACTTCGTGCCAGCGTCAGTCCCTGCCGCATAAAAGAAGATGGCGAACATAATTGCTAGTACGATAAGCACCAATACCAGAAGTTTGAGCAGAAATGACAACGGATACCAACGCCTAACGGCACGGGCATCACGCTGTGCTGGATCTTCATCTGGAGCATTATTAGGCGGGGTATTTTCTGTCAGCATGACACTCAACTACGTTAAAAAATGAAGACCAGCAATCGGTACGATAAGTGATAATTAGAACATTTGGAGCGACTAAACATTTGGAACTACTACATTAAGCGATTATAACGGTGAACCAATAAAGAAGTGTAGTCGTACTGGAATGCTTTCCTCGGTCACGCCAGCAGCCACATCGACACGCACCATTCCTACAGGCGACGCCCAGCGGATACCGACACCAACGCCGACTTTTGTCTCAGTATCAAAATCTTTGTCATAGGCATTACCGACATCTGTGAAGAATGCACCACGGAAACCTGGTTTAAATTCATAGTTATACTCAGCACTACCGACCGCTAGCACCTGCCCGCCCGTTAGATAGCCTTTGTCTAATGGTGACAAGCTCTCATAGTCATAACCGCGGATACTCTGATCGCCACCTGCAAAGAAACGCAACTTATAAGGCACATCGTAAAAATCATCTGCCCAAATATAACCTGCATTGGCACTACCTAATACTTGATGCTTTTTGTCTTCGCCAAAGCTGTAAATACCACTAACGCCTGCGCGAATAATCGCCATATCGGTATCACTGAATGCGCTGTCAGTACCAGCCTCGATTGAGTAGTACTGGCGCATGCCTTGCGTTGGGTTGGTCGCATTGTCGGTATCTGTTTTATTCATACCATAGCCAAACAACAGCGCGCGCTGTTTCGGACTTGAAGAGGTAAAGCGAATAGGCAGATCATCTAGTGCTGCCCCATCAACCCCCGTCTCAAGCTCATCCAAGCGGTAACGCACAGAGTAGCTACGGTTCCAACCAGTGTCACTACGGATATTGCGAGCCAAAGCCGCTTTTAGCGTTGTGGTTGATAGATCAAAGTTGCCTTCACCTTGATCAATTACCTCTTCTTCATAAGTCAAACGCCCATCTAACTTATCATTGAGCGGATGCTTCCATGGACGACTGGCATAGACAGCCACGTTTTTGCTGATTCTCGATACTTCCGTCTCAGCCCCTGCTTGATAGCCTTGACGGTTAATCAAGTTATAGTCTATTTTTGCAGTGGCGCGAACGCCTGTATCTGTTCCATAACCAAGACCAACTTGAGCATCACGTGGTTTATCCGCGTATACAAACACATATAAAGGTACTTTTTTGCTTTCTGCAACGTCTTGCGGCGTTTTACGTCCTGCTAGCGTTGGCGGTACAAAGTTTTCATCAGCGATTAGACTCTTTTCATCAGGGAATATCTTTTGTGCAACATTACTGATTGAGTCACTGATTTTACCCAATAGATTATCAGCTTCCTGATCTTTTTCATCGAGCACACGGTCATTCGGCAAGCGGCTTAGTCGTTCTGCTTTTTGTCTGATGGCTTGCAGCTTATCAAGAGTGGCTTCATCAGCCTCAAAATCAATAGCAGCGATATCCGCTTCATTGACCGTCTCGCCGCTGTTAGCACTCAGAGCATCATCGCTCTCTGCACCTATATCGCTATTATCGTTAACCGTATCTTCTGTGCTAGCAGTTACATTTGAGGCAGCTGCGCCATCATTGCTACTCAGATCTGCGATACCATAATTGTCCACATTGTTAATGTCGTCATCTAATGTGTCGTTACCCTCGGTAGCAGCATTGTCAAACGCCAAGGTACCAGCTTCACTACTATCAGTTGGTGGTAGTATCGACTCGACGTTGACCGTATTAAAGTATCGAGTTGCCGATAAGTCGTTACTAAACTTCGTAACTGCTGGACGATAAAACGGCTCACCCGGCGTAAAGCCATAGAGCTGTTGTAATAATGAAAGCTCTACTGGTAGCTTGTCAGGGTCTTGGGTCAGCGTATTGGTTTCTTTGTCGTAGGTAAAAAATACCACATCGTCAAACTCGTAACGATCACCCGTGTTATAAACCAACGAGACATCTGCTTTGTTGTCCGGCAAGATGATATCGACGGACTTGTTCAGCCAATACTGGTCAAAGTAGCCATAGGTATTGCTCAAGGACTCTAAAGCCGCTTTACTGCTCTTATAGACCCGGTGATTAAAAATATCACCTTCTTGCGGTGGCAAGTCTGCCTCAAGCGATGCAAACTCTTCTTGCTCACTACCCTCACCGCGAATCTCAATAATACGGCTATCTACTAGTACCGGCTCGCCTAGCTCTTCAATCACAACATTGACCGTATCGCGATCAGGTTGGGTCAAACGCAGCTCAACCTCATAGTAACCAACGGCTTTAGCAGCATTCTGTGCCGTCTCACGCAAACGTGGCAATGCCGCAGTAAAGTCAATAACCGACTGAACGGAAGTATCATCCAGTGCTGCTTTGATGTTTTTCATTGGCTGAATGTCATTATCAGCCTCAATCAGCTGAGCCTTACCATTAGGAGAGTCTTCAGCGGATACTTGCTCTAGATAAATAGTGGTTTCTACATTTGGCAAAGCCACCACGCCACCGTCATTAAAAAAGCGATTGTAGAGACGCGTCACGATATTACCTCTATTGCGTGCGCGTGGCCTTGGTCTATTGGCTTGTTCGATACTTTGATCGACGGCCTGAGTATCATTCTGATAATCTGGTAGATAGTCATTCGGATTGATAATATCTGTCGTCGTACCTTCTACATTGGCAGGAACATTCGTGCCAGCTATCACCTCATCACTACTATCATCAGTCGTCAGGCTATTTTCATTCTTAACAGTAGCTTCATTACTAACGACATCTTCATTGCTGACAGCGCCACTTACCTCAATCGGACGTGACATCCCTTCAGCTGCGCTCGCCTGTTCTTCTGTTGTTTCACTTCTACCCAACGTATCAAGGTTGTTAGGTGCTGGCAAGTTTGTTGCATCTAGCTCTGTATCTAGACCAATTGGCGATGTTGTGTCATCTAACGTAGCGATTGGCGCATCAAAGTCACTGTCGTTATTGCTAATATTAATACTATTAATATCTTGAGCATTCTGCGCATCCATTGCCGCTAGCTCACGATCGATCTGCTCAGGGGTCATCATTTGATAACCCTGCTGCTGAATCTCGGTTGCTTGTTGCAACAGGTCATCATTAGAAGCGATTGATTGAGCGTTATTTGGATTGTATGAAGTGCTTGGACTGTCAGGGAAACTCTCTAGATCTTGAGAGTTGTTTTGAGAAACTGTATTTTGTGAATTACTGCTCTGAGAAGATAGGTTTTGAGCATTAGCATTTTGCGTCGTCGAGTTTTTAGAGCCTGACTTTGTCGAGTTAGGTTTCTTAATGCCCAAGCTCTGTTCGCTATAGTCGTCCAATACTGACTGATCGATGATGCCTTGCTCTACTGCTTTTTTTAGACGTAGCGCATCTAGAGCCATATCTAGCTGAGTATCGTCAGTTTGGTCAGCAGCAGATGAGTTGGTGATAGCCGTATTGTTTGCATTATTAATGGTATCTGCCATTGCCGCAGGTGCCATACCGAACAAACTGGTCGCAAGCGCAGTGCACAATGCCGAACGTCTGAAATTTTTACGCGGTGCTACTGGGTACGTACTTAAATTATTACTATCGTTTTGGATTATGGCTGTGTCACGCTGCATCATTAGACCCTTGCATGCTCGAGTTGAAGGCTGCTTTATCATCTTTACGTCCTATCAGCTCACGCGGCACAATCTTATCAACGATAACGATCGTCAAGTCTGACCGGTGAATAAACTTATAGCAGTTATCTGCAATTAATGGTTTACTACTTTAATTTTATGACTGGTTATCTATAGTCACTGCACTACAAAAGAGTTATGTTTTGGATGAATATCATAAAACAATTTAGA
>NZ_VZIZ01000028.1:284-5420 GCF_009812035.1 Psychrobacter nivimaris | reverse complement strand
GTAGCAACATTGTAAATAGTATCAATGAGTTACAATGTGGCTTATCCCGAACTGGGGTTAAATAGCTTTTTTACAGTGAAGCGATGCCAATATTGATCAAGCCGCCACCAACGATTAACCAAGCAAACATAATCGCACCTAAGATAAGGGGTTTAACGCCAGCTTGTTTGATAGCGCCCAAATGCGTGGTTAGACCCAGCGCAAACATTGCCATGGTGAGCAGCACATCGTCTAGTATCACCATACTACGCTCAAAGCTTGCGGTCATCGGCACCCAAGTGTGCAGTAAGACGATGGCAATGAATATGAAGGCAAACCAAGGCACTTTGACTTGTTGAATGCGGCTCATTACAGAGGGTTTGTTACCTTGATCGTTACTGCCTTTGGTCAACGCAAAAGATAAAACCAATAAGAACGGCGCGAGCATCATCACGCGTATCATCTTGGTGACAACCGCTGTGTCACCCACTTCGGGACTGACTGCGTTACCAGCGACGACGACTTGCGCCACTTCATGAATGGTGGCACCCGTATAAATCCCGTACTGCTGAGCATTTAGCCAAGGTTGCAACCAACCAAGATGGTATAAAAACGGATAAAGCAGCATCGCAATGGTGCCAAAGACCACGACCGTAGCCACAGCGATAGTGACTTTGTGCGCTTCGGCCTTGATCACTGGCTCTGCGGCGATAACAGCTGCTGCCCCGCAAATACTCGCGCCTGCACCAATCAATAACGTCGTTTGTTTATCGACTTTGAGCCATTTTGTACCTAACCAATAAGTGATTAAAAAAGTCGAGGTCAATACCAACGCATCGCTCATCACCGCAGACAGTCCGACACTTGATACTTGCGTTAGGGTCAGCTTAAAGCCATAAAACATGATGGCGAGACGCAGTATTTGACCTTTGGCAAATGTCACGCCCACATGTAGCTGCTCAGCGAAACTAGAATAAACGGTATTGCCCAATATCATACCGATCAAAATCGCTAGCGTTAACGAAGACAAGCCTATAATGCGCCCGTGACTCCAGACATCCAAGCTCGTATTTAGCCATAAGCAAAATAAGCTACCGACAAACACCACTATCAAACCTGCGAAATGGCGATTGGTTGGGAAGTAGTTGGTCACTGTTTTAGTTAAGGCGTGCATGACGAAGTGTCCTATTGTCCATAATCGAAATAAGCATAAGCTTATGAATAGACATTATAAGGCAGACCAATCTATAATAAAAACAGATTAATTAGATAAAAACTATCGATTTTTTAGGTTAATAAAAGTCTTTGGGCTAAAAAGATGGTTTTTTAGATAATAAAGGGTTTTTAAAATAACAGGTGGTTTTTAGGTTGTATCAATAAGATAGGGTGTCAGAGAAATTATGAAAAAAGCCATGCAGGTATTACCAAAGATTACCCTCAAGCAATTATCAGTGTTTGTCAGTATTTATCAAACTGGCAGTACCAGCCGTGCCAGTGAAGAGCTGCATTTATCGCAATCAGCGGTCAGCAGTGCACTCACTGAGCTGGAGGCGCGGTTACAAATGCCGCTATTTGAGCGCGTCGGGCGCAGGCTCAATCAGCATCCAAACGCCCATCCTATCTATATACAGGCACAAGCGATTTTGGGACAAGCTTTAACGCTTGAGCATTATCATAAGCATCAAGCAGGGCAGATTCATATTGGTGCTAGCACGACTATCGGTAATTATGTATTGCCACCGCTGCTTGCCAAATTGTACGAAGCGCTACCCGATGCCCATATCGATATGTATATTGCCAATACCCAAGAAGTGGTCGGCGAGGTTGAGCAATTAAATATCGATATTGCGCTTGTAGAAGGTATGCCGCGCCCGACAGATATGAAAGTCATTGAGCAGCGCGCTTGGCGGACCGATACCTTGATGGTATTTGCTAAATCTCATAGTAAATGGCTGGCAAACATGGACTATAACCATAAAGAAAAATGCTATGAGCTCAGCGCTGAACGATTGGCAAGGCTGCCATTACTGGTACGAGAGGCGGGTTCGGGGACGCGGCAGATTATCGATGAGCAGTTATTGCAGCATCTACCGCATGCCGAGATTGTCATGGCAATTCAGCAGTCAGAAGCCATTAAGCATATGGTCAGCGCCGATATTGGGCTTGGCTGCTTATCGCAGTATGTCATTCAAGCAGAATTGGATAAAGCAGAGCTGGTGCAGGTGAAAGTAGCAGGTATTGATTTAGCGCGCACGTGGTGGCTGGTGTGGCATAAAGCGCGTCATCAAAGCCCCATTTGGCAGAGTTTTATTGATATTTTGACAGAAGATTGATTTTAGTAGTAAAACCCCAGTTCGGGATAAGCCAGTGCTTAAGTTGTTGATACTATTTGTATAATTATTATCTGACCTTATAAAGTCATGCTTTTGACAGTAGTTTATAGAGAAGCCTGTCTTCAAAGACTTAGCTGGTCTTCAAGAGTAATAGAAAATATCAATACTATCAGCAGCTTAATGAATCACTTATCCCGAACTGGGGTTATAATAATAAAAAAATATATTTGCCTTTAATGATAAGAGAGATTGACGCTAAGTACTGGGATGCCACTTCTACTTATGGGTATGGCGGTCCGCTGGTTGACGACACTGTGACCACTGATGAGCTGGATATTATGTTGAAAGGCCTTCAGGATTTTCTTTATGAAGAAGGCTGTGTCTCTTTGTTTATGCGCCTGCATCCCATCATTAACAAAGAACGAGAGCGCCCCCCAGCTATTGGCAAAATAATAAAGCATGGCTTAACAGTAGCCTCTGATTTGACTAAATCTGAAGAAGAATACTGGCAAGAAACTCAAAATCAGCACCGCCGTGGCATCAAAAAAGCAATGAAAATGGATGTGACTACTAAGGTTGAAGCGTTGGACGAAGAAAACGCTAAAATCTTTTCAAAGATTTATGAAGAGACGATGGCGAATGTTGGTGCCACTGATTATTATTTTTTTGATGACAATTATTACTATAATTTGTCTAAAAACCTACAAGGCAGATTGCTGTTGATAACGGCTTATCAAGAAGATAAGCCTATTGCTTCTTCTTTATACACTGCCTGTGAGGAGTCAGGGATTATGCAGTATCATTTAGGAGGAACGCTCGACGATTATAGAAAACTGCAGCCTGCTAAACTGATTACTCATGTGGCAAGAGACTGGGGGCGGGAAAATAACTATAAATTACTTCACCTTGGCGGTGGCCTTGGTGCTAGCCTCGACTCACTATACAAATATAAAAAAGGCTTTAGCTCCCCCTCTGAGGAGTTTGATTTTAAAACCTATAGACTCATTGTCAACCCAGAGAAATATGCCGAATTGGTAGCCAAGGTTGGTCTGAGCGAGGAAGATTTGAATTCTGACTTCTTTCCTTTATATAGGAAAAAGGCAGCACTTGCTTCTGAAGATGAGGCGAACAGACCTGCTTAATAAGGTAGTATTAAAAAGTATTATTGCAGACAGTATCACTATAAAAAAACACCAGCTATAACTAGTTATAGCTGCTGTTTTTTGTCTCTACAATATATTGGGCTTTATTGAGTTGGAACAATATGCCAAACGCCTTTTACATTATCGCCGTTTGCATCTCCAGCTTTAGTGTCTTTTACAAAGAAGTATAACGGCATGTTATTGGCAGCCCACTGATAAGTACCGTCATCACGCTGAAAAGTCGAGAACTGACCGACGCTTTTGGCATTGTTAGGGGCGGTAAGTGCTGGCCAAGCCGCTAAACAATCACCTGTACAGTTCGACTTATTGGCAGTGTCTTTGTCAAAGGTATATAGCGTCATGTAATTAGTAGAATCAACCAGCATACCGTTTCTACTAGTCACTGGTACGGCGCTGCTACTAACCATCTGGTTATCATTCATTCCTGACATATTAGTGCCAAATACTTTATCCATTGTCGAGCAGCCTGTAAGCGCTAAAACACCACTTAGTGCAGATAACATCATAATACGCTTCATAGTAACTTCCTTATTCTTAGAAAATGATTAGTCAGTAGACCTCTTGCAAAAGTCATAGGTTTAGCTCGAAATTAATGATACCAGCAAGAGCCCATCCCAGATTCTGTGTAACTGCCATTTAGATTAAATGCTTACTGATACGATCATCAAACATAATTATAAAGCGATTAAGAGCCGCCGTCCAGTTACGAATCGGCATCGACCACCTTGACGATGCCTGTTGAGTTGCCAAATAGACCACCTTGAAGGCGGCTTGATCAGAGGGAAACACCTTACGCTTATTCACCGCTGTTCGAATGACACTATTTAGCGACTCTATCGCATTGGTGGTATAAATGACTTTTCTGATGTCTTTAGGGTACTCAAAGAACACCGTTAAGCCCTCCCAGTTATTGCGCCAAGACTTGATGACATGCGGGTACTCTTTGCCCCATACTTCATCAAAGTGCTCAAGGTTGGCCTCTGCCATCTCAAGCGTATCAGCACCGTAGATGGCCTTTAAATCAGCTGCTACGGCCTTTTTATCCGTCCATGGTACAAACTTCATGGAGTAACGCACCATATGCACGATACACAGCTGAACCTGAGCGTTAGGGTAGACCGTATTAATGGCATCAGGGAAGCCTTTTAGGCCGTCTACACAGGCAATAAGAATATCTTGAACCCCGTGGTTTTGTAGCTCAGTGAGAACACCAAGCCAGAATTTAGCGCCCTCGTTCTCTGATAGCCACATGCCAAGCAGCTCTTTTTTACCATCAAGAGCAACGCCTAAGGCCAGATAGATTGCCTTGTTGATGATCTGCTTGTCTTGACGTACTTTAATGACAATGCAGTCTAAATAGACGATAGGATAAACACTGCTCAGCGGCCGGTTCTGCCAAGCGGTGATGTCCTCTAATATGTTATCGGTGACTCTTGAGACAAGAGAGCTTGAGATGTCGACATCGTAGAGCTCTTTAATGCTCTCTACGATCTCAGTGGTGGTTTGACCTTTGGCGTATGAGCGAGGATCAGCAAGTGTCTGGGAGACACTTGCCCGAAGCGCAAGACGTAAGGCTATGCCTGTAGTGAAATATGATTTTATCATCAAGACCTGAAATACGGGTTTGATGCTTACTGACAAGTACAGGCTCAAAGCTACTG
>NZ_VZIZ01000028.1:0-174 GCF_009812035.1 Psychrobacter nivimaris | reverse complement strand
GCTGGCCATTTGCTCAGCCAGTTTCTTGATGTCAGATTGGTTAGTCATTGCTTATTCTCCTGTTAGTGGATTATAAGCAGTTACACAAAGTTTGGGAAACTCCCCAACTTGCGCTTTAACGGCTTATCTTTGTCTTTATAAATACCGACATGATAAGCCCAACAAAATGCTAAG
>NZ_VZIZ01000027.1 GCF_009812035.1 Psychrobacter nivimaris | reverse complement strand
ACATTAGAGTAAGGCGTTGCTTATTTTTTTCAATGTTTTCTCAATTCTATACAGCCCCTAATCATTGCACTTAAATCTGTTGAGCTATACCATGCTTCACCATCTGGATGAGTATGCCACTCACCAATATAATAGAGTCCTTTGTTTATAAATAATTTTTTAAACTCGGATTTCAGATAGTTAGACTCTCTAGTAAACTCAATTCGACTACTCTTAAAAATCTCTGCTGTGATTGATTGTTCAATATACAAGGTTTTAAAATCATCAGAATATTTGCCAATCAAAAAACCACCATACTCTTTAGGGTAGTGCACACAGCTTGACTGATAAATACTTTCTAACAAGCTATCATCGACTACTAATTTTAAATTCTTGTAGTGTTTGGTAATAGTCAAAACTTACTCACTTTTAAAGACTCATAATTATTATCTTGATTAATTACAAAGCTATTTAGCTGTTTGTTACTAACCATGATATTGATATGTTTTAGAGCAAAATGTATAAGTGTGGAAATATCGTTGTAAGAAGCTTTGAAAGTAGGACTCCAGCAGCCTAAAGGATTATATAAATCTTCAACGTCATTTTCTAAAATATTATCAAACTGATGTCTAACGAACTTATAAGTATGTGGCGATACACCACAAACGAGTGATTGAGCATAATTAGTGATAGATAAGTTGATAATAGTCGCTGTAATATCAATTTTATCTAAAGTATGCATTAAATCATCATCAGTAGAACAGTCAAATATATAATCATAGTCTGATAATTCTGCTCTGATATTGTCAGCAAAAACTTCAGCGTAAGACTCAGATTTTAGATGTTCTGTAAAAAGACTATTACCAGCTTTAATATCGATAAAAGGTGATATGTTATAAAGTAAAGTACGTAGCTCGTCTACTTTATTAGCATAAGCATATATAAACTCATATTCTGAACGACAAATATTCTCAGGTTTTTTGATATCATAATCAACTAATGAGATGTCTCGGCAGCCACACCTTGTTAGAGTTTTAGCGACATTACTGCCTACCGCACCTACACCAATAATTAATATTTTTGAATTAGTTAACCTCTCATTAAATGAGCCACGACCAAAAAAATATGAGTAAGATGAGTTATTGGTTATTGCCCATGTAATACTCTTGTTTCTTAGTTTATAAATAGGCCTACCATTTATATCAGTTGATCCTTCAAAAATATTTTCATCAATGTTAATCAAAGCTACTTGCCAATGTATATTTCTATCTTTCGTATGAAAACCTATAAATAAAGATATTGGTAATTTGGGATTATATTTGCTTCTTACACTAATCACATATCTAGAGAGATACTGTAGAAAATCTTGGCTAACTAGACTTTCGAAACTTTTCCAGTTATCAAAAGAAAATCGCTGATTAACAGCTGGAGCATCTTCAATAAAGATATATAGTCCTTGCTCACTCTGATTAGCACTCATGTAGTGAGAGTTCCAATCACAATTTTTGACCGTAAAACTTGAATGGTCAATAAAACTTTGAACTAAATAATTACTTATCCGACTTTGATAGTATGGGGAATCAATTAATGATTTTAGAGAAACTGTCCCAAACTCTCCCTTCTTGAAGCTTTCTTTTACATCAGTAAACTGATAAGAGTAATGGCTACCTTTGAAAGGACCGTTATTGACGATTAGATGCTCATAATGACTATCTTTTTCTTCTTTAACTATATATTTAGTAATCCAGCTTTTAATGGCATTGAAATCCTGTATTAACTTCTGTCTGAAATCAATACAATGTTGATTATGGAAGCATACTGAACCATCACTCATCACATGACTGTATTCAATCAGATTAATATTTCTAAAAATTATTGTTTCAGAACCACTAAACTTGAATGGATATTGAGAATTGATAGTCACATCAAAGGTTATTGCTTCTGTCAGACCTTCAAAATCTAAATCTATATTGAAATTTACAATATTTTTATCGAAGTTGAGATCTCGTAAGTTAGATGCGTAGCTTATAAAGCTAATAGTATCTAATAGTTCTTCTTCAGAAAATCTCATATCTAACCAAAACGCTGTTTAGATGAAGGAGTAGAAACTGGAGTAGCTCCAGCAACACCATAGTTCAAACTATTATTACTAGCTTCTTTAGAAAATTCTTTGTTTTTCTCAAAATAGTATTCAATTTGTTTTTCGTTGTTTTCAATATTGGTTAGCATCCATTCAAAATCACTTTTTAATGATATTTTTTGATATGAATCTAATGTACTCATTAAATCATTGTTACTATTACCCGGGTCAAGCAGTTTAAATGTAGAGCTTTCAATATTATTTACAATATATTGGAGTACAGTCTTAAATTGCTCCCATAAATTACCTGTAGGTGATGTACTTTCGTAAGCTTTAATAGCTAAAAGTTCAAAGAAAAATGACTTATATTCTTTGCGTTTTTGGGACTTCCATATTTTCAATAGACGAACAACCCTTCGTTCATTATTTTTAGACTTAATATGGTCTATTTGCTTATGTATATTCGTCTTAAGATATCCTGTGCCATCAAATTTATGTAGATTAAGATCTTTATGAGTGTCGTCAAAAGAACCTTTGCTCGTTTCCCTTGCTGGTACTACATCGATATTAATTTCATCTTCCGTGAAGACTATCCCAATAGATACACCTTGATCACGCACTACTGCTTGGACACCGAATGCTTCTTTAATTCTTTCGCTGACATCATTAAACATTGATTCTAGAGTGCTAAAGCTACTGTACTTAAAAGGTGCGATTAAATCCAAGTCGAACTTGGTATTTATAGCAGTAAACTTTTTATATGAACCTGAGTTAAAAGGCTCATAGATGTTTGTACCGTACTCAGTAATTAAAAAATCTCTAATTTCTCGTCTTTTAGCTCGATATTGCTCAAGAGTTTCGTTGACATGTTGCATTCTATGGGTTTCCAAAACTTCTTGGAGGTAATCACTTTTATAGTCAGCCATTATCTTAGTCCTTTGAATAGTATTTACAAATCCATTTGAATAAATCAATACTGGATAGCGGGATTTAACCCAAAAGCCAAACCCGCCATCCATCAAAAAATTAAATCTTACAAGCCCCACCAGCACAATCATCTTCCATGTCCGCTTGGGCATCGTTCGCACCATCACGAGTGTTATGGTAGTACAACGTCTTCACACCCATTTTATAAGCGTTTAATAAGTCTTTTAGCAATATCTTCATCGGTACACGGCCACCAGCATAACGAACAGGATCGTAGTTGGTGTTGGCAGAGATACTTTGATCGACAAATTTTTGCATGATAGCGACCAGCTTTAGGTAACCGTCATTGTTTGGCATTTGCCATAGTAGCTCGTACTGATCTTTTAGGGTAGCAATCTCAGGCACGACTTGCTTTAAGATGCCATCTTTTGACGCTTTGATAGAGACCAGACCACGTGGCGGCTCGATACCGTTGGTCGCGTTGGCGATCTGACTAGAGGTCTCAGACGGCATCAAGGCGGTTAGGGTAGAGTTGCGTAGACCGTGCTCAGTGATATCCCTACGTAGCGTTTCCCAATCGAGATGTAGCGGCTCTTGGCAGATTTTGTCCAAGTCGGCTTTGTACGTATCAATCGGCAAGATACCTTGTGAGTATGTAGTCTCATTGAATGCAGGGCATGCGCCTTGCTCTTTTGCCAATTTGTTTGACGCTTTTAAGAGATAGAATTGCAACGCTTCAAACGTCTGATGGGTCAGACCAAGCGCGCTGTCGTCAGAGTAGCGTGCGCCATTCTTAGCCAAGTAGTAAGCGTAGTTAATCACGCCCACACCTAGCGTACGGCGACGCATGCTGCCGTTTTGAGCGGCTTTTACGGGATAGTCTTGATAGTCGAGCAGGGCATCAAGTGCACGGACGATTAATTCTGCTGGCTCTTCGATATCGCTGACGTTTTCGACTTTACCCAAGTTGACCGCTGATAGCGTACAAAGCGCGATTTCGCCTTCTTCGTCATTGATGTTATCAAGTGGCTTGGTCGGCAGAGCGATTTCCATACATAGGTTTGACTGACGAATCGGTGCGACCGTCGGATCAAACGGGCTATGAGTGTTGCAATGATCGACGTTTTGAATATAGATACGACCCGTACTGGCGCGCTCTTGCATCATCAGGCTAAACAAGTCTGCCGCTGGGATTTGACGGCTACGAATGCTTGGGTCATTCTCGTACTTGGTGTATAACTCTTCAAACTTGTCTTGATCTTCAAAGAACGCATCGTACAAGCCCGGGGTATCACCCGGTGAGAATAGCGAGATATCTTGACCTTTGATGAGGCGGGTATACATCGTTTTATTTAACTGGACGCCATAATCCATATGACGGACACGGTTGTCTTCGACGCCGCGGTTGTTTTTGAGTACCAGTAATGACTCAACTTCTAAATGCCATAATGGATAGAACAACGTCGCTGCACCGCCACGGACGCCGCCTTGTGAGCAGCATTTAACAGCTGTCTGAAACAGTTTATAGAATGGGATACAGCCAGTATGCTGGGCTTCACCGCCACGGATAGGGCTACCAAGGGCGCGAATACGACCAGCGTTGATGCCGATACCAGCGCGCTGCGATACATAGCGTACGATGGCGCTAGTGGTCGCGTTGATTGAATCTAGGCTATCACCACATTCGATCAGTACACACGAGCTAAACTGGCGTGATGGCGTACGCACACCTGACATGATTGGCGTCGGTAGCGAAATTTTGAACTCTGAAGTCGCATCATAGAAGCGCTTCACATAGCTCATGCGCTCAGCTCTGTCGTAATTGGCGAACAGACACATACCGACCAGCATATATAAGAACTGCGGGCTCTCATAAACGGTTTTGCTGACGCGATCTTGCACGAGGTATTTACCCGCCATTTGCTCAACAGCAGCATAAGCCAAATTCATATCGCGCCAGTGGTCGAGGTATTCTTCTAATTCATCAAATTCAGTACGGCTATAGTCAGCTAGGATATGTTGATCATATTTGCCAGCGTCAGTCAGTTTTTTGACATGGTCATATAGGTGCGGCGGAGTGAATTTATTATAAGCAATCTTACGCAGATGAAAGATGGCCAAGCGCGCGGCTAAATACTGATAGTCAGGCGTGGTTTCAGAGATAAGGTCAGCGGCAGACTTGATGATGGTCTCGTGAATATCACGAGTTTTGATACCTTCATAAAACTGAATGTGCGACTTTAGCTCAACTTGTGACACAGACACGTTATCCAAATCGTCCGCTGCCCAGGCAATAACCTTGTGAATTTTGTCTAAATCAATAGGCTCTAAACGTCCGTCACGTTTGGTCACTTGGATTTTGTCAATATGTGTCATGCTAGCCTCTTAGATGATTGCTTATATTATTCGCTAAGCGGTTAAGTCCGCGAAACGTTTATTATTAAATTAATAATCAAACTACTAATAATCAATAGCTTAGCGGTGCTTTTTTATGGCAAAAGCATCCAGCTGCTCGAAATAATGATAAAAATCATTGAGCACTACATGTAGCGTATTTATTAGTAGGTAGGCACAATATAGCGGGAAAATTTTGAAAATACTATATTGATTTTAGTAGCAAACTATGTTGCTAAGGGGTGAAAGCGCGTCCAAATTTTGGCAAAGGACGACGGGGCAAGGGTTAGGTGCGAATGACACAAATAATAAGTTTTTTGTAAAAATGGATGGTCGTTTGCTTTTTATTATTTGCTAAAGGGTCGAGTGATAGTTGTGGTCATCACCGTAATAATTCGGATGCAGATTGTACCGCAGACAACAAAAAATCGCCACCCATAACTTATTACTAGCGAGTGACGATTTGGACTAAAAAGGCATTAAAGTTTTTTATGCCACTTATAAAACAATACGAACCGTTTTTGCATTATCAAGTGAGGCATAAAGCGCATTTACTTGCTCAGCAGCGGTGAGGTATAAGTTGACCCGTGCCGAGTGAAAACGACCTGTTTTAGACGGCTTAACTTCGATAGACGCCAAATCAAAATCAGGGAACTGGCTACCCAAAATTAGCTTTACTTCATTGAGCAAACTCTCACGCTCGCCTTCATGACCGATGATGCTCAGTGGGTAGTTCATCGGGAACTCCCAAAGCTCTGGGTTTTGAATATCAGTCTTTTTGCCTACCAATGCGCCTTTATTTGGCGTCAGGTCAGTGACTTTCACTGATGGCTGATTGCTGGTTGGGTTATTTGGGCTGTTGTCGTTGTTGTCTTTTGAATCATCACTCATGATATGAGCCTCGCTTATATAGATAAATAGGAAAAAGTTAATCAGTCATTAGTAGTAAATAAGTAAGTAACTAACATTAAGTCATTCGAAAATCGCTGCTATAGACATTTAGTTAGTTAAACATCTGCTCAAATCATGCCAAAAGCATAACGCAAAAATCTGAGACAGGCTCAGTATGGTCGTAAGTGGCACTTAAATCAGTCAAGCTATAGTCGGTTCAATTTAAAAGTAGTACAAGGCAACCGAGTGTAGATGTAACTGTGATACTTCAAGCGAGGTTAACGCTGTCATACTTTTATAGTGGACTGGTTATATTAGGCAGAGAATATATGCACTGTTTATAGTGGTCTATGGACGATTATTCAAGTGAAGTCTGTATTTAGTCCGTTCCATCTTGAAGTAAGCTAAGTGGCTTTTATTAAAACTGTTAATAGAAGCTATTGCAAATAGCCATTGATAGGAGTGATATCAGGCGGAATATCCGTCTCTCCCAATGCTTCTCTTAGATTAATCTCGATGGTGCGTGATAAGGCAGTCAAAGGTAACTGATTAGCCGCCAAGCCAAAAGGTTCTTCTAACTCTTCACTAAGCGCGTCCAAACCAAAAAAGGTATAAGCAATCACCGCACAAACCAACGGGGTTGCCCAACCGAGTGATGCCACCAAACCGAAGGGCAACATAATGCAATATAAATAGGTCGTGCGATGTACCAGCAGCATGTAAGCAAAGGGCAGTGGTGTGTTATGAATGCGCTCGCACGCTGCCAGTACAATTGTCATAGAGGTCAGGCGCTCGTCCATGTTTTGTATGACTTGCTCCGATACCAGTCCTTGACGCCGAATATCGCCAAGCTGTTTACCCATTAGGCGCATTATATAATCAGGTACGTTTTTTGCTTGGCGCATACGGTCATGATGTATCGCTGCGACAAAAGGCTCGATATCCGCCCAAGGTGGCGTACCACGCAGTCGATGACGCACCGCATGGGCAAACGCAATGGTCAGATATACCAGCGTTCGCTGAGTATCGTGTGCAGTCGCATTGTCATCCTCGCCATCCTCTATGGCAGTCGCATCGTCATCATCTATAAAAGACAGCACTTGGCGGGTTAAGCTACGAGAATCATATACCAGCTGACCCCACAGTCCGCGCGCTTCCCACCAACGTTGATAACTGGCATTGTTCCGAAACCCAAGAAACAACGATAACGCAATCCCGAGCAAGGTAAAAGTTGCCATACCATAATAGGGAAACGAGTCAGGAAGCCAGTGCTGAATAATCGTGACAAGCGTACTAAGAATAGTAATCAGCAAAATTTGCGGATAGATTTTTGGAATGATTGATCCACGCAGAGTGAAAAATATCTTAAGGGCATTGGGCGTTTGCCGGACAATCATGTCAGTTTCCTAGCGATGGGGTATATGGAGACACTATTAAATGTCTCGTGTAATTCTAATACAGAATCAAGATCTGTAAAGCCCAAAAGACTATAAATTTATTCAAACTAAGAAGTAGGGTGGTTACTTAAGCTCGGTAATTGAGATAGCTAAAAAGTTAAATCCTCGGCGAAAAGGGCGATGTTTTTATTAATCTACTTTATGTATGTTAAAATGACGCCAAATATCACTTCTTAACTCTATAAAAGCTGTCACCACAAAGATGAATACGCCACCCTAGCTGACCCTCTCCTCAGTAATGATTGCTTCCTATAGCAATTACTCTCATAAAGCGTCTAACGCTTTTTCTTGTGCGCACGCCCTGCTTTAACGTTTGTATCACTATTCGATATATCTAGTGGATCATAGAGATTACTCCACTAAAAGTACGTTATGACGATAACTCGCTGACTATGATCGTTCACATTTTTATATTCATTATCTGACACGTAATGGGCAGGGTACCTAGATAGAGATGCGCCTAGATAGCAAAGGATCTAAATAAAGATGCGTCAGACTTTTCATGTAAGCTAGTTTTTAACTACTTTTTAGATACTTTCCAAATAGATGTTTTCTAAATAGTGATTAGATACTTCGTTTATTGACAGACTAAAGCAGTTCCCCAAAACTGAGTTAAATATGTTAAATACAATTAAAGAGCATTGGCTATCCAATGCGCGCGGCGATGTCTTGGCTGGCATGGTCGTCGCTTTGGCGCTTATTCCTGAAGCGATTGCGTTTTCTATCATTGCCGGTGTCGATCCCCAAGTAGGGCTTTATGCCTCGTTTTGTATCGCGGTAGTGATTTCGTTTGTTGGCGGTCGTCCAGCGATGATTTCGGCGGCGACTGGTGCGATGGCGTTACTAATGGTGACACTGGTCAAAGATTATGGCTTGCAGTATTTGTTAGCAGCCAGTGTGCTGACAGGTGTTATACAGATTATCTTTGGCTTCTTAAAGCTAGGAAATCTGATGAAGTATGTGTCTCAATCCGTAGTGCTCGGCTTTATCAATGCCTTGGCTATTTTGATTTTTATGTCGCAGATTCCTGAGCTGATGCCGCAGGCAGGTTCAAACCTAGTACACGTATACGGTCTTGTGGCGCTAGGTCTCATCGTTATCTATGGCTATCCATATATTCCAAAGATTGGTAAAGTGATTCCATCGCCATTGGTCAGTATTGTGCTGGTTACGGCTATAGCCATCTTATTAGGTGCAGAGGCTCGAACCATCAATGATATGGGCCAACTGCCTGATACCTTGCCGATGTTTTTGATACCTGATATCCCGTTGAACTTAGATACATTGATTATTATTTTCCCGTACTCTATCAGTCTGGCGATAGTGGGCTTACTTGAGTCTATGATGACCATGACTATCGTAGATGATTTAACTGATACCAAAGGCGACCGTACGCAAGAGTGCAAAGGTCAAGGTATTGCCAATGTGGTTAGTAGCTTTTTTGGCGGTATGGCAGGCTGTGCGATGATTGGGCAGTCTATCATCAACGTCAAATCAGGCGGTTATACACGTCTTTCTACTTTAGTGGCAGGCGTATTTTTATTATTGATGGTAGTGTTTTTAAGCGATTGGCTAAAGATTATTCCAATGGCCGCATTGGTCGCTGTAATGATTATGGTGTCTATCGGTACTTTTAACTGGGGTTCCTTTAAAGAGCTAAAAACCAAGCCGCTGCAAAGTAATGTGGTCATGATTACGACCGTTGCTGTGGTGGTCGCAACGCATAACTTGGCTTATGGCGTATTGATTGGGGTATTGCTGTCAGCATTGTTCTTTGCCAGTAAGATTGAGCGCTATATGAGTGTGCATAGTCACATGGATGAAGCAGCGCAAACGCGTTATTATCGAGTTGATGGTCAGGTATTTTTCTCATCAGCAGAGCGTATGATTGATTCCTTTGATATTAAAGAGTCTGTCTCTAACGTGGTCATTGACGTGTCGCGCGCGCATTTTTGGGACGTGACAGCAGTCGCCGCCATAGATAAAGTGATTATTAAATTTCGCCGTGAAGGCACTGAGGTAGAGCTCATCGGTTTGAACGAGGCGAGCCAAGCGATGATAGACAATTTCGGTGTGCATGATAAGCCAGATGCTGAGCAAAGCTTAGGTGCGCATTAAATTAGCTACGTATTAATAGTGTCATATTGATAAATATTATAAAGCTGAGTGTATCTCGGCTTTTTTTATGCAGATTAAAACCTGATTAGAAGACTATATTCTTTTATGGATAAAGTTTTTACAAGCTAATAGGATGGCAGAAGAGAAGGAATAGCTAGAAGGGAAGAAGTACTGGTTTGGATGATGCGGTATGAAGATAGTTAATCGTTATATTGAAATATCTAGATGTTTTTTAACAAAGAAAAATAGCTCTAAAGATTATGAGAAATTTTTAAAGCTTCAACAGCTCTTTTTCAACTTCATTGAGAAATGCTTCGATGTTAGCTTCATGACGCTGATACAACGTCCATTGCCCATGGCGTTCGGACGTAACCAATCCTGCTTTTTTTAACACACCCATATAGTTTGAAATGGTTGATTGCGACAATCCAGCTTTTTCTTGGATGTAACTGACGCATACACCATCCAGATTAGCATGCTCTGGTAATGACGCTGGAAAGTTAGACCTGTCTTTCAACCACTTTATGATTTGGCGACGCATGGGGTTGTTAAGTGCAGATATTATGTTTTCTGTATTCATAAAATGTGTGATATCGATACCTAGTTAATAATCAACAACTGTCAGAGTGGAACATTAGGTTTTTAGTTTACTCATTATAAGTATAAACACTAAAGCGGTGTAGATTCTATTTACCGCCAATGTGCCAACCATATACAAATAAAAGGCTACTAGTAGGATACAGCTTATAACTAGCGTTTATATTCTGACTATACGTTTCTATAACAGTAGAGTATACAGCCAAAACTAGATTAATTATGACAGTTGTACTGTCTAGTCATCGGAATATTGTCGAATAGTAACAATATATTATGGGCAAGAAAAGTCTGTTTCAAATCGAACTTAACACTAAACGTTGTTACGACTGACTTATTAAATACACGTTAGTTCTTTGCCAAACCAGCAGTAAAATAGTATTAGAAAGCTTCTGACATGACGAGACCATCCCGAATTCTGTGTAACTGCCATTTAGATTAAATGCCTGCTTATACGATCATCAAACATAATCATAAAGCGATTCAAAGCAGACGTCCAGTTACGAATGGGCATCGACCACTTTTTGGATGCCTGCTGGGTGGCTAAGTACACCACTTTGAATGCTGCCTGATCAGATGGGAACACCTTACGCTTATTCACTGCCGTCCGAATCACACTGTTTAGCGACTCTATCGCATTGGTGGTATAAATCACTTTTCTGATGTCTTTCGGATACTCAAAGAACACCGTTAAGCCCTCCCAGTTATTGCGCCAAGACTTAACCACGTGCGGGTATTTCTCGCCCCACACCTCATCAAAGTGCTCAAGATTGGCCTCTGCCATCTCAAGCGTATCAGCGCCATAGATGGCCTTTAAATCAGCCGCTACGGCCTTCTTATCCGTCCATGGTACGAACTTCATGGAGTAACGCACCATGTGTACGATACACAGCTGAACCTGTGCCTTTGGATAGACGGTGTTAATGGCATCAGGGAAGCCCTTTAGACCGTCAACACAAGCGATTAAGATGTCTTGTACGCCACGGTTTTGAAGCTCGGTAAGAACACCTAGCCAGAACTTAGCGCCTTCATTCTCTGAGAGCCACATACCAAGCAGCTCTTTTTTACCGTTAAGAGCAACACCTAGTGCTAAGTAAATGGCTTTGTTGATGATCTGCTTGTCTTGACGTATCTTCACGACGATGCAGTCTAGATAGACGATAGGATAAACACTGCTCAGCGGCCGGTTCTGCCAAGCGGTGATGTCATCTAATATATTATCGGTGACTCTTGAGACAAGAGAGCTTGAGATATCGACATCGTAGAGCTCTTTAATGCTCTCTACAATCTCGGTGGTGGTTTGACCTTTGGCATAAAGGAATATGATCTTGTCATCAAGGCCACTAATACGGGTTTGATGCTTGCGCACGAGTGTAGGTTCAAAAACGCCATGACGGTCTCTTGGGGTGGAGATTTCAAGATCGCCTGTGTCACTGCGGACGGTCTTTTTAGTGTGCCCATTGCGTTTATTTGGCTTATCCGCCTTTTCATGCTTGGGATAGCCGAGATGGTCTTCCATCTCAGCTTCTAAGGCAGTATCAATAAAGGATTGCATGAGCTGCTTTTGGAAGTCTTTGATGTTATCGAAGCTGTTCATACTACCAGCCATTTGCTCGGCCAGTTTTTTAATGTCAGATTGGTTAGTCATTGCTTATTCTCCTGTTAGTGGATTATAAGCAGTTACACAGAGTTTGGGAAAGGCTCGACATGACAAGGGCGTGTTGAACATTCAACACGCCCTTGATGCTTTATGTTCTTAAATTTTATTAAGCTTTTTTATTAATTTGGTTAGCATCGCGGTAGAGTACCGAAAAACCTAATAAGCATCGTCGTGATATTTTAGCTTTTTAGAAATGCCTCAATTTTTGGTTTAATAGTCATAGAAACAATGACCATTAATGTCAATCCTACTGGTAATGCAACTAGAAATCCTTCTAACCAGCCATTCAAAAATGCTGTCTGATTAGCAAAACCGATCGTCTTTGAGGCAGTACTAAAGGCCAACATAGACTCCATTATGCAAGCCATCACTACACCTGTGATGAGATTGCGTTTGTACGCTTTGGTATTAGGTAGCTTGTGATTAATAAATTTTGTGACCAGACCCATCAGTAAGAAGCCAACCGGCATAATCGCATACGCTGCAAGTAGCGCTCTAGACCAGTCTATAAAAAATGTATCGGAATATCCGACATTCATATAGGTCATCACACCTGTTAAGAGACCACCTATGACAGTCATTAAGGCAAGTATTAATAACACTTTGTAGAGCAACGGTGTTTTTTTAGTGCCATCATTCTTAGCGCTACCACTTTTAGAACCATCAATGAGCAGGGTCTCGGTATTTGACGGCATCGTATTTGGAGCCATAGTCATTTTCCTATCATCATAAAGAGCGTTTAATTATTCGTTGTTTTTTTCTGCCTGTCGATCGCTTACAGATTGGTCTTCTGCAACACCTGCTTTCCAGTAAGAAAAGGCATATAGCTCATCTTTAGACCACTGTTGCTCGACCTTTAGGTAATGACGAAGGGCTTTGACAGATGAGAATTCGTTAGCGATATAAGCAAAACGGCTCTGCTCTGCAGTTGGCAAATCGAGAGATTTTACTGTGTCGATTAATTGACTGCCTTGCGTTGGATCTGGGTTATGTAACCATGTCATGGTGATATTGGCCGCTGTCGACAACTCTTGCTCATCTTCTACACCGTGTACTTCGATGATGCATTGACCAGTCGCGCTGGCAGGCAAGGTTTCTAATATCGAGCCGAGCACTGGTATCGCTGTGGCATCGCCAATCAGTAGAAAATTATCTGCATCGGGACAAAGCGCTTTGGTTTTAGGCTTCATTAAGATGCCAATCTCGTCACCAACCTCAGCATGAGTAGCCCAGCCTGAAGCGGGCGCCTCGTCACCATGAGCGACAAAATCAATCCAGATCTGTTGTTTTGCTACATCAGCGCCGCGATGAGTATAAGTGCGAACAACGAATGTAGTATTGTCATTTAGGTCAATTGGCTGAGCTTTATCGACGGGAATAAGCACTTTATTGTTTGCACCAACTGTCATAGTCGCGATATTGGCAATAGTATCTGCTTGCCCTGTGAGGTATATACGGATGTAGTGCGGAGTAATCATTTGCTTGTGAGCAACGGTCATGATTTCGCGTACAGGTTTTTGATTTATTGTGTTATTCATACGGATCTGTCCTTACTTATTTATCGGTAGTCTGGCTGTTGTTAACGTTGTCTATCATGGTGCGACTGACACGGAAAAATAACGCAAGCTCTACGAGGCTTAAATCTTTCGTTAATTGCTGTCTTGTCCATTCCTCTGCTGCATCAAGCTTTGTCATAACTTCTTCGCCTTTAGGAGTCAGCTGTAGTAATTGGCTGCGACCATCAAGCGGGTTATCTGTCTTTAATATTAGCTCAGCCGCCAATAGGTCATTTAAGGCACGAGTGATTTGCGCTTTGTCTCGCTGCATGTGTTTAGAGATCGATAGCGCAGTGCTATTCGGGTTATAACACACACCTTTTAAGGTTCTGATATTAGTCACGGACAACTCGACACCTTGCTGACGAATGCCTTCTAGCAGTAGATTGGTATAGGTATGCATCAATTGATGTAGTGTTTCGCTCAATGAATTGTTAGACATAAAAACTCTTTGATATAGTTGATAGAAGCAACTATATATAATAAGGTTGATAGTGTCAACTATAAAGTGATTTTTGAAGGAGAGTCTGTATCTATAGTTAGATAATTTTGAATAAGAGAAGACAGTAGAAGGTAAAGTAAATAGGGGTGTATATTGAACGAGGAGCTTTCGGGTTAAAGGGATTTATGACTAGGAGGCTTTGCAATTGAGAAGATTTGTAATTAACAAACATCGTAATTAACAAACGCTGTAATTAATAATTTCGAGGATTAAAAAGCAGGCATAAAAAAGCTGAGATATACTCAGCTTTTTTATTTTTAGCAACTATCTGAAACCTATTAACTAGGCTCAGTATTTCTCTGAGAATCTAATCATTTTCAAGGAAAGAGCGCAAGTGCTCAGAACGTGATGGATGACGCAATTTACGCAATGCTTTTGCCTCGATCTGACGAATACGCTCACGCGTTACATCGAACTGTTTACCGACTTCTTCCAAAGTATGATCGGTTGGCATATCGATACCGAAACGCATTTTTAGGACACGCGCTTCACGCTCAGTCAGGTTGCCGAGTACATCACGAGTTGCTTCTTGCAGACCAGCAGCAGTCGCATCATCAACAGGGCTTGAAATCGTACCATCTTCGATAAAATCACCTAGGTGCGAATCTTCATCATCACCGATCGGAGTTTCCATAGAGATAGGTTCTTTGGCAATTTTCAGTACTTTACGGACTTTAACTTCGTCCATCTCTAAGCGTTCGCCTAATTCCTCAGGTGTTGGCTCGCGCCCCATTTCTTGTAGCAATTGACGTGAGACACGGTTGATTTTGTTGATGGTCTCAATCATATGCACAGGAATACGAATGGTGCGCGCTTGGTCAGCAATAGAGCGGGTAATCGCCTGACGAATCCACCATGTGGCATAGGTCGAGAACTTATAACCACGGCGATATTCAAACTTATCAACGGCTTTCATCAGACCGATGTTACCTTCTTGGATAAGATCCAAGAACTGTAGACCACGATTGGTATATTTTTTGGCGATAGAGATAACCAGACGTAGGTTAGCTTCAACCATTTCTTTTTTCGCGCGGCGAGCTTTTGCTTCACCAACAGCCATGCGACGTGCCACATCTTTCATATCGTGGATTTTCATATCGAGCTGCTGCTCATAATCACGGATACGACGTTGTAATAAAATAACGTCATCAGTGACTTTTTCTAGCGTACCAGCAAATGCAGGCTTACCTTTGATACGTTCAATCAACCAATCAACGTTGGTTTCATTGCTAGGGAAGGTCTTACGGAACTCTTCACGCGGCATACGACCACGGCGAATCACCAAACGCATGATCTGACGCTCTTGCTTACGCACGTCGTCATAGACGTCATGCATGATAGCCATGACTTGGTCTGACAAGCGATTGTTTAGCTTTAACATCATAAAGCGTTCAGCAAGTAGGGCATATGCTGTATCAGCCTGTACGCTACCACGGCCATAATCAAGCAATGCTTGCTTGGCTTTAATGAATAGATGCTCAATCTCTTCTAGACGCAAACGAACCTCTTCTGGATCAAGGCCGCTGGTTTCTTCTTCTGCTTCTTCTTCAACGTCGTCTTCGTCTTCATCTTCCTCATCAAGAGCAGCTGCTTTCGCATTGACCTTGGCTTTGACAACCGGTGGGTTCTCTTTTTCTTCTTTGATGCGTTCACGCTCTTCTTTCGCCGCTTCTTTTGCTTCTTGGGCTGCGATTTTGTCTTCTTCGGTCTCAGGGTCTAGGAAACCAGTGATGACGTCAGAGAGTTTCTTTTCACCATCTTGTACTTTTTCATATTCGTCAAGGACAAACTGTACGGTACCAGGCCAATAAGCCATAGCATGCTGTACATCACGAATACCTTCTTCGATACGCTTAGCAATAGCAATTTCGCCTTCGCGAGTCAGTAGGTCAACCGTACCCATCTCACGCATATACATACGTACAGGGTCAGTGGTACGACCAGGCTCGGTTTCAACAGAGGCGAGTACTGCCGCTGCCTCATCTGCTGCCATATCATCATCACTTGAATCATCGTTCATCAAGATGTCATCGGCATCAGGAGCTGATTCAAAGATTTTGATACCGACATCGGTCAGCATTTGCACAATGTCTTCGATCTGATCGCTTTCGGTAATAGAGTCGGGCAGCTGGTCATTCACCTCAGCGTAGGTAAGATACCCTTGCTCTTTGCCCATTTGGATTAAGGTGGCCAGTTGAGATGTGGACTTAGAAACTGACTTATCGTTCATAAATACTCGCTTACTTGCATCGGACATTTTTATATTGTGACTCGCTATCGCTCGCTCTTTGCGTTGATCTTATCAATCGATTGATCAAAATATGGCGTAGAGGTTGTCAATAATATCAAAAATGAGTTGATATGAATAAAGGCTCAAAACACTACAATAACAATGCTAAAAAACAGCTAAAAATTAGAAAAGCTAAAAAGACTTCAATACAGTACCTAAAAAAATATAGTACTTAAAATTTAATACTCAAAAATAGTATCTAAAAGCAGATACGTAAAAATAATACCTAAAATTTGTGCTTAAAGATGCATGCTCACAATCATTCACCAAGCAGTGCTGTCAATATACAGTGACACAGTTTAACACAGACCGCAGTCGTCAAGCACGAGCTAGTGATAGCTACCGACCATTTTTTGCCGTTTATTTGCCATCAGCTAAATGATTTAGGAGTGACTCATGCTACTGGGCATAATCATTAGTAGTGGGGGCAGCTGCTAGACTTTTAAAGGGTCAACATTTGAAATTAAACATTAAGACTGCACAGTGACCATCTGTGCCGATTGCTCTGCCTGCTGTGCGCGTAGCCAATCATTCAATAATTGGGTTTGTTTACGGACGATCGCAAGCTTAATATGATCTGGGTTCTGTATCAGCTCTTGTATTTTTTTCTTCATGTTGCGCTCAAGCAGTTGGCTGACTAGCTCTTCGATTAAGCCATCAAGCCCCAAAATATTGCGCGCAGTTAGCGCTTTGTAGAAGCCGCCCCAATTACGGCTAAGCATATCTTGAGTCGCAGGTCTTACGTTTGATAAGATAAAATGCGCCGCTGCATTGACGTCTTTTGGTAGGTAATTAAGACAGCGCTTGATAGTGCTTACGATGTCTAGCAGAGCAGCATCTTGCAAGTCTTCCCACGCAAGCGGACGCAGTGTATCAGGCGATGCTTTTTGTTTGATATGAGCAGGTAGGTGTAAGCCATTAATTCCTGACTGTTGCCAAATCGATTCAATAGGGTCATCGATTAACGCGCGCGGCTGAAACAAAAAACAAAGCTGCAATTGCTGACTGATGGTCATATCACCATCAAAATCTAGCAGCGCATCTTTGGCCTCGACATTCTGACTGCGTTTACCGCCAAGCTTTTGATAAACGTCGTTGTTAAGCAAATAGCGAAAGCTACTGCCTTTGGGTAAGGCGGTCGTCAACGAGCGTACTTGAGACATGAGCTTGGCTTTGCCCTCAGCCAGACTCATGTCATAACGCTCACTCAAATACGCAAAAATATACTGTGATAGCGGCATGGCATTAGCGATTTGCTCACGCATGGCATCGCTGCCCTGACTCTTAATAAAAGTATCAGGATCATGATTGTTAGGCAGGGTTAAAAACCGCAGCTCTTTGTCATCGGCCAGTACGGGCAGGGCAACTTCAAGTGTACGCCAAGCCGCTTTTTGTCCTGCGCTATCTCCATCAAAGCTCAAAGTAAGCGTTGGATTGAGTGTCAGTAGACGCGATATTTGGCTTTCATTAATCGCTGTACCCATCGAGGCGATTGCCCCATAGATACCTGCTTGATAAAGAGCGATCACATCCATATAGCCTTCGACCACTAGCCAGCTGTCTGCGCGCTGCTGACGTGATTCATAATAGCCGTATAGTACATGCTGCTTATGAAAGACGGGTGAGTCTGAGGAGTTGATATATTTAGGCTTTACTTCGTCATCAAGCGCTCGACCGCCAAAACCAATAGTGCGGCCTTGGTTATCACGAATTGGGAAGATGACTCGGTCTCGCAATAGATCGTAGTCGCGGCCAGACTCTGACTGACGTACCAATCCTAAGGCTTTTAGTCCTTCAATATCCTGCGGAAATTGATGCTCAAGATGCTGCCAACCAAATGGCGCATAGCCAAGACCAAAGGTCTCAAAGATGTCTTCAGTGATACCGCGCGATAAAAAGTAGTGCTTGGCATGGGGGTGCGTGGTCAGATTGTGCTGATAGAACTGCTGGATTTGCTCTAGCAGCTCATATAGGTTGCCATCTTTATCATCGCTTTGCTCAATGCCATGAGCGTCCTGCATACCAGCGCCAGTATCCGTATCTGTCAGCCATGCTGGTGGATAGCCACTGTCATCTGCATGGTTTGGCGTATACGGCTCTGAGGAATACGAGTCCATCGAGTAGGAGGCTGAATCATACGCCTCTAATGGTGGAAAGTTCTCATAGCCCTGATTGTCATCATAACTGGGCTGATCGATGTAATTTTGGTCACTTTGGACGACATTATTTTGATGACTGTCTTGATAAATGCCTTGACGATTGTTTTGATGGTTGTCTTTGTTTATAACGTCTTGATTTACTTTGCTATGTTCTACAGTTGGGCTAGGCACATTGCGAACTGGTGGCGGTGCAATAGGTTTGGGTGCGCGACGTTGATAACTAACGTTTTGCTGTTCTTCTTTCGGTACTTCAATGCCTGTTTGCTTTGATAGTTCATTAACAGCTTCAATAAATGTCAAATTTTCATAATCACGCAAAAAACTGATGGCATTGCCACCGACGCTACAGCCAAAGCAGTGATAGATGTTTTTTTGTGGATTGACATAAAAGGAAGGCGATTTTTCACCATGAAAAGGGCAGCAGCCTTTATATTCACTACCAGCCCGTTTAAGCGTGGTGTGTTTGCCAATGATGCTGATCAGGTCAGCTTGGCTATTTAGTTGTTCAAGAATATGGTTAGGAATGCTCATACAAAAAACAGTTTACCATAGGTCGATTATGTTGGGGCAGAGGTAATAAGGTGCTGCTAGAAAAATAAGGCCAACATAATGTTGACCTTATTATCAATGAATACAGACTGTGTTAGTTAGGCTAAGCTAAGAAGAGATTTAACGTAATCAATTATTATCCATATCATTCACACTGTCGTCATTTAGTGTAGTGCGACGTGTCGGATTGGTATTTAGTGGATCGACGTTGGCTTCTCTTGCAGTTGAGCCAGTACTTGATTGGCTGGTCACGCGCTCAGCTGACGCTTCAGGCAGACCTAAGCCTACGCTAATACCATTACGCGCAGCAGCATTATTGGCGACTGAAGTATTGGCAGGCGTCGTGTTAGTCCCTGCTAGTCTCAACTGGGCTGCATTACGAATCATTTGTGTCTTGGTGGCGCCGTTATACTCGCCAGACGCGACTGATTTGTCAGTCGTGTTCGAACGACCAAGCTTGCCAAAGGTAATCTTATTGAGCCAAGTACGGTCACGTTTGGTGCTTAATTTTACACTACCGTTGCTGGTCAGCATTTCTGGGTAATTGATCTGCAATAGCGTTTTGTACTCATTCGCCAAATCGGTTAGACCAAGTTTTTCATGGCTATAAGCTAGTACCGCAAGAGCATCTGGCGTTGACTCACTAAGCGGGTAATACTGGAATACCCATTTGGCACGGTTAACCGCTGCTACATAAGCTTCACGCTCGATATACCAATTGGCTGCGCTCATTTCGCTCTCAGCAAACTGATTGTAGATGAACGTCATACGTTGAGCGGCATCTGGTGCATACGGGCTGTTTGGATATTTATTGATAAGCTCTTGGAAGTTGGCAAAGGCAATACGCAAATACGCAGTATCACGCTCAGCTTGGTTCAGTTTAAAGAGCTTTAGGCTCTCAGATGAACCTTCCATATTGGCAACGCCGCGCACATAGTAGGCGTAGCTGACTTGTGGGTTAGATGGGTAGAGACGGATAAACTGCTCAGCACTTGCTGCTGCCATTTCATACTTATCGCCTTCGTATTGTGCATACATCATGTCCAGCAAGGCTTGCTCAGCGTACTGTCCGGTTGGGTAGAATGTGCGCAGATTGGTCAGCTCTTCGATACCTTGGATATAGTGACCTTTGTCAATCTGATTGACGGCCTCCTTATAATACCCTTGCTCTGATTTTTCAGCTGTTTCTACTGCCTCGCCATCTTTGGCGCCAGTTAGATTTTTGAAAGTCTGGCAACCTACCAGATTGACGCTAAGCGCCAGTAGGGTTATTGAGGACAGTTTGATAAACGTATTGCCAACAGCTTGCATACTTCTTCTCCGACACAAGACGCATAATAGCAGCGGCGCTATCATGCTATATAAAAGGTTAGTGATAAAAAACGACGCTAAATAGTCAGCGATCCACCAGCAAAAATTTTTTATCGAATGCAGTTTTTGTTATGACGTATTGTACTGATAGATTGGGTTCGATACATAGCGCTTGTATAGTAAGTCTGTCATAGACCACATGCATTTAACCATAATCAAACGGTTTAAATGGCAAATACGATCAACAAAACCCAATGCTATTTTTATACTGTATCTAAATACGGCATTCGCATACAGTGCCATAGCATACAGCAAAACATGGCTATACTTTATAGAATAACATTTGCTACGTCTATTTTTTCGCCATCTATATTGTATAGGCAGTTTAACATGAGCGGCTGTCACGAGCGATATCGAATGTCGCTAGCATGAGTAAATATACAGTAAATTACAGCAATGTCATGTTCTAGAGAGTTAAGCGATGCATCTTACAGCCCAAAGGTATGCTCAAAAATTATCAGATAGCATGCAGCTTCTATAGGGCTTATGCGTGTGACATGATACACTAGAGCGATATTGTCTCCGCTTTTTTGTACCTTGAAGATTGTTATCTGCTATTTATAGGTAAATGACGATAATCAAAAAACGACAATTTTTTATACTGCTATTTATAATACTATCTTCGAAGTCACCTCACAAAACACTGTTAGGGACTTTGCCATGTATCAATGTATCAATCCGCTATGAATAATGATGCCATGACTACCAATTTATCACCGAATCAATCGCTAGATACTGATTCATCAGCACAAGAGTCACCAATGCCAAATGAAGTTTTGAACAATAATGAGCTACCTGATAATCAACCAATGATGAGTGAGCAAGTGCATGATGATGCTCTTGATAATGAAGAGTTGCTCATCGATGATGGTAATGATCTGAACGATAGTGACATTGATGATAATGATATTGATGACAGCGATATGGATGGCGACGACGATGAAGCCCCAGTAGCGGGTCAAGCTGTACCAGTGATTGTAGATATGACGCATGTGGTCACAGAAGATCAAGCTGGTCTGCGTATTGACAAGGTTGCCTCCCAAGCGTTTTCAGACTTTTCGCGTGTACAGTTACAGAACTGGATTACTGACGGCAGTCTACTCTATAACGGCAGTGTCCAAAAACCAAAAGTCCGTGTCAAAGCAGATGACGTATTGCATCTATCAACGACGTTACAGCAGCATGGCGAAGACCAACCAGAAAATATAGATATCGATGTTGTCTATGAAGATGATGACGTATTGGTAATCAACAAACCTGTAGGTATGGTGGTTCATCCGGGCGCAGGTAATCAAAACGGCACTTTGGTCAATGCACTGCTATATCATTATCCTCAGCAGCATCATTTACCGCGTGCAGGTCTTGTGCACCGTATTGATAAAGACACCTCTGGACTGCTATTGATTGGCAAAACCAAACCTGCACAGATGGCACTAATGGAGCAGCTAAAAGACAAATCTGTTTATCGTCACTATAAGTGTGTGGTGGCAGGGGACCAAGCAAGTTTATCTCGTCATCGTCGTATCGATGCGCCGATTGGCCGACATCGCAACCAGCGTACTAAGATGACGGTGATGACTGCTGGTCGCGAAGCGGTAACGCATCTACTAAATGTCACACCATTGAACGAAAACTACTGTCTACTAGATGTGGGGCTTGAGACTGGACGTACGCATCAAATTCGTGTGCATCTAAGTCATATTACTTATCCATTAGTCGGTGACCGTGTTTATGGTGGCCGTCGTCAGTTGCGCTCTGGATTGACAGAAGCTCAGCGTCAAGCTATCAATAATTTTCCGCGCCAAGCACTGCATGCCTATACGTTAGGATTCGTGCATCCGACGACAGGTGAAGACATTGAGGTGACGACGCCACTACCTGAAGACATGCAAAAACTGATGGCAGTACTAAGCGACGGTTATTATGAAGAGTAAACGCTAACGTTTACTATATAAGAGGTGAGAGCGAGCAGCCATGATGAACACGTTCCCGATGACAATAATTGCGCAAATTGATGATGTGGCTGTTTTTCAGACGGCTGCTTTTGCGTATGGTGATATTGATGACTCTGCTGCCCAAAACCAGCGTACGGGGTATGCGGGCCAGTCAAATTACGGCGATCTGAATCTAGGCCTTCATGTCAATGATAATGCCCTGCAAGTATTAGATAACCGCATGAATCTATTGGCTGCTATCAATGAGCAACTGACAGATAAGTCTGCACAAAACGAGCAACATGCGGCTATTAATCGCTTGCATTGGGTCAGTCAGGTTCATGGTAAACATATTCATGATGTCGATGCTACTACACTGAATATGGCGCCACTGTCTGCTGATGCGATGGTCAGTCAACAAGGTGGTCGCGGTCTGGCAATCATGACGGCAGATTGTGTACCGATTGTCTTATATCAGCCCACCAGTGGCAAAATCGCAGCGATTCATGCAGGCTGGCAAGGATTGGCCTGCGGTGTGATACAAGAAACTGTTAATCGCTTTACCGATTCAGGCCTTATACAAGCTTGGATAGGCGTTTGTATCAGTCAGGAAAACTATGAAGTAAATACAGACGTTCGCGATAAGCTATTGGCTGGGTGTATAGCCAACCAGACGTTGCCAAAGACGCATATCGATAACTTTGTGTCGCTATTTTCCATATCGTCTCATGATGACAAAATAAAGCTGGATTTGCCGAAGCTTGCTGCGATGCAATTAGACGCTGCTGGTGCTATAGTTGTGAATGATTTACCTGTTGACTGTAGTTACGCAAATACTCACTATTACTCGTATCGCCGTCAGACTCATATGCACCAGCCTGCAACAGGTCGGATGGCACTGGTCATCGTCCGTCGCTAGCAGCTTTATAGTTAGCGAACTACTAAACCGCTACGGTGTTACCCTCCCTAGATGTACTATATGTACAATCTACGGTCGGCTGCCTTGTAGCTGTTTTAGATTTCTTTGGCTATATAATAATGAGTAGTGGTAAGGAAGTGATAGACAAGAAAAAACAGCAGATTATTCTGCTGTTTTTTTTATTTAAGTGCTACATTTGTATTAACATAAGGCCTGTATTAACACGACATTTGTATTAGCAAACGGAGTCGCTAGATTTTGGTACTGATAAGCCAAATAAAGGACGTAAATACAGTGCCAAGAACGTACCTGCCATCGCTAGTATGCCCCAGATATAACCATGTAAGCTAAAAGAGGCGATACCACCAAAGTAAGCGCCGATATTACAACCGAACGCGAGACGGGCGCCATATCCCATCATCAATCCGCCGATGACTGATGCTGCAAAGTTACCAGCAGTAATCTTAGTAAACTTAAACAAACCACCCGCAGCAGAAGCGATAAACGCGCCAATAATAATGCCGATATTCAATACAGTGGTCGAATCTGCAAAGATAGAAGCTTCAAGAGCCGCTGCATTAGCCCCTTGCCAATAGCCCCAGCTAGCCACATCCATGCCAAAGCCGCTTGCAATTTTAGAGCCCCACAATGTAAATGCTGACGTAATACCCCACGGTTGACCACGTGTGAGTAATGTCAGACCGTTGAGTAAAGCTAAGACGATTGCGGCAGCAAATAGCGGCCAAGAACCACGAAAGATTCGTTTCCAACCAGAATCAGAAGGCACGGGCGCCATCTTTGGTGCGTTTCTTTTTTTCTCAACGACTAACGTCACCCATGCGATAATGCCGAATATGGCCAGCGACACCAGCCATGCCCCTGTATAACCAAGACCTGTAGAGGTTGCCAAAGAGAAAGGCGCATAAGCGGGCATCTCTTCTGTCCAGAATGGCAAGTGATAAGCACCAATCGTGGCGCCCACTATGAAGAAAATAAAGGTAATGAACATAACAGAGCGTCCACCGCCTACCGCATAGAGCGTACCAGAGGCACAGCCGCCACCAAGTTGCATGCCGATACCAAATACAAATGAACCTACAACTAGACTGACCCCTAATGGCGCGACATAACCTGCGACAGGACCGCCAAATAGCGTCGTGCCATAAGCAAGGATTGGCGCAAACAGCGTGACAGCAACCGCCAACATTAGCATGTGAGAGCGCATCGCTTGACCGTTGCCCACTGCCATCATACGTCTAAAAGCAGAGGTAAAGCCAAAGCGGGCATGAAAAAGGGTATAGCCTAACAAAAGACCTATGCCAAGTAGCAATGATTGAGAGATATGTTGAGTGGCTAATAGATACGCGAGCACTATCAATCCTACGATGCCGCCTCCCATAATTAAGGGTTTTTGTGGTGCATTTAACGCCAGATCATCTCTAACGATAGGATCTTTTGTGTCGTTTACAGGTTGAACGAGAGTAGTCAAGGTAATAGCTTCCTTATCCGATGATGTTATCAGATATCATTTTTATAAGAATTTATATGAGTATAGTTACGCAGGTTTGCAGGTTTGCAGGATTGGAAACTGTATTTCTGTTAATTCGATTGATTTGATTAAGCAGTAAGAAGCGTTACATCATAACCCTATTGTCATCAATGTAAATACGGAGAGATTAGAAAAAGTAGAATTAGTATATGATGATCTGGAATAAATAAACTGCTGTGTATATGACCTGATATCAATAGTTGTCTATAGTGCTGATAATTATAGGTTTATCAGGTATCAGGAATTTTTTATGTCATATTATCAGTTAATGCGACTTATCCATTTATACAAAATATATTAAAAATATATGTGCTCTGATTAGGGTGTGTATAGAATTCAAATGAGTGGCAACCAGATAAAGACACAAGCAAGCATTACC
>NZ_VZIZ01000026.1 GCF_009812035.1 Psychrobacter nivimaris | reverse complement strand
ATCTAAATTGTTTTATGATATTCATCCAAAACATAACTCTTTTGTAGTGCAGTGACTATACTCTGAGCTTATTAATCATATATCTAAAGAATTACTTTACAACTATAGATAGCGACTATGATATGTCATGGTATACAGAACAAAACATTGAGTTTGAAAGCCGTCCGAAATCTACTCAGACGTTAGAGTTACTACTGAATGACAATCTAGAAACCTATGAGCACCTTCATGAAGCTAAGCTAAATCCCGCTATTATCAACGGCTATACGTCTATTAGAGAAGTAATGGAAAGTAAATTTATTTCCCCTAATAATGATAACCAACAACCCACTACAACCCTTCAAGAGTTTTGTGATTATCTATTTCAATATGTACAGATTGCTCGTGTACCTGTGCCTGACGAAACGGATTTAAATCATTATTTCGAAGTTATGAATAACCGAGGTGAGCAATTAGAGAAGCATGAAATTATTAAAGCACGTTTGTTGTCAGTCATTGAAAAGGCAAACGAAAGTGAGATAGCGCTTGCGGACAAACAACCAGTTAAAGCTTTGATTCATGATGTTTGGGAAGCCTGTGCCAATATGAATAAATACGTACAGTATGGCTTCAATACTACTTTACGCTTTAAGTTGTTTTCAGAGAATTTAACTCTTTTGCGGCCTAAAGATTTTGATGAACTGCTTAGGATATATAAAGACTCTGATAATCCTAACAATTCCCAGCCAGATAATGAACAGTATTCTGACTGTAACAATGATGCTCAAAACAATAAATTGAAGCCACTTCCTTCTCTTTTCCACATCCTTGAAAATGGTTTTGCCAGTCCACCTAACCCTAGCAATACCGCGGATAAAGAAGAAGATGACGGTAATAGTGAGACTTACTATAGCTTAGTGAATTTCTCAAGCTTTCTTTTACATGCTTTGAGAATCATGGTTAACGTGCAGTCCTCATATAAAAAAGACATCGCACTTGATGACAAACAGCTGCTAACCCAGTTTGAAACCTTTATCTTAAAACCATCCAACTTAGAAAATGCTCACACTTCAAATACTGAGCAAAGTATAGAAACTAACAATCAGATAACGCCTTTGTCTCAAGTAAAGACCTTTATATACTCATTACTTAAAAGCAAATTTATCTTTGATCACTTTATAATAAAGCGCAACACTCAAGACAGTAAAGGACAATGGACGCTTAATAAGCTAATCAAGAATGAAGATAAAAAAAACAGCTACTACAAAAATAGCTTTGAGACTGACACTGACAAACTAGTGATGTTGCAAAGTGCTTTTCATGTCTCAACTCCTACTACGAACTATAAGCACTGGCTTAATGCCGTTTTATATTATGCTTGTAAGCATTATAAACATGATGAAATGGGGCTTAATAGCGTAGCGTATCTTGACCATTTAGAAGAGATAGCTCGCGCCTTTATGTTAAAGCGTTATTTGACTGATGAACCTGATGATTATCATAAAATCATTTATCAAACCTCAGACTTCAATAAGCTATTGACTGAACATACCCATGACAACTTGAGTACTGATAATCTACGTATACAAATTAAGCAGTATCTCAGGTATGGCAATATCCGCAACATTTTTGTATTTAATTATTTAGATTATCTGCTTTGGTTAAACGGTAACTATCCTAAGTTTACCTTTACCGCTAGAAGCTCTGTAGAACACTTTTATCCACAAAATAAGCGAAACGACAGTATATTTTTGGAAGATAAAGACGCAAAAGATTCACTGTTGCACTCTTTTGGTAATTTATGTTTGATTAGCCATAGCCTTAATTCACGTGTGAGTAATGATATGCCTGATGTTAAGGTAAAGTATTTCTCACAAAATGGAAATATGCAAAGTGGGCAAATCGATAGCTTAAAGCTACTGAAAATGATTGATTGCATACAAGGTAAACCAGATGCGTGGGATAAAAAAATAATTGCTCAGCATGAAACTGAAATGTTAAATATTATGCTGCAAGGGCTAAATTTAGCAGGTGTATCTTATGAGTAACGTGGACGATATAGAAATATTCACTCAAAACCGTGTCATACGCTTTTTTACCGATACGCTAGGCTATCGCTATCTATGCAACTGGCAGTAAAAACATAGAGCGCGACACCTTGGAGCAATGGTTGAAAAAGTACGATTTTAGTATGCCCTGATCACACGTGCTATCAGTATCTTGAAAAAGGCAACCTTTTTAAGAAGTGGCATCAAGCTTGACCTCTGCTGTCAAATCTGTAGACATTAACTTGAGAGATTTTAATCAATAAATAGTCTGGTCTGGTCAGATCGATGTGAACCGCCCCGACTTTATCGGAGAGTGATTTACTTGAGTCAGGCAGCGATGCCTGACAGGGTTAAATTATCATAATACCGCTTTTCAAACTCAAAGGGTGACACATATCCAATCGTGCCATGTAAACGGGTTTTATTAAACCAGTCCACCCACTCAAGGGTTGCCAGTTCAACATCGTTCACACCAGTCCAGTTTTGCTTTAAATAATGAATCACCTCAGACTTATAAAGCCCGTTGACCGTTTCAGCCAGTGCATTGTCGTATGAATCACCTGTTGTACCAACAGAGGCAATCACACCGCAGTCAGCCATTTTATCAGTATAGCGAATGGATAAATACTGAACCCCTCGATCACTGTGATGAATCACATCTTTGGGATAGTTTCTATCTGCTATTGCTTGATTTAAAGCCGCCATCACCATATCGGTGTTCATACGATTAGATACCTTCCAACCAACGATAGCACGGGCAAACACATCAATAATAAAAGCGGTATAGACCCAGCCGCTTGTCGTCTTGATATAGGTAAAATCTGCAACCCACAGCTGGTTAGGACGATAAGCGCTAAAGTTACGATTGACTAAGTCATCAGCGCGCTTTTGGTCGTCACGGCTGTTGGTGGTAATCTTGCCTTTGCCACGCCAGACGCCTTGTAGGCCATACTGCTTCATTAATCGCTCTACGGTACACCGAGCAACCTTTAACCCCTCAGCTTTCATCTGCTGCCATACTTTACGCGCACCGTAACGGCATTTGCTGTCCTGCCAGATGCGTTTAATCTCGCTGATGTAAAAGTCGTCATGTTGACTGCGCAGTGAGCGTTTTTCAGGGTAGCTCTCCAAGTCTTTAGTACGGTGATAGGTTGATGGGGCAATCGGTAATACTCTACAGATCAGCTCGACCCCATAATTATTCTTATGATCGTCGATGAATTGAATCATGATTTTAGTCAGCGGTCGAGCTCCGCCTGGGCGAAAAAAGCGGCAGCCTTACGTATGATCTCATTGGCTTGCTTGAGCTCTCTGCATTCGCGTTCAAGCTCCTTGATGCGCTCTTTATCACTTTGCGCTTGCACCGATGCAGGAATAGTTTGATCGATGTGTTTTTTATGCCACGACCGCAGGGTTTCAGGCGTACAGCCAATCTTAGGGGCAATGGCTTGAATCGCTGACCATGTGGAGGGATAGTCGCCCAACGCTTCTATCAGCATGCGAACGGCGCGTTCTTTAATCTCAGGAGTGTAGGTTTGTCTTTTCATTGTCGTATTCTCTCAGAATGTTGAGTCTCCGACAATCTCGGGGCGGTTCAATGGGACTGTCTGTGGCTAGCAAGTACAAAAGATGAAAACTAAATGGGGTAGCTGCAATATCGAGCAATGGCGAATATTACTTAATCTTGAATTGGCTAAAAAGCCCTTCCCGGTTTAGAGTATATTATCGTGCATGAGTTATTACACTTTAAGGAACGATAGCACAACGATAGATTTAAAGCATTATTAGATACACACATATCTGACTGGAGATCGAGACGTGACTTACTTGATCGGTTGCCTGTAGGTCAAAATGACTGGCAACAGCGAGAGTAGTATCTTATTGTCTGATCAGATATATAGATTCGCTACTTTTAAGCTAGATATAGGCTGGCTTGAGATTTGTCAGATGCTAACCACCTCATTAGTGCGGTTATAAGAATATCAATATCATAAATTCATATACGATGTGACTGATTTTTATAGAAGTAAAAAAGGTTGCCAACACTATATTGTGCATAGTGTTAGTAACCTTTCTTTAATTGGTATTTTACTTAGTTGATGTGCTTAATATTGGGGTTTGTCAATACCGGGGTTTGATTGTTAAAAACGATACAACCTTAAGGTTCAGTTAAGGTTGCTCCTTTATCATGCTTCCATGATGTTAATCGTGCTAAAAGCTTTTAGCCATTTGGAGACAGCTGATGTCATTATCTATTGATAGCACTCATACCTTGCAGAATGTTCTAAATACGACCTTCTATATTGAAGCCGTTAAGCCAATGTCAATATTGGAGGTGCAAGGAATACCTTCATCCCTATATATACGCGCCAGCACTCAAATTCCAATAGCGACATCGCCTACTTCATATACTCAAAATCAAGATGCCCAAGCATTCATCAAACAAATATATGAGTACATCCATCACGCTAGATTAAGCTACTTTATGCCTATTTTGTTTTCAGGTTTTGCCGATATGCCATCCTATGGCGATTGGTTATCCGCTGACGATGATACTTTGCCCGCGTTTAAAGGCACGAGCGTTGCTATCGGTCTAAAACCTATCTGTGAAGATAAGATATTTTTAGAGCAGTATTTAAACACGCCAATACAAAATGAGATCAGTAGAGTAGCAGGCGAGCTAGTCAATCGTCAGCGCATTTTTGAGATTGGCAATTTAGCATCAGGTTGTGCTGGTAGCGCGCGGCTTATGATAGCATTTTTGGTGTTTTATTTATCTACCCCTACCCTGAATCCTACGACTCATGAATACCAAACCAAAGCAGACTGGGTAGTGTGTACTGGCACCGATGCTGTGCGACATATATTGGCGCATATGGGCATTCGCAGCCATGTTATTGCCAAGGCCACTGCAGAAGCGCTAGAAGACCCTGAGCAAGTATCATCATGGGGCCATTACTATCAGCACAACCCTTTGGTGGTCGCCATCAATGTGGCAGATGCTAAGCGGGTATGCGCCCCTCATTATCGCTATAACGAAACGTTAGAGATGAATTATGCCACTCGTTTGACGCTAAATAAGATAACCGTTTAATACTCATTCATTAGCTTACCATCAACCAATAACACTGCACCACTACAAGACAGTGAGAATAACATGAAACCCATTTATACCGCGATATGTGAGCATGCCCGTCAGTCACCTATGCAAGTGGCGATACAGACGATAGACAATGACAAAACGATCAGTCTGACTTATGGCCAGCTTCAACGCACGTTGTCGGTGCTCCATGAGACATTAGACATATGGCAAGGCAAGCGTGTCGCTTTATATACCCATAATGATATAGATTGGATCATACTCGATTTGGCATTGAGTACCGTCGGCGCGGTCGTTGTGCCAATCCCCTTATTCTTTAGTGCATCACAAATTGCGCACTTACTACAAGATGCGCAGATAGAGACGGTATATGTTGGAGCTAGTTTAACAATGCCAATCATAGACAATATGGATCATTGGGTGATCGCTGATACACCAGAGACAAAAGCCATTAAGTCTGAGCAGGCGACTCATATCAAAGGTAGCTTTTATCAACTTACTGACACTATCATTGACCCTAGCCTTACCTCTCAAAATTCCTCTACTGCCAACGATTTTTGCAAAGTGACTTACACCTCAGGCAGTACTGGTATGCCAAAAGGCGTATGTTTGGGTCAAGATACTTTGATGCGTATTGTTGAGTCGTTATCGGGTGCGCTAGCTGACACCTTGAAAAATGACGCTGCTAACACTTCAGAAGTTACCGAGACCACAAGCAAATTTAGTCATTTGAGCGTGTTGCCTTTTGCCACTTTGTTAGAAAACGTGGCAGGCGTCTACGTGAGCCTATACATGGGCCGTACTTTGGTGACAGGGCAAATTGATCAATTTGGTTTGCTATCCAATCAAGCCTTTGATGCCGAGCGGCTGATAAAAACCGTACGAACCCATGATATCGCCAGTGTTATTTTATTACCACAAATGCTAAAAGCCATTTGCGAGCAAATGGCAGCTAATGAAAAATCCCAAATTTGCACAAGCACTAGTGGCGAGTGTACGCCTAGTATTGCTTTGCCATCCTTAAGATTTATGGCAGTAGGCGGCGGCAAAGTTTCACCCAAATTATTACAAGATGCTAACACCTTAAACTTGCCTGTCTATGAGGGCTATGGCTTGTCTGAATGTGGCTCTGTGGTCAGTCTAAATACGCCTAAAGCAAAGCGCGCAGGCAGTGTGGGTAAACCTATGCCTCATGCATCGGTCAGCATCGCAGATAGTGGCGAGGTGATGGTCAAAGGCAATGCGATGCAAGGCTACCTAAACCATGATAATAGCAACGAAGACAATGGCATCATTGCCACAGGGGATATCGGTCATCTAGATGACGACGGCTATTTATACATCACGGGTCGACGCAAAAACGTGCTCATCAGTAGTTTTGGCCGCAATATCTCGCCTGAATGGGTAGAAGCGCAGCTCTCAACGCAGCCCATTATTTATCAGGTAGCGGTACTCGGAGATGGTGAGCCTCATCTATCTGCGGTGATAGTCGCCAACCCTAACGCGACATCAGCAGATAACAGTGATTTACAATCTGCTATCAAACAAGCACTAAATATCGTAAACCAAACCTTGCCTGACTATGCTCGTATCAAACAGTGGCATCTAGCCGAGCTACCTTTCAGCACTGACAATGGATTATTAACCGATAACGGTAAATTGCGACGACTACAAATTCTTGAGACTTATAAATCAGCACTCGGCTTATAACGGACACTCTCACCAGCAGCACAACAGACTCTATTACTAAGCTTTTAATAAAACATAGTAGGAAAAATGCCGTTGACCGTTTAGATAGTACATAAATAGACCAAACCTAAATAGATCAAAGCTAGCCGTTAGCCTACATATATTTTTACCACTTATCGTTATAGGACAGCATTATGCAAACCACTCTTATGCTAAATGATTTGATAAAAAGTGACGTTATCGAAATTGACACTCCTGAGGTACTAACCTCTCAAGTGTCTGCCAGCGTATCATTACCTAAGACCTCTGATATTTTAACGGCCTTAAAAACCCATGGTTGGATGTTACTTCGAGGTCATCACTACGATGTGGACACGTTTAGTCAGTTGATGAGTCAACTGTGTCAGACCTTAACCTATGATCCTGCCCGTCAAAACATCACTTCTGAAGCCCAAAAAGTGGACGCAGGTGCGCATGCTATTGGACTACATATCGAAAATGGCAATACGCCGATGCCACCTGATGTCATTGCCTTTTTTAGTGAGTTAAGCGCCAAAAAAGGCTCACAAACAACGATATGTGATGGATATGCTGTGTATCAAGCACTATCACCTGAGCTAAAAGCCACTTTTAGTCAGCCGATGCGTATCAGTCGCTATTTACCTCAAGCAATTTGGCAAAATTACGTGGCTACTGCGACCGGCAGAACAGATGCCGCTGATCAAATAAGCTTGGATGATTTAGATAAATTTATCGCTGCGACGACGAGCAAGACGTTAACGCATCATGTAGAGCCTCAGACAGATGGCGGCGTTCGGTACGTGTTACAGGTACCTGCTATCCGAGAGGACAACTTAAGCGGGCAGTTCGCCTTTGCAAACACATTACTTGGGCCATCATTTAACTATGAAAAACCTAAGTTCACCCTAGCGAATAGTCAAAGCGTTGATGATGAGCTAATAGCCAAGCTGACTCGAATCTGTGAAGTGCATACTCAAGAAATTGCGTGGCAAAATGGTGATGTGGTGATACTAGACAACAAACGCATCATGCATGGTCGTCGACAAATTGACGTGCCCTTAGCAGAGCGTAAGCTGTATATTGCGATGGGTCTTGGAATTAAGCATGGCATTAATCACTCAGACGATTAGCAACAGCGCATATCACTACAATCCGTGCTTCAATAATCCATGCTTTAATAATAATTGTTCAACAAGGATGCGATATCATGACACTACCTAATGGTCAATCAGCCCTAATACAGTCTACCCTGCAATACACCATACTAATTGGTGCCACGGGTGGTATCGGACAAGAGATCGCACGGCAATTATGTGCCAATAATCGACCGGTAATCTTGATCGGGCGTAACAATCAAACCTTGACGCATTTAGTGGATGAGTTGACCAAAGACTATCCTGATGTCCCGCTTCTGTCTCATACATGTGACTTAAGCTCGCAGGCGTCGCAATCGCTACTGTTAGAGGGGCTGGGTGAAATGACACAAGGCCATGGAAACGTCATTGATACTGTCATACTCAATGCAGGTATCAATGACTTTGCATTACTCACGGATCAAAGTGATGATACGATCGAACAGATGATGTTGGTCAATGTGGCGTATCCACTACAGCTCATAAAAAGACTACTGCCTATCTTGATAGCACAGCATAGTCCGAGCCAAATAATCAGTGTTGGCTCAACCTTTGGCAGTATTGGCTACCCAGGTTTTAGTGCTTATAGCGCTAGCAAGTTTGCCTTACGCGGCGCAAGTGAAGCGTTAGGCCGCGAGTATGCCGACACCTCAGTGAAGTTTCGATATTTTGCGCCTAGAGCCACCAAGACCACCATGAATAAAGACGCAGTCGTCGCCATGAATGAGGCATTGAAAGTGAAAATGGACTCGCCTAAGACCGTCGCAAAAGCGTTGATTCACTTTATATCAACCAAGCAGGCGCATCAGCATTTGGGGTTTCCCGAGCGTTTTTTTGCATGGCTCAATCGACTGTTTCCCAACATTGTTGGCAATGCCATTGTCAAAGACCTACCCACCATCAAACAATACGCTAAAAAAGGACAGTAACCAGTTAGGTTGTCATGGAGTGAGTATGTTGTTAAATGGCCACGCCAAATAAGCGGCCAATCAATGAGGTTGCTACCATAGCTAGTACCCCCCAAACTACTACTCTAGTAGTAGCAGGAACAACAGGCGCACCGCCCAAACGAGCAGAGATGATCCCAAGTAGCATTAAGCCTACTATCGTCAAAGAGGCCAGTGACCAAACCAGTGTTTCCGCTGGTAATAGTAGTATCCCAATGATCGGTAGTATCGCCCCCGCTATAAATGATAGTCCAGAGGCAACTGATGCATGAATAGGCTTCGCTTCACTAAGATCCGTTAAGCCTATCTCATCACGAGCATGAGCCTCCAGGGCATTGTGCTCAGTCAAGCTTACGGCCACTTGATGTGCCAAATCATGCTCAAGTCCCCGCGCTTCATAAATTTTTGTGAGCTCTATTAGCTCACGCTCAGCATTATGCGTCAGCTCATGTCTCTCTTTATCGAGATCCGCCTTTTCGGTATCCGCTTGTGATGAGACAGAAATATACTCGCCAGCCGCCATCGACAACGCACCTGCGGTCAACGCGGCCATGCCAGTCAACAGCAATGTCTGACTGCTTGGGCTGGCAGCCGCTACCCCAACCAATAAACTGGCTGTCGAAATCAAACCATCATTCGCACCCAGCACTGCTGCCCTCAACCAATGATTGCGATTGCTCAAATGTGCTTCGTCATGAATAGAATAATGATGCATAAAATCCTTAAAAGGTATAGACACGGATTGGTATATCCTAGTGTAGCTTATAATATCACTGCAGTTTATACCGCTTGATACTATAACGCTCCATACATAGTCATTTGAACGGTCAATCGAATTGCCAATTAAATAGTCACTTGACTTGTTTCATCATCAATAATCTATAGCTAGTCAATACAAAAACCAATGTCTGACTACTTGCATAAAATAACAGCAACGGTAATGCTCGACTGTCAGATCCCACCATAAACACATGGATGCTAATAAGCATATAAGCTGTAAAGGTCAAAAAGTGTAGCCATCGCCACACTGATTGACCAATATACTTCTTAATATAGAAACTGAATGCACAGATAAATAACAGCCAAAACCCCATCTGTCCCAATGCCACGCCCACCCGATCAGTCTGGAAACCAAAAGGTACTAAAATCTGCCATATATGCAGATTTAGATAGTTATCCGCCAATAAAATACCAGCATGAAAAGCGGCAAAGCCTACCGCTATCAGACTTAAATACTGATGCAAGGCAAATACCCTAGCCGCATTAAAATGCTTTCCTAAGCGTGTACTCAGTAATAAACCAAAAACCACTGCCAGCCAAAATAAAGCATAAGCAATCACACCACTTGCCCGTGATAAATACCAAAAATGCTTATCTGTGGCGGTCAGTAGTTGTGAGACCGTCTCTCCCCACATCAATAGCATGTAGCTGCCGACTCCGATGGCAATACTCAAAATCAATACAATCCACATAACCTGAACAAGAAGCGACGTATTAGAAGTAGCCTGGCTGTGAGTAAGATTGTCTGTATGCATGACGATACTCCTATGAATGCATCTACTTAATATATTGGTATCTGGCGTATAGAGCGTGAGTCGTTAGACGGCAACCAAGTTGGGCTCACTCAAATTTGGCTCAATAGCAATGGACGATATCACGTTGTTATTCGTATCAATTAAGAGCGCCGCAATATGATGCTGGTTCAGCCATGTTATTGCTTCTGTAACGCCGAGGAGCACACAATATTTTGCGTATACCTCTGCTGTTACAGTATCCGCAGCCATGACCGTTGCTGTCAGGACATCACTGATAGCCGGACGGGAATAATGAGGGTGAATTAAATGATGCTGCCAACGACCTTTATGCCACCAGCGCCGATAATCTTGCCCAGAAGTGGCGACAGCACCAGATCTCAAAGTAAGAATTGCGACATCTTGGTCGTTTTGCATATGCTCGCCATTAGCACAGTAAGGTTTAGCAATTGCCACGCCCCAAACAATTGGACTGTCTATTGCATTATCTAGGGCTTGGCTTCTTGGGACACCGATTGCTATATCACCGCCCATATCTACCAAACAAGGGAGTTGCCAGTCATGACTTCGACTAATCTGCTCAGCTAATTGCATGGCACACCAGCCTTTGACATAACCATTCAAATCAAGTGCTATTCCAGCGGGCAGGTAGATCTGATGCTGACCATCAACCAATCGGCGACACTGAATACTGTCTATTTGCTGATTAGGATTGTTAGCATTGGGTTGAGCTTGTAAGTATGTGGCGGCATTTGAGCCAGAGTTTGAGGTAATTACGGGTATAGATGGCGTAGACATTTTTGGCAAGGTTTCAAATGACTGCCTATAACCAGCAGCCCAGAGCGGTTTGAGTAAGGTTGGGGTTATGAGACCTTGAGTTTCTACAACAAAATATATGGCGCGACCTAAGACCTCAAACAACTCTGCACTTACCTCCCTCCATTGGTCGGTATGATTATTAAGTCTCATGAGCTCACTGGTTTCATCGAAACGACTAAATATATGCTCCCAGCGTGCTAAACGCTGCTGAGTTTCACTTTTTAACAAAGAAATTTGGTGATCTATTATTTCCTGCGAGTGCTGTGTGCCAATCTTGGTAATGTTTAACGTTATTTGAATGTGGCAACCCATCGCCGCCAGTTTCAGAGTCGCCAATTTTGTCGTGTTCTTACTCATCAGAAGACTCCATTTTTTGCGATAGGGTATAAGCTCAATAATTACTCATCTTTGCTTATTTATTGATTTGCTGGTTATTGAGAAGAACGCGTACGGGCGACGACTGTTATTGCCTCTACAGGAGCAGCTTCATTGACCTGCCTCAGCTGTGTGATGTCAACAATGGGTATTGATGCAGCAGCTAGCTCACCACTCCCAGAATCTGTAGTATTTACAGTGACGGCGCTCACAGATGGGCTGTCTGTCTCTTGATTGAGCAAAAATAACCATCCACCCATCGTGCCTGCAATCGATGCAATCATGATACTGCTTTTAAGAAAGGCGAACGGATCAGCTTTTTTACTCGTCTTATTAGCAGGTTTCTTTGGAGTTGCTTGGGCCGTTGATTGTGTATTAGTCATCATAATCATCTTCCTCCTCATGGTGTTTGTAGCTCGTTGCGATTAGATGATCACTCTTTTTGTAATCCTCGTCACGGTATTTGCCGACTTTTTCATTTTCGTCCCTGTCGTCATCATGATGCTCATCTCGATCATCTTCATCGTAGTCTTCATAAAAATTCTCAACACGATAATTATTGGTCGCTACCGGATTTAGAACCGTGCCTAAATTGGCGTCAATATAAGTGGCGCTATTATCTAATAGCACTTCATAAGCGACCTTACCGTTATAGTTGATGAGCTCTGGATTGGCCTGCAATATCGCATTGGGTGCGTCTTGTTTTGCCAGTGCTGTCGCTTGCGCAGGGCTAAGCGCAGCAAGAGGTAACTGCTGCACCGATGAGGATGAGGCGTTAGGTGTGATGTCAGTATTTTGAGTGATAGGATCAGCTACTGATAAAGTACTAGCAGGTTCGGGAGACTGCACGGCTAAGGCAATAACCCCACCAAAGAATACTAAGGAAGTCGCACCGACAGTTAATAATAGTGGTCTTAAGAGAGGTAGGCTCACAGGTTGTACTCCATATAATGTTATTAGGGAATACGAGTAGCATACGCACTGAATATTAACTCAAACTTAAGACAGTATGATTTATTTTTTTACAACGGTTTTGAGAGTGGGCTTTTACTTTTAACTGTTACCACAAAGCCTGTTTCTGGTTGAGAGCGGTTGGCAAACGCTAAGGTGAGGTTGTGCAGCTCGGCGATTCGATTGGCGATTGACAGTCCTAGCCCACTACCTAGTTGGGTTTGACCTGCTGGACGGTAGAAGCGTTCGCTCAGGCGCGCTAGCTGCTCTGGGTCTGCACCCAAGCCATTATCCACCACTTTAATATTATCAACATCTAACTGCAGTTCAATCAGACAGCCCTCTGGGCAATAGCGGATGGCATTGTCTAGTAAATTGCGGATTAATAGCTTAAATAATACTGGATTGATAAGAATGGGCAAAATATCGGCAGGATTGTCACAGTGTACGGTGCGTTTTAATTGAATGTGTTTTTCACGAGCCAAGCGGTTGACATCACTCAGTACAGAATCTGTGAGCATCAGCCAGTCTGGATGCTCTAATTGCTCAGGAGGCAACTGCTGTTGCGGCTCTATCTTGGCTAAAACCAATAATTGATCGACCAAATGGGTCGCACGCTCAATGCCATCGCTAATCTTTTGTGTGTGATAAAACAACTGATTGTCGTTTTCTATGCCAGACAGTTGTAATAGCTGCTGCTGTAACAAGTCTGCTTGTAGTTTGAGCGCAGCCAGTGGACTACGCAGCTCATGAGAAGCATCAGCGGTAAAGCGTTGTTCACGTGCCAAGGTATCTGCCACTTTTATAAACAAAACGTTTAAAGCGGTCACCAAAGGCTGAATCTCTTTTGGTACGTCTGCTGTGATAGGACTATCATCTTGCAGCTTGCGCTGTTCCACCTCGGCACTGATTTGGCTTAACGGCATCAGTCCGTGTCGTATCAATCCGATAGCCAAAATCATGAAGGAAAATAGCCCAATCAACATAGGCAACACTTGCACAGACATTGCTTCGACAATCATTTCTCGGCGAGAATCAAGGTTTTGACCAACAGCGATCACTCGGCCTTCATGCGTGTCATCGTAGCCATTGTCACCATTATAGTCATCATGCGCATAAAATAACCGCCAGCGTTTGCTAAAAGGGTTTAGGCGCTGATAAGCAGAGTTATATTCTTCTAAAAAACCACGCTGGTCTGGCAGAAAAGAAAATGACTGACCATTTTCATCAGCCACTAATAGATGTCCTTCTTTATCCCAAATGGCAAAGCCCATATAGTCATCTTCAGCATCACCCAGGTCACCTGACAGCTCTTTACTTTTTAAATTATATATTTTGGCAGCGGGCTTTTCGCTCTTTTCTCTATGATGCTCTCCTTTACCTTCCTCTTGGTCGCTGTCTTCTTGTTCTCCAGTTTTTGGATCCCCATCTTGTGAATCACTGTCATCAGCAGATACGCCCATCAAATATCGAACCACTTGAGTGATTTGCGTGTCATTCATCTCATTAATTTCATGCCATAACCGCCAAGCAATAAAGCTCGATGTGATAAGCCATAGTAAGGGTAGACCAATGAGTAAAGAGATTAACAGCCGCTGCTGGATACTTTTCATAAGCTCACATGTTGCTCATATATTAAAAGCCAAATTGAACATAAACACTTTAATGGCTATGTGCTGGATTGAGATAGTAGCCGATGCCGCGTTTGGTTAAAATAAAATCATTGCCCAGTTTTTTGCGTAAATGATGGATATGCACTTCAATAGCATTACTCTCAATATCCTGTTGCCAACCATAGAGCTTGTCCTCTAAGCTGGCTCGACTATGAATCTGTTTAGGATGAGTTAGCATTTGCTCTAGTATGGCCACTTCTTTGATGGTTAGCTCAATGACTTGACCTTGATAAGAGACTTGGTGATTGTGAGGCCAATAAGCGACTTCACCATAACGAATCTCAGGTTGGCTCCGTCCCTGACTACGCCGTATCAATGCTTGCAGACGGGCAACCACTTCATCTAGTGCAAATGGCTTGACTAGATAATCATCTGCGCCTGCATTGAGTCCAGCCACGCGATTGGCAATCGCGTCACGAGCCGTAATAATCAACACCGGTGTGTCTAGCTGTTTATAGCGCCAATTTTGTAGCACAGTCATACCATCACCTTTTGGCAACGTCAGATCGAGCAACACCGCATCAAACATATCCTCTTGCAGTGCCATTTCACCTTGCCTAGCATCACTAAACCAATCGACCATCATGCCATGGCTTTTTAGCCCGACAACAATACCTTCAGCAATATTGCTATCGTCTTCTATTAATAGTATGCGTGCCATGACTGTCCTGTTTCGTTGATTATTTTATCTTGGGCGACGCGTCGTTACCGTTTTATTACCGGTTATCATCGACTTAATCAGATTTTGCCGTTCCCAATAACTCATGACAATCGCAGAGATAATGTGTAACGGGACAAGTGAGTATAAACTATTGGCAAGTATTTCATGAATTTCTTCAAGGATGTCTTTACTACCGAAAATTCTTGCCTCCATCAAATAACCACTCACGCCTAACCCTATAATCACGGCCCATAACAATAGCATCATAATGGCAGCCAATGGGTTATGACCAAGATGCTGCTCATCCATACGGCGAGCACTTAAATCAGATAGGTGACGTTTAATACGAGACGATGTAGGAAAAAAGTCACTGAAGCGTGCATAGCGAGTGCCAACTAAACCCCAAAGCAAACGTACAACCACTAACCCTACCACGGTATAACCGACATATTGATGCAGCTCACTGCCTTCTTCGGTAAAAAGCAAATTAGCAGTGATACCAGCCGCGACGGCCCAGTGAGTCACTCTTACCAAAATATCCCAAACTCGTACTTGTCTGGTTTTAGGAATGTTTGATAACAATATATCAGACTCGTGTGTCGGATTCGTTGTACTGTTTTGGTCCATGGTCATCACTCCCTTAATAGTTCGTTTATTTTTTGACGATATAATTGCTAGACATCAAACCTAGGCGAGATACCGCTAGTAGGCTAGACGTTACATCATCTGCTCTACTGCTATTACAACAAACAAACCTTAAGGCTAGCTTAGGAAGCTAAAAACCAAACACTCATATAGTGAGTAACATGTCATGACATTTCTAGGTGGTGATAAAAAATACCGTTTAAAATACCGTTGCTAGCAACATTATTTTTTAAACGGCACAATATTAGAATAAAAGCTGAGACGAATCCAATAATTAATTTATCGTAGTTCGCCTTTAAAGCGTTTACGCACCTGATGCAAGTACAGAGCCGGTGCGACTCGCTACAGTAAGCTGCCAAGGTGCGAAACAGGTTCAGGCAATATCCAGCGTTTGCGTCGCTGCAAACCTTGATCGATCCGTTCGGCCATCCCTTCAGTACTGCGCATACTCCGGCAATCCTCCCGATAAATAAGAACGCTTAGAAATAGAGATTAACTGCTAAACTATCAGCAGAAGAACCCTATGAAAAAGATCCGCTTTAGCGACAACCAAATCGTCAACATCTTAAAGCAAGCAGAGCAAGGTGTCCCTATCACTGAGCTATGCCGTGACCACAATATTGGACAAAGCACCCTTTATAACTGGCGTTCTAAATACGGCGGTATGGATGCCTCTTTAATCTCACGTCTTAAAGAGCTTGAAATTGAGAACGCTCGACTAAAGAAGATGTATGCCGATGAATGTCTTAAATCTGACATATTACAGAATGTCATGTCAAAAAAATGGTAGCGCCATCAAGGCGCCGTGAGATGGCTTGTCACTACCTTGAAGAGCGTTTTATTAGCATACGCAGGGCTTGCCATATCTTTAACATCAGCGTCACTTGCTACTATCATAAGTCAGTTGCCTCTGATGAAAACAAGCTAATAGCGGATTTATTAATAGATCTGACGCAGAAGAATAAGAATTGGGGCTTTGGATTATGCTTTTTAAGTCTGTATAACTTTCTGGGGTTGCCCTACAACCACAAACGCGTCGTGTATCGCATCTACTGCGATCTTGAATTGAACCTTAGAATCAAGCCCAAGCGCCGTATTAAACGTGACAAACCCATACCTCTAGCAGTACCTGATAGTATCAATCAAAGCTGGAGCATGGACTTTATGCCTGATGCGCTAACCGTTGAGATTGACTTTTCACTACCTGCTCAAAGAGTGATACGCGGTCTGAATCAGCTGATTGAATATCGAGGCAAGCCTGATCAAGTGAGATGTGACAACGGTCCTGAGTACATTAGTAATGCACTCAAAGACTGGGCACTAGAGCAAGATATTGCTATCAGATATATTGAGCCTGGTCATCCACAGCAAAATGCTTATGTAGAGCGCTATAATAGAACGATGCGGTATGATTGGTTAAACCAAGAGCTGTTTACTACTTTAGCTCAAGTCAGAGAACAAGCAGAACACTGGTTGTACCACTACAATAACGAGCGCCCGAACATGGGCAATGGCGGCTTTACGCCAATGCAGAAACTATTTCACGCAGCTTAATTCTATTAGATTAGTGTCTTAGGTTTGGGTGGGTTACCACTTGAATTAAACTTGGAATAGGTATGCCAATAACTAGTTCTGAATGAGCTGGTTCAGGCATTTCTGTTATTCGTGATGTTGAGGCATATTTATTTGATATAAGGCAAGGTACGGTAAAACGTACTATTTAGGCTTGGAAAACTATGGCTGCACCTAAGGTCTATTCATCATCGGATTACTCAGACAGTTGATTAAAAACCTACTCCTACACTAAATATTTGTATTTTTGATCTGTTTCTCAGCGACTGCAATGTACTAGCCAGAACATAACTGCTTAGGTGATGATGACTTCGCTATCGAGGGACTGAAAATCTGATTATAATGAACGTATAAACTTACTTTTAAATATTAAAAACATAAAAAAAGGTTGCCAATGCTATACCAAATATAGCCTCGGTAACCTTTTTTAATTTGGCATTTTACTTAGGTGATATTGTTAATATTGGGGTTTGAAAATGTTTTTTCGTGAATGCCCTTGTGCATTGATGTCATTGTTCATGGCATATCCCACTTTAGTGGTGATAACCAAGTCATCTCTACGAGCGATACGGCGCAATACATTACACACGACCTCTTCACCAGCGCCAAGAGAGTAAAAGTCGGCTAAATCGATGAAGTTAACACCCATATCGAGCGCATGTGCAATGATCGGCTCACTTTCTTTTTCGTTAAAGATCCAAGGTTTCCATTCTTTTGAACCCATATTCATGGTGCCAAGACAAAGGCGAGATACTTTTAGGCCAGACTGTCCGAGTTTGACGTATTGCATGTTTAATCCTTAAAGGTAGTCGTAGATATAGTTCTACTAGATAGTATGGTTACCGCATTTTTGAACGTGTTTTTACTGCCACTCTTTTTACGTTATTGAGCGTGAAGGCTCACTAGTTTTCCTTACGTCAGTTGATAGCGTTGGCTTTAACTCAACAATATCCCCATTAATCTCAACCCTACGGGCCAGCTTCAAGAATGAAAGGCCTGCACCCAGTACAATCAACATGCCGGGTACACCGGACAAATTGAACAACATCTTGATGGCATCAGTACCGATAAAGCTCGCACTTATCCAAGCGACAAAGGCCACGGCACAGCCCCAAATCGTTTTTACCCATATAGGAGACGTAAGGTTTTCTGCATCAACGCCTTGGATACACAGACCTCCAATCGCATCGGTCGTCGAATCGGCCGCTGTCACAAAGGTGATAAAGCAGGCAAATATGAATAGCGCGCTGAGTATAGTGCTACCAGGTAACTGATCGAACAGCACATAAATCACCGAAGCAAAACCATTGTCTTGGTAAGCTTGGTACATAATGCCGCCCATGGTGGTATCAAAGAACAATGAAAAACCGCTGAATATACTGAACCATACAAAGCCGAAAGCAGATGGCAACAGCAGATTGACCATGATGAACTGACGAACGGTATAGCCACGGGCAATTTTTCCAAGAAACAGACAGCTTAGTGGCGCCCAAGCAAACCAACTGGCAAAGAAAGCCACTGTCCACCAACCTGGCCATGGGTCATTGCCAGAAGCGCCTGTTACTAAGTTGCGTGCGAAAAAGTCAGAAAGATAAACCCCTAGCGACTCAACACCCAGCGACAAGATAAAGGTAGTAGGACCCACAATAAATATGAATATAGCGCCTACAAAGTAGAGCCAAGTGTTGATTCGAGCAAGGTTTTGGATACCACGGTGCAGTCCAGACGCAGCAGATATAAGCGCAGCCCCTATAATGACGATAGCGATAATTGCATACCCAGTGGTACTTTTCTGAATGCCTAGTACAGACTCCATGCCATCGCTTATCACCAATAGCCCAGAAGTCAATGTGGCAGACATACCCAGTACGACAGCAAATAGCGCTAAACCATCAACTATCTGACCACCAACACCATCAACCCAGCGCCCTAAAATTGGACGTAACATCGAACCAATAGAAAATGGTAACTTAAGATTATGGAATGCTAAGGCAAATGCCAAACCAGCAACCGTATAAATTGAATAAGGGGTAATCGTCCAATGTACAAAGATAGTAGACATCGAAAAGCGCATCGCTTCAGGGCTTTCAGGGATTATGCCTAAATATGCGGGGGGCTCATGATAGTGTAGAACTGGTTCGGCAACAGACCAAAATAGAATACCCATTGCAATAACTGTGGTTAGCGACACGGCAAACCAACGAAATGGGGTCAGCATTTGAGAGGCGTTTTCGCCGCCAATACGTACCCGCCCGATTGGGGCAAAAAAGGCGTACGCTGCGATAAACACCATGAATAAAGCACTAAGGTTGAATAACCAAGAAAGGTTAGTCATGATTATCGTGTTTAGGCTTGATGTGCCCGTGATAAAATTTTGTTTATCAATGAGTGTGTAAGCGACGGTTAATACCAAGCAAACAAATGCGGGCCAAAAAGTCACTGGTCGTAATTTTGCCATACAAACTTCCTTGTTATGGTTCTGATTACGGTCAAGATTACTCCAAATCACAGACCATTGGAAAATGATATAAAGTCTGTCAACCATGACTAAAAGTAATGCCACAAAATATTAGGATATTTGTTAAGAGAGAGGTTCGCTTTAAGATGAGTATTAATAGATATGAAAATTGCCCAAAATTATGTTTCATAGCTTGTCACTATTAATTTTTTGGCCAGAGATGTATTAAGTAGTATTTATGAAAGAGGTTACTGGAAAGTAAATAGCTGTAGAGTAATTATTCTCAAATATCAAAATCGTAGTGATGTCATAGTTAAATACAATACAGTAATTATAAATATACTAAGCTAGATGGCTCAACCTCTTGTTACCGACCTCTGCTGTCGAATCCGTAGACATTAAATTTAGGGGTTATAATTTTAACGAATTTTCTATTTACTGTTTATTTTTATTAGGGGATAGCTTTAAAATTAATATCGATAGCAAAGAATTACTCAATGCTAGAGTAGACCAAATATTAATCTAAACTATAACTTGTTGGGTGATAAACACCTCAATATTATGGTGTCCAAAATATAATTAACCTATCCCTTACCATGGAATTCTTTTACTCTAATGATTCGAAAATCACCTAAATGCTATTGTTTATATAGTGCAGAAGACTGATGTATAAAATCCACTTTTCTTAGGTGATGTTGTTAATATTGGGGTTTGACGGCAGGGGTCACTCAGGCGTAAGCGCATTGGCATTGATACAAACGCTGATAATACTAACCGTTAAAAAGCTTAAAGTGTGGCCAGCTATATTGGTTCTCGAAATACTTGTATATATAAGTCCACTTTTTTATAGTGAAAGGATTATGTAAAGAACAGGTACTTATTGCAAGTATTTTTTCTAATTATTAGCTTTATAAAAACAAGAATTCATATTTGAATGACTAAGTGCTAAAATAGTATTTTAACACTCTTATATGAATGATTATATTATGAACATAAGATTTGATTTTTATACGCCAAGTGAAATTTCTCAGATTTTAGGTGAACGCTTAAAAACGCAGAGACTGGCATTAAACTTAACACAAGCCGCTTTAGCAGATAAGGCTGGTACTGGCATCAGTACTGTTGCTCGTATTGAGTCTGGTCAGGGCGGTACACTAGACAATATAATCAGGCTCGCTATGGCTCTTGGCATGGTAAATCACTTTTCTGAATTATTTGATGTAGTGCCTACCAATATAGAAGATGTTATCGCTAAACAAAATCCACGCTTGCGCGCCTCAAATAAAAGCTGATATAAGGTAGCCACCTCAATGTATCAACCGATATCAATTATCAATATTTACTACCAAGGATTCGGAGACAAACGTCTTATCGGTAAATTAACGATGGATGGACGACGCCCTACCTTTGGCTATGATGCGGCGTGGCTGACTGATGGACTGGAGTTATCACCAATTGAGATGCCCTTACGATCAGCACCTTATTATGGTACTCATGCGTCGAGCCATTACCTATGCGGATTATTATCAGACAGCTTACCTGATGGTTGGGGAATGCTGCTCATGGATAGGTTCTTTCGAAAAACAATGTCTCATGCTACGTCAATCAATGTTTTAGATCGCCTCGCTTATATTGGTAATTCAGCAATGGGAGCACTTAGTTTTGAGCCACAACAAGATTTATCAGGCGCTGATATCGATATTAATGATTTTACTTTAGCCAAACTGGCCGCTGCCAATCAATCGATTTTATCCGGACAAGATAGCAACATACTGGCTGAGCTCATCGTTATCGGCGGCTCACCACAAGGTGCAAGACCAAAAGCACTTGTCCTATATGATGAGGCAACCGAGTTTATTACTACGGACTTAAAAAGCGAACAGCCATCCGCAGCGCCGTGGCTGATTAAGTTTCCTGCCCAATCTGAGCATAAAAGCGTTTGCCTATTAGAGTCAATTTATGCTGATATGGCTAAGCAAGCAGGCCTAAACATGCCTGCGCATCATTATTTTGATATCGGTGAAAAACATGCTGCTTTTGGGGTTGAGCGTTTTGACCGTATGGACAATCAACGCGTTCATACTCATACGCTGGCAGGTTTATTAGACATTGATTTTCGCATCCCATCATTAGATTATCTGCAGTATTTACGCTGCGTGCGTATGTTGACCCAATCACAAGTTGCTGTAGAAGAGGGTTTTAGACATGCTGTATTTAATGTCATCTTTAACAATAAAGACGATCATAGCAAGAACTTCTCTTTTATGATGGACAAGGCTGGCAGGTGGTCATTGTCGCCTGTCTATGATCTCGTTTATAACTCAGGTATGAACGGTTATCATCAAATGGATGTGACTGGTGAAGCTCAATACCCTACCCGATCTCACTTATTAAAGTTGGCTAAACTTGCTGATATTAAGCAAAAAAAGGCACAAGCTATTATTGATCAGGTAGCATCAGTTGCTGAGGACTTTTTGACTGTTATTAAAGATCATAACATTGAGAAAGAATTATCGAATCAGGTCATTCATGATATAAAAGCCAATCTCAATCGGATGGCAAATCAATAGACCTTAAGAAGTTGTTAAATTTGTTGTTAAAAATAAATACTTAACTACCTTATCCCTTAATAATAAAGGATTATGCTAAGTTAGTCGTTGCGTGGTGGGCGCACCAGTTAAGATATGAGTAGTACCGATTAAACCCTTGTAAGCCATACGCTGCAAGGGTTTTTTATTGCGTGTCTATAATACACCCTAACCTTCCATACCTTAATGATAAAGGTATCGACTAACACTTCTTAGAATACCTTTAAAATATCTGAAATTATCAAGGCGTTGACTAACTCACCACCAAAACAAGCGACCATACAGACGCTATAGTTTTATATTAATGCACAGATAAAAAAATCACCCTAACTGTTCAAGTTAAGGTGATTTTTTATAGTGTTTGCAATATCGATAATAGCTAACTATCTAATCTCTAACCTAAAAAGAAGTACGGCGATAGTTACGATACTCAGGTAACCAAAAGTTCGCTTTTAATCGGCGTTGTAAATTCTCCGATGTGATAGGTAGTGCTAGCTTGTCTTGAGCCGCTTGCAATGCCACTGCATACGCTATTTTTTCACTGATCTCTCTGATAACTTTGATCGGCGGTAAGATGGCACCAGGTGCTTTTTCGTATTCCATTGATATATCTGCAAGAGCTTGGCTTGCTGCCGTTAGCATATTATCGCTGATACCTGTCGCACGTGCTGCTAAAACACCTAGACCAATGCCAGGGAAAATATAGCTGTTATTACACTGAGAAACCTCAAACGACTGACCGTTATAAGTGGTATGAGGAAAAGGACTACCCGTTGCGATAATTGCCTTGCCTTTACTCCAATTAGTCACTTCTTGCGGCGTTGCTTCCACGCGAGACGTTGGGTTTGAAAGCGGTAGTACAATTGGGTGCTCAGTATTAGCACATAGCGATTCGATCACTTCTTGGGTGAACAGACCTTTTTGTCCGCTAACACCAAATAATACGGTAATTTTTGCTTGTTTAACTACTTGCGCTAAGCCGAGTTTCTTACTTTTGTCCCAGCTTGCAATAGCTGATTCTTTTTGTACTAACGGTTCTTGGAATTTTTGCAGTTCTGTCATGCCATCTGTCAATAAGCCATAGCGATCAACCATAAATACTTGACTACGAGCTTGCTCTTCAGTCAATCCTTCACGCTGCATTTGGCGAATAATATGCTCAGCAATACCGCAACCTGCAGATCCTGCGCCTAAAAATGCGATATTCTGTTGGCTAAGTTTTTGACCTTTGTTTAGACACGCTGCAATCAGAGTACCAACCGATACCGCAGCAGTCCCTTGAATATCATCATTAAAGCAGCATAGCTGATCACGATATTTATTCAATAATGGTGTCGCGTTTTCCTGAGCAAAATCTTCAAATTGCAATAACACTTCTGGCCAACGGCGCTTAACAGCTTGAATAAATAAGTCCACAAATTCATTATATTCATCGCCAGAAATGCGCGGATTTCTCCAGCCCATATACATAGGATCGTCAAGCAACTGTTGGTTATTGGTGCCGACATCCAGCAAAATAGGTAGACAGTAAGCTGGGCTAATACCACCACAAGCCGTGTATAAAGACAACTTACCGATTGGAATTCCCATACCGCCAATACCTTGATCTCCTAGCCCCAATATACGTTCACCGTCAGTAACAACGATCACTTTGACGTTTTGTTTGGTGGCATTTTGTAGCATATCGTCGATTTTGTGACGCTCAGGATATGAGATAAACAAACCACGTTTACGACGATAAATTTGCGAGAATTTTTCACACGCCTGACCAACGGTTGGGGTATAAATGAGCGGCATGACTTCTTCGATATGCTGCTCAATTAGATGATGAAATAAGGTTTCATTGGTATCTTGGATGTTACGCAAGTAAATATGCTTATCCATCGCATCAGTGAATGAGCTTAGTTGATGATAAGCACGTAATGATTGCTCCTCAATCGTTTCAATATTATGAGGTAATAGCCCCGTTAAATTAAAACTACTACGTTCTTCTGATGAAAAAGCACTACCTTTATTCAATAAAGGTGTCTCTAAAAGAGCGGGTCCAGCAACAGGAATATATAAAGGACGCTTGTTTGACATAATGTAATCTTCTTATTAAAGGCATATGAGTGAAAGCCATACTAAGTGAAAGCTATGCTAGTGCTGCATTATACATAGCATCGACTGGTATTTAACAATAGATAACAAAATCATTTTGAATAAATATGCTTCTGAACTCGAGGCCACTGATACATTTACCGAGAAATAATAAAAAAGCACTACCAATCGGCAGTGCTTCTGAGGATGTATTGAACAATTTATAATAGACAAACACTGAACTATTCAGCAACTTAGCTACTGATAAATAATCAGCCCATGGCCAGTTTTAAATATCAGTTATAGAGTTCAGTTATAAACAACACGAGCAATTGCGTTTGGTTTTCGACATTTTACCAATACCCGGATTAAAGGTATTGGTTGGGTCTAGGCTTTTATAGAAATTTTGCAAATCAGGTTCTGCTTCGTATAGGTGTCCGACATTATGCTCAGCAGGATATTTGGCTCCGCGTGCGCTCAGTAGCTCTAGCATCATTTTTTTAACAAGATGTGCATCACTACCCTTCTTCAAAATATAGTCTTGATGAAATACATAACAAAAAAAGTGTCCATAATAGAGTTTCTTTTCCAAATGCTGTTCAATGTCTTCAGGTAACGTTTCGAGCCATTCTAACTCGTTACGTGGTATAGCAATATCCAATGCCAATATATCGCCGACTTCTTTTTCATGTATGACTTCATAACGTAATGCAGCACCTGCAGCGGCAAAGCGATGTAAAAAGGCGCTTTCTGATTCTTCTTGACTACATTCAAAATAGTTACCTGTGTCTGACACGGCAAAGAACGCCTCAAGAAAATTCTGTGCTTCTGCTATGCCATCATCACTCATTTTTAAGATTAAATGATGTTCATATTGGTCGCGATACTCTAGCATTCGCTTCGGTAAATGCTTTGGAAATATATTGGCGATGAACTGCATGACTTTGTCAGTGAAATGCTTTGGCATCCATGACCATTTATGGAGTTTTGCATCCATAGCGCCTTTGATAGAAAACAATCTAGGTAAGGCATTGGTACCGAGATGCTTAATACTCAGGAACGTGTCCTTACCATACTTAGCAGATACATCAAATATATCACGATGCATGTACTCACCCACTTCAGGGATATTATCGAAGCTTGATAATATTTGTCTTCTGAGCTGTGCAAGCTCACTCACACTATTAGTGCCTATATAAAATACTTTCTCTTTTACAGCTGTTGGATAGGTATCAAGACGCACTGCAAATACCGCTAGCTTGCCAGCGCAGCCGCTTGCTTCATACAGTCTTCGCTTATCCGCATTAAAACGACTTGGCGTACTTGCATCAACATCTTTTACTCTGGCGATATATTCTTTGTCAGATGCCATCTTACCAGTGTCAGGTAATGCTCTTTTATCGAAATTACCTGTTTGTAAGTTAGTGAGTATTTCTTCTGGAGTGTCGCCTAACTCTACATCTAGGTGATTAACCAGCACTAGCTGACCGTGCTTGTCTATTTGGGCAAACAAAGCAAGTTCGGTATAAGCAGGACCTCTTTTAACCAGTGCCCCACCAGAATTATTAGAGACACCGCCAATAATTGACGCACCCAAAGTCGATGAACCGATGACCGAGTGAGGTGCTCTATTTACGGCTTTAAGCTGACTTTGCAACTGATGCAACGTGGCGCCAGGTAAGCTAATCACTTGCTCGTTATCATTCACCAAATACAACTGATTCATTGCAAGGGTGTTAATCACAACCACTGGTCTATCGTAGTCATTACCGCTCGGGGTTGAGCCTTCAGTCAGCCCTGTTTTTGCTGCTTGCATGATAATAATGCAGTCGCCTTCCACACATATTTCTAGACTACGCCAAATCTCCAGCAGTGTTTGTGGAAACAAAACAGCCAAAGCGCTGCCGCCACCAGAGCGCCACCCCATTCTATAGTGTTCGTTTTTCTCTGGATCAGCCTGTACATTACTGGCTCCCAGTAAATGGGTTAGCTTGTCTAATACTTGCTCAGGACGGAGTATGTCTTGGTCTTGATGCGCTATATTCGATGAGAAAAGGTTTGATGAATGCATATCAATCTCTTTATCTTGGAGGTTACATGTGCTTTATGGTGCTAAAGGACCTTGAAAACCGAAAATGTAAATGGTAGCCATAACGATTATTCCGCAGAACAATACATAGTATAAAGTAGGTAAAATCGTGCGCCTGAGGGTAGCGCCTTCCATACCAAGCAAACCTACAGTTGCTGAGGCAGCCACCACATTATGTATCGCAATCATATTACCAGCTGCTGCACCAACGGCTTGTGCTGCTATGATTATAGAAGGTGAAATACGCAAGCTAATTGCAGCTTCATACTGAAATTGGCTAAACATCATATTAGAGACAGTATTAGAACCTGCGATGAAGGCCCCAAGTGCTCCAATCGTTGCACTGATTAAGGGGAAAACATTACCAAAAGCACCTGCAAATAATTCTGCACTCGCAACTGGCATACTTGCCACATCTGATAGATTGACGCCTGAATTGATAAAAATCCTGACCATTGGGATCGTAAATATAAGAACAAAACCAGCACTCAATACCGTCTTGCTTGACTCTTTGAACGCACTATTTAGTGCACTACCTGGCTTTTTGGTTTGGAAAAAAGCGGCAACCAAAGCACTGATTAACAATAACCCACCAGGTAAGTATAAAGGACTAAAATCAGCGCTAATATCCGTCTCGCCCAATACTGATTTAAAGTCTAACGTCACACTAGTAAGAAAAGCTTTGAAGCCCGCAAACACTCTTGAAAAAACCAATAACAGCGCAACCAGCAAGTAAGGGAACCATGCCATGAAAATAGACATTTTCTTACCATCTACATTCGGCGTCAAATCTTCCTTACTAACTACTAATTTACCAAGCCATTCACTTGGCCAGTTTTTTTGCGGCTCAAAATCCCATGTAGTTTTTGGCACTAAAAATCCACGTTTTGCAGCATTAACAACGATGGCGACACTAACCAAACCACCGACCAGTGACGGAAACTCTGGTCCTAAAAAGATACCAGTCAAAGTATAAGGAAGCGTAAATGCCAAACCTGCAAAAATAGCAAATGGCCAAATCGCAAAACCTTCCTTCCAGCTTTTGTTTTTACCAAAAAATCGAGTCAGCATCATTACCATAAAGAGTGGCATAAACGTACCAATGACCCCGTGCATAATGGCGACTTGGCTGGTAATTAGTTGTAAAAAATCGCCCCACTCTAGTCCTTGTTGTGCCAATTGGGTGCTAATGGCTACTGTATCTAATCCCTTGTTTACTCCAATAACGATAGGCGTACCGACTGCACCAAATGACACAGGCGTACTTTGTATCATCATTCCCATTAACACGGCACCTAGCGCTGGAAATCCTATCGCGACGAGTAAAGGCGCGGCAATAGCGGCCGCTGTACCAAAGCCAGCCGCTCCCTCAAGAAAGCAGCCAAAGCACCAAGCAATAATAATGGCTTGCACCCGCCTATCTGGCGATACATTGGTAAACCCAGCACGGATAACGGCAATGGCACCCGTATGCTTTAACGTATTCAATAAAAAAATAGCACCAAATACGATCCACAATACTGAGACGGTAATGACCATTCCCTGAATAATAGATGAAGACACGCGATTAAGCGTCATATCCCATACAAAGAGGGCAAGCGCGGCAGTAACCGCCAGAACGATTGGCATGGTTCTTTTGGCTGACCATTGCAAGCCTATCAAAAAAATACCACAGAGAACGATTGGCAGTAATGCCAACAGTCCATATATTGTTTGACTCAAAATCATAATCCTTTTTTTATCGTGTAATCTTCCTTGAACCACTTCATCTAAGCATTTGCTTTTATAACTTCATGCTGTCGGTCAGACGAAGCCGAAAACAATCTCTGTCAGTGACATGATTAATAGAATGGTTAAATAAACAAATGCTCAAAATTCCCTAAAATATTCTACGCCTTGTCAATACATTGATATATTGCATCAAAGGACAATGTTATTTTCTTTTTTTGCTATAATCCAAAACGTATTACACCAATTGGGGAACAAGTATGGGCAAAGCTGACGATATGGTTTTATTCGTCCAAGTGGTTGATGAAGGCTCATTTTCTCGGGTCGCTGAAAAGCTGTCATTAACGAATTCAGTGGTAAGCAAACGCATTGCAAGATTAGAAGAGAGCTTAAACGCACAGCTGCTTTATAGGACAACCAGAAAGTTAAGCTTAACCGATGCAGGAAGGACGCTTTATAACAAAGCTAAAATCGCTAAATTTGCCTTTCAAGAAGCTGAAAATGCCGTAACAGGCTATGGTGAGGACATGAAAGGCAACATACGTATAACCATGCCAGCGGTCTCTGCGAATCTAATATTGAGCGAATCTATTGCCGAATTCTGTAAACAACACCCAGAAATATCAGTAGATGTACAGATTACCAACCGATTGGTTGATTTGATAGAAGAAGGGTTTGATCTGGCGATAAGGACAGCAGAGCTTGAAGACTCATCACTCATTGCAAGACGCCTTATAGATAGCCAATGGGTCATATGTGCGACACCAGACTATTTAGAGCGACACGGTACACCTAAAACCCCTGAACAATTACGGAGTCATGAGTGTTTGGTCTATAAGTTTGATCATACGGCGAATGGTATATGGCCGCTATATATGGATGGCACGGAACAACTGCTTCCTGTACAGGGTCGGTTTCATAGCAATCATCTTAATGCGATTAAACAAGCGACCCTTAGCGATTTAGGTATCGCCTTTTTACCACAAGCACTTGTTTATGAAGAGATGCAGCAAAATACGCTCACCCAGATTTTGCAACGCTTTACACGAAAAAAAATGGGCATGTATGCGGTTTACCCCAAGGCACGGCAACCGGACCAAAAGTTGAAACTGCTTGTATCGCATTTGCGAGAATCATTACATCAAAAACAGGCTTACTACTGCTAATAACCTTTAGACAGGTCAATAGGCTTGTCCACTCTAGCTGCATTCTTCGATAATGCAATCCTTACGCACATAAGCACAGTTGGAAGATGGCGCATGATACCAGTGTAAACCTTAAAATTCAGTAACGGATTCATACGTAAGAATAATGGTAGGGATAATAGCCTTCCTTACATATCGAATGCGTTAAATGCGATTTTCATCGTACATCACTGCTTACGTCCTCCTTTACAACCTCGTCGACAATATTTTGACATCAACAGTCATTAAAAATGCCATTATGATATTAAATTAGCCTTCAGTCATTATAAAATCATTAGGTATGAAGCTAGCAATACAGTCAGCAAGTTATTGAATTATTTGATAATATAATAAGTCAAGTAGTATAAACTTATCTGATACTTGCATCGCGATATTTTTAGGTTCTCTTAAATGTTTTTATAAAAATGCAGGTTGAATAATAAGGTAAAACCATCTAATAATAGATCTATAGGTTCTAGACATTTATCTAGCAACTTATATCCACTACTATTAGGAAATAAATACAATGACGTATAAAAATGTAACTGTCGCGGGAAGCGGCATCCTAGGCTACCAAATTGCTTTTCAGGCCGCATTTCATGGTTTTAATGTCAGTGTCTATGACATCAATGATGAGGTTTTAGAAAAAGCAAAGTCAAAATTTCAATTGATGTGCAAGGCTTTTCGAAAGGATTTGAGGGCAACTCAAGAGCAGTTGGATAAGGCTTTTGACAATCTCAGCTACACTTCAGACTTAGCAGAAGCGGTCAAAGATGCTGACCTAATGATTGAAGCCATTCCCGAGATTCCTGAAATTAAAATCGAATTTTATGAAAAACTTGCCAAACTAGCGCCAGAGAAAACCATCTTTGCGACCAATACCTCTACCTTACTTCCTAGTCAGTTTGCAGAATCAACGGGACGACCTGCGCAGTTTTTAGCGCTACACTTTGCCAATAAAATTTGGATGCATAATGTCGCCGAAATCATGGGGCATCCTGGGACAGATCCTAACGTATTTGATGAGGTTGTTGCTTTTGCTACTGCCATCGGTATGGTGGCAATGCCGCTGGATAAGGAGCAACCCGGCTATATCATGAACAGTTTGTTGGCGCCTTTTATAGATGCAGCTTTGCAATTGGTTGCAAAAGAAGTTGCCGATCCACATACGATAGATAAAACGTGGATGATAGTAACTGGCGCGCCGTCGGGTCCCTTTGCCATATTGGACACTATCGGTATCAACACTGCATACAACATCACAAAACTATCTGCTGAAAAAACTCAAAACCCTGCGAGGTTCAAGGCTGCTCAATATTTAAAAGAGCAATTAATCGATCAAAACAAACTAGGATTCGCGACTGGTGAAGGATTTTATACGTATCCAAACCCTGCCTTTATGCAACCTGATTTTTTAAAATAATAAATAGCTTTCAAACTGGCTCTAAAACACAAAAGGCCATTCAAGCTGTATATTGCATCGCTTGAATGGCCTTGTCAGTCGCGCATTTTATTTAACTAAACATCTTGATATTAGGACTTACTTTCGGCGATGACTATCCAAACTTATCTAAGTTATGTTGTTCACTAAAAAGAAAAGTCATATCGCGTCAATGCAATGATCTCAATTGGCACTGCATATTTCCAAGGCATACCGCCCGTACAATAGAACTGGCCATCTTCAAAAGCTACAATGCGAGATGTGAAGTCATTACCTACCTGATCTTCTAAAGCGTTCTCATCACTCTCGTCACTCACAGCACACCATATACTTTGATGACCATCCTCAAGCATTGAACGAGTCAATTCGCTTCCAACAATTACTGTATCCATGTTGTTACTCCTATTCAATGACAATGATTAGTAAGCTAAACAAGCGGTTTTATAGCAGCAATCGCTTGAGCATCTTCGAACTTGTTTTATCTATCGTTGAAAAATATTGGTGACTAGACAGATGAGCTTATAAATAGATAGTACAGATGTATTGTCAACTAGAACAAGAAGTTGTAGATAGGTGGTAGATTTTCATGCATAGGCTGTAAAACTAACCTGCATTTAGAGTATAACAGTCATTATACTGATAATGAGTTATAGCCCCACATCATCTTGAGTAAGCGCCACTCTCTTTACTGAGACAGCATGTTCCCATAGCTCACCTTTATCACAAACGAACTGGTCGTTATTGAAAGCTACAATAGGAACCAGTAATTCGTAGTAACCATTATCTATGGTTGCGATAGCATAATCATCGCTAACGTTGCTGACAGCACACCATACATAGTTGCTGACATTTTCCAAGATGGCTTTGGTTAATTCACTGCCTTGTAATTCAGCAATCATCTTCAGGCTCCAGTATCTATCAAGTTAATCTATTACTTTATAGATAAATTCGGTTTTTGCAATATATCTGTATAACTCATAAGTTCTCGAAATACACCTGACTCCCTCGAGCAGATTTTTTATAGTTATAATTTATGCTCAATCTATTCAAAGGTATTTTTAATCTTATGCTCGATATACTGTCTTTTCGGTATGATAAATCGGCTTTGATTTATGCTATAAAAGACTACTTGAACGATGCTCGTTAACGCTTTACTAACATCTAAGAAATTGACAGCGGGGGGCAGCTTATACTACCCTTTATCACTCATTCACTTTATTAATCTTACTTCTTAAATAGTAAGATCGTTCCGGAGTAATCCCATGCAGTGGACCAAACCAGCTTTTCAAGACATTCGTATCGGTTTCGAAGTGACTATGTATTTCGAAGCACGCTAGAACTCGTTAGCACTCAATCCATTAAAAGCCCTAGATGATTAGGGCTTTTATTTTTTTGGAAATATTGATTTATGTATATTCACGTTTTAGGCTCAGCTGCTGGTGGTGGTTTCCCGCAGTGGAACTGTAACTGCGATAATTGCCACGGTGTCCGTCAAGGCACGATTCAGGCAAAAACCCGTACCCAATCTTCGATAGCCATATCAGAAAATGGTGTGGATTGGATCTTATTCAACGCGTCACCTGATATCCGCCAACAATTATTTGAGTTCAAGGCAGCACAGCCAGCACGTCAATTGAGAGATACAGGCATCACCAATGTGGTCTTGATGGACAGTCAACTTGACCATACGACGGGGCTATTGACCCTGCGTGAAGGCTGTCCGATGCCTGTTTGGTGTACTGACATGGTCTATCAAGATCTAACGACAGGATTTCCTCTCTTTAACATGTTGAAGCACTGGAATGGCGGTTTGCAATACAATCAAATTGATCCAAAGAAGACCTTTAAGATTGAAGGGTTTGACAATTTAGAATTGACGCCTTTAGTGATTAGAAGCTCTGCACCGCCCTATTCTCCGCACCGTAATGACCCGCATGATGGCGACAATATTGCGCTGATTGTAAAAGACTTAAAAACACAAAAACAACTCTTTTATGCGCCAGGTCTAGGTAAGATGGACGATCAAGTAATGCAAATCATGAAAAGCTCTGATTGCGTAATGATTGACGGTACGCTATGGACGGACAATGAAATGCAAGAGTGCGGTGTTGGTACAAAAACTGGTCAAGACATGGGACATTTGCATATCAGTGGTGAAGATGGCTCATTGCATTATCTAGACCAGCTCGATAACGCTCGTAAGGTATTGATTCATATCAATAATACCAATCCGATATTGAATGAACAGTCTGAACAGGCTGCGACATTAAAACAACATGGTGTTGAAGTGGCATTTGATGGCATGCAAATTGAGCTTTAAGACAAACGGTAAGGTAAAGATAGCAATCGTAAGGTGAAAACACAATGCAAGAAGAAAACACAGCGTTAAGCCCAGAAGCGTTTGAACAAGCGATTATGGATAAGGGTCAGTATTATCATATTTATCACCCCTTTCATATCATGATGCATGAAGGCAAAGCGACGCAGCAGCAGATTCAAGCATGGGTTGCCAACCGTTTTTATTATCAGATCAACATTCCATTGAAAGACGCGTCCATTATGGCAAACTGTCCTGATCAGCGCGTGCGTCAAGAATGGATTCAGCGCATGATTGACCAAGATGGCGTGTATCCTGACGGCGGCGGTCGTGAAGCATGGTTGGGTCTGGCAGAGGCAGTTGGTTTGACCCGTGAGCAAGTGATTTCTGAAGATCTAGTGCTACCGGGTGTGCGTTTTGCCGTGGATGCCTATGTGAACTTTGCGCGGCGCACCTCATGGCGAGAAGCGGCTAGTAGCTCACTTACAGAGTTGTTTGCCCCGCAGATTCACCAGTCGCGTTTAGAGTCTTGGCCCAAGCATTACCCTTGGATCAAAGAGCAAGGCTATACCTATTTCCGCTCACGCTTGAGTCAAGCGCGCCGCGATGTTGAGCATGGTCTGACCATCACACTCGACTCGTTCAAAACAGCTGAGCAACAAGAGCGTATGCTTGAGATATTACAATTTAAACTCGATATCTTATGGACGATATTGGATGCATTGAGCTTGGCCTATGTGCATAATCAAGCCCCTTATCAAAGCGTTACCACTGACAATGTTTGGCATAAAGGATTATTCAAATGAGTATACCTGCTAGCTTACCTGAGCTGGATCAATCCATCGTACCGGTATGGCGTCACGGTTATCGTTTTCAGTTTGAGCCTGCGCAAAACGCCTATGTCCTACTTTACCCTGAAGGCATGATTAAGCTCAATGACAGTGCCAGCATCATTGGGCAACATATTGATGGTCAAGCGTCCATTGCTGATATTATCCAAAAGGTACAAGCTATGTTTGGCGATATTCCCGAAATCGAACAAGACATCATTGAATATATGCTGGTCGCCCAGCGTGAACATTGGATTGATTTAGTATGACTGCGCCAGTCGGGCTACCGCTATGGCTGCTTGCTGAGCTGACCTATCGCTGCCCCTTACAATGCCCTTATTGCTCAAACCCTATCGATTACGCTCAGTATAAAGAGGAGCTAACGACAGAGGAATGGTTTGATGTGTTTGATCAGGCGCGGCAAATGGGCGCGGTGCAGCTTGGTTTTTCTGGCGGCGAGCCACTGGTTCGTCAAGACTTAGAAGAATTGGTCGCTTATGCGCACAATCAAGGTTTTTATACTAACTTGATCACGTCGGGTATGGGATTGACCGAAGCTCGGATTGCGCATTTAAAAGAAGCAGGTCTTCAGCACATTCAAATCAGCTTTCAAGCCAGTGATCCAACGGTCAACAATGCCTTAGCAGGTTCAAAGCATGCCTTTGAGCAAAAATATGAGATGTCACGTCTGGTCAAACAGTACGATTACCCGATGGTACTTAACTTTGTCATTCATCGGCAAAACATCGATCAGATTGACCAGATTATTGACCTCTGCTTAGAGCTGGAAGCCGACACGGTCGAGCTGGCTATTTGTCAGTTTTATGGTTGGGCGTTTGAGAACATAGAGGGTTTGCTACCAACCAAAGCGCAAGTGGTCCGAGCTGAACGCATTACCAATGAATACCGTAAGCAGATTGAAGAACGTGGTATCAAGTGCAAACTTATTTTTGTGGTGCCTGATTATTATGAAGAACGTCCAAAGCCCTGTATGGATGGCTGGGGCAAGATTTTCTTAACAGTGGCCCCAGACGGTACAGCTCTACCTTGCCATGCTGCCAGACAAATGCCAATACAGTTTCCTAATGTACGACATACACCACTGTCAGATATTTGGTATGACTCTGCGAGCTTCAATCAGTTTCGCGGTGATGACTGGATGCCCGATATCTGCCAAAACTGCCCAGACAAAGAACGCGATTATGGCGGCTGTCGTTGCCAAGCCTTTATGCTGACGGGCGATGCCAAAAACGCCGATCCTGTGTGTGGCAAATCGCCTTATCATTATCTAATCGAGGAGGCACGTATCAATAGTGAAACGCCTGTACCTTTTGAAGATTTACTGTTTAGAAATCCAAAAAATTCTAAATCACTGAGTAACAAACAGCTGAATGAAGAGCAATTGATTCCTACTCGTACGGTAACGGATTAACTATGAACGCTCAGCCTGTGATATTTGATGGACATAATGATCTGTTGACTCGCCTTTGGCTAAGTTCAGCTGCCGATCCGGTACATGACTTTATTTATGGCACGTTACCGGGACATTTGGATTTACAACGCTGCAAAGAAGCGAATTGGATGGGCGGATTATTTTCTATATTTTTACCGCCCTACGCTTATGTGAAAAACAACCAACCTGACAAATTAGCCAACCCATCACATTCAGATTTTACTCCGCAAGAAATCGTCGATATCTGTTGTGAACAATTGAAACTAGCCCAGCAACTACAGGCAAGATCTGATGGTCAAATCCAGATTTGCACCTCGTTAGAACAAATTCAGGCCTGTCAGCAGAATAAGCAACTGGGCATCGTTTTGCATTTGGAAGGTGCTGAGTTTTTAGCCATACAGCCTGACCTGCTTGATATGTTTTATGAGGCAGGACTCAGAAGCATTGGCCCACTATGGAATAGAAAGAGCCTCTTCGGTGATGGCTTGAATGCTTCCTTTCCGCACTCTCCAGATACAGGATCTGGGCTCACGACTCAAGGTAAAGACCTCATTCTTAAATGCAGTGAAAAGCAGATGCTGATCGATGTGTCGCATATGAATGAGCGTGCTTTTTGGGATACGCTAGAGATTGCCTGCCAGCCGATTGTTGCGACACATTCAAATGCACATACTCTCTGTCAGCAAGCACGGAACTTAACCGATCAGCAGCTGGCTGCTATTAAACAAAGCGACGGTATGGTTGGGGTGAATTTCGATGTGGCGTTTCTTCGTGCAGATGGGCAACGTAATACGCAAACATCACTCGATGTGATTGTCGACCATCTTGATTATCTGATCGACCATCTAGGCGAAGATCACGTTGGGTTTGGCTCTGATTTCGATGGTTGCCTACTACCTGATGAGTTATCTGATATCAGTCAAATCTCTATGTTGATTGAGCGAATGCAGCAACGGCACTTCTCTGATCAACTGATTGAAAAGATAACGTCAAAAAACTGGTTTACGGTGCTTGATAAGGTATGGCAATAATTATAATAGCCATCCAGCAATTACTGTCTAGTGACTGTTGTTTTGCTCGTCTGATTAAATAGGGTAACCATTAATTTTTGTTTTACCTTAACACCTGCTCTACCCGTTCAATCAAGTATTCTTTGACCGTATTAAACAGTGGATCGATTAATCGCCGTTCTGGACAAATCAAATATAGTGGATAGTTGGCCACTTGCCAGCCGTCCAACTCTACCTCAACCAGTCTCCCTGCCTTCAAATCGCCGGCTATATCTAACTGAGACTTTAATGCGATGCCTTTACCCGCCACTGCCCAGCGGCGCACAACGTCACCGTCTTTACTTCTGCGATTGCCATCCACGGCCACACGTTTAGTCTTTCCCGCTTTCTCAAAAGTCCACTCGCTCAAATACTTTTCATCATGCCCCAAACGTAAGCAATTATGCTGCGATAAATCTTCCGGCATTTTTGGCATACCAATATCCTTATCAATTTTGCTCAAATACTCCTTTGACGCACACAATATAGGGCGATTATTCAATACAATAGGTAGTGCGACCAGTGATGAATCTTTGGGCGCGCCGTAACGTAGTGCCAAATCAATCTGCTGACCGTACAAGTCCACATAGCTGTCTGACATATGTAGCTGCACCGTCACTTTTGGGTGAATGTCTATAAAATCGTCCAACCAAGGCAAAATTAAGTTTCGTCCCAAATCTGATGATGCCGACAGCCGAATGGTACCCGTCAGCTCAGCATCATTGTCATGTAGTCCTGCATAAGCATTGTCTAAGATAGCCACCGCATCTCGGCAATGCTTTAAATATTGCTCACCCTTGCTAGTTAGACGCAGCCTACGAGTAGAGCGAACAAATAATACCGTCTCAATTTCCGCTTCTAATCGCTTGACCGCTGCACTCACAACTGCAGGCGACAGATCTAAGTGCCGAGCACAGGCAGATAGGCTACCTAAGCGAGCGGTCTCAATAAAAATACGTAAATCCTGCAAATTTTTCATCGTCATGCCTTCGTTCAATTAGCGTCTAACTTAGCAAACACCATCACTTGCTGCTGCTAGCCTCATCATTATATAAAAATTATTGAAACTATTTCTCTAAACCTGCTGATTATCAAAATCATTAATTATAGTAGCATGCACCTATAAGGTTCACTCACACATTTGGAGATACACGATGGATACTATAATACGGCCTACGAGCACACAGGACACTCAACACTATAGCGACCATGATGGAGATACTCAACAGAGCGCACTACAGCAGGCACGCAACTTACCACTACCGTCAAAATCAGATATGCTGAGACGTGCAGCATCGGTAGAGCATTTCTGGCATCAAAACAGCCAGTTACTAGAGCAAGCGTGGGCAGAATGGGAAACCACTGAGCATGACTTGCCTGTACTTGATGACTCATTATTTGATCCAACTCTACGTGATGTAGTGACGCAAGCATGGCGCACTCCTTCTACGGAGACGGCTGTTAAAAACTTATGGCAAGAGATACTACCTGACGTATACCAAGGGCAACTCTTTGACCCAGCACAACTATCAACGCTGCGCCGTTATCTGCAAGCAATCGCAGACGCTAACATTCCTATACGTCCTCCTTACGGTATCGCATTGAACAGTAATGGGGCTATGCTAGATGCGCGCTCGTCAGGCTATTTGGCCACCCCTAATTTTCAGGCGTTTTATCATAGAGTCATGAATCAATATATGCGCCCTATCGCTCGGTTGTTATTTGCCAATGTTTATGGCTATGACACTCAGACCTTTGGGTTCTCGATTCAATACCAGCCGACAGGCGACACATCGCTACAACTTCATACTGATGCTTCAGCAGTGACTATGAATATTAACCTAAATCTGCCAGGCGAAGACTTTACTGGATCAGAAGTTGACTTTGTCGATCGCCATTTAGGGCAAACCAAACGTGCCATTTTTAAACCTGGCATGGCGATTATTCATAGAGGCTCGGTGCCTCATGCCGCACATCCAATCACCAGTGGCAAACGTACCAATATGGTGCTTTGGCTATATGGCGATAATATGCAAGTACCACGAGGAGTTGGGCTTAATAGTCATATTGATGCCAATCAACGTTGGACTGATACGCACAGTCAGCCTGATAATTTCGCGCCGTTTTAACAGCGGTACGCTATCGTTAGGTCAGACACAGCATAAAAAGTTAAGACAAGCATAAACATCCAAATCAGTGAGCACCTCTGCGAAAATGCGTACTTAAATCAGTAGTAGCTAATAATTGATATGTTATAATGTTTCGTTTTAACTATACAAAGGCTATTGTATGGCGACACCTTTTCAACGGTTGCAAGCGATCGACGCACTTCGAGGGCTTGTGATGCTCATCATGATGGTGGATCATGTTCGAGAGACCTTTTACTTACACCATCAAGTTCCTGATCCAATGCTGATACCAGGAACGGATGAACCACTATTTTTCAGCCGAATGATTGCCCATTTATGTGCGCCTGTCTTTGTGTTACTGACGGGACTGTCTGCTTATTTGTACCAACACAAACACAATAGTATTCAAATGACCCGCGAATTTTTAATCAAACGCGGGCTTTTTTTGGTGTTTTTGGAGCTGATTGTAATTAACTTTGCTTGGACAGCACAATTTCCACCTGATGTAGTTTACCTCCAAGTGATATGGGCGATTGGATTCAGTATGATTGCGCTCTCAGCGGTTATTGGTCTGCCTAAGAAGTGGCTGTGGCTACTGAGCTTAGTGATTATATTTGGGCACAATTTATTAGATACCGTCTCCTTTGCCGACATTCCTATGATGCATCAACTGTGGCTGATACTTCATGAACGCGGCTGGATTGAGTTTGGTGAGGTGATTCGTTTCAGAACCTCTTATCCTGTACTGCCTTGGATTGGCGTTATCATACTAGGCTATTGTATCGGTACATCTGTATTCGGTGACTCTACGTCTGTGCGAAAGAGAAATCGTACGTTACTTACATTTGGCATGGTGAGTATCGCGTTATTTGTAGTACTGCGACTGGCCAATATATACGGCGATCAAGCATGGCTGATGATGCCGACTCTGAGTGAAACCTTCATGAGCTTTATGAATCTCACCAAATATCCACCATCGTTACTCTTTATATTGTGGAATGTAGGCATAGGACTGGTCTTATTAGTAATGCTCCAAAAGATTGAAACCAAATCATGGATAAAACCACTGGTAGTCATTGGTTCTGTACCAATGTTTTTTTATATCGTACATCTCTATGTATTGAAACTGCTGTATGTATTTGCCGTTCAACAGTTCGGTATGACGCATGGAGAATATTTTGGTGTAAATGACGTCAGTACACTTTGGTTCATTGCGATTGCACTGAGCATTTTACTGTATCCCTTAATGCGTGCTTTTGCCAAATTCAAACATGGCAACAAACACATTACTATCCTCAAATATTTATAGCGATAGCTCCCAACGATATAGCGACTATATAAAAGAACAACAATTCTATAAACATGTCTAGGCCTCCTATATTGGGTGTATCACGCCTGTTTATAAGCTGTTTAAATCAATCAGCTATGGTCATATAAATTATAACAATATCAACCATCTGCATTAGATGTTCGTAGGCAAGTAAAATACTTCCAAACAACTCAAAAAACACCTCCTACCCTAGCACAATCTACTTTTCCTAAAATGTATCGAAAACATTCTTCCATTACAAAATGTTTTGGTTAGGCTCAAGCTTATCACCGCTTTGAGTATAGCGATAAACAACCTTTTAATAGATTGAAAGTACGTTATCTTCAAAATAATATTGAAAGTGTTTTCTCTTGTAGCTAGTGGTTCCGATGCATGAGATTTACTATTATGAGTCATCGCTAAGACGGGCTAATCAGTTAGCTTACTTAACAATGAACGATAAGGATTGAGTAGCACCGTTTGTTAAATCCATTTGCATGACTAGCTGACTAAAAAACTGAAACTTACTTTACTTAAGGACAATCATGAAAACCATTAATGAAGCACTAAACTGGCGTTACAGCACCAAAGTATTTGATGCCAATAAAAAGATATCTGCTGAAGATTTTGAGCAGATTAAAGACATGCTACAAATGAGTCCATCAAGCACCAATATTCAACCATGGAACTTTGTCATTGCAGATGATGACGCAGGCAAAGCGCGCATTGCCAAAAGCACGCAAGGTGCCTTTCATTTTAATACACCTAAAGTCCTAGATGCCTCACACGTGGTGGTTTTGAGCTATGCTGAAAAAACTGTAGAACCAAACTTGGTAAACTAACGACTCAATGAGGAGTTTATCATGACTAAGAAAATCAGAACCTATAGTGCAGCATTCAAAGCTGAAGCCGTTAAAAAGATAGCAGATAATAAGGGCAATGTTTCAGCGACTGCAAAGCAGCTTGGCATCGCCATGCAGACATTATCTAACTGGCAAAACAAAGCTGATAAAGGCCAGCTTATTGGTACTAAAGAATATGATCCTGAGCTCATGGCTATACTAGAAGAGAATAAACGTCTTAAACGTGATCTCAAAGTTGCTCAGGAAGAGAGAGATATTCTAAATGAGGAAGGATAAAGCGAAGCACTGCTTCGCCCGGACGCAAGATGAGAGCTATGCTCGAATGAGGCCACGGCGTACTTCGCCAATGAGGAACGTTAAGAAACAGTCTAGTAGACTGTTTTAGTGCCGCAAGACGTAGGGCTATGCCCGCAGTGACAGTTGATGAGGTACGTCTTTATCAAGGATAACCAGAAAATATTTAGCATCACTTGTATGTGTCACGTATTAGATGTCAGGCCATCAAGCTATTATAACTGGATAAATCGTGGTGTTAGTAATCAGCAGATCCACCGCAACCAGTGTGAGCTGCTGGTTCGCGTGGCTCATGATGAAACTAAGCAGCGCTATGGCTGTGAGCGATTGCATGCTCATCTTGCAGAGCAAGGCCATCATATCAGTCAATACATGGTAAGACGCATTAAAGAAGAATACGGCATTGTTTGCCGTCGTCACAAGCGTTTTAAAGTTACCACCAACTCAAACCATAACAAGTTTATCTATCCAAACCTGCTCGACCAAAAATTTGATATCAGTCGTCCTAACGAAGCTTGGGTTAGTGACATCACTTATATCTGGACCGATGAGGGTTGGCTATACTTAGCAGGTGTTAAAGACCTCTACACCAAAGAGCTGGTCGGCTACGCTATCAATAAGCGCATGACCGCTGATTTAGTATGCCGTGCACTCAATATGGCAATCAAGAACAAACGACCTACTCAAGGACTGATTGTTCATTCAGATAGAGGTAGCCAATATTGTAGTCATGCCTATCATAAGATCATTAAGAAGCATAAATTTAAGGGTTCAATGTCCAGACGTGGTAATTGCTTTGATAATGCTCCGATAGAGAGTTTCTGGGGCATATTGAAAAATGAGTTAGTGTATCATCAGGATTATAAAATGAGATTCGAAGCTATCAATGACATCATTAAATATATTGAGCTTGAGTATAATGAGGAGCTATTAGCAAAGCACTGCTTTGCAGCGACGCAAGGCAAGAGCTATGCTCGCAGTGAAACTAGAATCCAAAAGGGTTTGGGCTATAAAACGCCAAGACAGGTGTGGTTTGATTTTTATCGTCAAGCTGCGTAACTAAAATCTCCCAAGTCAATGTCTACAGATTTGACAGCATAGGTCACAACCTCTGTTGAGGCAATTGAACATCGCATGGCATTAATTTCATCTTCGTTCTTAATAGATCGAGCAAACTCCATCACTTCCTGACCATCAAAAACATCGATTCCTAACTGTTTTATCTTATTGAAACCAGCAATTTCAATTTTATCGATAGCCAATCTTTTATTGTCTCCAGCATGCTCCTGTAAAATAGATTGAATTTCTGAAGCAAACCTAGAGGCATGTTCGTCAGTTCTATCGCCGGTTTCAAAGTAGAAGAAAGAAGCGCCTCCTCTAACTTCTTTGATCAAAGGAAGGTGTGCTGATAAGTGCTCACAATTGTGAAAATCCCATAAAATAAGATGTCCTGATGCAGATACAAAACAGGCTCTAGAGTGATTATGGGTTACCCATACCTGCATATTTGTGGAGTCAGTCGCATATCGAATATTAAGAGGATCAAACAATAAGATGCCGCCAAGATCTCTTTTCTGTAGTTCTTTTACGATTCTTTGGAGGCGGTATTCGCGCATTCGTGTAAGGTTAGGAGGTGTCAGCCCTAGCTCAGCCCACTCATTGAATGCAAGATCTGTTGGACCTATCTCGACACGGTCATTGTCGTTAAGAGAGCCATCAGCTTTGAACGTGCCACCTCGACGCCGTGAAGGGTCTATTTTTCGATTTGAAGATGTGACTGAGAATGTGGTTATATTGCTCATTATTTGGCCTACCTCATAGTAATAACTCCAACAAACACAGGCTCCATTGAAGACTAGAGCCTTGCGTGAATGGTTGTATCTATAGTAATTTGCCACAGAAAATGAGTATGAAAAAACGATTTAAACACACGAATTCATGACATAAAGTCATGCTAATATTATGACGCTTTCTTTCTCCGCTCTCTATGTTTCAAAACGCTATAAGGCTGTTCTTTTATATTTAATAGACTCAAGCGTGGCGAGCCAAATTAAAGGTAAGACAATAAGAGCCGAACCTATCAAAAGACTGATATCAGGTATTTCATCAAACCATATGATGCCGATAACCACTGCTCCTAACAGACCGGTATATTCTGCACTAGATATTTTATGTGCTTCAACCGCTCGGTAGACCAGTACGCAGATACCCGCATAGATCAAAATAAACAAATTTGAGCCTGCTGCTATCCATAGCGCGTACCAACTCAAAGGGGCATTTTCCCAAATAGCCAAACCAAGCCCCAACGGTATTCCGACTAAATTGGTCAAAAACAAGGTCTGAGCAACGGTGTGATTCGAAGGCAATTTACGCACTAGTAGGTTGTTTGTCGCCATGGTTAAGGCCACGATCAGCGCAAATATAGCACCCATATTAATTTGTGTTGGTTTTACCACGACAAGAATACCTATGAAGCCTAGTATTGCCACAATGATGCTTGGTGCTGTGAGTCTGTCTTTATAAAACAGAAACCCTAACGGCAACATCAGTAAAGGTGCAGTATAAAAAATCGCATTGACCGTGGCTAGCGGTAGCGCTTGGATAGACAACACCATGAATACCGCGCCAAACAACCAAATATGCCCACGTACAAAATGCCATTTTACGTTACTAAGTAGCTTGGCTTTTTGGTTGAATAAACAAAACGGTAGCAGCATCAAGACAGCTGTTAGCTGACGCAATAGCACAAACTGATAGACGGCTGCGCCATCAGGCAATTCTTTTATCAGCGCATCTGAAAGGACTGCAATCATGTTTCCTGCAACCAACAGTATCATTGCAAATCCAACACTCATCTTCGGCATTATCATGCTTATACCTATCTCAAAATACATAAAATTTTAAATTAAGCCATTTAATCTAATGGTCAGATAAATAGTATATTCGCGTATACTCATGACGTATAATGATATAAAAACGTTTAGTATTAGTTGAAATCATAATGAAACTCCCCCCATTACGTGCCATACAATGCTTTGAATCTGTAGCAAGGCTTAATAGTTTTTCTAAGGCAGCAGAAAGCCTCAACGTGACGCAAAGTGCCGTGAGTCATCAGGTTCGAACGCTTGAAGAATATCTTGGTGAAGCGTTGTTTTATAGGCAGGGCCGAACCCTTTCTTTAACAGATATAGGTGCTCGCTATTTCACAGAGGTGAATCAATCGCTGACTACTCTATCCAATACCAGTCAGGCCATTCGCCATGATAAGCCTGGCCATATTCGCCTAGCACTGTATAGTTCAGTGGCTGTCAATTGGTTGATTCCTCGGTTAGAAAACTTCCGCGAACAGCACCCAGAGATTGAGCTGACCTTAAATATGGTGACAGACCAAGACGACTATAATGAGCAATGTTCGGATTGCTTTATTACCGTCAATCCACCGAAACGCAATGTAGTCAGCAAGCTTTTATTCGCTGAGAAGCTATTCCCCGTCTGTGGTCAAAAGCTTTGGGCAGAAATAAAGGATCAGCCATTGCCTGAGGCGTTATGGCAACACCCTATACTGTCCGTAAAATATTCTGACAGAAGTGAAGGCACGGCTAATGATTGGCTAAAATGGTGTAAAGCAGGCGGGTTTGAGCTGCCAAGCGAGGTAAAGATTAATCAATTTAGCCATGTACTGCTTGCCGCACAGGCTGCACGTTATAACTTAGGTATTACGCTTACCGACAACTATATGATGCTAGAACAAACACATCAGCAAAATCTTGTCAAAATCCCAATGCATGAATTACTCACTGGCGACAGTTTCTATTTCTTTTATAATGACTTAAAGTCAAATCAACCAGACATCATTAAATTGAGTCGTTGGTTAGAGTCACAATGTCTTTAAAAGTGTTTTAAATAGCATTTTAAATAAGTGTTTCTAAAGACCGTCATTAACGAATATTACCTATAATTGCGACCAATAAGCACTGTGAAAGTATCAACCCCCTACGGTAAAGAGCAAGACCTATGCAAATAATCCTCAATCAAATGGATATTACCGATTATCAAGTATCAGTAAATGCTGCTGCGATATTAAAATCAATCCATGACAATCAAGCCTGCGATGGATTTATGATTTTTCCAGAACTTGCTTTGACTGGCTTTCCGACGCTAGACAATATTGAAGCGTTGTATCATCAATCAACAGAGCACTTTCACAGCATATTGAAAGCAAGCAAAAATACAGATTCAACCATCATTATTGGACATATTGACAAACAGGATCAACTTTTCTATAACGCATGTTCTTTTATAAAAAACGGCAAAATCATTCATAAACACCGAAAGTCAAAACTTTGGCTTGATGATGTTGGGGTATTTACAAGCGGAGAAGACTTATCAGTGGTTAGCATTAATGATATGGTTTGCGGTGCTCAGATTTGTTTTGAGCTAGAGTTTCCAGAAGGCTCAAGAGCACTGGCAAAAAAAGGCGCACAGATCATATTTATGCCAAACGGCAATATGTCTCCCTATGCAAATACCCACTATGTATTGACTCAAGCTCGGGCTATAGAGAACCAATGTTTTGTGATTACCTGCAATGGTGTCGGCATCGGTCATGGCGGTCAGTTTGTAGGAGAGAGTCTAATCGTTTCTCCTACGGGACGAATCATCAAAAAACTTGGTTCGTCGCCAGATATAGTAACAGTAGATATAGATTTAGAGGAACTAGAGCGGTCTAAGCAAAACTATCACTATATAGACTTGTCTTAATGTAACCATAGAGTTTAGTTATTAAACTGAGTGACAAGGTTGTTTTCTAGAGAAACCACAGTTAAGAAAAATCACGGTTACGTATCGCGGCTGATGTCTGGTGGATTGAAAGCCAATGGATTATCGTTGAGCTAGTACAGCGCAATCTATATATCCTATGACTTACTATTCTCAGTCTCTCAAAGCATCTTCAACAAAGCTCAAACGGTCTTGACCAAAAAACATCTCACCATTTACGAAGAAACTTGGTGCCCCAAATACGCCTCGTGCTACTGCTTCTTCGGTACTAGATTTTAAACGCGCCTTGACCTCAGGCTCACTAATACGCGTCATAAAATCAGTCGCCTCAATGCCTGCTTTCGACAGAACTTCAGCCACGACTTCTGGTGATTCCATATTTAACTTTTCAGCCCATAGCCCATTAAAGACAGCGGATAAATAACTCTCAAATTTAGGTGTCCCCAAATAAGCGATAACACCGCGCATAAGCTGCATCGTATTGACTGGGAAAAATGGATTGAAGCGGAAAGGCACGTCATAGATGGCTGAAAAACGCTTAAGGTCTTTGAGCATATAAGCGCCTTTAGCAGGTACGGCAGCTGGTGAGGTATTACCAACGGCTTGAAACACTGCGCCAAGTAACATAGGTCGCCAAACAATTTCGGCATTGTGACGCTGCGCGATACTCGCTAACTGTGTCCATGCCAAGTAACTGGCTGGGCTACCCACATCAAAGAAAAACTCTACTTGTTTACTCATCTTTGCATTCCTTGCAATATATTAAAAATCCATTAAAATTTTGACGGTTATTAACCAGATAAGATTAAAAAGTTTCCATCCATGGGCGTAAATCCAGCTCATGCGTCCAGCTATCTCTTGGCTGACAGTGCAGCTGCCAATACTGCTCAGCGATATGTTCTGGATTTAAAATACCGTCTTGGTCTTTTAGCTCATAGCGCTCAGGAAAGTTGTCACGAATAAAATCAGTATCAATGGCACCGTCAATGATAGGATGTGCGACATGGATGCCTTTAGGTCCCAACTCGCGCGCCATGCTTTGTGCCAATGCCCGCAGAGCAAACTTAGCGCTAGCAAAAGCTGAAAAACCTTTACTACCGCGTAAAGACGCTGTTGCACCCGTAAAAATAATTGTCCCCCTCTTACGTGGAATCATGACTTTTGCCGCTTCTCTACCTGTCAAAAATCCAGCCAAGGCGCCCATCTCCCACACTTTTCGATAGACCCTTTCTGTCGTATCTAAGATGGAGAAATGAACGTTTGCTCCGATGTTAAACACCACTACTTCAATCGGGCCAATGTCTTTTTCAATATGAGCAAACAGCTCAACCATCTCTTGCTCGACACGTGCATCACAACCAAATGGCTTGACTACTCCCCCAGCCGCTTCGATATCACTGACTAATGCCTCTAGCTTCTCAACAGTCCTTCTGGTCACGCACAAAGTAAAACCTTCTCGCGCAAAACGTCTGGCAACAGCACTGCCAGTGGCATCGCCTGCGCCGATTACAACTGCTACGGGTGCTCTGTTCATGTCTATTTCCTTATAGGTTCCTTTTTAGAACTAACAAAAACATAGCTTTATTTTTGGAACCTGTCAAGCTAACCTATGACTTAACGATAAAGGAGATAACCTATGCGCTGGGATGAACTGGACCAACAGTCTTGCTCGATAGCTCGCACTTTAGCAGTCATTGGTGATCGTTGGACGCTCATGATTTTACGTGATTGTTTTTTGGGAGTCAGACGATTCGACGTATTTGAGCAACGCTTAGGCATTACACGCCATGTCCTATCTAACCGTCTTCGCAAGCTGGTTGAATACGATATTTTAAAAAAAGTCGCCTATCAGCAGCGGCCGCTACGTGAGGAATATAGACTGACAGAGTGTGGATTAGATTTGCACTCTGTCGTACTGGCATTGGTCAGTTGGGGTGATAAACACATGGCTGATGAACGCGGGGCACCGCTGTTGCATAGACACAAGGCATGTGGTCACATTATGCATCCGGTGACAGTATGCTCCGAGTGCGCTGAAGCCGTTACCGCACGTGATATTGAGGTTGAAATAGGTCCCAAATGGATCGGTAATGATGAAGTAAGTATTTAACTTAGTAGCGGTTTATAAGCCATTAGAGCTAGATATCAGAACACTTTATTTAAAAGACTTAACCTTTTACGGTTGTACTGTGCTTCAGCCTAAAGTATTCCGAACCCTCGTTAACTGTATCGAACAACGTAAAATAAATCCAATCGTGGCGTGTACCTTTCCATTAAAAGAGATACATACTGCTCAAGCGATTTTCTTAGAAAAGAAACATGTCGGTAAAATCGTTTTGAACGTTGCTCAAGAACAATCATCGATCAATAGCAAATAAATAGCGTATAAATGGCTTTGAACATTTTATTTAAAGTCATTTATATCTAAATCAATAAACGCTGTTTTGAAACATGAAAGTCAATCTTATCAGTCATGGCTTTCAACCATTCATTTTATCGTCAGCAGCAGAATATAGATCAAACCTATGAGATAACTGTCATTTCAGTGACGACAAATTCATCGACCATCCCATCTGTTACTTGTACATAGTTTTGGAAATGCGGGCTTTGTACATGTTGCTGAAGACAATCGTTGTTTTCCCAAATCTCATAAACAACGAAACCGTTACTATTTGCATTTTCTTGATGTAAGTCATATTGGATACAACCTTGATCATCTTGTGATGCTGCTGTCAGTTTAAGCAGCTCAGTTTTCACTTGTTCAACGTGCTCAGGTTTGGCTTTGATAGTGGCGACGATGGTAAGTGGTTTGTTTGCTTGCGTGCTCATCTATTTATCCTATGTTTATTATTATCATTGATTTAAATAGGTCCAACGTGTCTGCTAAAAGCGTCACTTTGGACCTATTAATCTAAATGGCGTTATGCGTTATGCAGACCAGCCTTCTAATACAATCTTGCCATGCGCTTGCTGTTTTTCTAGCATTTGGTGCGCACTACGTAGATGTTCAGCGGTGATAGCCCCAAGATTGTGAGCGACCGTGGTTTTGATCTCGCCTGCATCAATCAATTTTGCCACTGCATTTAATAAATGATGCTGTTCAATCATGTCTGGCGTATTGAACATTGAGCGTGCAAACATAAACTCCCAATGCAGGCTTAAGCTTTTGGTTTTAAGAGGGTTGGCATCTAGTGATTTTGGATCATCAATCAGTCCAAGCTTACCCTGCGGCTTTAAGCATTTAATGATTTCTTCATAATGATCTTCAGTGTTATTGAGACTCACCACGTAATCTACTTCAGCAATACCTGTTTTTTGTAGTTCATCAGACAATGGGTTGCGGTGATTGATAACATGATCAGCACCCAAATCTTTGAGCCACTGCACGCTCTCATCTCTCGAAGCCGTACCAATAATCGTGGCAGACGTTCTTGTCTTTAATAACTGAGTTAAGATAGATCCAACACCGCCCGCTGCGCCAATGACCAATACTGAGACGTTATTAGCATCCTCGCTACTATCGCTGTCATTCGCTGCGCTATCAGAGACAGGCACTTGTAAACGGTCAAATAACATCTCCCAAGCTGTAATCGTCGTGAGTGGTAATGCCGCTGCCTCAGCGAAAGATAAAGAGGCTGGCATGTGTCCAACGATACGCTCATCGACCAACTGATATTCAGCATTGCTGCCTGAACGGGTCAAATCTCCAGCATAATAGACGTTGTCGCCTACTGAGAATAAACTGACGTCTTCACCGACAGCCGTCACAGTACCGGCAGCATCCCAACCAATAACAGCATACTCACCCTCTGCGGCAGGACGCCCTTCACGGATTTTGTAATCTACTGGATTGACTGATATGGCTTTTACTTCTACGAGAATATCGCGGCCTGAAGCAATTGGCTTATCAAGGGTGATGTCTTGTAGCGATTGTTCATTATCAATAGGTAGATTATTTTGATAACCAATGGCTTTAATAGTTTGCATAATATTGTATCCTGTTTTTAATGAAAAATTTTTTAATAATAAAATTTGAAAATATAGTTAGGGCGTGTCTTCAATTCACTCGATAGTTATCTAAATGGGCTAAAAATAGCTAAATTTTGCCAAACATCGTCAAATCGCTGGTTAATATCCCGATATTATCTGCACTATTTTCCTCGTTTGACGGCAACTTATCTCATTTTTATCACCATTTTTGAAATGAAGACACGCCCTAGTAATGGTTTAATTGTTCGAAATTTATTAATGCTGCTAAATATAAGTCTTATGCACCTTATGCAAAAATTGACTGTAATACTGTTTGAGTATGCTGCTCAAGCTCTGCAATGGCTGCTTGGTTTAGAGCATCAGCATGTGGTCGACCAAATGCCCCTCTTGCATCGCCATGTGTGCCATCTGTTATATCGTTATCAAAGTATTTACCAGTATCATCAGCGAACTCATCCGAGATGGCCAACTCCGTTAGGATATTTGCGCCCTTGTCCGCTGATGACCAATATTGACCATACGCCTCATCGACCATTTTTGTGTTCAGCAGCGAGCCTGGATTGACGGCGATGACGTTGATATCGTTGCTAACGACTGTGTCAGCTAATGCCATACTCCACATGGTTAATGCCAGCTTACTTTGGGCATAAGCATCTTTATCATCGAGGCGGGTTTGACCTGCAAGTGCTTGATAAGATATTGACGCTTGCGCAGCTGAGCTTAAGTTCACAATACGCGCTTTATCAGACTGCTTGAGCAAAGGCAACAAAGCATTGGTCAGCTCATAAGGCGCTAGGTAATTGACTACGAAACGTACATCCAAACCGTCTTTAGTCATTGCTGATGCTGTGGTATAAATCCCTGCGTTATTCATGAGCACATCAAGCTTGGGCAGTTTTTCATTGACGTCTGCTGCCATCTTTAGCACATCCGTTAAATCAGAAAAATCAGCCACAAACCCATCAATATTATCTACTGCTGCGCCTGTCGCGACTGCTTGAACCTCTGCAATGACGCTGGCAAGTTTGTCAGCATCGCGGCCATGCAAGTACACTCGGTGCCCAGCTTCTGCCAGTTTTAGCGCTGCCAATTTGCCAATGCCATCTGTGCTGCCGGTGATTAAGATTGTTTTAGTGATATTCAGAGTCATAAACCGCCCTTATTGTTTGAATTATTGTTTCAGTTTTGGATACCTGTTCTATTTTATCCATCGTGATAGCGCCTATTGTAATGAAAGTGTTGTGGGTCAAACAGTAGCCATCACCTGAAACACTTTCAATATAATTTTGAAAGTGAGTTATGTTTAAGGGGTTATGTAGAGCATTATCTAAACAATTTCAAGTTATACTTAGGTTCAAACTTCATGAGGAATGTTAAATGCAGTATCCCATAGCAATTACACCAAGTAATGAAACAACAGCTTATGGCATATTTATCCCAGACATAGTGGGTTGCTATTCAGCCAGCGATGAACGTGCAGATATCTCTAATAATGCTAAAGAAGCGATTATGCTCCATCTAAAAGGATTAATAGAAGATGGCGAAGCCATTCCTCTACCTACCGATAGTACTAGACATAAAGATAATCCAGATTTTGAAGGAATGGATTGGGCAGTAGTAGATATTCAGATACATGAGCTTTATGAATGACATCAAAGAACCACTCATGCCTTTCAGATATAATAAATGAACTAAAACAATTCATATAACAAAACGGACAAGTAATATAATCATGAAAAAAATGAAAAGATAATGAATAGAAAACTGCATTATCAATCTTATTTTAAGACACGCTATGCAAATTGGCGTTCGAATGACGTCCAGTTCTCAATATAGGCTGGCTAGCAAATAAGACAATCACACCAACTAATGAAAACACACCAAAGGCGTAGAACGCAGTAGCAGCACCATACCGATCCACAATCAAACCAGTAAAGATGACGGGTACACTAAGCCCTATATATGCCATCAGAAAATAGCCTGCACTTGCACGTGCCTGCTCATTTCCAGCAGATTTTGCGACTCCTAACATACCGCCCAAATAGACGAAACCATAGCAACTAGTACTGGCCAAAAATGCCGCCAAAAGAATGACTGGTAGATTGGCATTCAACGTCCCCCAAGCTAATAAAGCATAAGCTGGTAGTAAGATCAGAAGACCAAGCTTGCTTGAAACTTGAGGGTCAAGTTTTTGGGCGATTGGCTGAACGATCAATCCACAACTGATGGCTAACATAGAGGATATCCCTGCATATTTAGCGAGTCCATGCGTGGCCAGCACTGAGGGAATAACTGATAATACCAATCCGGTCGTCGCCCAACAAATCAAAATACCGCTACCATACCAGATGACCTCACGGTTAAAATAAGGTCGCCGTAGCATAGATGAGGGCAAATTAGTGCGTTTAGGTGCTGTCTCTGGTAATTGATATAACAAAAACATAGCGAACAGCCCGCTCGCTAGCAGTAAGAAAAAACTGGCTGGCTGATTGGTTTCATAAAACATCAAAGAAACTGTCGTCAATACAGGACCAAGACCAAAACCTATCGTCGTACTGGCCGTTACCCACGCTGTCGCACGCATCGTATCTGTTGAGCCGAGCAGCTCAATCATATAGGCAGTCGCCGTAGCAGCCATCAGAGCAGTTCCCACACCCAGTACGAATCGTGCTACTGCTAACGCGCGCGTGTACGGATAAAACAACATAAGAGCCGTCGCTGCTATCGATAGGGTTAGAGAGATTAAAATCACCTTGCGCCGTCCAATTCGATCAGACAATCCACCAAAAGCCAACAATACAGGTATGACACCCAACACATAAAAAGAAAACGCTATCGTGGTTGCTAGTACACCATAGCCATCATTGTGTGCATAGACGGCATAAAGTGGGCCTTGGATATTGACACTTGTCGTTATCACGCATAAGGCAAAGGCCAGATATTTATTATATTTTTTAGTGGTCATATATCGCTGCTTTTTGAATAATAATCGTTGAATTGACTGAGGTTAGTGTGATTCACAGTAGAATGACACCTACCTCTACATCGTTTACGTTCAATGATTAAAACAAAAGCACAGTAGGTTATCTATATACAATACAGTACAATTAGACAGAACTGTTTGGTCTATAAAACCCATACAGTTGGGATATCCTACCCATATATCGTCATGGCTGTAACCTTGAGATAAGACCTTCATAAAAGCCGCCTTACCAAAAATTGTAAAAAATATGAATCAGAAGCTAACACGCATCGAAGTTGTCATGGCTGACGTAAAAGAGAAAATAGCAACTGTTATCTATATGCCAGAGTCGCGACTACCCTCCGTCCGTGCCGCTGCCAAAGATTATGGGTTCTCGCCATCGACCGTGGTTGAAGCCTACGAACGCCTACAAACCGAGGGCATTATTTACTCCCGCCCTGGTGCAGGGTTCTATGTGGCAGAGACGACAGCGCCGCTATCATTGACAGATATAGCACCAAAAATTGATCGAGTGGTAGATCCATTGTGGGTGTCACGGCAGTCGCTGGAGCCACCCGATGGTGCGCTAAAGCCAGGCTGTGGGTGGTTACCAGCGGACTGGCTGTTTGAGGCCGGTATACGCCGTGGTCTGCGAAATGTAGCAAAAGCTGACGCGTCCATTATCAGTGAGTATGCAACGCCGCTAGGGCTGTTAGCATTGCGCCAATTACTCACGCGGCGTATGGCAGGATTGAGTATCAATGCAGAACCGTCACAGATAATACTGACGGATTCGGGCACTCAAGCGATAGATTTGATTTTTCGATTTTTGCTGACGCCAGGTGATACGGTCGTCGTCGATGATCCGTGCTACTTTAACTTTCGAGCACAGCTGCTTGCCCATCGGGTCAAAGTAGTTGGCGTCCCTTATACGCCAAATGGGCCAGATGTAGAGGCCTTTGCAGCGATTTTAGATGAGCATAAGCCGCGCCTGTACATCACCAATGCTGCCATTCACAATCCTACTGGTGCCACGTTATCACCTGCTACGGCATACCGTGTATTACAATTGGCTCAGGCGGCTGGCTTGTACATTATAGAAGACGATATTTTTGCAGATTTTGAAGTCAAGCCTGCAGCGAGATTGGCGGCTTTGGATGGGTTGTCACGAGTATTCTATATCGGCAGTTTTTCTAAAACGTTATCCGCATCCCTACGCTGTGGTTATATCGCAGCGCCTACAGAATGGGTCGAGAGCTTGGTAGATTTAAAGATAGCGACTGGCTTTGGTGGCAGTCAGTTAGCAGCAGCGGTTGTGTTCTCAGCGTTGACTGATAGCGGCTACCGTAAGCATATGAATGATATCCATACTCGGCTGGCAAGCGCGCGTACTCATACGCTACCACGATTGGCTAAATTAGGCATCGTACCGTGGCTGCTCCCACAAGCAGGTATGTTCCTATGGTGCCGATTACCTAAGAATAATAATGCGACCGAATTGGCCAATCGCTGTTTATCCAAAGGTGTGGTATTGGCGCCGGGCAATGTTTTTAGCCAATCGGACAATGCTGAGAACTTTATGCGGTTCAATGTAGCACAGATGAATCATTCAAAAGTTTTCGAGGTATTGGCTCAATCGTTAGACTGACCAATCAGAAATTTATATATTCATTCCACTATTATAAAAGTATTACAGCGTTAACCTCGCTTGAAGTATCAAATGTACATCTATACTCGGTTGCCTTGTACTACTTTTAAATTGAATCGACTATAGTGCTAGTACCGTCCTATTATATAGTGACCTTTCGACTATAACTCTAAGTCTAAATATCAGCCAAACACAATCAAATCTAATCACTTCCGACAACGGATAATAACCCTCTAGGATAGCTCATATGTCCCCTATATATACTGCATTGGCTGTACTGGTTACCTTTATCTGGGGCGTAAATTTTACTTTTATTGCGTGGGGTCTTGAGAGCTTTCCGCCACTGATGCTTACCGCCCTGCGTTTTTTCTTTACTGCTGTGCCACTGGTTTTGTTTCTAAAGCCGCCTAAATTCAACCGTACCCTGTTTATTTATGCCATCGGTACATTTGTCATGCAGTATGCCTTTGTCTTTACAGCGATGCATCTGGGTTCATCCCCGGGGCTGACGGCACTACTGCTACAAATTCAGATTTTTATCACGGTATTGCTAGCGTACTTTATATTGGGCGAAGCAGTCAGCCGTATGCAAATCGTCGGTATGTTGGTCGGTGTACTAGGACTCAGCGTGATTGCGTTAAACCTTGGCGGTGATATGCCTTTGGCAGGGTTCATCTGTATTTTGATTGCGGCCATCGGTTGGAGCTTTGGTAATATTGCCTCCAAGCAAGCCTCCAAGCAAGCATCAAAACAGGCCTCAGAAAAAGCTACCCTACAAGAGACGCAGCAAGGAACAAGGGTATCTGTTGCTACATCTAGCACTGGAAAAAATAAAGCCTCTGCTCTGTCTGCGCTAGCGCTGGTCGTCTGGGGCGGTCTCATTGCTTGCGTGATGTTGACGATATCTTCTCTTACATTTGAGACTGATACATGGCAGCTAGCGACGTTTACTGAAGCTTCACTCAAGTCTTGGCTCTCACTTGGATTTATCGTCTATATCTCAACCTTAATTGGCTTTGGTCTATGGGCACACTTACTCAGTCAAAATACCGCCTCCAAGGTTATGCCGTTTGCACTATTGGTACCCGTATTCGGTATGGTGACCTCAGTACTACTCACAGGAGAAGTAGTGACGTGGTGGAAGATGCTGGCCATGATGTTGATTTTGTCAGGACTGTTATTGGCAAATGTGAAGATAAAAATTAAAAAAGCTGCTAACGATGACCACTAAGACACTCGGCCATCATTAGCAGCTTTTTATTTTCTGCAGCTTTTTTTATCGTTATCTTAAGTCATCCACGACAGCTAGCATTGCTACCAGTGATGCTTCGCCTAATTTGATAGAACGCTCCGGTGACCAACCCATCTCTTCATCGGGCAGATTATCATTGTCTTTAAATGGCATCTCTAACGTATTAGCGAGGCAATCAAAACGCTCTGCTACCCAATTGGTGGCAACGGTCATATTGGCAGCACCCGGCGCATCAATCTCATAGCCAATCTCAGACTGAAAATCAGCACTGGCTAACTTTAATACCTCTGAAAATCTATCACGCAGACTAGCAAGACGATCACTATAGCTTGGTGTCCCTTGTGACCCGGCGAGGAATACGTACGGCAATGCTTCATCGCCATGCACATCATAAAATAGATCCACGCCCGTCGCTTCCATTTTGTTAATCACATGAAGTACTTCAGGGCTTTTGTCTAAGCTTGGACTTTGCCACTCACGGTTTAGATTGGTTCCGGCAGCGTTAGTACGCAAGTGACCACGTACACTGCCATCAGGGTTCATATTAGGAACAATATAAAAATTGGCCTTGTCTAACAACTGTTTGCCAGTCGCATTATCGCTATCTAACAAGCTATACAACAAACCTTCAATGAGCCATTCAGCCATCGTCTCACCTGGATGCTGACGAGCAGTAATCCATATATTACGCTTACTAGCATCTCCATCCCCGATTTTGACTAGAGTCAAGTCACGTTTATCAAGCGTTTCGCCCAAATGCTCTAACGTCACTAGCGGATGCACTTGCACTGCGGCCAATAAATCTTGATGACGCTCATAGCTATAAGGCGCAAAATAAGCAATCTGAATGGTTTCGCATTCTAACTCTGCCACGATGGTCAACTTGCCATCTTTATAAGACGTTGGCAGACGGAACCAATGCTGACGATCATAAGAAGCCACCGCTTGGTAGTTCTCCCAACCTTCTAGATAAGACGCCTCTCCTGCATTCAAAATGTTGAGAACATACTGCTCCCCTATTTGACCTGACAGACGAAAGTTAAACCACTGAAAGAACTCGCCACCAACATCTGGGCGAATCGCTAATTGAATGTCTTTTTTGTCATCTGCATTAATAATGTCGATGTTGCCTGCATCAAAATTAGCCGTGATATGCATAGTCATTCCCTAATTGGTTTTTATGATTGTGTTTTAAGTATTATGTTCGTTATCGACTTACTATTTTACCTATTGCCTTTTAATAATCTCTAGCTTTATATTGGGCATTAGACATACATTTACTTGGTCATTACCAGCTCGTTTTCAAGGCAATCACTTGCCGAATTTATCCATTCAGATTGAATATCTATCGTTGACTACTAAAAGATTAAACGTCCTCCAATAACTCGACACTCACTTGAAAGCAATCATCGTCTTTTATAGTAATACTGACGTTACCGTTATGCGCCCCAACGACAGACTGTACGATAGATAGACCCAAACCTGTTCCTGTATGGCGATCTATTGTTTTGTGATGTCGATAGAAGCGCTCAAACAACTTATCTGCCTCACTTTGTGTCAATGGCTCATCTAATCGGTTGGTGATGGTCATTCGTAAAATAGCTTGTTTTGATTGTTGAAGACTGCTTATTGTTGTGCCCACCATCTCATTTGAGTTTATTCTATCTGCCCTAATGGTTATAACGCTATCTTGAGCAGCATAATAAATCGCATTCGATATCAGATTAGCAAAGAGCCTTTGTAATAAACTTTTGTCTCCTAAGACAGCGCTGAACTCACCTTTGGTTTCAATAGCGATACCTCGGTCTTCTGCAATCATTTCGTAGTAATCAACGAGCTTGGTGATTAAACTTTCCGTATCCACGTGACTGATTTGCGAGTCACTCAATCCTTTTTGGGTTTTTGCCAGCAGCAGCATATTATTTATCATGGCCGACAGCTGCTCTAACGTGTCATGCTGATGATGTAGCTGCTCAATGTATTCATCGCCCGCTCTTGGTTTATTTAACATGACTTGCGTTTGCGTGCTGAGTGTCGCTATTGGAGTGCGCAGCTCATGGGCAATATTGTCTGAAAACCGTGACAATGATTCAAAATTACTTTCAAGCTTGGCCATCATTGAGTTGTAAGATTCTGCTAGTGGTCGCAGCTCTAACGGCATATCACTGACCGTGACTCTATCATCCAATCTATCAGGATTCATTGTTTTCATTTTTTGGACGATGGTCGCCAAAGGGGCAAAACCCCAGTACACACCCAACGCCGCTACTGAGACGAGCAACAAGGTAATCGCGAACAAAATCATACTAAGCTGACGATTGAACTGTAATAAATACTGATGATGCACATCTATAGGCAATGCGATAAGCGCGAGCATTTTGTCGTCTTCAATGACCATTGCTCGATAGTATCGGCTGTTGATATTCATCACAAACTGTTGCTTATCATTATCTTGTTTCAGTGATAATAGGTTAAACCCTGCCCCTAGCTCTTGAGCAAAGTTATTGGGGGTACTAGACAGTATCTGCCCTTCTTTATTAGCGATAATGGTTTTTAGATCGTAATCTAGCCAAGAAGAATGCTGATGATCAGTTTCATCTGATATCGCTGCGGTAGAAGTATCTCCATCAGGCATTACGTCAGGTGCCGCTCTTAGCGGCTGTTGACTATTCAATGGATTTTGAGAGGTATGTAGGGTTTGGGAAGTTATAGGGCTACTAGGTTCTATCACTCGCTTACGTAGGTTAAAAGCCGCATGGGTCATAATCTCAGCGTCCATTTGCTCGAAATGGCCTTTAACAGAACGCTGTATCCATATATAAATAATAACCTGCGATATAACAACAAATATCGTGAGCAATAGCACAGTACGCCATAATAGTGGTAAACGCCGATTATCAAACCTATATTTCATATTAGACATTGCCAGCTTCGTGAGATGGATTACTATCAAGCGCTGTATCGACAGCTTCCAACCGATAGCCCATCCCGCGCACCGTATGAATCAGCTTTGCGTCATGATCATCGTCTATTTTTATACGAAGACGCCTTATCGCCACATCAATCACATTGGTATCATTTTCAAAGTTCATATCCCATACTTGGGAGGCGATGATTGAGCGTGGAAGCACTTCACCGCGGCGCTCTAATAAAAACTGTAGTAAGGAAAACTCTTTTGCCGTGAGCTTAATAGGCTTATCTCCTCTATGCACCGTGCGCTTGCCAATATCCATCTTGAGATCCGCTATTTGCATAATCGTACTTTGATAGTCGGCTTGATTGGCACGTCGTAATAAGCTTTTCATCCTGACGATCAATTCTGCAAAGGCAAAAGGTTTGGTCAAATAATCATCACCACCAATCTCAATCCCTTTTATCTTGTCACTCAAGTCATCTTTTGCGGTTAGAAATAACACAGGTGTATGCTTGCCAGCCGCTCGGTAATTACGCACCAGCTCAAAACCACTAACATCAGGTAGCATCACATCCATCAATATCACGCTAAACTCTTCCGTCATCAATGCATGATAGCCATCTAATCCTGTTAGCTGATGATCCACGATAAACCCAGCTTCGGTCAAGCCCTTTTTTATATATTCGCCAAGTTTCAACTCATCTTCTACCAGCAGTACTTTCATAATAGCTTTCCATATACCTTTCACGCTTACCTAGCATAGTAAAGCATAACCCCACTTTGAACATAAAAAAACCTCAAGATGACAGAATTGTAATCTTACCGTCATCTCTATGTCAGAATCACTAAAGTATGCTTTAAAGTAACTTAATATCTTAAAGTCTTTTCGACTACATACCAAATCAAATAAGGATTTACCATGTCACTATTCAAATCAATGCCACTGTCTAAATCAATCGTAGCAACTGCTATAGCCTTAGTTGTTTCAACCTCTGCTTTGGCGCACGACCCAAAAATGCATGCTGAAAAAGACCAAATGAACTGTGAGAAGATGCAAAAGCATATGCAGATGATGCAAAAAATGGATCATAGCAGAATGGATATGAATGATCCTGCTATGAAAGCCATGATGGCTAACATGAGCAAAATGAAAGCGATGTACCAAAAGCACTGTGTGAGCAGCGATAGCGACTCTTAAATATCAATTTATAAGTTCAATACTATAGTCAGTTCAATATAATTTCGATACAAGGAAACCGAGTGCAAGTTATACATTAGTATGCTTAGCGAGGATGACGCTGTAGCGGATTTATATAGACTTGACTATATTGTCAGAGAAGCTGATCAAGCAGTAATGGAATATTAAATAAAATGGATTTTTAGGACAAACCTATGAAGTTTTTATTAGGAATACTTTTTACTGTATTTGTTGCTATTGTGGGTATTTTTATTACGGTGACTAGTGGTGTGATAAATATCGGCGCTGATCAAGCTCATAGTCCGCTGGTTTACGATTTTTTAGAAACTGCCCGCACACGCTCGATTGAACATGCCAGCAAGAATATTTTAGTTCCAGACTTAGAAAAGGCAGAGATGATCAGTTCAGGTGGGGCTGATTACAAAGACATGTGCGCAGGCTGTCATTTATCACCTGGTGTCACAAGTACCGATCTGAGCAGTGGTCTTCATCCAAAACCGCCGAATTTTACTAAAGCAAATATTGTTAAACGTTATCAGAGCGAGGCTGGTGCCAGACAAAGCTTTTGGGCGATTAAACATGGCATTATGGCATCTGGCATGCCCGCTTGGGGCGCTACTCACGATGATGACAGGATATGGGCGATGGTCGCTTTTATTAGATCGCTACCTAACCTAAATGAAAACCAGTACACCATGCTAACGACTCGGTTAGACGATAGTATGTTGGATATGTCATTTGATGGTGAGATGGATATGTCAGGTGATGGATCCGAAATGCAACATTGATTTTTTGTACAAAATGCAGTGCTCAATAGTGCTGCTTTTTGCGATTTGAGTTTTGAGTTTTAAGCTTTGCTAGCACTATTTTGTCCAGTGATATTTTATCCAGTAATGTGGCTCTAATTTTTATAATATTTAATCGTCAGACAGACGCTCGGGAGTAGTTTTATGAGACGCTATACTAATAGATTTATTAATGAACATAATCTGATATCTGGCCGTGTGCTCTCGGCGATCGTGGTATTGCCATTATCGTTAACGATTGCCGCTTGTAGTCAACCTAATTCCGCTGCTGCTGACTCAACACCAGCGACTGAGCCAACTGTTGCTACGCAAAACGTGCAAACTACGCACACGGAGCAGCCAACAGCTGAAATAATGCCAGTCAGCGCTCCTTCAGATACCCAATCAACTATCCTAAAAAACATCTCAGCCACCGTCTATAAAGATGCCAATTGTGGCTGCTGTAAAGAATGGGTCGGTTATGCCGAAGGTCATGGTCTAAACGCAACTGCACAGAATGTCGAAGACGTGTCCTTGTTTAAAGAGCGATACAGCGTACCGCAGCAAATGCGCTCTTGCCATACCACCGTCACTACTGATGGCTACGTATTTGAAGGTCATGTCCCTGCTAAGTATATGGCGCAGTTCCTAAAAAACCCACCAAGTGATGCGATCGGACTTGCTGTACCGAGCATGCCAGTCGGTAGCCCAGGTATGGAATACCAAGATAAATTTATGTCGTATAAAGTGATGCAGCTTAACAAAGATGGCTCAACAGCTATTTATGCAATTATTGACACACCGCAGCAGCAAATCTAGCTTGGTTGTCGTTTAAATAGCTTATTCAGCTCTGTTAATAAGCGGCCAAAGACATAGGCTTGGCTGATAAACATATAGACTCAACTCTCACTTTATGGATATAAATCAGGTGAATAATTATGAACAAAACTATGCTTAACCGCAGGCGTTTTTTGACAGGATCTTCTACCTTGTTAGGGGCATCCATGCTGTCCACCCTACCGTCTATTGCCAATAGTGCGCTCGGTAAAGGCCAGCAGAATGTAGCCGTCAACAGTGATAAATCTGACCATATCGTACCTATCCTAACTGGGAATGAGTTTGACCTGTATGTCAGCAAGAAGCTCGTTACTGTCAATGGCAAGTCGAGTATGGCAACACTGATTAATGACTCGCTACCAGCACCAACGCTAAAGATGCGTGAAGGCGATACCGTAACTATCCGTGTTCATAACCAGATGAATGAGTCAACCTCTATTCATTGGCATGGCTTGCTGGTACCTTTTGAGATGGATGGGGTGCCAGGTATCAGTTTCGATGGTATTCCCGCGAACAGCACCTTTACCTATAAATTCAAACTTAAACAATCAGGCACCTATTGGTATCACTCACACAGTGGCTTTCAAGAGCAAACCGGTATGCTTGGTGCTATCGTCATTGAACCCAAAGGCCGTGAGCGTCATCCTATCGAGGAAGACCATGTAATCGTGCTGAGTGATTGGACGCACCGCGATCCGCACAATCTCTTGAAATTGCTCAAACAGCGCGCTGACTTTGATAATTATCATCTGCCAGACTTCAAAAAACTATTGTCTGATATCGCCGCAACAGATTTAGAAGCCGCTTATGACAAGCGCAAAATGTGGAATCAGATGCGCATGATGCCGACGGATTTCACCGATCTGTCTGGCGAAAAGACCTTTACCTATCTGATGAATGGTAAGACCACAGCGGCTAATTGGACACAGCTAGTAAAAGCAGGACAGCCCGTTAAATTACGCTTTATCAATGCTTCAGCACAGACGATATTCGATGTGCGTATACCGGGTCTCAAGATGACTGTGGTAGCAACAGATGGTATTGATGTCGCACCCGTTGCGATTGATGATTTCCGCATTGGCGTGGCTGAGACTTATGATGTCATCGTCACGCCTACTCAAGATGCACATACGATATTTGCCCAAAACATCGATCGTTCAGGCTATGTTGCGACCACGCTTGCGACCAAAAAAGGTGCGCGAGCTGCAATACCTGCTATGGATAAGATTGAATGGCTAACCATGGCCGATATGATGGGTGCGATGGGTGCTGATGGTTATAAAGCAAAGCACGCAAAAACAGAATACGATTTTAAGAGTGACATGCGTGTCGACAGTCCACGTATGAACCTCGATGATCCCGGTATTAACCTGCGTAATATTAATCGTGACGTGCTGAATTATAGTCAGCTGCGCTCTGTCGATGAGGCCATATTTGCAGAGCAGCGCAAGCCTACTAGAGAGATTGAGCTACATTTAACGGGTAACATGGAGCGCTATATTTGGGCGTTGGATGGTGTCATGTTTAAGGATGCAACGCCTGTCAATATTAAGCCAAACGAGCGTGTGCGTATTACCTTAGTCAATGACACGATGATGAACCATCCGATGCACCTGCATGGTATGTGGAGTGACTTGCGCACGCCATCTGGAGACTTTCAAGTACGTAAACATACGATTGTGGTGCAGCCAGCGCAAAAGATTAGCTTCGATGTGACGGGAGAAGTTGGACGATGGGCATGGCACTGTCATCTGCTGTATCACATGGAAGCCGGCATGTTCAGAGAAGTTGCCGTCGTTTAACAAACCTTCGAATATGAGGCTTATTATGAAAATATCTAAGAAAAATCTGTCATTCATTGGTTTGTCATCGCTAGTCTTGCTCACATCATCGTTTGCAACGGCTGCTGATATGTCTGGTATGGATCATAGCGGCATGGATATGTCAGGTGGTATGTCTGATATGGATCACAGTGGCATGGATCATGGCAGTATGGATATGTCGGGCATGCAAGGTGGGCAGCCACCAGCTGATGCTCGCAGTCCAGACTATTCAAATGGGGTTCCATACGGGCAGTATGGTAAGCCAATGATGATGGGCAGCATGCCATTATGGGGAGTCTCAGTAGACGACTTGGGCTATCAGTTTGATGAAGACCAAATCAACTTTGAGGCGACGGGTTGGTATGGTACTGATAGCAATCGTATAAGACTACGCACGGAAGGTAGTGCTCAGACTAAAGATGATAAAGAAATCGATAGCTTGAGCTCCCTTGCCTATTGGAAACCACTAAGTATTTTTTGGAATGGTGAAGCTGGTGTCGCTTACGATACTGAAAACGACAACGCTGCCGTAATGGCAGGTATTGTCGGTACCGCGCCTTATTTTATCGAAACGGATGCGAGAGCCTACTTATATACCGATGGTCAGCTTCGTCTTGATTTGGGCGCAGAGTACGAATGGCGTTTAGACCAGCATTGGGTTGTCATACCAGAGGTGGGATTGACAGCCTTTAGTAAAGATGACCATGATAATGACATTACCATGAACCGCCCCGGGATTGTCGGAGACCTAATATTCTGAGAGAATACGACAATGAAAACAC
>NZ_VZIZ01000025.1 GCF_009812035.1 Psychrobacter nivimaris | reverse complement strand
ATGAAGGACTGCATGAGCTGCTTTTGAAAGTCTTTGATGTCATCGAAGCTTTTCATGCTGCTGGCCATTTGCTCAGCCAGTTTCTTGATGTCAGATTGGTTAGTCATTGCTTATTCTCCGGTTAGTGGATTATAAGCAGTTACATAAAGTTTGGGAAACTCTCATGGAAAATTGCCTTTTGAGTTTGAAGCAATGTACAATGATAAGATTAACCCGTTAGGTCAGGTGGCCTAACTTAAATAAAAAGTCTCCGACAAACCCGGTACGGTTCACTATCTATTGTTATTCTTACCTGAAATTGATGTGAGCTTATAGAGACAAGGTAAATTTGCAAAAGTGCCGGCTATTCAGTGTTCATTGAATGTTTAATTTAATTTATTAAGCTTGACCTTGGAGTGGCTCTAAGCCTTATACTTGGTACAAATTTTTCGGTTGTTATGATGATGCGTTCTACTACATGGATTACAGTCTTGGTTGGATTGTTCATGTTCCAAAGCTTTTGGAATGTGGCGGCGGCCTTTTGTGTCCATGAACAACAGCCTCAATCACAGCAGAGTTATCATTTTGGTCATCACCAAAATACCTTGTGTGCCAGCGATAGTCGTCAACACGATCATAATGGACAGTCAGAAAACATAAAAACATTCAGTAGCGATTTAGAAATCGGTGAAGATCATCAAGATCATCTACCATCGATGATGCATTTGATTGTACAAAATGAAAAAGTAGATGTGTTTCATCCAAGCTCTGAAGTTAAAGTGAATCCACAATTTCATTGGAAAAACAGCTATCAGGCTCCTGACCTGTTTCAACAAAGCCCACCTCCCGAATTTTCCCCGCTCATGGTGGGGTAGCCTAAAACATTCCCACCACTTTTATTATTTAAATAAGTGGGAAAAATCATGTCTTCACAATCAATTATACTCTTGCGTCATAGCTTGGTTGCTTGTATATGTGCAGCGGCTATGCAATATAGCTATGCTGAAAACGTTACCAGCTTTGAATCCGCTTTAGCAAAAGTACAAAGTTACCAGACTCAAGACAAGCCGTGGCAACAAGTTCAGCAAATATCTGAATTGAATATTCAGCAAAGTCGGTTATGGCAGAATCCAAGTATAAGTTTAGAACAGTCTGGCTTTGGCTCAGGTCAAGAACAGGAATTCAATGTTGGCGTTAGTCAACCTCTAGATCTATTTGGTCAGCGTAAGCTGAACCGGGTGATTGCCAATACCTCGAATCAACAAATCCAATTGCAACAGCAATTATGGAAGGCACAAAGCCAACTGATTGTTAAATTTGCATGGTCGCAATTTGCACTTGCTGAGGTTGAGCAGTCTGCTTATTCAGTACAGTTAAAAACAAGTAAAGTCAATCTGGACAGTGCCCAGAAACGCTATCAGGCAGGCAGTATTGCCCTGGTTGATTTTGAGCGTGCCCAAATTGAAGCGCTAGAAATCCAACGACTTTATGAGCAAGCGATGCTGAATAAACAAGCTGCCGGTCGTCAGCTGTCTAATTTGTGGGGGGGAGAAACATCTTCACATCTTCAATTGAATAAAACCGCTATCCCTTGGCCAGAGCAAAGTCTCCAAACTGTGCAACGGTATATTGCTGAAGGGTGGCTAGAAAAATTCTATGCCTTGAACATTCAGCAATCGGATCATCAAATTGAAAATTTAAGAATTCAGGCACGTCCCAATCCGACTTTAAATGTAGGCATGAAACGTAGCAAAACCCCTAATGAAAGCAACGATACGACTTTAGCAATCGGCGTGGCTATTCCACTGAATATTTTCAATCGCCAGCAATATGCGATCCCGATGGTCCAGCAACAGCAAATATTGCTGAACCAACAGCAGCAGCGTGAGCTGAAGCAACAAATACTCGATATTGCCAACAGCATGCATCAGCTCAAAGGTTTACGTAGCCAGTTCGATGCCACAACAGCACAAGTTACTTTGGCGACCAAAGTTCAGAGCCGTACTTTACTAGGGTTTCAGGCAGGGAAACTGTCCATTACCGACGTTCAGCAAGCAACCACCCAACTGCAGAATCTTCGATTGGGTCAATTACAAACTCTACGTCAAGCTTGGCAAACTGCCCTAGCAGCTGAGGCACTCAGTATTGGCACAAGTTATGAAGAAATTAGCCGTTCGGATGCCTATACACAACTGAATAAAAAGGCAGTCGAAGCATCGCAAAATTTAATCAATGGGGGAGCACGATAAAATGAACGCCAAGCAAAACGGAAAAATATCCCAGTCTCTCATGATTGTAGTTTTGATTCTGATTACGGTCTTGGTCAGTCTGGCTATTTGGTTAAGTTCAAAAAAAACTGAATCTGAGGGGCAGGGTTATGATGAGGGAAATGCCGAATATTCTGATGAAGATAGTTCTGAAGAAGGACATGCTGAAGAAGGCGAAATACAACTGACCAGCCAACAAATGGTTGAACAAGGTTTAAAAGTTGCTGTTGCATCCACAGGATTGGTTGAAAAGCTGACAACCCTGCCAGGTAAATTGGTGGTGAATACCGATCAACAAGCGCATATATCGCCTAATTTTAGTGGTTATGTCGAGCAGATCAATGTGGCTTTAGGACAGAGCGTGCAAAAAGGACAAACGCTGGCTGTACTAACCGTGCCTGAACTGATCGACCAACAGGCAAATCTGCGTATGGCACAGGTGAATCTGGATTTGGCCCGTAAAGATTACCAGCGCGAACAGCAACTCTGGTCACAGGGGGTTTCTGCCAAACAGGATTACCAGCGTGCCGAAAATGCCTACCGTCAAGCGCAGATTACTGTCCAGTCCTCACAAGCACGTTTAAATGCACTAGGTGCAAGTGGCAATAACAATGGGCGTTTTCTGATTAAAGCACCGATCTCTGGGGTGATCAGTCAAAAAGATATTGTGGTCGGTGAAAATGTGCAACTGGCTAATCAGCTCTTTGTCATTGAACAGCTGAAAGATTTATGGCTTGAGTTTAATTTGCCGAATCAATTCTCAGGTCAACTGCAAGCCGGGCAAAAAATTGACTTTAAAGTGAATGATTCAGATCAAAGCTATAAAGCTACTGTACAAAGCTTAACCTCTCAGGCAGATGTACAAACAGGGCGTCTGGTGGTGCGCGCAAAACTCGATGCGCAAGCTACTGAGTTGCGTTCTAATGTGTTAGTGAGAGTGTTGATTCCGGAAGCTACAGCAAAATCAGCCCTTCGGATTCAAAAGTCTGCGCTGCAAAGTATTGAAGGTGAAGACAGTATTTTCATCGTAGATTCAGAACAAAAAGGTCAAGTCCACTTAAAAGCACAGAAAGTGCAATTGGGGCAGGCTTCAAGTGATGGACAATGGCTTGAAGTGATTTCTGGGCTGACTGAAGGGCAGAAGTATATCGCTCAAGGCAGTTTCTTGTTGAAATCTGAATTAGAAAAAGACGAGGCAGGCCATGGACATTAATTCTGATCTGCCAAAACCAGAAGGTTTATTCGAACGAATCATTCAGTTTTCCATACAAAATGCGATTTGGGTGTTGCTCTTTGCCTGTACCTGGATTGCGGTCGGGGTGTATAGCTATCAGAAACTCCCGATTGATGCTGTACCCGATATTACCAATACCCAAGTCCAGCTTAATACTCAAGCCAAGGGTTTTACTGCGCTTGAAGTCGAACAGCTGATTACCTATCCCATTGAAAATGCCATGGCTGGCATTCCGGATCTGGAGCTTACCCGTTCCATATCCCGTTATGGACTCTCTCAAGTCACCATTATCTTTAAAGATGGGACTGATATTTATTGGGCCCGTCAGCAGATTAACCAACGGACACAGGAGGCGCAATCTGAGTTGCCTGCACAAATCGCACCGACGATGTCCCCCGTTTCTACGGGTCTCGGTGAGATTTATCAATGGGTACTGAAGGCAGATCCGAATGCGAAAAAGCCGGATGGAACTGCATACACGCCGATGGATTTGCGTGAGATTCAGGACTGGATTGTGCGTCCTCAACTGCAACGTGTTAAGGGAGTTGCAGAGGTCAACAGTATTGGTGGTTTTGAAAAAACCTATGTGGTCTCTCCCGATTTAAACCGGATGCAGCAACTGAATATCTCATTAGAACAACTGCAACAGGCTTTAGCGCAAAATAATGAGAACCGAGGTGCAGGTTATATTGAAGACAATGGTCAGCAACTGACGGTACGTGTACCGGGTGCATTCAATGGGCTTTCTGATATTGAGAACACCATGCTGGGTAGCCCAAATGGCAGCCCAATTCGGGTTGGTGATATTGCGCAAGTCTCTATTGGGCATGATTTAAGAACCGGTGGGGCAACCTATAACGGCAAAGAAACCGTTTTAGGGATTGTCATGATGGCGATGGGTGGAAATAGCCAGACTGTTTCTAAAGCTGTGGATGCCAAGCTTCAAGATATTCAGAATAGTTTGCCTAAAGGGGTAGTGATTGAAACGGTGTACGACCGTACTACCTTGGTTGAGAAGGCGATTAAAACCGTTCAGAAAAACTTGGTAGAGGGAGCAATCCTGGTCATCATCATTCTGTTCCTGTTTTTAGGGAATATCCGTGCTGCCTTGATTACTGCCTGTGTCATTCCACTCTCTATGCTGTTTACCTTAACCGGGATGGCACAGCAAAATATCAGTGCCAATCTGATGAGTTTAGGTGCACTCGATTTCGGCATCATTGTCGATGGTGCTGTGGTGATTGTCGAAAACTGTATCCGGCGTTTAGCCCATACACAGCAACTGTTAAAACGACCTCTCACACAAAGTGAACGCTTTAAGGAAGTTTTTCTGGCTGCCCGCCAAGCACGTCGTCCTCTTATTTTTGGTCAGCTTATTATTTTGGTGGTGTATTTGCCGATTTTTGCTTTAAGTGGTGTGGAAGCAAAAATGTTCCATCCGATGGCATTGGCAGTGGTACTCGCCCTTGTTGCAGCCATTATTTTATCGATCACCTTTGTGCCTGCTGCTGTGGCATTGTGGGTCAAAGGCGATATTCAAGAAAAAGAAAGTCGTTGGATGTTATGGCTAAAAGCTAAATATCAGCAAACTCTTGATATTTCGTATCAATACAAAGCAGTTGTGCTGACTTTTGCACTGTGTTTATTAGTGATTACGGGATTTATCAGTACCAAACTCGGCAGTGAATTTGCACCACAGCTCAGTGAAGGAGACTTTGCGATACAACAGTTACGTTCACCAAGTACAGGCTTAGAAGAGTCTTTACGTATTCAGGAGAATACTGAAAAACTTCTTTTAAAGAGTTTCCCTGAAATTAAGGCAGTATTTGCCAGAACGGGTACAGCCGAGGTTGCAACAGATGTCATGCCACCCAATATTTCAGATGGCTATATCATGTTAAAGCCTCGTTCAGAATGGCCAAATCCTAAAGAAAGTTTAGATGAATTACGTGGCCGTATGGTGACGTATTTAGCCACGATTCCAGGCAATAATAGTGAATTTTCACAACCGATTGAACTCCGATTTAATGAATTGATCTCAGGTGTGCGTAGTGATGTTGGTGTGAAAATCTTCGGTGATGATATGAATGTCCTCAATACTGAGGCGACTAAAATCTCCAAAATCATTCAGCAAATATCGGGTAGCAGTGCCGTGAAAGTTGAGCAGACCTCAGGTTTGCCATTACTGAATGTCGAGGTAAATAAAACTTTGGCTGCACAATATGGTTTGAGTGTGCGTTCAATTCAAGACCTTGTGGCAACCAATATTGGTGGACAAAGCGTGGGAGAGATTTTAGAAGGCGATCGTCGTTTTGATTTTGTTATCCGTCTTGGAGAGCAAGACCGTAGTGTCGCATCTGTTTCCCAGTTACCTATTCAGCTTCCAAATGGTGGCAGTATTTTATTGTCGGATGTCGCGCAAGTCTCGACCATTGAAGGAATCAACCAAGTCAGTCGAGAAAATGGTAAACGCCGAGTTGTGGTTACAACGAATGTTGAAGGGCGTGATTTAGGGTCTTTTGTTTCTGATGTACAGACACAGCTCAAAGCATACACTTTGCCAAGTGGTTATTGGATAGAATATGGCGGTCAGTTTGAAAATTTGGCTTCAGCCAAAGCACGGATGCAAATCGTGATTCCACTGACTTTAATCACTATCTTTATTTTACTGATGGCGGTCTTTCACAATGTCAAAGAAAGTCTATTGGTCTTTACCGGGATACCCTTTGCCTTGACCGGTGGTGTGCTGTTCCTTTGGCTAAGGGATATTCCATTATCGATGTCAGCTGGAATTGGCTTTATTGCCTTATCTGGTGTTGCAGTCCTCAATGGACTGGTAATGCTGACCTTTATTAATGAATTAAGGGACAAATATCCAGTGCATAAAGCCGTGTGGCAAGGGGCTATTTTGCGCTTAAGACCAGTGTTGATGACAGCTTGTGTGGCTTCACTGGGTTTTGTACCAATGGCGCTGTCAACCGGAACAGGGGCTGAGGTTCAACGGCCACTGGCAACCGTAGTGATTGGCGGGATTATCTCTTCAACATTACTAACTTTGGTGCTGTTACCCGTGCTTTATCGTTGGATAAATGAAAAAAAAGTTTCTTAATCCAATAGATTAGTCGATTTACAGCAGAGATATTGGCTGTTATCCAATATCTCTGCTCATCATAAATAGAATAAGGAAAATATTTTATGTCAGAACATCATGATCATAGCCATGCGGTTGTTACTGAAGAAAATAGTAAGAAGTTAATGGTTGCCTTAGGTTTAACGACTACTTTTTTAATAGTAGAAGTTGTCGCTGCTTTTATTACCCAAAGTTTGGCTTTGTTATCTGATGCAGCTCATATGTTTACTGATGCAGCCGCTTTAGCTATTGCTCTTGCCGCTATCAAAATTGGTAAAAAAGCCGCAGATGATAAAAGAACTTTTGGCTATCAGCGATTTGAAATTTTAGCGGCTCTGTTTAATGCGGTGATGCTTTTTGTGGTAGCAATATATATTGTATATGAAGCTTATCAACGTTTTACGAATCCTGCTGAAATTCAAAGTGTTGGAATGATGATTGTCGCGGTTGGTGGTTTGGTCATAAATTTGATTTCAATGAAAATCCTTTCTGCTAGTGCTGAAGGAAGTCTAAATATAAAAGGTGCATATTTAGAAGTTCTTAGTGATGCTCTAGGATCGATAGGCGTGATTATCGGAGGAATAGTTATTTATTTTACCCAGTGGATGTGGGTTGATACCGTAATCGCTGTGTTAATTGGCTTCTGGGTCTTACCTCGAACTTGGATTTTATTAAAACAAAGTATTAATATTCTGCTTGAAGGAGTTCCTGATGAGATTGATATTGAGTCGTTAAGAAATGATTTATTGAAGCTAGAGGGCGTTGAAGGGATTCATCAGTTGAAAGTCTGGGCTATATCCTCAAGAAATATTCATTTAACTGCTCATTTGGTTGCTCCGAATAGCAATACAGATCAACTCTATCAAAAGGCCTTAGAAGTTCTAAAACATAATCATAATATTACTGAAATTACGTTACAAATAGAAAATACGAAATGTAAGGCACTGTTGCAAATAGAGATTTGAGTCGATGATGTTCCCTTTAAAAAGTACTTAGAGACCGAAAACCCTGTTGATTAGACACACTTCACCCTGAGGCTGACCATAATAAAATGACGATGCTTGTCCTTTACGTAGTGCACGCATGACTTCAATACCTTTAATTGTGGCATAAGCCGTCTTCATAGATTTGAATCCTAATGTGGCCCTGATGATCCGCTTTAACTTACCATGATCACATTCAATGACATTATTTTTATACTTAATCTGCCTGTGCTCAATATCTACTGGACATTTTCCTTCTCGCTTTAATCGTGATAAGGCATGGCCATAGGTCGCTGCTTTATCTGTATTGATGACCCGTGGAATTTGCCATTTTTTCACCGTATTGAAGATCTTTCCTAGAAAACTATAGGCTGATTTACTGTTCCGTCTAGCGGAAAGGTAAAAGTCAATCGTATGACCCCGTTGATCAACTGCACGATACAGGTAAGTCCATCGCCCCTTCACTTTGATATAAGTCTCATCCATATGCCATGAATGTAAATCTGTAGGATTACGCCAATACCAGCGTAAACGTTTTTCTATTTCAGGAGCATAACGTTGAACCCAACGGTAAATAGTCGTGTGATCAACATTCACACCCCGTTCGGCCAGCATTTC
>NZ_VZIZ01000024.1 GCF_009812035.1 Psychrobacter nivimaris | reverse complement strand
TTCTTTTTTTAATTTGTTTCAATAAGTTAACTGGGTTATTAATGTGTAATCTACACACTAGCTACTTCCAGCTCGTCTTGATGAGGTGCGTATTATAAACGGTTTAACTTTTGTGTCAACCCGTTTTATTAATGTTTTTAATCTTATTTTAGTAGATGAATAAATCTGTATTTTTTTCAATGGGTTATGAACTTAGGGTTCTTTATCTTCTTAAGTACTAGTGTGCAATACGACTTAATTTAACAATTTTTAGTAAAGGTAAGATTATTTGTTCCTTATAACTGGACTTATCCATCCTGTCATTCTTGAGTATCTTCCTTAAACAAATTATCTATTATATTTTTGAATGTTGATATTCACATAATTAGCACTATATAGGAGCTAAGTCATTTAGGGTTATATGATGCTTTCAATATATTGTCCTATATAGTGTAGTATTTGATACTACCTTTGTCATAAGATGTGGCTCTTATATTAGTCGTCGCCCAATCCCTTGATATCTAGTGTTGAGAGACGGTTTTTGCTATAATAGGTATTTTGCTGCATTACTTATATATGTTGGCTGTTATATTACTTCTATAGCGAAATGCATTTTGCTGTAATGCTATTGATTGACTGGCTTCGAGCCTTATATCAGTTCTAGCATATATAGTCATAGTAAGACTCTAGGTAATGCGTCCCTTTCACAACATATCACAATGATTAGATATAATTGATGTGGTCTCACGGTTATATGATTGATGGTTGCAATCATCACTGCCAACGGACCCAATAATAGGCGAATAGATTATGGTAGCGATTACTTTACCCGATGGTAGTGTAAAAGACTTTGAAGGTCATACAACGGTCATGGAAGTGGCACAAAGTATTGGGACAGGACTCGCTAAAGCGACGGTTGCTGGACGTGTAAATGGTCATCTGGTAGATGCACATGATCCTATCGTCGCTGATGCCAATGTTGAAATCGTAACGCCAAAAGACGACGACGGTGTCGATATTATTCGTCACTCATGCGCTCATCTATTAGGTCACGCTGTTAAGCAGCTATATCCTGATGTGAAAATGGTCATTGGTCCTGTTATTGATGATGGTTTTTATTACGATATCTTTAGTGAAACACCATTTACGCCTGAGCATATGGAAGCGATTGAAAAACGCATGATGGAGCTGATCAAGCAAGATTATGACGTTATCAAAAAAATGACGCCACGTGCCGAAGCGATTGAGATATTTGAATCACGTAACGAAGACTATAAGCTAAAACTTATTAATGATATGCCAGGTGAAGAAGCCTTTGGTCTATATCATCATCAAGAATACGTGGATATGTGCCGTGGCCCGCATGTGCCAAACACGCGCTTTTTAAAAGTATTTAAACTGACCAAAATGTCAGGTGCTTATTGGCGCGGCGATGCGAAAAATGAGCAGTTACAACGTATCTATGGTACTGCGTGGGCTGATAAGAAACAGCTAAAAGCTTATATCCAGCGTATTGAAGAAGCAGAAAAACGTGACCATCGTAAAATCGGTAAAGCGCTGAACCTATTTCATATGCAAGAGCAAGCGCCAGGTATGGTGTTCTGGCATGCTAATGGTTGGACGATTTATCAAGTACTTGAGCAATATATGCGCAAAGTACAATACGATAACGGCTACGAAGAGATTAAGACACCTCAAATCGTTGATCGCAGCTTGTGGGAGCGTTCAGGACATTGGGGCAACTATGCAACCAATATGTTCACGACTTCTAGCGAAAACCGTGATTATGCAGTAAAACCGATGAACTGCCCTTGTCATGTGCAAGTGTTTAATCAAGGTTTAAAGTCTTATCGTGACTTACCACTGCGTATGGCTGAATTTGGTTCTTGTCATCGTAATGAGCCATCAGGTTCATTGCATGGTTTGATGCGTGTACGTGGTTTTACTCAAGATGATGCCCATATCTTCTGTACGCAGGCACAGATTCAACAAGAAGTTGCTGACTTTATTAAGCTAACGCTTGCTGTCTATGAAGATTTTGGTTTTGACAATATCATTATGAAGCTTTCTACCCGCCCTGAAAAACGTGTTGGTAGTGATGAGTCTTGGGACTTTGCAGAAAAGGCTCTTGCAGATGCGCTTGATAGCTCAGGGCTAGACTGGGATTACTTACCTGGCGAAGGTGCATTCTATGGTCCAAAGATTGAGTTTAGTCTAAAGGATTCATTAGGACGCATTTGGCAGTGTGGCACTATTCAGGTTGATCCGAACATGCCTGAACGACTAGATGCAGAGTTCGTCAATGAGCAAAACGATCGTGAAGTACCTATTATGTTGCACCGTGCAATCTTAGGGTCGTTTGAGCGTTTCATCGGTATTTTGATCGAAAACTATGCCGGTTGGATGCCAGTATGGCTAGCACCGCAGCAAGTTGTGGTCATGAACATCACTGATAAACAAGCTGATGCATGTGAAAACGTGGTTAGCGAGCTTAAAAATGCAGGTTTGCGCGCTATTAGCGACTTGCGTAACGAAAAGATTGGATTTAAGATACGAGAGAAAACATTAGAACGTATTCCCTATATGCTAGTATTAGGGGATAAAGAAGTCGAATCGGGCAGTGTCAACGTCCGAACTCGCGAAGGTGAGAACCTTGGCGTGATGAGTGTTTCTGAATTTATTACATTAGTACAGACCGCTGTCAGTAAAAAAGGCCGACAGACCCCAAAAACAGATGAGGAGTAATACCTATTAAACAGTCCAACCGTTTGAACATCAACGAAGATATCAATGTCAAAGAAGTCCGTCTCGTTAAAGAAGATGGCGAGCAAATGGGCGTGGTTGATATCGCAACCGCGATGAAAGCGGCACGTGATGAAAATCTAGATTTGGTCGAATTAGTTCCTGAAGCTAAGCCGCCAGTATGTAAGATCATGGATTATAAGCATTTCCTCTATGATCAAAAGCAAAAGGCTAAAGAAGCTAAGAAAAACCAAAAGCAGACTCAGCTTAAAGAGATGAAGCTACGTCCTAGTACCGAAGAGGCCGATTATCAGGTTAAACTGAGAAAAATCGTGAGCTTCTTGGAAGATCAAGACAAAGTTAAAATTAGCATCCGTTTCCGCGGACGTGAAATGGCGCACCAAGATATTGGTCGCAAACAACTTGATCGTATCATTGAAGATACTGCTGATATCTCAAACGTCGAACAGTACCCTAAGATGGAAGGTCGTCAGATGGGTATGCTGCTTGGACCCACTAAGAAAAAGTAATCTGTTTATTGGATTGCTTTGAGTGGTGGCTGTTAGTCTATATAGCTATTTATAACTCTAACCATCAATATGCTGCGGGATATTGATGGTTTTTTATTATTTGGACTCAAAAACGGCAGTAATGAACGCAGCTATATTGAACATAAATAGCCTAGCATCATTGATTGACGCTATTTTACAAAACCCACCTTCTCAACTTTCTGATTACACGGTAATCTAAAGGTCTAGTTATATTTACTAGTTAGTATTTAGCAGTAACTAATGATCATTTGATAAAAATTAGTACGAGCTAAAAACAATTTATAAATGTATAAAAGCTAAGTGTATAAATAAAGACAATGTATATCACGACTGTCAGAGTCGTTGAAAAAAACACTTCCCTTCTCCGATATCAGAGGATATTTCATGCAAGAATTGACGCCACCAGAAAACGCTACAACTCCCAGTATCTCTCTAACAGCACCTGAACCTGTCAAAGAAATACAGAAAAGTGAAGCAGATCAGATGGTCAAATTGGATGAAAGCCAAATTCCTGAGCTCGATGCCAAGGTTGATGCTTTTGTTGATCATGTGCTGACCAACTCTGTGCATAGCGATGAATTTCGACAGAACGTGCAGTCTATTCATAATTTAGGTACCAAAGAGATTCGTGAATCTGCACAAGTATCTAACCGAATGTTAGATTTGCCCGCAAAAAGTCTGAATGACAGTTTATTCGACAACTCTCCTATCGCCAAATCGCTAACGGAACTACGCGGGATTGTCGAAGACTTAGATCCAAGCAAAAAGGAGCTAACCAGCTCACGCAAGCTGTTCGGTCTGATACCATTCGGCAACAAAGTACAAGATTATTTCCGCCAATATGAATCAGCACAATCACATATCAATGCGGTCGTTACCAGTCTCTATAATGGTAAAGATGAATTGCTCAAAGACAATGCGATGATTGAGCAAGAAAAAGTCAATATGTGGGAGCTGATGCAGTCTATTCGCCAGTATGTCTATGTTGGCAAAAAGATTGATGAACAGCTAGAACAAAAAGTTTATGCGATAGAAGCAACAGATCCAGAAAAAGCTCGCATTATTAAAGAAGAGATGTTGTTTTATGTCCGTCAAAAAAACACTGACTTTTTAACTCAGTTAGCAGTGAATGTACAAGGCTATTTGGCGCTTGATACCATTCGCCGCAATAACTTAGAGCTGATTAAAGGGGTCGATCGTGCAACCACGACTACTGTGTCTGCATTACGCACGGCTGTTGTCGTCGCCCAAGCAATGACCAATCAAAAATTGGTATTAGATCAAATCACTGCGTTGAACAAAACCACCAGTAGTTTGATTGAATCGACCTCTGCGATGCTCAAGCGTCAGTCAGGTGAGATTCACGAACAAGCGACTAGCAGTAGTATTGAGCTTGATAAACTGCAAAATGCCTTCAATAATGTCTATGACACTATGGATATGATTAGCAATTACAAAATTAAAGCGCTAGAGAATATGAAGCAAACGGTCAATACATTGACCACTGAAGTAGATAAAGCACAAAAATACTTGGATAAATCAAATCAGACTACGGTGTTAGAAGTCTCAAAAGAGTTGGATAGTAAAAAAATCACTAACCAATCGAGCAATGTCGATATCGATATTTGATTTATCCCTATAGCGGTCGCCAGAAAACTGACCGCTTCCTGCTACCGAATACACATAAGACAATTGACGCAAGATATTGCGACGTCGTTCGTGTTAAGATAGCCACTGTTAATAATTTTAAAAATAGATACGGTAATTTATGAGTTGGAATGATCCAAACGCCTCAAGTGAGGCAAAAAAATATGATAACCCGATTCCTAGTCGTGAGCTGATACTCAGCACGATTAATGAACATGGGGAAGTCACGCATCAACAGTTGGCAAAAGCCTTTAACATTGATGATCCTGATCAGTTTGATGCTTTGGGCAATCGCCTAAAGGCAATGGCGCGTGATGGCCAGGTGAATCGTGATGGTCGTCCTTATCGCTATCGCACAGTGACTAAGCAAGATATCGTCTCAGGTACAGTTTCTGCCCATCCAAAAGGTTTTGGATTTGTGGTACTAAGTGATATGCCAGATTTGTTTTTACATGAAAAACAAATGCGCTGGGTATTCAATGGCGATACAGTAGCAGCCGTCGGCACCTCGACAGACAATCGCGGACGTACCGAAGGGCGTATCGTTGATGTTGTCGAACGTCGTCAAAACAACTTTATCGGTACACTTGCTCGTGATGAAGACGGCTATTGTGTTGAGCTTGGTAGCCCAAACAATCATCAACCGATTACGGTTACTGATGACAATGTTCAGGCGCTAAATATTAAGCAAGGCGCTCCTGTCAAAGTCGATATCATTGACTGGCCAAACCAGCATGAATTTGCCACTGGAAAAATCACTGAAGTGCTGTCTGATGACAATGATCGTGAATTGATTATTGAGACTACCCTGCTCAACTATGATATTCCATCAGATTTTAGTGAAGCTGCGCTTAAGCAAGCTGATGATTATCAAGAGCCAACTGAGAAAGACATAAAAGGTCGTACAGATATACGTCATCTACCGCTTGTCACTATCGATGGCGAAGATGCTCGTGACTTTGACGATGCTGTATTTGCTGAAAAGCGTTCTGGTGGTAACTACCGTGTCGTGGTTGCGATTGCGGATGTCAGCTATTATGTGACACCGAATTCACCACTTGACCAAGATGCCTATGAGCGTGGTACTTCAGTATACTTCCCGCATCGCGTGATTCCAATGTTGCCTGAAGTGTTATCTAACGGTCTATGTTCACTTAATCCTAATCTAGATCGCTTATGTATGGTTGCTGATATTAAGATATCGCGCGCCGGTAAAGTGACTGGATATGAGTTCTATCCGTCAGTGATGCACTCACAAGCACGTCTAACTTATAATCAAGTAAATGATTATCTTGTGAATCCGAATGATAAGAGATTACCTAAATCACTGACAGGTAATAAAGACGTTAAAAAGTCTGTTGATACCTTACATCAGCTGTATGAGCTACTGCTTAAAAAGCGTGAAGAACGTCATGCAATGGAATTTGAAACGGTTGAGACGTATATCAAGTTCAATGAGAAAGGCGGAATCGAAGCGATTTTACCGCGCACTCGTGGCGACTCTCAAAAGCTAATCGAAGAGTGTATGCTTCTTGCAAATACTTGTGCTGCAAACTTCGCGCTTAAGCATGAGTTACCAGTTTTATATCGTAACCATGATAAGCCTGATAATGAGAAGTCGATGCGTATTCATGAGTATGCAAAAAACTTTGGCTTACCATTCCCAGAAGAGAATCCAACTCAAGCGGATTATCAGCGCATTATCGAAGCGACTAAAGATAGACCAGATGCCATCAGTATTCATAGCATGCTGCTGCGTTCAATGATGCAAGCAAACTATGCACCTGACAATATTGGTCACTTTGGCTTAGCATATGATGAATATAGCCACTTTACCTCGCCAATTCGCCGTTATCCAGATTTGATGCTGCATCGTGCGATTAAGGCAAAAGTTACCAACAGCCCACAGCCTGTTATGGACTTTTCTCTTGAAGGTGCTGGTACACAAACGTCAGATACAGAACGCCGTGCAGAAAAAGCATCACGTTATGTAGAATCTTGGCTCAAGTGTCACTATATGACCGATCATGTCGGTGAAGAGTTTGAAGGCGTTGTGACTACGGTTACTAGCTTTGGTCTATTCGTCACATTGACTGACTTATATATCGACGGTTTGGTTCATATTTCAAACGTTGGCGATGACTTCTTTGTCTACGATGAGCAGCAACAGCAGCTTATCGGTAAGGATAAAGGCACGCTATTTGGACTGGGCGATTCAGTTAAGGTGAAGGTTGCGGGTGTCAACATGGACCTGCTACAAATTGATTTTGATTTGAAGGCTAAATTGCAATCTAGTGCAATGAACCAAAGCAAAAAAGGTCAACCGAAGAAAGAACAGCCTAAGAAAACCCCAGCGAAAAGAAGCAGCAACCGCAGAGGCGCTGCCAAAAAAAGCTAAGCTTAGACTGATACTTAGATACTGATGTTGTAATACAATAAAAAAGGCTAACGTAATCGTTAGCCTTTTTTATGCTGTGTACTTTTCAATCATCAATGATATAGCTATTTATTGTGCCTATTGCGCATTGTCCAATTGCCCTACACGGTCTTGTTCGGCTTGCTGTGCTTGGTCAATTTTGCTAGTAGCACTATCTACGATAGCTTTCGGCTGTTGACTAAGTGGCTGGCTAATAATATCTGTATCAGAGGTAACTACTGTAGAATCAGGCTGTTCAGCCGCTACGCTACTGGCTGCGATCTCTCTATTTTTTTCGCGACTATTACCATTGATAATGTTAAAGCCAAGCAATGCCACAATACCAATTACTGCAAAGATAATGACGTGTTTCATTTCCATAAAAAGCCCCGTATTTGAATAACCACCAAATATAGATTCTGTTGCACTTTTTATGCCTAAATTTTATTTAACGTCTAATACCTATTCTTGAGGACTATTATTATTCAATAAATCCGTCTCATCTGAGCTTTGAGCAATCTCTTGCTCGACTTTTTCCATCAGCTTATCGTCAGGACGGGCATCGAGAACATCATTAGCACTGCGACCTTGCAGAATGGTTTTGGCTCGAGCCTTGGCTTGTTTTTTATCTTGGTCATCCGTATGACTCTCGCTGACCTGATTTGTTTCAGCAGATTCAGGAATCGTCGGCGTAATCGTTATATCAGATTGAACATTATTAGCATTGTTGGCACTGTTCTGCATATGTTCAAAGGCTTTTTCTAACTTATTGTTAAAGCGCAGACGATAAATAGGTTCAGGTAAGCTAAAGCCTTTATCTTCTAGTGCATGCTTGGTCTCACGAATGGCGATACTGCGTGCTTTGGCAAAGTCAGTCTCTGATTGATCTACCCAAACCTGAAATTCCAAAACAATATTAGAATCACCCACATTGGTAATGACGGCAATCGCCTTTGGTTCATTCAACACAAACGCCAGCGTATGTATCGCATCCAATCCGACTTTGATTGCTGCTAGTGGGTCATCATTGGCATCAACGCCCAATTCAAAAGCAAATCGGCGCTCAGGGTTTTTGGTGTAATTTAGAATTGTACCTTTAAAAACTTCAGCATTAGGAATGCGCAGCTGATTACCATCCAATGTCATCAGTATTGTTGCACGTGAGGTCAAACGAACCACGATGCCCTCTTGTCCATTAATCACGATATGATCACGAGCACGAAAAGGTTGGCGAATGCTCAGCATTAGTGAAGCGATATAATTTTCGATAGTGTCTTTGACTGCGAAACCAACCGCAATACCAATGACACCTGCCCCACCAAGCAATGTACCTAAAATAGTCTCTGCCCCTATCAGACTTAGTCCTAGAATCAGACCAAAGATAATAAAGATAACTTTGACCGTTTGTGACAGTAGCTCAGCGACAAATGGATTGGGTGTTAGACGTTGCCACATCTTTTTGCGATTAGATACCCAGCTGCCAAACCATGCCACCAAAGCAAATATAACGATGCCAACTAATAGTAGTGGTAGCGCCTTCACTAGATTGGTCACCTGCGCTTTTAAACCTTGATAGACCGTTGAGACATTTTCTTGAACATCTAGCGTGCGGTTAATTCTGTCTTCTACAGTGACGACATCTGTTAGTCGGTTGGTTAGGTTAATCGCTTGTTGTGCTTTTTTTTCGTTGGCTGTCTCTCCCGTTAGGGTAACGACCCCTTGGGTGACACTAACATTGACGGCTTGTAAACCTTCGATTTCAGAGAAAATACCGCTGATACGTTGACGAATGTCGTTGTCTTTTTGCGGTGTGGGCGTGGTCTCGATTTGAGCATTATTAGTGCTTTCGCCACTGATTACTGGCGGTGGAGCAGGCGTTGGCAATGAGCTAGCAGGTTCTGTGGTATCACCTGTTAATGTCTCATTTCCTGATATAGCAGAATCATCGTTAGATACGCTTTCCTCTGTTGTCTCTATACCTTCGGTCGTCTCTACGCCTAATGCTGCTGCGATACCAGAAATTTCTTCACTGGCAGCATGCGCTGAAAAAGCAAAAAGGATGCTTAGTAGCAACACTATTTGACCCCACGCTTTTATAGAACTGCGTACTATTGAACGGTCAATGTAAGTGGCCATAAACATCCTTTATTTTTTACGGATTTTTCTCGCTTAGCTTGTTGCTGATAATTAGCTGTCTGATTTTAGCTGCCTGGCTTTATTTAGCTATCTAAGTAAAGCTGCGCTGCGCTCAAGTTCAATGTGCCTTCATAGATAGCGCGACCGGTAATGATACCTTCGATACAGTCACCGTAAGGCTTTAGCAGTTCAATATCTTTCATATCGGTAACACCACCTGATGCAATCACAGGTAGTCCGCCTTCACGCGCCAGATTAACGGTTTGTTCAACGTTGACGCCTTGCATCATGCCATCGCGGGCGATGTCAGTATAAACAATTGATGACACGCCAACGTCTGCAAAGCGCTTAGCAAGCTCGGTCGCTTTGGTATCTGTCACGTTTGCCCAGCCATGAGTGGCTACCATACCGTCTTTGGCATCGATACCGACGATGATATGTCCTGCAAATTCGCGGCAAGCTTCCGCGACAAAATTAGGATCTTCAACGGCTTTTGTACCGATAATGATATACGTCAAACCTGCGGTAATATATTGCTCGATAGTGTTCATGTTGCGTACACCGCCACCCAGTTGAATAGGCAGGTTCGGATAAGCTTTGGTGATATCATTGACCACTTGTCTATGTACTGGCACGCCATCAAAAGCACCATTCAAATCGACCAAATGTAAGCGACGCGCGCCTTCATCTACCCAACGCGCTGCCATGGCAACTGGGTCATCAGAGAACACCGTATCATCTTCCATACGGCCTTGTTTTAAACGTACACACTTACCATCTTTTAAATCAATAGCCGGGATAATGACAGGCACAGCACACATATAGCATTCCTTATAAAGCACAAGATTGGCAATAAATTTAGTAAATGAAAATTTTGAGAATGAAACGTTATTGAAGCGTCAAATAACGAGAGAAAACGCTGCTTAAAAGTAGCATAAATTATGGACAGATCGAAAACCAAGACATCGCTAAGTTAGCAATCTGTTTGAATACAAATAAGAAAGACAGAAACTAGACAATCATAACCATAAGTTTTAGTACGTAGAATCACTACCAACAATCGTTAAATTCTATTACTAACTGGCAATTTTAGGTCAATTTAGCGTATAATCCTAGGTAAATTTTTATTTGTTTCTATGTGATAGTAACCATGTGTTACGCTTTTTGTTGAGTTGTTACAACTCACTAATACAGCATGGTGATCAGGATGGATCGAGCAATCGCTCAATACGCCAATAAAATATTGGCTAAAAAATTGCTAAAAAGGACTATCTGAAAAAATCTCAACCAATAGTCTCTAAACCATCGATTCTGCGGTATTTAACCTCAATTAGATGTCTTGCAAGTCCCTATCACTAGCTAACTATATTAAAACCGTTACGATTAAAACTATAGCAGCTTATAATAAGCGAGGCTTGCTTATCAGTTGCTTAGCTAGTTTGTCTTTTACCCAGTATATCATCTACCTTAATAGATCGTTATTTGGCCACACTCTTATTCTATCGAATATCTTTAGACGATATTAGTAAACGAGAGATGGTCAAACATGCTGGTGTTACAAGTTTTAAATTTCAATGAAACGTGTGATAAAGCCATTTGTATTTAAACCAGTCTCTTTTAGCCATGTGCTGTAGCGATTGATTTCGATGAAACGGTTTTAGCATACACCTTGGTAGCCAGTCGCCACTTTGGTAATTCGAATAAGACATTAACGTGTTGTTAAGGAGTCTAAGGTCAGCGTTAATACTCTTACTAGTAGTTATGATCATGTATTGTCTTCACAGAGCTTTCATCCCTATTTCACTATAAAGGAAATAGACGATTGAGGGCTTTGTTGAGTGATACAAATGTTCATGCTACCGATATACCAAACAGGACGTCTGGTATCGTTTTAGACTATGGACTAAGTTTTCGCTTATGATTACCATCAAAAAAGGTTTGGATTTGCCCATCACTGGTGAACCCTCCCGCGAGATATCTGAGCACCAACCGACACATGTAGCACTTGTTGGCTATGATTATGTGGGCATGAAGCCCACTATGAATGTCAAAGAAGGTGACATTGTAGCCAAAGGTCAGCCCGTTTATGAAGACAAAAAACGTGTTGGCGTGATCTACACTGCTCCTGCTGCCGGTAAGGTCGTCGCTGTTAAACGTGGCGAACGTCGAGTGTTTGAGAGTCTTGTGATTGCGGTCGACCCAAATGGTGAAGAAGTAGACTTTGAGCGCTATGACTCACAGCAGCTTGCTGACCTAGACTCTGAAGTCGTTGAAACCCAACTGATTGCCTCTGGCGAATGGACGGCGTTTCGCACACGTCCTTATAGCCGCGCACCCGAAATCGGCGCTCGTCCACATGCTATCTTTGTCACAGCAATGGATACCAATCCACTTGCCTTTGACCCGATGCTTGTGATCAATGAGCAGCTACAAGCGTTCAATGATGGACTTGCTGTATTATCTACGCTTAGTCCAAAGACCTTTGTCTGCCATCATGGCGATACTCAACTGACGCCAGTTGCAAAAACTACAGCGAATAACGTCACTGAGTATCATGGTTTTGCTGGTAAGCATCCAGCTGGTCTTGCCGGTACGCATATTCATTTCTTGCATCCTATCAGCCGCGGTGTGACCGTATGGACGATTGGTTATCAAGACGTGATTGCCATCGGTAAATTGTTCACGACAGGCCGTCTATATACACGCCGCATGGTGAGCTTAGCAGGTCCTGCTGTCACTAACCCGCATTTGGTTATGACCGAACGCGGTGCTGATATCACTGCATTAACCAAAGGTAAACTGGCTGCTGGCGAGAATCGTATCATTTCAGGTTCAGTATTGTCCGGTCGCAAAGTGTTTGAAAACATCGCCTATCTGGGTCGTTTTCACAATCAGATCAGCGTATTGACTGAAGGCCGTGAGCGTCCTGCGTTCCACTTCTTTACTCCAGGTAAAAACCGCTTCTCAAAACTGCCTATCTATATTTCGCAGTTCTTTGGTGGCAAAAAATACGACTTTACTACGACAAGTAACGGCTCACCGCGAGCGATGGTACCAATCGGTGTCTATGAAGAAGTCATGCCACAAGATTACCTACCAACTCAATTACTACGTGCATTGATCGTCGAAGACATCATTAGCGCCGTAGATTTGGGTGTGCTTGAACTGGACGAAGAAGATTTGGCACTATGCACCTTTGTATCTCCTGGCAAATATGAATTCGGTGATATTTTGCGTGATAACTTAACGCGCATTGAGCTGGAGGGCTAACCACGATGAAATTTTTACACAATATGTTCGATCGTATGGAGCCATCTTTCACCAAAGGCGGCAAACACGAAAAGTACTACGCTATTTTTGAGATGTTTGATACGTTCTTACGTCAACCAAGCTCAACCACATATGCGTCATCGCATGTACGTGACGGGATTGACCTAAAACGTATTATGATTACCGTATGGCTATGTACCTTCCCAGCAATGTTTTGGGGTATGTACAACATTGGTCATCAAGCACTAACCGCTATCGCTCAGCTTGGCTTGCAGCCTGAAGGCTGGCGTACTGTAATCACTAGCATGGCAGGCTATAACCCAGACAGTATCTGGGCAAGTTTCGTCTATGGTGCGATGCAGTTTTTGCCTATTTATATCGTGACGTTTGCGGTAGGTATTCTCTGTGAGATTATCTTTGCTGTCGTCCGTGGACACGAAGTTAACGAAGGTTTCTTTGTGACTTCAGTTCTATTTGCATTATGTCTACCACCTGATATTCCTTTATGGCAAGTTGCCCTAGGTATTATCTTCGGTGTGGTTGTCGCAAAAGAAGTGTTCGGTGGTACTGGTAAAAACTTCCTGAACCCTGCACTATCGGGTCGTGCATTCTTATACTTTGCTTATCCAGCCTATATGTCTGGTGACTCAGTATGGACCGCAGTAGATGGTTTCTCAGGTGCGACGCCTCTTGGCCTTGCAGCCCTTGGTGTGGTTCCTCAGGACTTCGTCGATGTTTATGGTAATGCCATCACGTGGAGTGATGCATTCTTAGGTAATATGCAAGGCAGTATCGGTGAAGTATCGACGCTAGCTATCCTAATGGGCGCTGCAGTGTTGCTATGGACGCGTATCGCTTCTTGGCGCATTATGGCAGGTTGTGTGGTCGGTCTGATTGCTACGTCTCTTGTGTTCAACATGATTGGCTCTGAAGACAACATGATGATGAGCTTGCCGTTCTACTGGCACTTAGTTATCGGTGGCTTTGCTTTCGGTGCTGTATTTATGGCAACTGATCCAGTATCAGCTGCGCATACAAACAAAGGCCGCTGGGCTTACGGTATCTTGATTGGTTTTATGACCGTATTGATTCGCGTCATCAACCCTGCTTTCCCAGAAGGTATCATGCTGGCCATTCTATTCGCCAACTTATTTGCTCCATTGTTTGATTACTTTGTGACTCAAGCAAATATCAAACGCCAAACCGCTCGGAGGGTTCGCTATGTCCAAGCCCAAAAGTAATAACGCGAAAACCATCAGTGTGGCTTTGACGCTATGCTTGGTGTGTTCAGTTTTGGTCTCAGCAGTGGCTGTTGGTCTAAAGCCTGCGCAAGTCGAAAACGCACGTTTAGATCGCAACAAAAACATCTTAGTTGCGGCTGACATGTATGACGCTGAGTCTGATACAGCAGATGATGTCGCCGAACGTTTTAAAGACTTTGAAGTAAAAATCATTGATTTAAACGAAGGTACTTATCTCGATGACGATGCGCTAAAAACTGCTGGCATCCCTGATCGTAATGCTTATGACGCCAGTCAAGCGACAAAAAACCAAGCTTTAAGTGAAGACTTGGGTGACAATGATCCTGCTGGTATTGGTCGTAAGCCAAAATATGCCAAAGTCTATGTCAAAAATGATGACGCAGGTCAGCCAGAAACGGTTGTATTGCCAATTCAGGGCTACGGTCTATGGGGCACTATCTATGGTTTCTTAACGCTCGAAAGTGATATGAATACCATCAAAGGTATCAGTTTCTATGAGCATAAAGAAACCCCAGGTCTTGGCGCTCGTATCGAAGAGCCAGAATGGCGTGCAAAGTGGAGCGGTATCGAGTCTTATGACGAGAATGGTAACGTTGCCACTGGTGTCACCAAAGCTGGTAACCCAAAAGAGAACTGGGTTGATGGCATCAGCGGTGCGACATTGACTAGCCGTGGCGTCAGCAACATGATTCAGTTTTGGTTAGGCGAGCAAGGGTATAAGCCTTATCTAGATACGCTACGCGAAAAAAGCGGTCAAACGGTTGAAGGTGCAGACACGCAAGCAAATCAATCAAAGCCAGCAGCTCAACCTAAAACCGAATTGGCAGCCAAGCTACCAGTAGCAAACGGCAAGGAGGCATAACATGGCTGACACTAAAAGCATTTTAACCACGCCTATCTTTGATAATAACCCAATTGCCCTACAGATCCTTGGTATCTGTTCGGCATTGGCTGTCACCACCAGCATGGCTAACGCTATGGTCATGTGTGTGGCATTGACCTTGGTAACGGCATTTTCAAGCTTTTTTATCTCTATTATCCGTAAGCAGATTCCATCAAGCATTCGTATCATCGTACAGATGACGATTATTGCTTCATTGGTTATCTTGGTTGATCAGGTACTAAAAGCAGTGGCTTATGACGTCAGTAAAGGTTTGTCAGTTTTCGTTGGTCTGATTATCACTAACTGTATCGTTATGGGCCGTGCTGAAGCATTTGCTATGAGCAACCCACCAGTCCCAAGCTTTTTAGACGGTATTGGTAACGGTCTTGGTTACTCAGCAGTATTACTATTCGTTGCAACTATCCGTGAGCTATTGGGTGCTGGTACTTGGTTCGGTATTACGATTCTACAGCCAGTCACTGATGGCGGTTGGTACATACCAAACGGTCTATTACTGTTACCACCATCGGCGTTCTTTATCATTGGTTTGTTCATCGCTGTTGTCCGTATCTGGAAACCAGAACAAGTTGAAGAAGCTGAGTTTGTAATGAAGCCGCAGTCTAAAGGCATGGCACATGGAGGCGGTCACTAATGGGACATTATGTTAGTTTATTTATAACCTCAGTCTTTATTGAGAACATGGCGCTTGCCTACTTCTTAGGCATGTGTACTTTTTTGGCCGTATCCAAAAAAGTCTCTACAGCGATTGGTCTAGGTGTTGCGGTTGTTGTCGTAATGGCAATTACCGTTCCACTAAACAATTTACTATTCCAGTTCATCCTAAAAGATGGTGCGCTGGCATGGGCAGGTTTCCCTGATATCGACTTGAGCTTCTTAGGATTGCTAAGTTATATCGGTTTGATTGCCGCTACCGTACAGATCCTAGAGATGTTCTTGGACAAGTTTGTACCGAGTCTATATAACGCGCTTGGGGTATTCTTACCACTAATCACCGTAAACTGTGCCATCTTAGGTGGTGTACTATTTATGGTTGAGCGTGACTATAACTTTGGTGAATCTGTTGTCTATGGTGTGGGTGCAGGCTTCGGTTGGGCACTTGCTATTACAGCATTGGCGGGTATCCGTGAAAAGCTAAAATACTCAGACATTCCAGCACCGCTGCGTGGTCTTGGTATTACTTTTATCACGGTTGGTCTTATGTCGCTCGGCTTTATGTCGTTCGGTGGTATGTCCATCTAAACCGCTAAGCTCAAAGCTTTCATTAGCTATTTGACTTATTTAATTCATTTATTCGGTAGAGGTTTGGGTACAGCATAGATGATGCCCCCTCACCCCTACCCCATAGATTAAGGATACCTACCATGGATTACGCTACGGCGATTGGTGGCGTTGCTATGTTTACCTTGATCATCATGGGCCTCGTCGCTATTATTTTGGCGGCACGCTCAAGACTGGTCAGTTCAGGCGATGTCACTATCCATATTAATGATAATCCCGATAATGATGTGGTGACACCAGCTGGCGGCAAACTACTACAAACGCTAGCGGGCGAAGGTATATTTTTATCTTCAGCTTGTGGTGGTGGTGGTACTTGTGCGCAGTGTCGTTGCCGCGTTATTGAAGGTGGTGGTTCTATTTTGCCCACCGAAGAAGGCTATTTTACTCAAGGTGAAATCCGCAATCACATGCGCTTAGCTTGTCAGGTAGCTGTTAAGCAAGACATGAAAATTGAGATTGATCCTGAGTTCTTTGATGTACAGAAATGGGAATGTGAAGTTATCTCTAACGATAACGTTGCCACTTTCATTAAAGAGCTGGTACTAAAAATTCCAGAAGGCGAAGAAGTAAACTTCCGCGCTGGTGGTTATGTACAGTTGGAAGCGCCACCGCATGAAGTGCACTACAAAGACTTTGTGGTTGATGAAGAATATAGAGAAGACTGGGAAAAATTCGGTATCTTCAACTATGTCTCAAAAGTTGATGAGCCTGTTATCCGTGCTTACTCAATGGCCAACTATCCTGAAGAGAAAGGCCTCATCAAATTTAACATCCGTATCGCAAGTCCACCGCCACGTGGTCCTGACGGTATTCCACCAGGCAAAATGTCTTCATGGGTATTTAGCTTAGTACCTGGTGACAAAGTGACAGTTTCAGGTCCTTATGGTGAATTCTTTGCCAAGAAGACCGAAGCTGAAATGATCTTTGTTGGTGGTGGTGCTGGTATGGCCCCAATGCGCTCACATATCTTTGATCAGCTTAAACGTTTGAATACTGATCGTAAGATTAGCTTCTGGTACGGAGCTCGTTCTATTCGTGAGATGTTCTACGTTGAAGACTATGATCAGCTAGAAGAAGAGTTCGATAACTTTGAGTGGCATGTTGCACTGTCTGACCCATTACCAGAAGATAACTGGGAAGGTCCAACAGGCTTTATCCATAACGTATTGCTCGAAAACTATCTGAAAGATCATCCAAACCCAGAAGACTGTGAATACTACATGTGTGGGCCACCGATGATGAACGCTGCCGTAATCGACATGCTACACAGCATGGGCGTGGAAGACGAAAACATCATGCTTGATGATTTCGGTGGTTAAGTTAGAGTCTTAATCTAACAGCACAAATCTAAGAATAAAAAAAGAGTCTCAATTGAGGCTCTTTTTTTTGTGCGATTTTTACACATAGTAGTGCCTTTGCAGACTACAAATCTAGCTAGTAGAGTCGCTTTATTATCCTATATTATGGACTATCTAAACTTTGAGAAAGGACTCTTATGAAAACGAAATACAAAGATTTGACCATTTGGATTACCGGTGCTTCTAGCGGTATTGGGCAAGCATTAGCCGTTGCGTTCGCAAAGCGCGGCGCTAGGATTATTCTAAGTGGACGCGACAGTGATAAGTTAGATGCGGTCAAAAGCAGCTGCAAACGTGCTAACAAGCATATCGTTGTTCCTTTTGATATCAGTGATGCCAATCAAACCAAAGAAGCTTATGCTACTGCTAAAGCTCAGGTAGGAAAAATCGATTGGCTCATTAATAATGCTGGTATCAGTCAGCGTTCGCTCATCATGGACACGGCTGAAGAAGTTGAACGCCAAATCATGGAAATAGATTATTTTGCTCAGACGCGCCTTACTAGACTTGCGTTGCCTGACATGATTGCACAAGGTGGCGGCAAAATCGTGATGGTTTCAAGTGTGGCAGGCCTATTGGGTACACAATATCGCGGTGCTTATGGAGCAGCCAAGGCAGCGCTGCATATGTGGGCAAACAGTTTGCGAGCTGAGTTACATGACCAAGGTATCGAAGTAGCCACGATATTCCCAGGGTTTATCCAGACCAATATCTCTATCAATGCGTTGACTGGCGACGGTAGCGCACAAGGTACGATGGATGAAGCAACTAATAACGGTCTAACTGCGGCTGAGTTTGCTAAACAAGTTGTGAGGGCGCTCACCAAGGGAGAGGAATATATCATCGTCGCTGGTCGTAAAGAAAAACTGGCCACACGGGTCAACCGCGTTTCTCCGCCAAAACTCTATAAGCTCATACGTGAGTCACAAGTAAAATAATCCACTCAACCGAACGAATTGTCGCTGAATGGTGCCTTCATTAGTATTTTTGGGTTCAAGGGGTGTAAAATAAGCGTGGCTTGTTTTACACCCTACTCATTTCTACGCCATACCGAAAATATTATGAAAAACACTATATCCAGCTTATCTTCCAAAAAACCTCTGCACCTTACCCTAGTTGGAGTCCTTGGCCTTGCTAGTACTTTAGGTCTCAGTGCTTGCCAGCAAACCCCAGACTATAACTATCTGATCGGTGAGACGATGGGAACGAGCTATCATATTAGCTATCAGTTGCCTGATGATGCGGACGAAGCTGCCATACAAGCTGCGGTAGACGAGCGCCTAAAACAAATTAACGATAGCATGTCTACTTATCAAAACGACTCGACTATATCTACATTCAATCGTTTGGGCAAAGACAAACCTATCACTATCGATGCTGATTTTAGTCGTGTGCTAGACGTCTCACAAATTGTCTATCAGCAATCTGGCGGTGCCTTTGACCCTACTGTTATGCCACTCGTAAACACCTGGGGCTTTGGGAGTACCATGACGGTCGAGCGACTACAAAGTCCGCCGACTGCCGTTGAGATTGCGCAAGCCAAAGCGTTGGTCGATTTTGAGAGCATCATAAAGAAAGACGACACTATCTATAAGACCAAAGACGGCGTTGGTTTAGATTTTTCTGCTGTTGCCAAAGGTTATGGCGTCGATGTCATCGCTGATGTGTTGAGAGATGATTATCAAATTCGTAATTATATGGTTGAGATCGGCGGTGAGATTGCCACCTCTGGTGTGAACAACCAGCAGCAACCATGGCAAATTGCGATTGACGCCCCTATTGAAGGCAGCACGGTCAGCGAACGCCAAACCATATCTGCTATTCGCCAGCCAAAGAATACGGCTAGCCAAATGCATCTAGCGACCTCTGGTAACTATCGTAACTCTGTCATATTCGATGGCAAACGCTATAGCCATACTATCGATCCGACAACGGGTAACCCTATTGCAGGCGGCGCACCTTCAGTCACTGTCGCAGCTGATTCGGTTGCACTGGCGGATGCGTGGGCAACTGCCCTTACCGCGATGCCTTATCACAAGGCACTAGATGTCGCTAAAACACAAAATCTGGCGGCCATGTTTGTGGTGCTAGCTGATGATGTAAAAGCAAAAGGTTCTGACGATATGTCTAACGAAGCTGCTGACGATGACATTGACGACTGGCAGGTGGTACAGACACCAGCGATGAAAGCGTTACGTGCTGATAAAAAGCTCTAAACGTTCTCTAAGCTCTAGACGGTATACTCTACAAGCCACTGGTAAGTGATAGATGTGAAACAAGAGAATACGTTAACGCACAACGAGCTGCACTAAAATTTGCTATACTATTATACAGTTGTTATTAACGGTGCTTAGCTGTCATGAACTTAGACAACACTACTAATAACTGCCCTATTTTTTAAAATGAGGTTTCCTCTATGCTTAGCCAACTGCTTCCTATGCTTGCCATTACTTTCACCGTATTTGTCCTATTCTTCATTTTTATGGGCGTCGGTTATATGGTCAAAAAAAAGCCGCTTAGAGGATCTTGTGGCGGTGTTGCCAAATTGATGGGCGACGAAAATTGCTCGTTTTGCGGCAATGATCCCAATAAGTGCGATTCATTAATCGCTGAACAACAAGAGAATGCATTAAGAGCTGCTCAATTGGGTAAATCGGTTTAATAGCCTATTGGTTACCATACGCTGGTAGCATTTACCTGACATATGTTCTTATAATAGCGTCAAGTCATTCAAAAGTGACTTGGCGCTATTTTTATTGTGCGATAAGGCTGCTTATTTAAGATTCCTTATTACCGCCATCTCTTATCATCACGATTCTAAAGCCGTAACTCGCAGTAACCACACATATATTTTGACTAAGCTGCCTGCCAATTTAGCAAAGTCAGTTAAGCGAATGTATGTCTTACGCGCTACATATATTTTTCGGTCGCATTTAAGATATCGATTACCGTTTAGGTACGTGTCTGGGTAAATGCTCTCTGGTGTTATTTTATAAGCGGCAATTTCTTGGCGCTGTTTGATAACGTGTTCTTTTTTCGCTGTCATCGTTGTGCTGCTATGTCTACCTCGTCCAATCTATCTGCTTCATCTAGCCTGCCCTCCTCACGCTTTACCTTTTGGTTGGTACTGTGTGCCATGATTCTGCTAGCTACCAATATGCGTGCGCCTATCGTCGCGCTAGGTTCTATCGCCCCAGTGGTAAAAGATGCGCTTGATATCTCTGAGTTTCAGATAGGCTGGCTAGGAGCAGTGCCTATGCTGAGCTTTGCCGTTGGTGCGCTGATTTCCCCAACCATTGGTAAGCGATTCGGACTAGAAAACACACTGATTGCCATGATTGGGCTATTGACGGTAGGGATGATTATCCGTACCGCTATCCCGACATGGAGTGGGTTTTTAATTGGTACTTTGCTACTTACCCTTGCTATTGGTTTCGCTAATACTTTAGCAGCACCGGTCATTAAACAGCGTACCCCGCAACATATTCCGCTGATTACAGGGTTGTTTAGTTTAACGATGACCACAGCAGCAGGTATCGTCGCAGGTGTAGTACTACCATTATCGGAGCAAGTTGGTTGGCAGTGGGCATTGGGTGGTTGGACAATACTGGGTGTTTTTGCCTTTGTTATCTGGCTGTTCTTACGTGTGCGTTTGGGTTCATCTAACCATCAAGCGGTCATCCCTGCGGCTTTAGGCTCTTCTGATATTTCCATGTGGCGAACCACTTTTGCGTGGCAGATTGCGATTTTTATGGGTTTGCAGTCATTATTGTTTTACACCGTTGCCAGTTTTTTACCATCGATTTGGGTTAGTAAAGGACTATCTGCCGTCAGTGCTGGACAAATGGGTTCTGTATTTCAGTTTATGGCACCAGTCTCTATCTTAAGCCTAACTTGGCTGGTCAATCGCGGCCGCCCTATTCAAGCGCTAGCAGTGTTCGCCGCTGTGCTAAATGTCGTTGGCATATTGGGCGTTAGTTATCTATCGACTGACTTGGCATGGCTATGGTCAGGCATGATGGGCATGGGCTGTTCGGCGATTTTTACCTTGAGCATGATGCTATTCTCTATGCGTACTTATACGACCAATCAGGCAAGTGAGCTGTCTGGTATGGCTCAAGCAGTTGGTTATGTCATTGCATTTTTTGGACCATTGGGTACGGGTTGGCTGCATGAGATGACTGGTAGCTGGAATATGCCGCTTTTTATTATGTTGATACTGATGATTGTCAACGTCGTGATTGCTTGGCTTGTTAGTCGCCCAGTGATGGTCGATGGCAAATATATTTGATTGCTATAAGCCTTTGTTATTCATAAGGCCATAATTGCTAACGCGCAATAAAGCGGCTTTAAATTAACCTTAGGGCAATATAGGTCACTGTCTTATTTTGCTATAGTCAGTTCAATATAACTTAGATACTTAATATAAGCTGGATACTCAATATAATCTGGATAAAAGGAAGGTGAGTGACAGTACTACCAATAGTAGACTGAGCGAGCCTGACGACTCATCCGACTGATACCGTATCTGATTTAGATAGGATTTGACTATACCTTGGTTTGATTGCATATAGGACATAACACCCATGATGAATTTCCCTTCTCGTTTTGCTCAGCGCTTGCCTGCTATCGCCATGCTCGCAGCTGCAATGGCTATCAGTGGCTGTCAGAAAGATGCTGAAACGACATCTGCTGATGATACGCAGAGTACCAGTACTGAAGCGACTAACAGTCAAGCCAGCACTGCTCCAGTAGCAGCTGAAACCGCAGCATCAACTGATCAACAGGTCAAATCCTCATCACTTACTATTTTAGCGCTTGGTGACTCACTGACAGAAGGTCTGGGGGTAGATAAAGATGACAACTATCCTGCTCAGTTAGAAGATCGTCTGCAAGAAATGGGCTACGCTAATGCCAAAGTTATCAACTCAGGTCTAAGCGGTGAAACCAGTACGGGATTGGTCAATCGATTGGACTGGGTATCGCAAACCAAACCCGACATCACAATATTGACTATCGGTGCTAACGATGCGATACGTGGTATCGATGTGGCCACAATTGAAGCCAATATTCGTACTGCGGTTAAGCACCTGCAAGACAATGGTAGTGTCGTCATCTTAGGCGGTATGTCGATCTATGACAATCTAGGCAGTGAATACGTCGCGGCATTCTCAGACATTTATCCACGTGTTGCCAAGGATATGAATCTAACGCTTATTCCGTTCTTCTTAGAGGGCGTCGGCGGTGACCGAGAGCTTAACCAAGCAGATGCGATTCATCCAACCAAAGAAGGCTATGAGATTATCGTTAATAACAATATCCTGCCCATTCTAGAACCGAAATTAAATGAACTAGAAAAACTACAAGAGTTAAAAACAGCCGATACCGATAACACAGCTACGACTGCTCAAGACAATACGACAAAAAATAAGACAAACGAGACTACTTAACGAGACCATTAAACGAGATACTGTAATGACATCATCATCTTCGACTGCCACAGCAACGCCACAAGCAGACGCTAAGACACAAGCTCTACTGACCGCCTCACAATTAAATAAAACCGTGCAAGTCGGTGAGCAAACCCTGTCCATCATCAAAGACGTAGATATCTATGTCAACGCTGGCGAGTTTGTGGTCATCATGGGTAAATCAGGCTCGGGTAAATCTACTTTGTTAGGACTACTTGCCGCGCTAGACTATCCCGATAGCGGTACGGTATCGCTGGCAGGTCAAATGCTTAGCAGTCTTGACGAAGATGCGTTAGCCGTCATTCGTCAGCAGGATATGGGCTTTGTCTTTCAGTCGTTTCATCTACTGCCTACACTAACTGTCGCCGAAAATATCGCCTTTCCACTTGATATTGCCAGACGTCCAAACCCAGCACGCGTAGACGAGCTGATAGATGCAGTCGACTTAGGTCATAGACGTCACAGCTTACCCAATCAATTATCAGGTGGTGAGCAGCAGCGTACAGCGGTGGCACGAGCACTGGTATCGCATCCAAAAATTGTGTTTGCGGATGAGCCAACAGGCAACTTAGATGAGCAAAATGCCGATCAAGTGATGCAGCTGCTATTAAATCTACGCCAACAGGTTGGCTCGGCACTGGTGGTCGTAACCCATGATCCTGCACTTGCCGAGATGGCAGATCGCGTCATCACCATGCATGACGGCCGCATTGTACCTACATGAATAACTGGATTGTATCTTAATGAATAGTAAGCCCACAGACAATAAATCGCCTGATACAAAAAAGACTGCTACCAGTATGCATCAAGAGTCCAGTTATCCTAGCGGCATCCTTAGTCAACTATTTACCCGTACCCTAGGCTCGCAAGCACTCAGCCGTAGCTGGTGGCAGCGCTGGGTGTATCCAGTGTTGTTTCTATTGACCTTGACCCTATCACTTGCAACCTACCTGACCCTCGACTCCGTACAGCAGTCTGTCGATAGCTACATCAATGACAATCAGCGCGCACTCGTTGGTGGGGATCTAATCCTAAACAGTAAACAAGACTGGCCAAGCGAAGTATTGTCACAGGTAGAAACTGTCGCTGATACCCAGACCGTGTATGACTATCAGTTTAGCGCCATGCTGGTCAATGATGAGCAAACTTTGCTTGCCAGTGTCAAAGCCGTCTCGCCGTCGTACCCCTTATACGGCACAGCAGAGCTTGCATCGGGACAGCCGCTGTGGGATCAGCTAACATCTGACAGTGTGATCGTCGCGCCAGAAGTACTCAGTAGTCTACAGGCCGATGTCGGCGACCGTATCACCATTGGCGATGCGCAGTTCACGATCAGTGATGTACTGACCAAAGAGCCTGACCGTCCGCTGACCACCTTTGGTTTTGGTGGGCGTGTGTTGATGAAACAAGATGCACTTCCGTCAACCAACCTACTCGGTCAACGTAGCCGCATAAACTATCGTATTGAGATGGCAGGCGATCCAGAGCTGATAACCACGCAGCGTGAACAGCTTACAGATATCCTGACCAATTATCCTGATATCGAGATCTCTGATGCAGAGTCCGCAGATACTTCTGTCTCGCGTATCTCTGACAATGTGCTGATGTTTTTAAAACTGCTAGTCATCGCGGTGCTGCTACTATCTGCGGTCGCTATGTATGGCGTCATTAGTGCGTTTGTCAGTAAGCAGCAGTCAAATAACGCCATTCGATTAGCGCTCGGCGAGCCACTTGGCTCACTCAAACGTAGCTATTATCAGTTGCTTATCGTCACGACTGTCATTGCTTGTATCGCAGCGGTTGCCCTTAGTCTGGGCTTACTTAAAATCGGTCAGCCGTATCTGGTGGCTATCTTACCAGCCGACGTTGGTCTAGCCATCAACCCAATCAGTGCTATCAAAACCATTGTGATTGCTTTAACCCTGACGCTACTGATTGCACAGCGCGGTCTAAGCGCACTTAACACAACCAAACCGGCTACCCTACTCAATCAAGGGGCGAGTACGCAAACACAAAACTTGCCTTGGTATCGACGCGTGCCGCTACTATGGTATGGCTTGGTGCTGGCAGGACTGTATGCCTTCTTTGCTTATGAAGTTGGCTCACTGTCATTAGGTGCGCAGCTATTGGGCGGCTTGATTGGCTTTGTGGCGATATTTTGGTTATTGGCGCGTGGGTGGCTGTGGTTGCTTAATAAGTTGGCAAGCAATACTAAGGTGAGTTGGATGCAGCGTATCGCCATTCATAACCTTGCGCGTAAAGGCAACCAATCAGCGTTATTCTTTGTCACCTTATCGCTATCGGTGGCGGTACTGACGCTTATCACCACGCTCAATCACAGTATCAATGCGCAGTTTATCAACGCCTATCCTGAAGACGCGCCCAATTTGTTTTTGCTCGATGTGCAGAGCGATCAGCATGATGATATTGATGCGATCATTGAGGCGCCCGTCACTTATTATCCCGTCATTCGTGCCCGTGTGGAGACGGCCAATAATGTGGCGGCAAAAGATATCGAGCCTGCTGATGGGTTTGATGACCCCACGCGTGTCTTTAACTTGAGCTATACAGATACAGTCATGGATACCGAATACATCACTGAATCGCTCACAGACGACGCGCTATACACCCCTATCGATGCGACAAATGAGCAAATCAAACCCTTGTCTATCTTGGACACTGCCGCAGGTATGCTCAATGTCGGAATGGGCGATCAGGTGCGTTTTAACATTCAAGGTATCGAAATCATCGGGCAGATTACCAGTATTCGCACGCGCTATGAGCGTGGCCCAAGCCCGTATTTCTACTTCTTGTTTGAGCCGTCGGTGCTGTCCGCTGCACCGCAGATTCAATTTGCTACTGCACATGTGTCAGAGAGTGCCATTCCAGAACTGCAAGGCAAACTGGTACGTGAGTTCCCTGCTGTCACTACGATTGATGGGACGGCTATTGCGAAGCAAATCCAAGAGCTGGTGGTACAAATGAGCCGCTTGGTCTATGTGTTTACCTTGCTTGCTCTACTCACTGGGGTCATGGTGCTGATCAGCTCGCTGCTGTCTACTTCGCAAGACCGCATGAAAGACAGCGCTTCATTTAGACTGCTCGGTATGCAAAAGCGCGACCTGTATGCGCTCAATATCCTAGAGTTGGGTGTGCTGGGGATTAGCGCAGCGACCTTTGCGGTTGTCATCGCCAGTGTGGGTGCATGGGCTGCTATCACGCAATGGTTTAATCTACAGTTTAGTGTGCCGTGGACGAGCTTGGCGTTTGGCGGTGCGGCATTAATCATGTTGCTATTTGCCATTGCTATTATTTATGTGAGATTGGTGATTGGACGCGGGATTATGGCAAGGGTAAGGGCGATGATTTAGGCGTATTAGATTTTGACTTTGCAAATAAAAACCCCTTAATTGGGGTTCTTTAACTTTATATTACTTACATTTCTGAGCTAGGTTACTAATACAACTTGGTACGTCTCTTGGCACGTAGCTACTCCAAAGCCGAACTGTTGAAAATTAATCAGCCCGTTAGGATAAACTCTGCTACCAGAGCTAAAAAGCTCCTTCGGGAGCAATTTTGTTGTAAGATATTGATTTTAAAAATCAATCCAAAATATAAAAAAAGGTTCTATCATGAGCAATGAAAAAATAATACTTGAAGGCTGCATTAAAGCTTTTAAAGAGAGTAATGAGATTGATTTGTCTGATAGTGAATTGTTCGAGATTTTTTCATTAACTCAAATCCATAAAGATAGTAGCGTGACATACGAAAATATATCATCTTCAATTGTCGACGGTAGTAATGATGGTGGTATCGACTCCATTATGATTTTTATCAATGATGAATACATAGATAATATGGATAGTTTAGATAACTTCAATTTTACTAACAAAACTAATGCTAAATTCATTATTTCACAATGTAAGAAAGTAAACTCCTTTAAAGAAGGTATAATTGACAAACTTATCACTACAGTTCCCGTTTTATTTAATTTAGAAAACGAGGAAGAGCTACTACTATCTCGTTTCAATTCAGATTTAGTTAATCAAGCATTGTTATTAACTGAAGTTTGGAAAAAAACTGCTACCAGTGGAGGAAAGATATATTTAGATTATCTCTATATATCTAATGCTCCTAGCAAAAATTTTAATACAGTTTTTTCTCAAAAGACAGAGCAGTTAGTCGAAATATCTCAGAAAGTATTTAGTACTTCCGATATAAATTTTTCTGTCTATAGCTCTAAAGAGCTACTCGAATTATACCAGCAGCAGAAGTCCAATCGTAATACTATAGAATTTAAAGATAGACCATTATCGACAGAATTTGATAATTATGGCATTGGGTATATTGGGACTGTTAAGTTAGGAAACTATAAAAATTTTTTAACAGCAGAAAACGGAGGTATTCGTGATGATCTTTTTGAAAGTAATATTAGACACTTTCAGGGATCAGTAGATGTAAATAAGCGGATACGGGAATCAATAGAAAACCCTTCGAATGAGGATTTCTGGTGGTTAAATAATGGTATTACCATTATTGCAGAAGAGCCAAAAGAAGTAGGGAAGAAATTATCTATTGAAAACATACAGATAGTGAATGGTTTGCAGACTTCTTATTCTATATACAACTATCATGACCTAGATATGGATGATAATAGATCAGTTCTAGTTAAAGTCATAATAAATACAAATAAAGAAACGACTGATCATATTATTGCTTCTACTAACAGTCAAAACCCTGTCTCTGCTACTTTATTACGGGCAACAGAACCCGTACAAAGACATTTGGAATTATTTTTCTTAAATGAAGGCTATTATTATGATAGACGGAAAAACTATTATAAAAATCAAGGGAAACCAGCGACGAAAATATTTAGTATTCAACTAACAGCTCAAGCGGTTCAATCTATTGCTTATAACGATCCACATACAGCCAGATCGCGTCCAACCTCTTTGTTAAAAACGGAAGCTAATTATAATAAGATATTCGATCCTAAGAAAGATTTTAAACCGATGTTCAACTGCTGTCTTATATATAAAAAAGGACATAGTTATTGGCTAAAGCATTCTGATAGTGAAGAAAAGAGTAAAACATCGAATTTTAAATTACACTTAGGTATGATAATTTCTAAGATTTATTTTAAGAAGACAAACGTTTCTTTTGAAGATATATCTATTATTGATCTATCTCTGATTACTCAAAATATTTTCGAAGAAGCAATAAGTTTTTTAGCTAATAGCATTGATAACTACTTACTAGCCAACTCAGGGAAAAATCTAATTAACATTGCAAAAAGTAAAGAGTTTACTGATTATCTGCTAGAGCAGTTAAGTAACAAGTTTAAATAAATACGTTAGAAATTGTGCATCCTAATTCATTTAGATTAAATTTTTGATTATCTTAAAGGACTTTACAGTAATAAGGCTTTTCAGCACTGATTGAATCGGCATCGTGGCTATAGAACCATTAACTCCTGAACCTCAAATCAAAACGCCTTCTACTCATCTAGAGGGCATTTTTTGTTGCACATAACGTATATACATATAAGTCAATATCAGCCCCGCACTTTGCTTATTTTATAGCCCTCATTTGCTATACTAGCCCCACTTTATCGGTTAAATACCAACTTATAACACCTTCCCAAACAGCATGGTAGCCTTATGAAATTCTCGAAGTTCGGTCAAAAATTTACCCAGCCCACTGGCATCTCACAATTGATGGATGATCTAGGCGATGCGCTAAAAAGCGATCAGCCAGTCAACATGCTGGGCGGTGGTAACCCTGCCAAAATTGATGCCGTCAATGAGCTGTTTTTGGAGACGTATAAAGCGCTTGGTAATGACAATGATGCAGGTGAGGCCAATAGTAGCGCGATTATTAGCATGGCGAACTACTCTAATCCGCAAGGTGATGCAGCCTTTATCGATGCCTTGGTTGGTTTCTTTAACCGCCATTATGATTGGAATCTAACGTCAGAAAACATTGCCTTGACCAATGGCTCACAGAATGCGTTTTTCTATCTGTTTAATCTGTTTGGTGGTGCTTTCACAAACGAACAGAGCCAATCTGTCGACAAGTCCATTCTACTGCCATTGACCCCTGAGTATATCGGCTATAGCGATGTGCATGTGGAAGGTCAGCATTTCGCAGCGGTATTGCCACATATCGATGAAGTGACTCATGATGGCGAAGCAGGCTTCTTTAAATATCGTGTCGATTTTGAGGCGTTAGAGAACTTGCCAGCGTTAAAGGAAGGTCGTATCGGCGCGATTTGCTGCTCACGCCCGACCAATCCGACTGGCAACGTGCTGACCGATGACGAAATGGCGCATTTGGCTGAGATTGCCAAACGCTACGACATACCGCTGATTATCGATAACGCCTACGGTATGCCCTTCCCCAATATCATCTACTCTGACGCGCATCTGAATTGGGATAACAATACGATTCTGTGCTTTAGTCTGTCGAAGATTGGTTTGCCTGGTATGCGTACGGGTATTATCGTGGCCGACGCCAAAGTAATCGAAGCAGTTAGCGCGATGAATGCCGTGGTCAATCTAGCGCCGACACGCTTTGGTGCAGCGATTGCCACGCCATTGGTAGAAAACGATCGTATCAAGCAATTATCTGATAACGACATCAAGCCGTTTTATCAAAAGCAGGCAAGCCTCGCGGTGAAGCTATTAAAAGAAGCTTTGGGTGATTATCCGTTGGTCATTCATAAGCCTGAGGGCGCGATATTCTTATGGTTATGGTTTAAAGATTTGCCGATTAGCACGCTGGATCTATACGAGCGCCTAAAAGAAAAAGGCACGCTTATTGTACCAAGCGAGTACTTCTTCCCTGGGGTCGATGTTAGCGATTATCAGCATGCGCACGAGTGTATTCGTATGAGTATCGCGGCTGACGAGCAGACACTGACTGATGGTATTCAAGCGATTGGTGAAGTCGTACGTGAGCTGTATGATGAAGCCAAAAAATAAGATGAGCTGCTAGAATTATAAATTTAAATAGCAAAACGAAAAAACGGACTAATTAATAGTCCGTTTTTTTATGGCGCTTGGTCAATGAAGTCGATTTATTGGTTGGTCGAAATATAGTCGTCCACTTATTCAGCGCAAAGAGCACATACGGCAGCATACAAGTATTAATCAAATCACGGATACTCGCGAGTATCTGATCACGGCTCAAGCCAGTTAAGCCAAGCGATTCAATTGTATCTCGATTGTCCAGATACTCACCCAACAGCGCAATGCAAGTCACGACGATCAACGCAATAAATGACCGAATACCTTGGCTTTTGATAATAGGACGCAGCGCAACCAGACACAGCAGATAAACACCGACACCGACATAGATATGTAAGGCATCTTTGGCAAGGCCAGTTGTTTCCACAACATTCATTTTAAAGGCGGTAAAATCCACTGAGATATTCCAAATATAAGCAAGTAGAAAATAACTGAGCGTATCACTAAACCATGATGGCTAAACTATAATAGCTGAAGAATAGCAGCTACAAAGTGATGGCTGAGCATAAAAAGGCAGATTATACAATTGATAATCTACCTTCTACTAAATTAAATATTCACTTCACGTTTATCGCCTACTTACACATTCCACTCTACGAAGTTCTTGAGCAGTTGCAAGCCAGCAGTATGGCTCTTTTCTGGATGGAACTGGGTAGCAAATAGATTGTCTTGGATCACACTGGCGCAGAACGGTTGACCATAGTCACATACCGCCGCTACTTGTGAGCTATCGGCAGGCTCACAGTAATAACTATGCACAAAGTAAAAGTGCGCATTGTCTTCGATACCGTGCCAGAGCGGATGGTCAAAATCCATACCGCTGATGGTATTCCAGCCCATATGCGGTACTTTTATCGTCGCACCCTGCTTGTCTTTCCACGTAGGGTCAAACGCTTCTACAGTGCCGTTTAAGATGCCTAGGCAGTCCGTACCACCATTTTCAGCTGACTGCTCAAACAACGCCTGCATGCCCACACAGATGGCCATAACGGGCTTGTTAAACACTGCATGGCGTATGACCTCATCAATGCCTGCATCACACATGCCAGCGATACAATCACGCATCGCACCCACACCAGGGAAAACGATTTTATCAGCCGCCGCAACGACTTTTGGATCATTGGTGATAGAGACTTCTGCCCCGACTACCGATAGGGCTTTGCTAGCAGAGTGCAGGTTGCCCATACCATAATCTAATAGTGCTACTTTAGTCATCGATTGGTTCTCATTTTTAAATATTTTGACTACTGTACTATTTATATTATTGACCGTTTATATTGTTGGCTATTGCCCTTTCTATTATCGCGGGTGTAGATAAGGTTTTGCTACAAGGAAGTCAAGCGCAGGCTGTACGACTAGTACGCCAAGCTTGACTGACACCGTAGAAGAGCCTTAAATGCGCCTTAGAAAGCCTCTTTGGTCGATGGCAAGGTGTTCAACGCACGCTCATCATATTCACAAGCCATACGTAATGCACGAGCAAAGGCTTTAAAGGTGGATTCGATCTGATGATGGCTGTTTTTGCCTTTTAGGTTGTCCAAGTGCACCGTCATCCATGAGTGATTGACAAACCCGTAGAAAAACTCACTAAACAGATCAACATCGAAGTTACCCACATGCGAGCGAGTAAAAGGAATCTCCATATGCAGACCTGGACGGCCTGATAGATCAACAACCGCACGGCTAAGCGACTCATCTAGCGGCGCATAAAAGTGCCCATAACGACGGATACCTTTTTTGTCGCCCATCGCCTTGTTGAATGCTTGCCCAAGCGTAATACCAGTGTCTTCCACACTATGGTGGTCATCAATAAAGGTGTCGCCATTACATTTAATCTCTAAGTCAAACAAACCGTGACGCTTAATTTGATCAATCATATGATCCAAAAATGGCACACCAGTGTCTACCGTGCCTTTACCTGTACCATCCAGATTGACGGTACAAGTGATTTGCGTTTCGGCAGTGATACGTTCAACGGTCGCGATACGTTCAGGGCGACCATATAGGTTTACGTTTTTTGACTCAGTTTGCTCAGGTGTGGCAGCAGTCGTCGTTGCATTGGCTGTCATGGCTACTCTCTATCAGTTTTTATCAGTGAAAAGCGGTCAATAAATAAGGCAAAAACCTGCCCAAAATATCTTACTAGTGTCTGGGACAGACCTTAGCAGAAAATGATATATACAAAAGATATCAACATATTAGGGTTTATACATACTAAATATTATATAGCCTCATCATAGCAAACCCTAACATTTACTGCCACGACCAAGCGGTAAACCACGCACAAAATCACCTCATTCTGCTAAAATAGTGTGTTCAGTATTATCAATCATGACTCGCGCTGACTTTGAAGACCCTTACTTACGGCACTGCACGCTATGACTTGTGCTGTCTCATACTGCTTATTTATACTATAGAAACCCTCTATTTATAGGAACTGCTATGCCTTTAGAAGCGATCGCCATTAATAGTTTGGATGCGCCACTTATCAAAAAACCTGCTCGCGACAACGAGCTAGCAGAGCGCTTGCAAGCGTTGTACGATAGTGATGATGCACAGCCTGACGGTCTCGAGGTATTAAATATCATTAAGCAAGGGTTTAAACGTGGACAGTACCTCTATGTCGGGATGTTCAATGATAAGCCTATCGCCGCTGTCGCCTGCTTTGATGACGGGCAGACCAATGCTAAGCGCCTGCAGTACCTCACTGTGCATCCAGAGAATCGTAAACGTGCTATCGATGCCAAGTTTATTAAACTGGTCTATGATTGCGAAGTTAGAAAAGGCGTACGTGAATTTGTCCCTGCTGACGCCGATATTCACCGTATCATGAGTGAGTACGAACTTCTGCGTGTAAAAGACTAAATTGAGTGCTAAAACGGTTAATTTTACTAATATCTAATTATTTATCGTCTTTTATCAGATATAATGCAAAAATTGCTTGACAGCTGAGCCTATATTTAGTTTAATAGCGCCTCAACGAAGACGGCTCGATAGCTCAGTAGGTAGAGCAACGGATTGAAAATCCGTGTGTCGGCAGTTCGATCCTGCCTCGAGCCACCATTCGTTAATAGAATTCTAAAAAGCCCTGAACAGCGATGTTCGGGGCTTTTTTTATGTTTAAATTTTACCGTATTCTTTAGCGTTTATTCTATTCATGCGTCGCTTTTATTCGTAGAGCCGACCACTATTCGTACAACCGACCACGCAGTAGTAAATTGCAGCGCTCACGCGAATCCAAGTCGTATATAGTTGCGCGGTAATCAATACCATGACGCCCCTCAAAAAATATCACTCGATCACCCACTACCAAAAAACAAGACGTACGCGCATCATAGATAAAGCCATCTATCACAAATGCCAAATCACGATCTATCTCGCGTACCGTATAAGTCTCCCCTTGCGGAATCAAACGTTCAAACCATGCGCTGTGAGCCGTCGTGTTGGCTAGTACGCTTGTCGTTAACAATAGCCACGCCACCAGTATATTTTTGGTCAATCGCAAACGGCTGAGCTTATCTACACTTATTTTATTTCTCAACATAGTATCTCTCGTGGCATTGCACTCATCATATTTGTAGCCTTCATACGTCCCACAGCTGACTTTACCATAACCATTTCTACTTAACGCTCTTGATGTTAAATACCTACTGTCACGGTTGCATAACATTTTTGTGCTTTTTTCTAAACAGCTTGGCTAAGTATACTCAATAACCATATACGAGTAGATAAAAATAATAGGTCATAGATATGAGAGAGTTTGATTACGACTTGGATTATAAGAGTTTGGATTTGCGCGCTCAGCCTGAGTTGTACCGTGTTGGTCGCGGTGAACAAGGCGTATTACTGGTAGAACCTTATAAGTCTGAGATTTTACCTCATTGGCGTTTTGCGACTCCCGATATCGCCCGCGAAAGCAGTGAGGCTATCTATCAGATGTTTTTAGATTACTTGGCTGACGATGACTTCGTCGGCGCAGATATGGCACGCAAATTTATCCAAATGGGCTATACCCGTGCTCGTCGTTATGCCAATCATAAAGGCGGCAAAAAATATAAAGGCGCGGTACCTGATGATAAAAAAGGTCAAAGCGGCGCCCATGGCCGCGAAGAATTGCCACGACAAGAGGAAGACCCAATCAAAGCAGAATCCGCACGAATCTTTAAAGTTAAATGGGATGAGTGTCGTGAGAATGAAGACTATTTAAGAATGAAAAAAGAGCATCGTGAACGCTATAAAGATGTCGAATAGTTGCTAATACTCAAGACATTCAGCACAACAGGTAACTAAAGTGACTGGTCTCGAAATACTACTGTGCTAAGGTATGCTCAATATAATAAATATAACGATTTTTAACAGTGAGGAACAATGAATAAGCAGCTTTTAATTTTTGATTTTGATGGCACGCTCATTGATAGCGTACCTGATTTGGCCGACGCAACCAACGCCATGCTAACCACATTGGGTAAAGACACTTACCCTATCGAGACGATACGTAACTGGATAGGAAATGGTTCGCGACTGCTCGTAGAGCGCGCTTTGGTTGGCAAGGTAGAAGTAGCAGATGGTGAACTAACGGTTGAAGAGGCCGATCATGCAGAGCAAATATTTTTTGAGGCTTATCAAAACCTTAGTGGTAGCAAAACCGTTGCCTACCCAGATGTCGATGACGGACTCAAAAAGTTGCACGCAGCTGGCTATACACTTGCTTTAGTCACTAATAAACCCATTCGATTTGTACCGAAGATATTGCAGTCGTTTGGCTGGCAAGATTTATTTAGTGAAGTGATGGGCGGCGACAGTTTGCCTGTCAAAAAACCAGACCCAACGCCCCTACTACACGTCTGTGAGACTCTCAATATCAGTGTCGAGCAAGCAGTTATGATTGGAGACTCTAGGAACGATATGTTGGCTGGACAGAACGCCAATATGGACACGCTCGGCCTGTCTTATGGCTACAACTATGGGCAAGATATTCGCGAATTAAATCCGACTGAAGCCTTTGACCACTTTGCTGACTTGGTTGCTTGGATTATGAAAGATAGAGCTTAGTCTATAAAGAACCTATCAAATCATCATAGTGTAACTTGTTTAAACAGAGATTACGCTTTGCTGCGATAGCTCAGCGCCTCAGATACGTGGGCGCTGTTGATATCCGTACTATTAGCTAAATCCGCGATTGTACGCGCCACCCGTAATACTCGGTGGTAGCCACGCGCTGATAAATTTAGACGCTGCTGAGCAAGTTGCAATAACTGCTTTTCATTGTCGCCTAGCTGGATATATTCATCGATTTCGCTAGGGCTAAGCTCATTATTAACCTTTTGCTGTCGTTGCATTTGATGCTGATGTGCGACCACTACGCGAGCCCGTACTTGCTTGGAAGTTTCGCCTACCTGACTATTTTGCAGATCGGCAATCGGTAACGCAGGCACGGTGATATGCAAATCAATACGATCTAAGAGAGGTCCAGATAGTTTGTCTTGATAGCGTTTGATCTGCTCAGGTCGACAGCGACAACGTCCTGATGTATCGCCATCATAGCCACATGGGCAAGGATTCATCGCAGCGACCAGTTGAAAATTCGCCGGAAAGGTCATTTGAGAGTTAGCGCGGCTAATAGTGATTTGCTTAGCTTCTAGCGGTTGACGCAATACTTCCAACACACTCCGATCAAACTCAGGTAACTCATCTAAAAACAACACGCCTTTATTAGCAAGTGTGATTTCACCCGGTTTTGGTCGTGAACCACCACCAACTAATGCTACAGCTGATATCGTATGGTGGACTTGTCTAAATGGCCGTGTCCCATAGTCATAATCGCTGTCTGCCACCGAATAGGTACTGGCAACCTCTAGCGCATCCTCATCACTTAAGTCTGGCAATATCGTTGGCAATCGTGACGCCATAAGCGTCTTGCCAGAACCCGGTGGCCCTGTAAATAACAATGAATGACCACCAGCGGCGGCAATCTCTAACGCGCGCCGAGCATGGTGCTGTCCTTTGACATCAGCTAAATCTACTTGATAGTCAACATGCTGCTGTGCAGGACTAGGCTGCACCACTGACAAACTCTCATAGCTTGCGCTTGGGTTAACGAGTGACTGCAGATGGTCACAAACTGCTTTTAGACTCTGAGCAGCTAGTATCGTTACGCCATCAACGCGGCTGGCCTCACGACCATTATCAATCGGAACGATCAGTTGCGGTGTTGTCGGCGGCGAGGTATCTGAATTATTTTGCTCTTGGTCACTCGCTGCTACTACCTTCGACAATGCTAATGCCAACTTCTCAGCTTTGATTGCTCGTGCGACTGCCAAACTACCCGTTACTTGTCGCAACTGGCCATTGAGCGCTAACTCTCCAATAAACTCAAATCCTGATAGCACCTCTGGCTCAAGCTGTCCGCTTGCTGCCAGTATGCCGATAGCAATTGGTAAGTCTAAACGCGCGCCATCTTTAGGCAAGTCAGCAGGGGCTAAATTGATCGTGAGGCGGCGATTAGGAAACTGGAAACCTGAATTGAGAATGGCGGAGCGCACCCTGTCTTTACTCTCACGCACGGCGGCCTCAGGTAGCCCAACGATGGTCAATGCAGGCAGTCCTTGCGATAGATGCACCTCAATGATGACCTTGGGAGCATGCAGACCAACCACCGAACGGGTATAGACTTGGGCAAACGACATCAGCATCTTCCTAATACAGAGTGTCATTGATAATAAAGTATTATTTATCAACGCGCAAACGTCGTGTCTTATTGCTGGTGTAAAGAGAATCACCAAAACCTCAGCCTCGTTCTGAGGTTTTTATGTGTAAATGATAGCTCTATTTTAATATTTAAGAATACTCGCCGACCACCCCACTGCTAACAAGGATTTGTTATACTACCTACTATAAATTTAGCGATACATACTGCTGCCGATGAAGTATTCAAAATTTATTATCAATCAGTCATAAAACTGAAAAACAAATACCAAATCCGAAAACTTTGATAATGTAAAAACCAGCAGTATCTAGAGTAAAAACGAGGAATATCGCATGACAGACTATTCAGAACAGAACACTCAGCAGCCTTACAACCGTGCGGACGAGCCGCCCACGACTGTGCGCCCTGTTATGCAACCTGACAACCCTTATGCCAGTACACGCGGCAGCATTACTAGCAAGCAGCTACCAGCATTTGATGAGGCAATCATCAATAAGTACAATCGCTCAGGGCCACGTTATACCTCTTATCCGACTGCTTTAGAATTTACTCCAATACCGGATAGCTTCGAGAATATCGGTCTTGAGACAAAAATCCTACAGAATCGTGAAGCGCGTGCTCCCTTATCGCTATATTTTCATATTCCGTTTTGTCGCCACCTTTGCTACTACTGTGCTTGTAATAAGATTATTACCAAAAAAAATAGCGATTCTGGCGATTACTTGCAGTATTTAATCGCTGAAATTACGCATAAGCGCCGCCTGTTATCTACGCCAGAAGGCAGCGACAAACCATTGGTCAAACAGCTACATCTGGGCGGTGGTACACCAACGTTTTTGCGTGACGAAGAGATGGTGCAGTTGTGGGAGTTTTTACAGGCTCAGTTTGAGTTTTTGCCAGAAGATGAAGGTGACTATTCTATCGAAATTGACCCTCGCGAGCTGAGTAAAAACACCCTGAAGATACTGCGTAATCTCGGTTTCAACCGTATTAGCTTAGGTGTGCAGGACTTGGATGAAACTGTGCAAATTGCCGTTAATCGTGTGCATTCAGCAGAGCTTATTGAAAGCGTGCTAATAGAAGCACGTGAGCTTGGTTTTCGCTCTATCAATATTGATTTGATTTATGGTTTACCGCATCAAACGCCTGATACTTTGGACAAAACCGTAAATCGTATCATCGAGATGTCGCCAGATCGCCTGTCGGTCTTTAACTATGCGCATTTGCCTGAGCGATTTAAAGCTCAGCGTCAGATAAAAGATGAAGACTTGCCAAGCCCAGCTACCAAACTGACGATGCTCGGCAGTACTGTCAATACATTGACCGAAGCCGGCTATCAATATATCGGTATCGATCATTTTGCCAAACCTGATGACGAGTTGGCTATCGCCCAGCGCGAAGGTAAATTACATCGTAACTTTCAGGGTTACACCATCATGGGTGATTGTGACTTATTAGGCTTTGGTGTCTCATCAATCAGTCAGATTTCTAATGCCAATACGCGCTATATTTTGCAGAACGATACTGATCTACAGAACTATCAAGCCAAGATTGATATGACGAAAATCAATCCGACTGTCATGCCTGCAGTAAAGTATATAAAAACCTCTATCAAAGACCGCTTGCGTGAATATGTCATCATGAACTTACTATGTCATGACTATCTCGATTTTAAAGATGTGAATCAAAAATTTGGTATCGATGCCATCACCTATTTTATTAGTGAGATTCAGCAGTTGGGCGCTATGCAAGACGACAGATTGATAGATATGGATGCAGCAGGTATTCGCGTCTTACCCAGAGGTCGCTTGCTTGGTCGCAACGTCGCTATGGTATTTGATGAATACTTGGACAAAAAACATCAAAACCGCTTTTCAAAAGTTATCTAAGCTAGCGAAACTTTAGTCCAATTAATACACATAAAAAAGACCTCAAGCGAGGTCTTTTTTTAATATTGCTATGACTTTTTACACTTTTAATTTATCACCGACCATACCTTTTACAGTGCTTAAGATATCTGCTGGTAATACCACCATTTTGGAGTTATCAGATTCAGCCAACTCTCGTATCGCTTTGATATACTGTTCACCCAGCAAGTATACGATCGGCATCTCTTCCTCGCCCATCGCACTAGTAATCAAACGAATCGACTCTTCAGAACCTCTGGCTAGTACCACCTGCGCTTCAGCATCACGGCGTGAAGCTTCCAAGCGACCATCCGCTTCTAAGATAGCAGCTTGCTTTTGACCATCAGCACGGGTCACGGTCGCACGGCGCAAACGTTCTGCCGCTGCCTGCTCTTCCATGGATGCTTGCATGGTCTGCGAAGGATTAATATCTTGAATCTCTACTGTCTTAAGGGTAATACCCCAATCCGCAATATCTTCTGAAATTGCATGTTTTAGCTTGGTTTTGATCTCGTCACGACTGGACAATGCACTATCAAGATCCATCTCACCAATGATCGAACGCAATGACGTCTGTACTAGATTACGGATACCGTACTCATAATCTTCGATACCATAGACCGCCTTATCAGGACGCACGATATTAATATAAGCGACAGCATTTGCAATAATAACGACGTTGTCACGAGTAATGACTTCTTGTGACGGGATATCGAGTACGATGTCCTTAGTCGTTACTTTATAAGCCACATCATCTACATAAGGGATGATGAGGTTGAGTCCAGGCTCTAGCGTTTGGCTATACTTACCCAGTCTCTGCACCACCCATTTATAACCTTGCGGTACAATACGTACGCCTTTAAACACGGTGAATACCACCAGTGCAATCAATACCACCATGACAATACTAAAGCTTTCCATAACTCATCCCTTATTATTATACCTGCATACTTTTATGCATCGCTGCCTGCGCTTTCGTACTGCTCACAATCAGCTCATTACCAACAATATCAGTCACTACCACTCTATCGCCGATTGCTACCTGCTCCCCTCTCGTACGGCACATCCATTCAGCCGCACCAACGATAGGAACACTAAATCTAACCGTTCCAGCTTTATCTAGCTGCGGTGACACGATAATCATGCCGACTTCACCAACTATGACACTACCGCCTAGCCCAGCTTTGGTACGATCTACGGACAACGGTTTGATAAACTTGAACCAAGCCACCAAAAACACAGCAGAGAGCACTAACCAGACAATAATCTGAACAGAGACAGAAATAGGCAACAGCCATGATAGCGCTGCAACGATGATGGCAGCGGCACCAAACCACAGACTGGCAAACGTCGGTACAAACATCTCAACGATTAGTAATAAGAAGCCCAGTACTAACCAATGCCAAGGTTCAATCATCCAAAGTATCTCCATCCTTGCCACCATTCCTATCTTTATCATTCCAGTTTTTAATGTAGCACATTTTTAAGGATAACAACGCTTTAACGATAATGATATATTACTTATTGGATGCTTATAAATTACTAACTTAAAGGCCTTAACATAAATTTTAAGCGAAAAAAAACGACCACTTAAAGTGATCGTTTCTTTATTATAGCTGTTTGCTAAAAGCTTGTTTTCTAAATAATTAGAACTTTAAGTTAGCACCAACAGTAAGCAGCTTAGTATCTGCATCACTATCCATCATGGCATATTCTGTTTCAACATTGAAGTTAGGATTCACCGCATAGCCAAGACCGATGCCACCAGCAATACCAGTATCACTCACTGAATCACTGCTACCGTCGTTAAAATCAGCTTCTAGCTCTGTTTTAGCGATACCAAGCTTACCTTTGGCATACAGTGCAGTATTTGGGAACGTGTAACGATAAGTACCGTACGCACCATAAGTTTTCGTATCATAATCGCCAGCATTATTGTCTAGATCAGCATCATCTGAACCAACATATTCAACTTCCATACCAAAATTAGGATCGAAGTTATAACCAGCATACACACCATACGCAGTTGGATCGTCGCCGCTTACATCATTATCGAACTGACCAATCTTAGCACCAACATACGGTTGACCTGTATAGCCGTTACCATAATTAACGGCAGCTTGTGCACCTACAGTAAGTAAAGAACCAGTTGCTAGTGCAAGTATAGTTTTTTGTAGAGTTTTCATTATTAGCTCCTTCAAGTAAATTTGGACAAACAAGTTATTTAGTTGTATTGACCATTTGGCCGTATCGCCTTGTTTGCTAACGATGGGTACATAGTAACAAACTATTTCAGACACTCTGTCAGTGTTTAATGGTATGAGAGTTAAGATTTGAAAGCATTTGTCAGTGCTCGGGTTACAAAGGCCTAGATATGAAACCTTTTGTTACATCCACCCAGTTTATGCAATAATCCGTACTCATTTCACAGTTTTCTTGCTAGATAAATCGGCTAAATATGGCTGATATAACAATAATTAGAGAGAAAAAATGCAAAATTCTATCACTGAGCGTTTGCAAAGCACACTTGCAGACTTAAAAGCAAAGCAGCAGTATCGTCAATTACCAAACCTAAAGCATGACGGGCGACATGTGATTAGCAATAGTAAAGCTCTGCTTAATATTGCGAGTAATGATTATCTTGGCTTAGGCGGCGATACCGAGATGCAAGCTGAGTTTCTTACTCAAGTGGGACAGCTATCTACTACGCACACTCCTAAAATGAGTGCCACTTCCTCACGCCTACTCACAGGCAATGATATACAGTTAGAAGCTCTAGAAGAGGAACTGCAAAACTGGTATCAAAGCGCCATAGAGAAACAGAGTTCAACCAACTCCAAGTCGGTGCTGGTGTTGAACAGTGGCTACCATGCCAATCTAGGTAACTTGCCAGCATTAACAACTTTGCCAGTCAAGACGCTCATTTTGGCTGACAAGCTAGTACATGCCAGCATTATCGATGGGATGCGCTTGAGCCAAAGTAAACTTGTCACCTATCGTCGTTACCGTCACAACGATTACGAGCATTTGGCCAAGTTTATTGAACAAGCAGACGAGACGGTTGAACGCATCATCATTGTCACCGAGAGTATATTTAGTATGGATGGTGACCGTGCCGACTTGCCTCAACTAGTACAAATAAAATCCAAAGATGCTCGTATTGAGCTGTATGTCGATGAAGCACATGCTGTTGGAGTGCTTGGCGATACAGGTTTAGGGTTGGCGGAAGAAACGCATACCTTGGCCGATATTGACTACTTGGTGGGTACCTTTGGTAAAGCATTTGCTTCAATGGGTGCTTATATCATGTGTGATGAAGTCGTCAAACAATGGCTGATCAATGCCATGCGTCCATTGATTTTTAGCACTGCACTCCCTCCTATCAATCACGCATGGACACGATTTATCTTAGCAAAAATGCCGACCTTAACTGATCAACGTGCGCATCTAGCCCAGCTATCTACTACGCTTAGTCAAGCCATTGACCCACGCCACCGTGTATCGCCAACTTTGCAAGAGATATATTACCAATCCCCTATCGTTCCTTATATATTAGGCGATAATGCGAGTACGCTTGCCAAAGCGCAAAAGTTGCAAGCCGCTGGATTTTACGCGCTACCTATCAGGCCGCCTACTGTGCCTGCAAACACTGCTCGCATTCGTTTAGTTATGAATGCCAAACTGACTAACGAAGACTGTGCGCGACTGATACAGCAGTTGTAACTTTATCGTTTGACACAAACTTTATTTCTACTATTGATAGATAACTGGCGCACTTGGATATAATAAAGCCTATGACAACATTCGACACAGTTGATGACCTCAGTGTTAGAAAACAAACCATCGCTCGCCACTTTGCCAATGCAAGTGACTATGACCAGCATGCCAGTATCCAGCAGACCGTTTGTCAGTATTTATTAGACAGTATTGCTCATACCAAGCAAAGCAGTGTGTTAGAAGTGGGTGCAGGTACAGGTCAAATGACGCGCCTACTCGCTGAGCATATACAGAGCGAGCACTGGATCATTAATGAGTTATGTAGTGAGCAGACTGCTACATTGCAATCAATACTGCCAACTGCTAACGTAATGATTGGTGATGCTGAAACGATAGATTTAGCAGAAAATAATAGCTTGATAGTTAGTGCCAATGCCGTGCAATGGTTTGATAATCCGTTGAGTTTTGTCACGCAATCAGCGCAGCGTCTACAATCTGGAGGACAGCTAGTTTTTAGTACTTTTACGCCAAATAACTTTTTGCAAATTAAAACTCTTACTGGTCAAGGACTTCATTACCCAGATATTGATAAATGGCAATTGGCATTAGATAGTGCTGGCTTTGAGAATATCGAACTCTCAGTTCAGCGCTTTGATTTACCATTTCCAACCCCCTACGCTATCTTAAAGCATATGAAACTCACCGGCGTATCGACCAATCAAACTCAGGTTACGTCAGATAATACTCAAACCTTTCTATGGACAAAATCGCGTCTACAGCAATTTGTGTCAGACTATTGGCAGCAATTCTCAGAAAAGGACGAAACAGGACAGCTCATGGTTAATTTGACCTATGAAGTGCTCATAGTGAGCGCATTTAAACCATAAGCACGTAACTTATTAATAGAAATAATAGCTAGCAGGAATAGTAGCTGATAGAAAAACAGCCATAAAAAAACGCACCCCGAAGGATGCGTTTTTTAATTTAACTAGTTATCGATTCGTATCGACTATACCATTTTCAAAAACTTGAGTAGCAAGAAAAACGAGCGTAAGTACTACATTGAGTAGACTAAGCGAGTTTGACGCCGCTAATCGCGTTTTTGGATTTGGTATTATTTTTTGTCTTCGTCTACTTCAGTGAACTCAGCATCAACGACGTCGTCATCAGCTTTGTTGCTACCAGCATCGTCAGCACCTTGTTGGAACTGGCTTGGATCCATACCTTCTGCGCCAGCGCCGCTATCAGCGTAGATTTTTTGGCTGATTGGCAAGAATGCATTGTCTAATGCTTCAAGCTTAGCTTTGATTTCGTCATGGTCATCTTCTTTCGCTGCAGCTTCAAGCTCAGTGATAGCAGATTCTACTGTTGATTTTTCTTCATCAGTGACTTTATCTTCTGCTTCTTTTAGCGCTTTTTGTACGGCATGGATACGACCATCTGCTTCATTACGAACTTGCGCTAAGTTAGCGAACTTCTCATCTTCAGCAGCATTGGCTTCTGCATCGCGAACCATTTGTTCGACTTCTTCGTCCGACAAACCAGAATCCGCTTTGATTTGGATACTTTGTGCTTTACCAGTACCTTTGTCAGTTGCAGAGATGTTCATGATACCATCAGCATTGATGTCAAAAGATACTTCGATTTGCGGTAGGCCACGTGGTGCTGGTGGAATATCCGTCAAGTCAAAACGGCCAAGCATTTTGTTTTGGTTAGCGATTTTACGCTCACCTTGATATACCTGAATCGTTACTGCTGGCTGATTGTCTTCAGCCGTTGAGAATACCTGTGATTTCTTAGTAGGAATCATGGTGTTTTTCTCGATAACTGGCGTCATGACACCGCCCATCGTTTCGATACCTAGGGTCAATGGCGTTACATCAAGTAGCAATACGTCAGTTTTGTCACCAGACAATACGGCACCTTGAATCGCTGCACCAGCTGCAACTGCTTCATCAGGGTTCACGTCTTTACGTGGCTCTTGACCGAAGAAGTCTTGTACTTTCTGCTGTACTAGTGGCATACGCGTCTGACCACCGACCAAGATTACATCGTTGATGTCGCCAATTTTTAGGCCAGCATCTTCAAGGGCAGTCTTACAAGGACCCATTGTACGTTGTACTAATTCTTCAGTTAGGCTCTCTAGTTTCGAGCGGCTAATAGTAACAACCAAATGCTTAGGACCACTACTATCAGCAGTGATGTATGGCAAGTTTACTTCAGTGCTTTGTGCACTTGATAGCTCAATTTTCGCTTTTTCTGCCGCTTCTTTTAGACGCTGCATCGCAAGAGAGTCACCTTTTAGGTTAACGTCTTGCTCTTTTTTGAATTCAGCAACTAAGAAATCAATCAATGCTGAGTCAAAGTCTTCACCACCCAAGAAAGTATCACCGTTGGTCGCTAGTACTTCGAACTGTTGCTCGCCGTCTACGTCTGCGATTTCGATGATTGAGATATCGAAAGTACCACCGCCCAAGTCATATACAGCAACAGTGCTATCGCCTTGCTTCTTGTCCATACCATAAGCAAGTGCAGCAGCAGTTGGCTCATTGATGATACGTTTTACATCAAGACCAGCGATTTTACCCGCATCTTTAGTTGCTTGACGCTGTGAGTCATTGAAATAAGCAGGTACAGTTACAACTGCTTCAGTCACGCTCTCACCAAGATAATCTTCTGCTGTTTTTTTCATTTTTTTCAAGATTTCAGCAGAAACCTGTGGTGGCGCAAGCTTTTTACCGTTGATTTCTACCCACGCATCGCCGTTGTCTGCTTTAGCAATTTTGTAAGGAACCATGCCAATGTCTTTTTGTACGACTTTGTCATCAAAACGACGACCGATCAAACGCTTGATCGCAAACAAAGTGTTACTTGGATTAGTTACTGCTTGACGCTTAGCTGACTGACCAACAAGCGTTTCGTCATCTTTATAAGCGACGATTGATGGTGTTGTACGAGTACCTTCAGCATTTTCGATGACTTTGACTTTGTCACCTTCCATTACTGCTACACACGAGTTAGTAGTACCTAAATCAATACCAATTACTTTACCCATAATCAATTGCTCCTAATTTGTTTTTAACTATAAATACTTATTTATCCAGACCGTAGTCGGTCACTTGTTGCTATATATCGGTTTACCCGTCGTATTTTTCAAGGCGATAATCACGCAAAAACTGTGTTTCATGTCATTTTTTGTGAAAAACCTTCATATTAGTAGGGTTTAGCCCTAAAAATATTACTGACCAACACGAACCATAGCTGGACGTAATAGACGACCGTTTAGGCTATAGCCTTTTTGTAAGACCGTACCCACTGTATCTGCCGCTGCTTCTGGGTCAATACCCACTGCTTCATGGAAGTCAGCGTTGAATTTTTCGCCTTGTGGATCGACCACTTCTACGCCGTTTTTGGTCAATACTGCAACCAATGCTTTGTGCGTTAATTGCACACCCTCAGCGACTGGATCATTGGCATCGGCATTTTCGATAGCGCGCTCTAAGTTGTCAACGATGTCTAACAATTCTTTAGCAAATTTCTGTAGTGCAAATTTTTTGCTCTTATCCGCTTCTTGCTCCATGCGTTTTTGCGCATTGTAAGCTTCAGCATTAGCACGTGCAGTACCTTCTTTGGCTTGTTTTACTTCGCCTTCTAGCTCAGCAATACGCGCTTTGAAAGTATCAAGGTTGATTTCGTTTTCGATAGTCGTTTCTTCACCTGAATTATTCTGTGGATCAAACTCTTTCATGGTTTCTTCTAAGATACTGTCATTGTGATCAATATTCTCATGTGCCACACTTTGGTCAAGATTTTCGTGGTTCGGGTTTTGCTCGCTCATGATAGCTCCTTGGAATTTCAATAATGAAGATTAAGAGACGGCACAGTAGACCGAATAATTACTGGTCCTACTATGCCATTATTAAATGCTCGATGTTTCTGACTCATTGTTTTTTTAATACGCTTCAATAGCTGCTTGATAAAGGTGATAAGGACAAATTTCAAGCCTAGAGCAAAGGAATTTTTACCATTTATGACAAATATTCGTGAAGTGTCATTAATACGATGCGTCAAACATTTTTGTTCCCTGTCAATAAATCTCAATATTTACTCACAAAAAGAACAAAAAACCGCTATTTATTCCCATTGCTTTACGCTTATTAATCAAGCTATTACCAAACGATACCCTATTACTCTGCTGTCTATTTTATCATTGCTATAAATATTATCGCCCACACTCAAATGCACGCTAAAAATCATTTATGAGAGCTGTTATGTCTAATTCAAAAAATTTATCTATCAATACTTTGCTTAATAAAGCATTGATGACATTGCACTTAGCGTCAAAAGAAAATCCAGTGTCAAAAGAATCATCAAATCAAGATGCGAAAGCGTATGACTCATTAGAAAAACGTTTGAGCGTTAAAGAGAAAATACTCGCTTATAACCCTGTGGCAAACTACCAGCCGCATACATTGCATTACGCAATGAAAAGTCTCGGTTACTTACCAGACCCTATTTTGGAGGGCGCGATTGGTTATCTTAAAGGCCCTAATTCAAAACAGTATCTGCATGCAAACGCTCATCTACGTCTCATCCTTGCAGTAAATAGTTACCTCAAAACGCCGTTAGAACTAACCCCAATGCCGGAATTGCGTGAGAGGTTTACTGCTGATGCGGTAGCCATGCAATCACCTAGAGTATGGCAGCAAGCCAATACGACTATGCTAAGTAACATAAAGCCCTTCACTAAAAAAAGTGATTCACCTGTTAGTTGGAAAGATGAAACGATTGCCAATGCGGATAATGGCGACATGACTGTCCGTTGTTATAAAGCAGGCGGCAAAAAATCTGGTTTTAGAAGAAAACGTATCCATAATCCTGATGAAACAGTCATGCTGTTTTTTCATGGTGGCGGGTTCTGCATTGGTGATGTCGATACACATCATGAGTTCTGTCATGCGGTCTGTGAGCAGACTGGCTGGTCTGTGGTTAGTGTCGATTATCGCTTAGCGCCTGAATGTCCTGCTCCAGCAGCATTAAAAGACTGTATCACTGCATATGCTTGGTTGGTTGAAAACTCTGACAAATTAGGTGCATTACCCTCTCGTATCGTATTGGCTGGTGATAGCGCAGGTGGTGGTCTATCAACTTTAATTGCGCAGCAGCTGACAGCACCGAGTAAAAGTGCATGGGCAGACCTAGGTCTAGATGGTCAGAAAATGTTTAATCTATTAGAAAAACTACCCGAACCTCTAGCGCAGATGCCTTTATATCCAGTCACTGATATTGAGACAGACTATCCAAGTTGGGAGCTATACGGTGAGGGTCTACTATTAGATCATGCTGATGTAGCAGTATTTGATGCTGCTTGCTTGGAAAATAGCCCACTGCCTCGCTTACACATACTGAACTCACCTATGCTGGGTGATAATAGTAAAGTTTGCCCAACTTACATCGTAGCTTCTGAGCTCGATGTATTACGTGATGAGGCATTTGCTTATGCAAAGCAGCTGAAAGGTTACGGCGTTGCTGTAGAGACCTATACTGTGCTTGGTGCACCGCATGGCTTTATTCACTTTATGAGTGTTCACCAAGGCCTTGGACAAGAGACAAACAATATCATTCTTGGGTTTAGCAGCTTTGTACGTGAGATCATCAGTACACAATCGCGGTTAGCTGCATAGACCGCTTGCTAGCTAATTATTGATTTGTATAATTAACTAATTTGTATTGCCAGATAGTGTAATTAACCAAATCTCTGAGCGCGATCCCAATCGAAAGGGAATGCCCCAAAAACCATAACCAGAGGACACGACGAAGTGCCCTTTACCAATCTGCTCATAGCCATAGCCTAATCTATTAATAGCATTGACGATGAAATTAGCGGGGAATACTTGACCGTTGTGGGTATGTCCCGAGACTTGTAAATCTATAGGTAATTGACTGTGATTATCTATATCACTCGGTCTATGGTCTAACAATATCACTGGCTGCGACGTATCTACTTGCGTCAGCAGATCGGTAGTTGCTATACGTTGACGTTTATGATTATCAAAACGTCCAACTAACCATACTGGTTGACCCTCGTGCTCGATATAGAGCACCTCATCGTTCAACAATTGTATACCTGCATTTTGCAGCGCTTCGCTAATGGGTCGCTCATGACCATACAAATCATGATTACCCAATGTCGCATAGACACCACGTGGCAGACTACTGCACAATTCTGCTAAGTTTTGCTCCATATGATATGCATTAAAGGCCTCTGTATTATCATCCATAATATCCCCTGGCATTAGTAGCATATCTGCACCAGAGCGAATCATAAGTTGTTGCAATCTATCTATGGCTTTTACACCAAATAATCGTCCTATATGCAAGTCACTAGCGACTGCAATGCGTAATGGCTTGGTTAAAGGTTTATCTATATTAATAGAAAGCTTGCGTATAACAGGGGTATAGGCACTATATAACGAATAAATAAATAGTCCTAAAAATAGGAATAGCGCTAGTACTCTTAGCCCTATAGCCATTTCATTCGATTGGTGTAACGTACTACCTGATAAAGCAACTACTAGCAGATACCCTCCGTAGAATAGACTCACTGCCAACGCCGTCAGTATCATAAAATGCATGATTAGCATCCATCCACTAATCCAGCGATAACTGTTGGCAAATGCTCTTTTTACGCTCAATACTAATAGACCATTAGTAATAATAAATACACTAACCCATATCGTTGTCTGTAATGTTGGCGCCATCCAAGGCTGGAGCCACCACTGTATACTTAATACTGTACCCAGACTGAACAGCTGTAATAGCAAAAAGATAGTGAAGAAAAATGCGTAACGCATGGACTGCCCTTAGACATAAATACTGTTTGATAAGTGATTATCAGAAAATAAACTCTAATGTTTCACATGAAACAACTGCTATATAACTATTTCTGATTTCCTAATGCTTGCTGGAGTGTCGAGTGTTTGAACGAATAACCTGCATCCAATAGCGCTTGTGGCAGCACCTTTTGACCATCGATAAGTAAGGTCGACATTTCGCCAAACATCAGCTTAAGCAAAAACTCTGGTAAAGTAAAAAAAGTTGGACGATGTAGCCATGAGCCAAGTGCTTTGGTAAAAGTATGATTGGTCACAGGATTCGGAGCAGTAAGGTTATATACGACTGCATTTGTATTATTTGCGGTACTGTTTGCAGTCTTAATAGTGCTATCATTAATAGGTGCATTGTCTTGGGCTAAGCTTTCAATGTGATTAACGTCTGATTCTTTAGTAAGTTTAAGCTGCTGCTCAATAATAAAGATGACCGCACTAACCCAATCTTCACGGCTGATCCAGCTCATGACTTGCTGTCCATCACCCAACTGTCCACCGACACCAAATTTAAAGGGTAGCAACAATTTTGCCACCATTCCGCCCTCAGGATGAATGACTACACCTGTTCTGACAATAGCTACAGGAACATCATGATTGGTTGCTTTAAGCGCTAATTGCTCCCATTCATTACATAATGTATGGGCAAAGTCTGTCTCATAATCGCTATTTTCAGTCAATGGCTTGTCGCCTTGCGTACCATACCAACCGATTGCTGAGCCGCTTACCAGTAACTTGGGTTTTGTGCTAGCACGTGCGATAAAATCCAATATCGACTGAGTAGGTTTGATACGGCTCGCCATCAACTGCTCTTTGCGCTCATCGCTCCAACGAGAGTCAGCAATCCCAGCACCTGCTAAATTTAATATGACATCAAAACTCATATCAGACTTCGCAAGCTCGTCATAAGTCATCATATTGATATCATCGGGATGTGGTTGACTGCTATCACGAGTTAACCAAGTAATCGTCACGTCTTTATTCTGCGCGCGATATCGTGCCATTAGCTCTCGACTAAACGCACTTCCCAAAAACCCTGAACCGCCACTAATCAAAACCTTCATACCCTACTCCCTATATGCCTTAAATATCGCCAATATGACTTATCTTTGAGTTACTTATTGCTGAAGTACTTATCGTTCAATAAAAACTAGACTGTTATAACCATCGTCTGCTTTTTTGTGGTTTTTATCAAAACGACTTTTACATGCTTTTGGTAAAGGAAGGTGAGGAATGAAAGGTTTACGAGGTCAAACATTGCACTTTGATAATTACTGTCAAAAATAGAAGTTTTTTTATTAAAAAAGTATTTTAATTTTTTGGCTAATATTGCAGACTTTGTTTAGGTTTAGGTAATGCGGACATACCCACAATCAAAGCACTTATACCTCCTACTAAGCTAATAGCCAACCATGTACGAGCATCTTGACCAATAAAAAATGTGGCATTGATAGAAAAACCAACAAAAAAAACTCTTACCCACCATCTTTTAGACTTATATGTTTGTTTGGAAGCAAGCCATATACCGCACAATAATGTAGGCATTCCAATAAGAAATACACCTGCAATAAGGTAAAAAGGTATGGCTACAGCGTATGCCAGACCTACATCCTTATTCCACATTATCAGTGATACTAAAATAGGGAATAAGATCAACTGATATAGCGTACCTAAAGTTAAAAATAAAAATATCACCATTTTTTTGGATAGTGGCTGTTGTTATCTAACATTAGTTTTAACTCATAAGTTGGTCAATTTGTGAATGGAAATAATATAGCTGTTATAACCCGGTAATCCCCCCACTAAATAAGAACACTTAGAAATAGAGATTAACTGCTAAAATATATCAGCAGGAGAATCCTATGAAAAAGACACGCTTTAGCGACAACCAAATCGTTAATATCCTAAAACAAGCCGAACAAGGTGTCCCTATCACCGAGCTTTGCCGTGAGCATAATATCAGCCAAAGTACCTTTTATAACTGGCGCTCAAAGTATGGCGGCATGGATGCCTCTTTGATTGCGCGCTTAAAAGAACTTGAAATTGAAAATGCACGTCTTAAGAAGATGTATGCTGATGAATGTCTTAAATCCGATATCCTACAGGATGCCATGACAAAAAAGTGGTAGCGCCCCAAAGGCGCAGGAAAATGGCTTGTCATTACATTGAAGAGCATGGTATTAGCATACGTCGTGCTTGCCGTATCTTTAACATCAGCGTGACCTGCTATTACCATAAGTCAATGGCCACGGATGAGAACCAGCAGATCGCGGACTTACTCATCAAACTGACTGATGAGAATAAGAACTGGGGCTTTGGTTTATGCTTTTTAAGCCTGCGTAATGTCATGGGACTGCCGTACAACCACAAGCGGGTATATCGCATCTACTGTGAGCTTGAACTCAACCTTAGAATCAAGCCCAAGCGTCGCATTAAACGCGCTAAACCAATACCATTAGCAGTACCTGATAGGATAAACCAAAGCTGGAGCATGGACTTTATGCACGACGGCTTAAATGACGGTCGCAGCTTTAGACTGTTT
>NZ_VZIZ01000023.1 GCF_009812035.1 Psychrobacter nivimaris | reverse complement strand
TTTTTCATTGTCGTATTCTCTCAGAATGTTGAGTCTCCGACAATCCCGGGGCGGTTCAAAGTTGGATGATAATAATAGCTCTTTAACGCTGGGAAAGAACTATATCGTTATTTCTATTAGTATAAGACCAGATGAAAAACAACCTTTAATTACTATCCGAAGAAATGATGATGGAACACCTTGTGTTTTCAGCTTAGCGCTCTTTGATGTGATTGACTCTCAAATACCTCAAAACTGGGAGTGGTATGAATTGAATAGTGGTTTTAAGGGCTATTATCGATTACAACCAATCGAGTTCCATGGAAATTTTTGGCATGACTATCATGATGGTCATGAGAAAGCTGATGAGCTATTTGAAAAAGTCTATAGCCTATTAAATGATCGAGCTATAATAAATGGGTATCAAGTATAAATTTTTACAAATAAATTATTTTCTCTCAAAAGGTATACCCCAAGGAAACCAGCTATTTCACTCTTCAAACGTATTGATAGACCACTTAAAACAGACTGCCATAATGGAACCACTTATAACAGACTGCAATTCCTATCCATTTATCAACCAGTATCACTCTTTAGGTACAGGCTTGTAGTCTAGCTCGTATAAAAAATCAAACATAGCGCCAACACTGTCCCCGATACCTTATCTTACTTTTATGCTAATTTGTTGGTACTTATTCATATCAATTAGACCATAAAAATAAGAAAAGGTTTCGCTAATGTCTACTGCCTCATCAACCGTTTTGGATCCTGACTGGTTCACTCGTCCGACCTGTGTGGTCGCTGCTGACCTGATTGGTAAAGTCTTATGTCGACAGCTAACCGATAGTGATGGACAGCAAAAAACGCTACGTATGCGTATCTCTGAGACTGAGGCCTATATTGGTCAAGATGATCCCGCTTGCCACTCACATGCAGGCACTCGAACGGCACGCACAGAGATTATGTATGAGCAAGGCGGTGTGTTCTATGTCTATCTGACATACGGTGTGCATCATATGCTAAATTTGATTAGCGGCTCTGTAGAGTCGCCTGAGTCGGTGCTGATACGCGCTGGGTTTTTGACGGATGATAGCGACCGTCTGATTGATGAGCAACAACTCAGCCGAAATAAGCAGCTGACTCACCCCAAGCAGTTTGCAGGGCCGGGTAAGCTGACCAAGCGTTTGCAGATAACTCGCGACTTATATGGCAAGCCTATCACGCCAGACTCAGGCGTTTGGGTTGAAGATGATGGTTGCCAGCCGCCCGTGTCATTACGTCCGCGTATCGGTATTGATTATGCCGGTGATGCCAAAGACTGGTTGCTACGCTATATATGGACCGATCATCCTTCCTTATCTAAGAACTAATAGATTGAGATTTAAACCTATTTTGTGAGGTAAGTTCATGTATAAATTGACGGTTTTCATTCCTGATGAGGCATTAGAGCAAGTAAAGTCCGCTTTATTTGCAGCTGGTGCTGGGAGTATTGGCGATTACGAGCAGTGTTGTTGGCAAGTGCAAGGAACAGGACAGTTTATGCCGTTAGCAGGTAGCGCACCGCATATCGGTAAGCAAGATAGTTTAGAAACGGTCAATGAATGGCGAGTAGAGATGGTCATCGATGACGCGTTTATTACTGCTGCTGTCATCGCGTTAAAAGAGGCGCACCCGTATGAAACACCAGCGTATGATGTGATAAAAGTCTTGGATTTTTAGTTTTATATAGAAAAATATTAGCTTATTGAGTGTAAGAATTCTCACAAAAAAACCAAATAAGCCACTTGATGACTTATTTGGTTATAAATTTTTTGATATTTCAACTGAGTATTAACAGTGAATATCAGATCCTAATAATCGGTTAATCCTTTTTAATCTTAATGACATTGTAGCTTGGATAGCCCAGTTCGATTTTATAATCGTCGCGACCACGCTCAGCTTTGACCTTGATTTTACGGTCGCCCTTTTTATATTTAACATCTTTGACACGGTATCCCATGCTGCTAACTTTGTTGGCGGCTCGACGCTCGATAGCAGCTGAGTAGACGTTTTTATCCGCTTTTTTATGCTTGTTTTTGTGCTTTTTATGCTCTTTGTTATCTTTGTAGACGTCTCCGTAGATATCGTCATATACGTTATAGCCGCCAGGTGTGGTGACACAGCCGGTAGTTACCGCTAATAAAGTGGCGACAATACTGCCAGATATTACATTCTTTAGTGTTGAAGATGATAAAGCTTTCATAAAAATGTCCTCATAATCTATTATCGTTGGCTAAAGATAGTTTTCTAATATTTCAGTAAAGGGGCGTGTAGAACTGCTCTACTGACAGTAGTGTCAGCGTCATCAGTCTTTTTTAACGTTAATAACGTCTAAATTTGGATAGCTAAGCAATATCTCATACTCCTGCGAGCCGCGTCTGGCCTCAATGTCAAAGACTCCACGCTTGTTTTTTTCTTCTAGATCGATATCTTCGACACGGTAACCCATAGATCTTACTTTATTGATGGCACGGCGCTTGATCGCTGGGTAACGTGACTCTCTTTTAATGCTGTCCTCTATATCACCTTTTTTATAGCGCTTGTCGTTCTTATATTTACCATTATCTTTATGCTTATCTTTTTTATAGCGGTCATTGTCTTTTTGATACTTGTTATCTTCCCAATTGTTCGACCATGATCTTTTATTTGAGCTGATGAGTCTTAGAGAAGGATAAGTATATGTTAGCTCATAGAGCTGATTATTCTTTTTGGCAAAAGCTGTCATTGCGCGATCGCCACGGTAACTATCAGTTCTGATGTCTATAACTTGATAGCCTTTGCGGCGCAAATCTTGTCGAAGCTGTTGACTTACGCGATTAAAATTATTGTTTTGGCTATTATTATCACCACGATAGACAGGCTGATTGTCATATCCTGGACCTACAACTGCACAACCCACTGTCGTACCCAATAATGCAACGACAAGACCAGTAGATACAGTGGCTTTAATAGAGAAGGGTTTTATCGTTTTCATGAGGCAATATCCTATGATGATATTAAGTAGGCGATATATGTTGGAAATATCTATATCTGCTATAACTATAAGATTTTAAAAGTATTCTGGCGAATTAAATTAGATCGTAGTTAATAAGTATTTCTAGTGATTTATTTTTCGAAATATTTCCTTACATTATCTATAATAGAGCACAAAGCTTTGCGCTAGGTGTCATTTGCGTTAATAAGTTGTAATAATTGTGGCAAGTAAAATAGATTGTTGTAAGCATATGCTTACACGCAATGACGTTTACGCGACTTAACATAAGAGTGAGAGTTAGGCATTATAGTCACACGGCATTAGGGAATGTGACTCAAGGATTGAGTTGACCGCATTAAGGATAATGATTCGATAACTGGCGTCAGGATGACAATAGCGATTGAAGTAAGGACACATACCCTTTGCTGATAGCAGCAAGTAATACTGAAGCTGTAGTGTAGTAAAAAGGGCAGGATGCCCAGTATTACAATATACTGAATATTTGTGCAAGGATGCATGAAAAGCAGTTGTGATAGGTAACATGGATAGTTAACAATAAAACCGCATAACAATTGATTGCTATGCGGTTTTATCGTGTCTGGAGAATGGTAATTTATTTCTCCAACAGCTTATCTGTACAGTATAAATCTGCCATAAAAAAAACGCATATATTTCTATGCGGTTTTTCAGTTTATTCAGTACAGTAACTATGCAGCGAATAAACATGCAACGAGTATATTAATATTTGTTTTCTACACGCCAATCATCTACTTCACGCTCTGCATCTTCTTTGGCATGACCGTAACGCTCTTGCACGCGACCTACTAGCTTGTCACGGCTACCTTCGATATGGGTAAGGTCATCATCTGTTAGCTCAGCCCATTTTTGTTTAACTGAGCCTTTCATTTGGTTCCATTCGCCTTTTAGAGTATGTTCGTTCATTGTATTATTCCTTTTATTGAACTTATGGTGTTTGATTTATTTTTTGATCACTATTTTGATTCTTATTTCACGATATTGATTACTGATACTACTATTTAATTTTTATTCTAATTGTATTGCACAAGGATAAATGATTGGTTCCAAATATCTTGTGAGATCAAATATAGGACTTTTCAATTCAGCTGTCTGTATATGCTATGTTTATAGTGTTACTTAATTATAGTGAGCGTTTACTAAGTGTTATATACAGGGCTGCTGTAGTAGTGCCACGTAAATTGCGTCTATTGTGCGTGATAATAATTTTTTCTATGAACTTGTTTTTTATATGAATATTAAAAAAAATATTATTTATTCAAAAATACTTATGTAGATAAAAAGCAGATACTCAAAAATAGAGTAGCTGCTTTTTTATTGTCTTTAAAATTGATTAAAAACTATAGTTAAGTCTTTATAAAATCGATACAGCCCATATCATGAAACAGTTTAGGTAGATTATTCTCCATCCATCCTTGGCGTAGAAACTTAGCCTGTGCCCATTTTTTCTCGATAGGGTTTAGATCAGGGCTGTACGGCGGCAGCCATAAAATACGATGACCATGTCTATTAAGTAGCTTTTGAATACGCTTACTCTTATGAAATCGAGCATTATCCATGACAATCACGCATTTAGTTTTAAGACTTGGGATTAGCGTGTATTTGCACCAGTGGTAGAATATGCTGCTGTTAATATTGTGTTCAAAGTAATCAAGCGCAAATAGCATTTTTTCATAGAGAGCTCCGATGACATTAGTACGTCTCGAAGCTTGCCAGTTGTAGCTATCGATACAGGGTTTACCAATCGGTGCATAGCCATGAGAACGAATGGTTTCAGCCTCAAAGCCGCTTTCATCCATATAGACAATGGGATAGCCTTGCTGAGTAAAGCAATCAAGCCTACTCTGGAATATCGCTCTTTTTATCGGACACGCTTTTGGATGTTCCAAGGTCTTTTTTTTGACTGATACCAAGACGCTTTAAAGCATTAAAGATGCCCGTTTTACTACAGTTCAAGCGACGAGCTCTTTCATAGTTATAATCATCTGGGTATCTTTTTACGTCTTCAATCAATGCGTCATCAGGTATTTTAGTCGGTGCTTTATTTCTGGTTGTTTTAGGCGCTAATTTCTTCTGCCAGCTGTGAATGGTGCTGGTGCTAAGTCCATAAAATAGCGCAGCTTCTCTTATGGTCATACCATCAGCTATGCTAGAAAGTACCTGTTTGCGATAGTCTATTGAATAAGTCATCGTTTATTTCATTAAATGCAATTGTTAATAGGATTGTATCGGTTTTATTTGGATTAGACTATATCTCGTCGAATATTTATTCAAATACTGATGATAGCGTTTGGTGAGTTTTTTATTCGTATACGATCAGCAATCAATGAGAAAACTGGCGAGGCAGTTGGTTTGGGCGATTTCCCTTGTCCCATGCGTTGTAATTGTCGCTTGATGACGGCCATTGTAGCAACCGCACTTAAGGTTTTGATACACCACCAAGGTTTTATCTTTCCAGCGTACCACAGGATTGTGAGCACTAAGCGTACTATCACTTTTCCAGTCATTCGGTAGAGCAGGGTTCATGGCTAATGCGGTTCCCATACCAACCACGTCAATCCCTTGCGCCAGTACATCTTCTGCGACAGCCAATCGTCTAACGCCACCTGTCGTCATAATAGGCATGGTAGCAATTTGAGCAATCTCCTTTGCAAAGTCTAAAAAGTAAGCTTCTCGTTGCAACGTGCGACCATCTGCTGTGCTGCCTTGCATGGCTGGGCTTTCATAGCTGCCGCCTGATAGCTCAACTAAATCTACCGCCAATTCATTCATCGCTGAAATAACCACTTTAGCATCATCTGCATCAAATCCTCCGCGCTGGAAATCGGCCGAGTTTATCTTAACAGCGACTGCGAAGGTAGGCGCAACTTGAGCACGAACGGCTTTGATTACTTCGATCAATAGTCGCATACGATTCTCAACCGAACCACCGTATTTATCTTTACGTTTATTGGTAAGCGGTGATAAAAATTGAGAAATTAGATAGCCGTGAGCGGCATGAATTTGTACACCATCGAAGCCAGACTGTTCTGCTTTTAGTGCACTATCGGCGAACCGCTGTATCAGTTGCTCGATATCTTGCTGCGTCATCGCACGAGGTTTGCCAAATAGATGAGAGTGCTTGCCCAAGTCAATTGCCACGTCAGAAGGTGATAGCACATCGCCACCCATGGCAGCATATACTTGACGGCCAGGATGGTTGAGCTGCATCCAAACCTGCGTATTGTTGTGCTTGGCAGTATTTGCCCACGCTCTAAAAGGCGCTATCTCACTGTGTTTGTCTAATACGACACCACCAGGCCCTGTCATAGCACGACCATCCACCATCACGTTTCCCGTGATTAACAGACCTGTCCCGCCTTCTGCCCAATTCTTATATAGACGGAGCAGTGTAGGGCCAGGGACTTGACCGACATCAGCCATGTTTTCTTCCATGGCAGCTTTCGCTAAGCGGTTGGGTAATGTAGCGCCACAAGGCAGCACTAAAGGGGAGAATACAGGTGATGTCATGATAGTGGCCTAGAAATAGTTGTTTTGTGAAGCATGAGTTCTACTATGGGTTTGGCTATAGACATATGGTTTAAATGACTATAACCTTATAGCTAAGATATTCGCTGTCGGCAATTGACCATTATCATCACATTTTTTTGGCACAATAGCACCTAAGGTAAATTACTGGTGTGTCGATATAATTATCTATCGAATAGGAATACCTCTGTATTGAATGTACTAGCGCAAGATTTGACAGTCCCAGTAGAATCTAAACGTGAGCTGGCAAAAGCCAAGACTCGACGTGCGTTATTAAAAAGTGCCTTGCGGTTGTATAGCTTGGAGGGCGCTCAGGGCATGAGCATGAATAAAATTGCCAAAGGTGCAGGTATCGCCCAGCCCAGTTTTTACAATCATTTTGAGAGTTTAGAGGCGCTACAAAACGTGCTGAGCGCCCAACTAAAAGACAATTATCTGTCACCCATGCGACTGGCATGGGTCAATATGCTCAAAGATTATGATGTGTTGAGTAAAGGTCAGTTTAATCAGCAATGTCGACAATGCCTGATGATGATTTTTGACGCTGCATTTGAGAATATCGCATTGTTTCAGCACTTGCTTGAGGATCGTCCACGGTTTAGTGCCAATATAGAAAACCAGTCATCATTGAACAATGGACTGGGCAATCTAGTCACCGACATACAAGCAGAATGGACAGAGATATTTATTCAAGGATTGCAATTATCCAATCGTACTTGCGAGCGTAGTGCTGTCAATCTATGCGTCGATATGGCGGCGGCACAGGTACATGAGTTGATATTGGGCTGTCATCAGCAGCGTTACTCAAGACAACAAGCGATTGCCACGTTGAGTATCAGTTTTGACGCACTGTTCGCCAATTTTTTGCACGGAAGCAATACTAGTCAGTAGTGATAATAAGCAAAAATTATTGTCATGAAATCTAGAACAAAAAACACAATAGGGAGAGTGACTATGGCCACAACCACGGCTGCACCAACGTTAGGCGAAGCGCAAACGCATTTTAGAACTTGTACATTGTGCGAGGCGATGTGCGGTGTCGAAATAAAACATGATGGCGAAAAAGTCTTGTCGATTAAAGGGGATAAAAACGATCCCTTTTCGCAAGGCTATATTTGTCCGAAAGCCACTGCTTTGCAAGATTTGCATGAAGATCCTGACCGTTTGCGTCAGCCGGTAGAAAGAACGGCTGACGGTTGGAAATCTATTAGTTGGCCAGAAGCGTTGGATAAAGTTGCTGCAGGTATTCAATCCATACAGCAAAAGTATGGTCAAAATGCGTTGGGTGTTTATTTGGGTAATCCTAACGTACATAACATGGGCGGTATGTTGACCATCAAACAACTGCTTACCAGCTTAAAGACACGCAGTCGTTTTTCTGCCACTTCTATCGACCAGCTGCCACATCATATTATTAGCATGCATCTGTTTGGTCACATGCTGCGCATTCCAGTTCCTGATGTCAATAACACGCAATACATGCTTATAATCGGTGGCAATCCGCTGGCTTCTAACGGCAGTATCATGACTGCGCCCAATATGCGTCAAAAGCTAAAAGATATTAAAGCACGCGATGGAAAGGTAGTAGTGGTTGATCCAAGACGTACCGAAACTGCCGATATCGCTAGTGAGCACCACTTTATTCGTCCAGCGACGGACGTATTGCTGTTATTAGCTATGCTAAATGAAATTTATACGCAAGGCTACGCAAAGCTCGATACTAGAGTGGCTGCCTTGGCACCAGAAATAGATCGACTTGCTTTGTTTGCTGAACAATACACACCTGAGTCAGTGGCAGATATCACGGGTATTACCGCAGCCGAGATCAAACGTATCGTCAAAGAGTTTTGTGAAGCGGAAAGCTCAGTTTGTTATGGCCGTATGGGCATCTCGGTGCAAGAGTTTGGTTTGCTAAGCCAATATCTATCTATGGTCATCAATATCGTCACGGGTCGTTTAGATGAGGTTGGCGGACTCATGTTCCCGAATCCTGCCGTCGATGTTGTGAACAGCTCAGGCCCAGGCTATTTAGGTAAACGTCATAGCCGCGTCAGCAACTTGCCAGATTTTAATGGTGAGTATCCAGTGGTTGCGATGGCAGATGAGATGTTGGTAGAAGGGGAAGGCCAGTTAAAAGGATTCGTTACGGTCGCTGGCAACCCTGTTCTGAGTACGCCAAATGGTGAAAAGTTGGATGAAGCATTATCTCAGTTAGAATTTATGGTTTCGCTTGATTATTTCGTGACTGAGACCAGTCGCCATGCCAATATTATTCTGCCGCCTGTATCGCCATTAGAGCGCGACCATTATGACATTACTTTTAACGGCTTTGCCGTGCACAATGTCGCCAAATATTCGCCTGCTTTGTTTGATAAAACTGACGATACCAAGCATGACTGGGAGATTTATTTAGGATTAGCAGAGCGCTTAGACAAAGATGCACCAGAAGCAACGCAAAAGGAACGTGCCGCGACAAAAGCCTTTGGTCCTAAGTTCTTGTTAGAGCAAGGCCTAAAGTATGGACCTCATAAAGAGGTGACATTTGAAGCATTAGTCGAAAATCCGCATGGTATCGATTTGGGTCCGTTGCATCGTATGTTGCCAGAGGCAATCAAACACGCCGATAAACAAATTCATCTTCATGTCGATTTTTATCAGTCAGATTTGGCACGTGTTAAAGAGATGGTGCAACAGTACAACAGTAATGAGATTGTGCTAATCGGTCGTCGTCATGTACGTAGTAACAATTCATGGTTGCACAATAGCCATCGATTGGTAAAAGGTAAATCTCGCTGTACATTGATGTTGCATCCGCAAACGGCAGCGCAACATGGCATTGCAGACGGCCAAGATGTCAGAGTAACTTCTCGAGTGAGTAGTGTGGTCATTGCAGCAGAAGTGACGGATGAGCTGATGCCAGGAGTGGTCAGCATCCCGCATGGCTTTGGTCACGGCCGCAAAGGGGTTAAGCAAAAGATCGCGCAAGCGCACGCAGGTGTCAGTGTTAATGATTTGACTGATGAAACCCTAATTGACCAATTAAGTGGCAATGCGGCAGTTAATGGTGTACCGGTACAACTGGAAGCGCTTGAATCAGCAACAGATGACGCATTGGCTACCGCATCATAAACCTTGATGAATAGCGTAATCACTTAAGAATTGTCCTAAAATAAAAAGAAGGCGCTTACTATAGGTAAGCGCCTTCTTTTTTGCACAAAATTTTAATCTATCGCTTATCCGATTAAGCATTTATACCAATAAAGTCAAAATCAACGCTAGGGGTTTCGCCTTGGATTAGCAAACTAAGGGCTTTTGCAGAGCCGCAAGAGTGTGTCCACCCTAATGTACCATGTCCTGTATTGAGCCATAAATTGTCAAAAGTCGCTGAAGCATTATGACTACCATGTTTGACTTGACCACAGTGTGCGCGACCAATAAGGGGCACGTTCGATGGGGTCATCGGGCGCAGTCCTGTCCAATATTGTACCGAGTTTGCGATGATACCTTTCGGGAATAACTGCTGCACACGCCGAGTGATGGCTTCACAGCGCGTGGCATTTAAATCTAGGTTATAGCCATTAAATTCAGCGGTACCAGCGACTCGCAATTTGTCACCCAGTCGTGAGGTGACCAGCTTAAATTCATCATCAATCAAACTGACAAAAGGTGCTAAGTGGGGTGCGCGCGGATTCACCGTATACGTAGCCGAATATCCCTTTGCTGGAAAAATAGGCACATGAATATCTAGTGGTTTTAAGAGAGGAACGCTATAGCTGCCAAGCGCGACCACATGACTATCAGCCGTAAAGGTTTGGGCATTTTCACCTGCTGGGCGAATGGTGACACTGTGCACGTGCGGGCGCGAAGAGTCTGTATCGGTATTTAGTGCCAAAATTTCAGTATCATATAAAAACTGTACGCCAGCATCGATGCAGCGCTGCGCTAACCGTTGAGTAAATAGATGGGCATTGCCAGACTCATCACGACTGGTATAGGTTGCTCCAGTGAGCTTATGCGCAATTGGGTAAAGCGCAGGTTCTAAGTTGACAGCATTATTGATATCAATCACATGGCGCTCACAACCGAGGGCTTGCATGCGTTCAGTGGGTTCGATAGCCGCATCAAACTCTGCCTGATTGGTATAAAAATGCATGATACCGCGTGTTTGCTGTTCATAGTTGATGCCAATATCCGCACGCAGCTGCTGTAAGGTATCTCTTGAATATAGACCTAAGCGCACCATTTGTACTAGATTGGCATCGGCTCTATCGGCGCGGCACTCTTGCAAAAACTGCATGGCCCATTTGAGCTGCGCTTTATCCGCACGCAAGCGATACAGTAGCGGAGCATCTTCCTTAAACAGCCACTTGAGCGCTTTCATCGGGGTCGCAGGGTTGGCCCAAGGCGTGGCATGTGAGACCGATATTTGACCGCCGTTGGCAAATGACGTCTGCATACCTGCCGCTGACTCGCGCTCAATCACGGTCACATCATAGCCTGCCTGACGTAGATACCATGCGGTGGTCACGCCCACCACGCCTGCTCCGAGTACCGCAATATGTGTCATAGGATTCTCTATGCTCATGTTAGTCATGACGGTAACTCTTTATTGAACGACCGTCACCTTTGCTGTGTCGCTTGCATGATTCGATGTGCTTTTATTTTGGGCGTGCGACATCTACTTGTAGGGCAGCTGGCAAGTCCAGTATGCTCAAATCGCTTTCTGCCAATTGTTCAGGACGTGCCACGACCAAAGCGGTAAAGCCATCGTCATTTTTCATCGCATTGACCACTTGGATTTTATCAATCTTGTCACCTGCAGTTGGTATCTCACCGGTGCCTTGTACATAGTGCAAAAATGCTTTGGGTGCAGATTTAAAGTAGATGCGAGCGATGACTTCCTGACCTAAGTAGCAGCCTTTATCATAGTCCATGCCGCCGCGTTGATGTAGACGCAGCTCTTGCGGTTGAAACTCACCTTGAGTCGCGGCCACAATCCAATAATTACCAGTAGCTAGGCTGCATGCCATCCAAGCCTGTGTATCCTCAGCAGTATTATGGTCGTCTTTGTGACTAAAAGTTGGCTCATCTGCTAGCACACAAGGATAAATCGCTGCTGGTGCACTGGTTTCAAATTTAGAAAACGCTCCGTACTTATTAAGATGCGCCTGCAAAGACTCAGCACAGTCGCTACTTATTACCACATCATAATATTTATCTGCTTGTTTTTTGATCCAGATACCGAACTCAATACGACCTTTTAGGTTACCGATAGCGGCAGCCTGATAGCTAAGCCCGAGCTTGGTAACGTCACAAGTTAATTGCCCTTGCAAGAATTTTTCGGCGTCCTCGCCTTGGATAGTTAACTGCGAAAACTGCGGTACAGCTGCTAGATTGGAAGACTGAGTCATTGTTATTATCCTTCTGGTGAGAGCTTTTATTAATAATATAGAGGGTAAATCGAAGTGATAAAAATTATATGGGCGCTTTTATCATTGACAGTATTTGTGCACATAAATCTAAATGAGGCTAAGAAGAGTACCACAAAAAACCCTGTCATAAAAAACGTCATCAATAAGCGATGAGTTAAGTGTTAAATTGGGCATAGCGTTTGATTTTCAAGCGTACAAATTGGTTAAAGATGGTGAGTTACGGTACAATATCAGCTCTACAATTAACCTAATGTACGATGGCTGCCGAGGAAATAATGAGCTTACCAAATTGCCCTAAATGTGATGCTGAATATACGTACGAAGATGGTGCGTTACTGGTATGTCCTATGTGTGCTCATGAATGGACGGCGGCTGAGACTGATGCAGCACAAGCTGAAGACCAAGACGCAGTCATACGTGATGCCGTTGGCAATGAGCTACAGGACGGCGATGCGGTGACGGTCATTAAAGACCTAAAAGTCAAAGGCTCTTCAATTGTGATTAAAGTAGGGACAAAAGCAAAAAGCATTCGCCTGTTGCCAGATGCTACTGACGGTCATGATATCGACTGCAAACTTGATGGCTATGGCCCAATGAAGCTTAAGTCTTCTGTGGTCAAAAAAGCTTAAATTGTAAAAACTTCTTGAAAGATTCGATAATAAACAAATATAAAGCAGACGCTCAATCACAAAACATTGTTGTTATAAATGTCGCTATAAGTAGAGAATAATTATGAGTACTAAAAACGAACAGCTCTTTGCACAAGCACGTAAACATATTCCAGGTGGTGTTAACTCGCCAGTTCGCGCCTTTGCAGGGGTCGGTGGTACGCCAATCTTCATGCATCGTGCCAATGGCAGCAAAATTTATGATACCGAAGACAATGCCTATATCGATTATGTTGGCTCGTGGGGCCCAATGATTTTGGGTCATGCGCACCCAAAAGTCATCGATGCGGTAAAAAAAGCGGCCGATGATGGTTTGAGCTTTGGTACACCAACGCCGTTCGAAACCACTGTTGCTGACAAGATTTGCGAAATCGTCCCAAGCGTTGAGATGATTCGTATGACCAGCTCAGGCACAGAAGCGACCATGAGTGCCATTCGTCTGGCGCGTGGTTATACCCAACGTGACAAAATTGTCAAATTTGAAGGCTGCTACCATGGTCATTCAGACAGTCTGCTAGTAAAAGCAGGTTCGGGCATGCTTGATATTGGTGAACCAACGTCAAAAGGCGTACCAGCGGATTTTGCTAAGCATACTATTACGATTCCTTATAATAATCCGCAAGCGATTAAGGATTGCTTTGAAAAATGGGGTGAAGAGATTGCCTGCGTTATCTTGGAGCCGATTGCTGGCAACATGAATATGGTCATTCCGACCCAAGAGTTCCATGATACTTTGCGTGCAGAGTGTACAGCGAATGGTGCGGTACTTATCTTTGATGAAGTGATGACGGGCTTTCGTGTCGGACTTGGTGGCGCACAAGCGCATTTCGGCATCGACCCTGACTTGACTTGCTTTGGTAAAATCATTGGTGCAGGCTTGCCAGTTGGTGCCTTCGGTGGTAAAACAGACATCATGTCTTGCATCGCGCCACTTGGCGGTGTCTATCAAGCGGGTACGTTATCAGGTAACCCACTGGCAATGCGTGCTGGTATCGCCATGTTTGAAGACTTAACGGCAGAGGGTTTTTATGATGAATTGGCAGCGAAAGTAGATAAGCTCGTTGATGGTTTTCAAACGGCGGCTGACAAACATGGTATTCATCTGCGTACCAATAAATTGGGCGGCATGTTTGGCATGTTCTTTGTTAAAGACAGCGCAACTGAAACACCAAAGAATTTCGATGACGTGACAGAGTGCGATATGGACGTATTCAATACTTTCTTCCACGGTATGCTAGATCGCGGTATTTACTTGGCACCGTCAGCTTATGAAGCAGGCTTTATGTCTATCAAACATAGCGACGAAGATATTGATGCATCAATCAAAGCGGCTGATGAGATATTTGCAGAAATGGCGAAGGCATAGTTTAGCCATGTAAGTTATTATCTAACTAAAAAGTTAAAGCTTAAAAAACCAGCAAGATCGTCCTGTGATCTCTGCTGGTTTTTTTTGTTTATCGATATCTTATTTATAATCGTATTGGGAAGAATATAAAGTGTGTCGTTTAATTTATATGGCGACTACACTTTATCGTGCTTTATCAAACTTGCGATCTCTCAAGCTCAAATTGCCACGCAGGACATCGTTATACATACGAAAATCACTAGCAAAACTTTTTAGTGGAAATTTAAACGAGGCAGGTTTGTTCTTTTCAAAGAAAAAGTGTCCAACCCATGCACAGGCATATCCAGCAGCGATGCCCTTTACCAAAGGTTTGGCTGAGCCAGTTTTGACAGACTTTGCCAGTCCTAATAAGCCAAAGCTACTACCTGCAAAATGTAGGCGGCGACAAGCTATGTTTTGATGCTCATCTAAGTAAAAATCATAAAATGCCTGTTTGGGCGAATTTTCAGTTTTTACCATGTCTTTTTTAGAGTTACTGATAGGGGTCTCAGTATTTTGGGTCGCGTCTTTTGTGATGGTCTGATTCATGTGACTAGCTTCCTTGCTGGTGAGGTTGATAACTATTAATTGCAGATGGTTTTTAACCGATTAGTTGGTGGCTTTTGAAGTAAATTGTACGGATAAAAATTCTGTAAATAACGGTTTTTTATCATGATATTGATAGCTTTCAATGTAGCAAACCGATATGCGTAACACAAGCGCTAGATGCTGAGCCGATACCTGTCAGTTTATAAGGTGGTCGTCGATATCCCTGCTACAACTTTGCATTGCTTGCGAGTGTTTGGCATAAATGCTTTAATGACAAAATTGCCCTGATTTTTGTGGTTACTACTTTTTTCTATACATGTGATTTTATAACTATATAGCACGTGATTTTGGTAAACTATCCACTCTCTCTAACACGGTGACGACTTGTCCTATGCCTATTGACTACCTTACGAATCCGCCAATTGGCGATGATGAAATGATGGCAGCCATCGATATTGGTTCCAACAGTTTCCATTTAGCTATTGCTCGTCTTGACCATGGGGAAGTGCGAAAAGTAGTCTCGATGTCTGAAAAGGTACAGCTCGCCGCTGGTCTGGACGAAAATAATATTCTAAGCGCAGCTGCTGAACAGCGCGGTCTTGATTGTTTAAGCCGCTTTGTGGCGCGCTTGGATTCAGTACCGCCAGAGCGTATACGTGTGGTGGCGACCAATGCGTTGCGTCAAGCCAAAAACGCCAACGACTTTATTTCCCGTGCTAATAAAATCCTGCCAAAACCTATTGAGATTATCGCGGGCCGCGAAGAGGCGCGATTAATTTATTTGGGCGTCTCGCATACCAACGAGAGTAGTGATAAACGCTTGGTTATGGATATTGGCGGCGGTTCGACAGAGTTTATTATTGGTCAAAATTTCGATCCATTACTGACTGAAAGCTTACAAATGGGCTGTGTTTCTTTTACCCAAAAATTCTTCGCTGACGGCCTGATTACTAAAGAAGCTTTTAATAGTGCGATTTCAGGTGCACGTAAAGAAGTCTTAGCGATTAATGGTCGCTATCAAAAAACCGGCTGGAGTAGTGTGGTTGGCTCAAGTGGGACGATTAAAGCGGTACGCAACGTCCTTGTGTCAAAAGGTTGGGCAGATGAACAAGAACGCATCACTTATGCAGGCGTCAAAAAGCTTGAGCGATTACTGCTGAAAATTGGCAACGTTAACGATATCGATTTAGAAGGGGTGAAAGAGCACCGCAAAGCGATCTTCCCAGCAGGTGTCGCCGTGCTGTGTGCTGTGATGAAAGTATTGGGTATTGATACCATTGCTTACTCGGATGGCGCGTTACGTGAAGGCGTCATGTATGACATGCTCGGACGCTTTGCTAGCGAAGATGTACGTGACCGTAGTGTATTGGCACTGATTAAGCGGTATTCAGGCGACAAAAAACAAGCCAAACAAGTGGTCAAAACCAGTCGCAATTTGTTTGAGCAAGTAAAAGATAAACTTACCCTCAGTAATGATGACGGTGACTTGCTCAGACGGGCGGCATTTTTGCACGAAATAGGTCTGGCGATTAGTCATAGCAGCTATCATAGACACAGTGCTTATTTGGTTGAATACTCTGATATTCCAGGGTTTTCGCAGGTCGATCAAAAACGCATGGCGCAGCTGATGCTTAACCATCGCCGCAAGCTCAAAGCCGATATGTTAGAGCAGACTTGTCAGATTGGTGGTGATCAGCTGGTTTACCTTTGCTTACTGTTGCGCCTCGCCGTACTGGCGCATCATAGCCGCAGTGATTATGCGCTACCAGAGCTAGAACTAAGGGTAATCGCTGAAAACAGTTGGCAAATTACCTTGGCGGATAGCAGTGAACATTATGCTTTCTTGCTCGCAGATTTGCGTACTGAGATTGACCAGTTTGCTAAGTGGGGCGTACAGCTTAGTGTGATTGAAGCCCAAGAGGCCGAGACTCCAGAGGTTGAGCAGTTACCATTGTAAGTATTGAGTTAAAGATTAACGTAACAAAAGCGGCGTTGTCGATAATGTCATGCTATTTAAGATGTGCTACTATAGCTCCTATTGAGTTTACAACTGTACTTTCATTATCTGAACACGGATAACGATATTATTCTTAAACATAAATACATTAAGTATAATTATTAAAGGGAAGCGTCTATGAGCACTGTCTGGGATAGTGTGCAGCTTGCACGACACGCCAAGCGTCCATTATTTATGGACTATGTTAATCAGCTGTTTACCGAATTTGATGAGTTGCATGGCGACCGTGCTTTTGCCGATGACAAAGCCATACTTGGTGGTCTTGCGCGTTTTGACGGTCAGCCTGTGATGGTAATCGGTCAGCATCGTGGTCGTAGCACCCGTGAGCGTATTGCTCATAACTTTGGTATGGCCAACCCTGAAGGCTATCGCAAAGTGATTCGTTTGGTCAAAATGGCTGAGCGTTTCAATATTCCTGTGATGACCTTTGTAGATACCCAAGGTGCTTATCCTGGTATTGGTGCAGAAGAGCGCGGACAAGCGCAAGCGATTGCAGAAAGCATTGCTGTATTTTCTAGCCTTAAAGTGCCTGTAATTGTGACTATCATTGGTGAAGGCGGTTCAGGCGGCGCATTGGCAATTGGTGTTGGTGATAAAGTAAATATGCTACAAAACAGTATTTACTCAGTGATCTCGCCAGAAGGCTGTGCTTCTATCCTATGGAAGACTGCTGAAAAAGCGCAAGACGCTAGTGAAGCGCTAAAATTGAACGCCATTAACCTTTATCAAATGGGTTTGATTGACGCTGTCATTGAAGAAGGCGAGGGCGCACATGTGCAGCCACAACCTGTGATGAACGCCTTAAAAGCACTGATTAATGAGCAGCTTGATGAAATCAAAAATTTAGATCCTCAAGAGCGTTGTGAGCTACGTTATGAAAAGCTAAAGTCTTTCAATTCAGAAGTGATGCTGCCTGCTTAATTGGTTGTTATAATGCCTTTATTGTTAAGTCGCTATTATTAATAATAGGCTTTTCATATTAGAGTCTGAGTCTTAATGCTAAAATAAAAACGTGTCATTTAATGGTGCGTTTTTTTATGGCTGTTATTATATGAAGCATCTAAAATAACGAAAAATAAGGCTGACTATGACCAGCAGCGCAATCATCTCACATCCTATTAAATCAATCGCTGATTTGCCAGTTGATGAGACACTAGCAACCGCACTATTGAGCAGTATGTCTGAGTATAGTGATCAGTTGCATGGTCGTCGTCTTTGGCTGGCATGTAGTGGTGGACGTGATTCATTGGCACTTGCGGCGCTGTGTGTGCAGCTCTATCAACAAGGTAAATTGCCATGTTTGCCGCAGCTGTTACATGTCGATCATGGGTTGCAATCGGATAGTCAGTACTGGGCTAAGCATGTTGCCAATTGGGCGCAAGCGCAGCAGATACCTTGTTGCATTTTACAGGCACAAGTTAATGGACATGATGAGCAGGCGGCACGGCAAGCGCGTTATAATATTATGCGTGCTCATATCAATCAGGACGATGTATTACTATTAGCACATCACGCTGATGACCAAGCTGAAACGGTGTTGATGCGACTAATCCAAGGTGCTGGAGTCAATGGTCTCTCTGGTATGCAGCCATGGCGAGTGCAAACGCAGGGCGTACAGTGCAATATCCTGTGGCGACCTTGGCTCACGATACGACGAGCCAATATTAGCGCCTACGCCAAGCGCTTAGAGTTGCCTTATATAGATGATCCTACGAATGACAGCGGCGATAACGTACGTAGTGGGCTACGCCGCGACATCATGCCAATACTGGCTACATACAATCACAATGTCATCGATAATATTGCTCGTAGTGCGCAGCTGTTAAGTGATGCACAGGAAACAGTCAATGCTCAAGCTATGCAGGATATGCAGCAGACAGAAAATACAGACCTGCAACTTTTACCTGCACAGCGCGTGCTAAATATCGATACGTTGCAAAAGCTACCCATGTATCGTCAACGTCAATTATTGCACTATTGGCTCGGTCAAGATGAGCCGTTACCACCTGCTAAGCAACTCGTCGATGATGTGTTAACTCTAAGCCAACGTGATAACCAAGATCATCAAACAGAACTGTTTTGGCAAGGTCGTAAGGCATCTTATACCATTCGGCGCTATCGTCAACAGCTCTATCGTATGAGCAGCGATTGGCTGTCTTGGCTAAACGTACCGCTGACCGAGCAGGTACTGACTTTATCTAGTAACTCATCTAGTCATTCAGCTAATAATTTAACATCATTCATCGTACGTAGTAGTGATAGTTATACTTGGCAGTTACAAGTAAAGCCATATGCGCTGGTACGATTGTTAGAAAATAGTGTGGACGGTGTAGCACAACAGATAGTGTTAAAAGTAGCACCGTTAGACCGTAAGCAACGGTTAAAGACCGAGATGGCTGCGCGGCCACAAGCAGGAAAAAAACTGTATCAAACGCTTGGGATTCCATTATGGCTACGAGAAAGCTTAATGGTAGTCAGCATCACCCTTATAAAAAAATCTGAAGATGGAAGCGAAATAGAAACTGATATTCCTCTATTACTAGCATCACCATTTGAGAGTTGGCTTTTGAGTTCTGAGCAGACAGATAGCGATGCCAAAAGCAATCAATTAGCTGAGTACATCAAAAGTGAGCTTAGTCTAAAATAGAAAGCGTTAAAAGTTTAATATCTGTTGGCTGACTCGTTGATTTTTATCAGGTTGATGTCAGGCGCGACATTTTGAATTTATCAAACGGCGATAGTGGCAGTATGATAAACTGAGTGTCGTTTTACATATCAGTATGTTAAGTTGAATACCTTTTGAATTTTGTGACTAGGAGACAAGTATGTCGGTATTAGATAATAAAAAAATCAGTTTTATTGGTGGCGGAAACATGGCACAAGCGCTCATTAGCGGGCTTGTGGGTTGCGGCATCAAACCAAATCTCATCACGGTCGCCGATCCTAGCAGCGATGCACGTGAGCAATTAGCCGCCAAAGGACTAAATACTGTTGATCCAATGGCTGATCCAAAGTCTGCTGTGATCGGTGCAGATATCGTGGTGCTAGCAGTCAAACCACAAATGATGAAAGTAGTGGTAAGTGCTTTTGCTGACGTACTAGACACTCAACTGGTCATTTCAGTGGCGGCAGGCTTGTCGACTGATCTTTTATCAAACATGTTGGGCGGCTATAGCAATATCGTCCGTGCAATGCCAAACACGCCTTCTATGATTCAGATGGGCGCGACTGGCCTCTACGGTACAGACAATATCTCAGCGGAACAGAAGCAGCTAGCAACAGCCGTTATGGAAGCATCAGGTTTGGTCATGTGGGTCGATGACGAAGAGCATATGCATGCCGTTACAGCCGTATCAGGTTCAGCGCCAGCGTATATGTTTTACTTCATTGAATCGATGGTCGATGGGGCAGTTGCATTAGGACTAGATAAAGAACAAGCCTCAGCGCTTGCTATGCAGACCATGTTAGGTGCTGCAAAAATGGCGATGAATAGTGATGATGCACCAGCTGAGTTACGCCGTAAAGTCACTTCACCGAACGGTACTACTCAAGCAGCGGTTGAGTCAATGCAAGCCAATGAGATTGGTCGTCAAATCGGCGAGGCCATGCAAGCTTGCTATGATCGTAGCCAAGCGTTAAGTGAAGAAATGAGCAAGTAAACACTGACAAGGTGTGTTGTGAGTCACCACTGACGACACACCTTATGTAATCATCAGCATCTGATAATGACATTTGTCATCCTAGAATCTGTTAATAATGTCACATTGAGTAGCACTTCATGAACAACATGTTATTTCAAATTTTTGATTTGGTCACCACATTCGCTATGATGCTGGTGTTTATTCGTTTTATGTTGCAGTTTGCAGGAATGGATGCGAGCAATCCGATGATTGCACCTGCTTATAAAGCAACGCATATCGTCGATGTATTTGGGCGCATTTTCCCGACTGTCGCACAGGGTCGTATTAGCATTGCCGCTATCGTGTTGATGTTTTTGATTCGTCTAATCGATATCTCTGGAAAGGCCGCATTAACGCATAAAGGTATTGCCCCTGTACCGCTATTCTTTACGGGTACGACTAGCTTATTATTAGACTTTTTACGCATGTGTCGCTATCTAGTGATTGGTTCTATCATCGTTAGCTGGATTGTGGTGTTCACCAGATCTGAGCATCCGATTATTGGCATTATCATTAATTTGGCTGAGCCTATTTTAGCCCCGTTTCGTCGTATCACGCCGAATTTAGGTATGCTCGATTTATCGCCCATGGTCGCTTTCTTAGCATTTTATTTGCTGGAGATATTCATCGGTGGCTTGGCTGCGAGTGTGTTGCCAACCTTGGGTTAAGTCTAATTAAATTTAAAAACTGTCATAAAAAAGGCGCTCTATATTTTTATAGAGCGCCTTTTTTGCGTCTGCTACTTGGGTAAGCTATAGCTTGTTAGGTATGCTAAAAACGAACAAAGCGATTTGGTATGAGTTGAGCCTGAGTATCGTCAGGATGCGGTGCATCAGCTGCCCGCAATGTCTGGGTAATCCAACTATCGGCCGCTTTTACCGCGTCGATGAGAGCATCACCCATTGCCAAGCGTCCAGCGATGAAGCTGGCGAGTGAACATCCTGAGCCATGGAACTCACCGTTTAAGCGCGGTAAGGTGCTTTTATGAACCATTTCACCCTGTATATATAAGTACTGCTCGATGTCACCGCTATCAAAATCATGTGAAGTTTTTACCAGTACAGCATGAGCGCCTTGAGCACATAGCTTTTGTGCACCGACATGCAAATCTTGCTCTCCGCTTAGCGCACGTAGCTCATGAGTGTTTGGAGTGATTAAAGTGGCGTAGGGCAGCAATTGTCTAAAGGCGCTAACCAGAGTTTTTTCATCGCCTAAGCTACCACCGCTATTTGCGACTAGTACAGGGTCTAAGACAAATGGCGTATCATTATCGATAACTTGATCAGCAAATAGTTTGGTCAACATTGCGATATTATCAATGGTGCCGAGCATACCTGATTTGATAGCACTAACAGGCAAGTCATCAAGCACCGCAGTAGCTTGGGCTTTTACCAACGATGCCGCACAAGCCTCAAAGCCAAACACCTGTTGCGAGCTTTGGATAGTGACCGCCGTACAAGCGATGGCTGCATGTGCCCCTGACTGTCCAATGGCCTCGATATCCGCTTGTAATCCAGCACCGCCTGAAGGGTCCAATCCTGAAAAACACAGTACGACAGGTCGCATAACAGCTCCTTTTGAGATATTTTAAAGTAAGTGACAAATACTATAGCCACCTACTACTAAAAAATCTATCATAGTCTTATGCTTATGCTTATGCTTATGCTTATGCTTATGCTTATGCTTATGCTTATGCTTATGCTTATGGATGAGGTATAAGACGGTAGAGTGAGTAGACCTAATATTAGTAAGCAGTTTGGTCGTTATATTTAGCAATGATATGTCGCAATTTTCCTTATAAAAATGCAATATAAGTACTTATATCTATAATTTTGATAAAAGCCGCATTAAATCTGTAGACAACGCTTGCAATTCGTTTTGGCTTTGTTATAATACTCGCCCACGACATGAGACGTATTGTTAGCATCAATACTATGTTTATAGATTTTTTATAAATGTCTTGAATCGTTAGGTGAAGTGGGTGAGTGGCTGAAACCAGTTCCCTGCTAAGGAACCATACGTGTAAGCGTATCGAGGGTTCGAATCCCTCCTTCACCGCCATTTATTCAGTTGTTATTAGAGTAATAACGCAATATACTGCGTTAAACATTTTAATAATTAATTCAAAAAATAATTTGTTTTAATTAAAAAAGATGTTGACACAAGCGATATTATCTATATAATGACCAACCTAATTTACTGCAAAAGATATTATCTTCGCAGTGGATAAAGTGCAAAATACGCGCCTGTAGCTCAGTTGGATAGAGCACTTGGCTACGAACTAAGGGGTCGGGAGTTCGAATCTCTCCAGGCGCACCATTTGCATAATAGCTTAATTTAAGCTAAAAAATATTAAAATAATCGCCTGTCTTATGACAATTGGCGGTTTTTTTATGTCTGTAACTTTCACCCTTCTACTTATTTATTCTTCGACCATCTCTTGTATGTAGCATGATTGGATAGCCAACTAATAATATTAGAAAGCAATCTACGATATTGGAGAGCAATCTATGATATTGGACGGCCATCTACGATTTTAGGCCATCTACGATGTTAAATAGTCATCTAGGATAATGTACGATAGCCCCACCATTTACGGTACAATAGCGTTACTATTCACTGCTTGCTATGAGCTTGTACCATGTCAAAAAGTCCATCTAAACGTCCGTCAAAAACGACTCGCAAATCAAAGCCTCAATCTAGTGCGCCTGTACAGCAAGATCCTAACGAAGAGCCAACCATCGCTAAGCCTATGATTCGTGTCGTGGCGATTCTCTATGATGGTATGCTGATTTTGGCATTACTGTTTTTGGTCGGTACTATATTGACTGTGGTGGGTACACTGTTGACCATGGAGACGGGTACTGAATCCTCACAAGCTCAGTCGCTACCGCTCTGGTATCAGAACGCCATTATGACGCCGTCATTTGTACTGACACTCGTGGCATTCTATGGGATATTTTGGCGCCGTGGTGGTCAGACATTAGGTATGCAGACGTGGCGATTAAAAACGATTAATGATGCAGGCCAATGGCTAACGTGGGGTCAGTCGTTTAAACGTATTTTGGCCGCTTGTTTGATGCCGCTGATTTTCGGCATTATTGGCAGTCTTATTGACGGATCACGCGCCGCCTTATTGGCCAGTGCGTTTCTTGGTTTGGTATTCAACTATGTGTTCTGCCTATTCAACCCTCGCGGTTTGGCAGTACAAGATATGCTGTCCAACACCATCACCCTAAAGATGCCAAAAGTGGCACATGAAGGGCTATGGCGCGGTTTTAAAAATCGTAAGAAAAAACCGTAGTCTGATTTTATCGACGTAATAATTTAGTCTTATCATTGCTCAGTTGCTTTAGCCTAACCAGTTACATACTAACGCTTTGAATCAGCCATGCGGTGTAGCCCATAAAGAACAGTACCAACGTAGCACCTGACGTACGACCGAACTGGCGTTTTGTTTTAAAGGCAAATACGCATAGGGTAAATAGCAATATCGTCAAGACTCCCATTGCCATTACATCACGTGACAGAATCACTGGATCGGCGGCTATAGGAGCAATGACCGTTGCCAAGCCGACAACTGCCAAAGTATTAAAGATATTAGAGCCGATGATATTGCCGAGCGCCATATCATGCTCGCCTTTACGAGCTGCTGACAAGCTCGATACCAGTTCAGGTAATGAGGTCCCAACGGCGACAATCGTTAGACCAATGATGAGCTCACTAAGACCCCATAGCGTTGCTAACTCGACAGCACCCCAAACGATAGCGCGTGAGCTGGCTACGAGCATCAGCATACCGATAATTAAACTGACAAGACCACGCGTTACACTTGGTTCTAGCTTTTCTAAGCTCTCTGAGTTATTTAAGTGCTCTAAGTTATTTGAGTGCGCTGAGTCAGCATTAGCCACGACTATATCGTCTTCGTGCTCATGATAGCCTTCGCGTATACTCATTATGATCTGTAGCCCTAAAACGGCGACCAACAAAATCAACAATACGATACCATCAACTTGGCTCAATGTCCCATCACGTAGCTGCCAAGCGGCAATGACAGTAATTAGCAGCAGCAAGGGCAAGTCGCGTTTTACGATGCCTCTACGGATGATAATAGGGCTAATCAATACGGTTGCACCGAGTACCAATGCGATGTTGATGATATTTGAGCCATAAGCGTTACCTAGAGCCAGCTCAGGGCTGCCTTCTATTGCTGCTAGTACTGATACCACCATCTCAGGCGCTGACGTGCCTATACCCAATATTAAGACACCAATTAAGAAGCTAGGCACACTAAACTTCTTTGCTAGTGCTGTTGCCCCATCAATGAAGACATCGGCACTCCAAACTAAAATTGCTAACCCAATCAGTATTGCAAGCGCGGCCAACCACATCAGTATGTTTCCTTGTATATGATGAAAAATGTGAATTTGATAAATAAAAGTGGTATAAAAAAAGCCGAATCTTGATTTAGATTCAGCTTTCCTTTTAGCATCGAGATTTTTAGTAATAATAGCAGCTAATTCAAAGATGTAACTTTGTGTTTATCTTAAATTTACCAAAACCTCACCATCCTGTCATATTAAGCAACTTGTACAGGAATGATATTTGCAGTGTCTTTTACAGTGTTGTCTTCGTTGCAATAGACCAGTTTTGGCTGATAAGTTTCGGCTTCCACTTCATCAAAATGCGCATAGGCACAGATAATGACGATGTCACCTAAGTCGGCCATATGAGCGGCGGCACCATTTAACGAAATAATACCAGAGCCTGCTTCAGCACGGATAGCATAGGTGCGAAAGCGCTTGCCATTGGTCACATTATAGATATCGATAGATTCGTTTTCACGTAGACCAGCCAGATCTAGTAAATCACCATCGATACCACACGAGCCTTCATAATGAAGCTCGGCATGGGTAACACGGGCACGGTGTAACTTGCATTTAAGCATATTAAGTAGCATAGGTTGCTTCCTTAGCGTAACTGATATTAATGAGCGTGACTGCTATTAAAAACTATCATTAGAAAAATGAGATATCAACTGACTTATTAATTAACCAAATCAAGAGGTTAATGGGGACAATATCGCCAAAATAAAAGGCGCTGTTATTCATTCGACCTATTATTCTGGACCTTTGAAACTATTAATCTGAGAGCGAGCTTTTTCAATATCACCACTTAACAGCAGGGGCAAAGCTTCAAACGCGGCGCTCAAGGCGCTATCAATGGCAATTTGCTCATCGGGGGAAGCTTTTGATAGGACGTGTCCGCTGACTTTAGACTTGTGTCCCGGATGCCCAATACCCACGCGCAGGCGATGAAAGTCGTTGCCAATATGCGGCGTGATATCGCGCAAACCGTTATGACCACCATGTCCGCCATCGGTTTTGAGCTTGATGCTGCCCGCTGGAATATCGAGCTCATCATGGGCAATCAGCAACTCATCATTTTGGATGCCATAGAAATTTACCATAGGCACCACTGACTGACCAGATTTATTCATAAACGTCAGCGGCATAAGTAAACGCACATCAGATCCATGAATCTGCCCACGCCCTGTCACTCCATGAAATTTCTTATCAGGGGAGAGCGTGATATTAAACTGCTGAGCCAAATGATGGACAAACCAAAATCCTGCATTATGACGCGTAAACATATACTGCTGACCAGGATTACCAAGACCGACAATAAGCTTTATGGCCATAAAAACACCCTGCTTGAATTTGATAAATAGGGGTAAGGATTGAAGTACTGATAGACAGTTTATTTTCAAACCTTACTTACAAAAACAGCAGGAGATTTTAATCACCTGCTGTCTTATTGACTAAACGAATGTATCACTAACCAGCACAAAATAATGCACTAGTTAGAAATAGTATATTACTCGCTGTCTTTGTTTTCGTCAGTACCGTCGTTTTGCTCAGTTGCTGGTACTTCATCAGCATCAACGTCAGCATCAGCATCAACTTCTTCTACTGTTGGTGGCTGCATGTTAACGATAGTACGGTCATGACCGTCTTCTAGCTCAAGCTCATGGATAACAACGCCTTCAGGAAGTTTGATGTCTGATAGACGGAACAAATCACCGATTTCCATACCAGATACGTCTACTTCTAGGTATTCAGGTAGCTGTGATGGTAGGCAGATGATTTCGATATCAGATACTAGCGTTGATAGTACACCAGCAGCAGCAGTACCCGGCGCATCTTCACGACCAGTGAAATGCACAGGAACATTCATGTGGATTTTTTGACCTTTCACAATACGCTGGAAGTCAGCATGCATTGGGAAGCCTTTAGCTGGATGGCGCTGCAAGTCTTTGATAACGGCTTGATGCTCTTCGCCGTCAACATTGATGGTCAAAATGTGCGAGAAGAAGGCTTCGAATTCAAGTGATTTTACCAACTCGTTAAGCTTGATAGAGATCGCTGTTGGCTCTTCGTTACCACCATAGATGATAGCAGGCACAAGATTCTGCTTACGTAGGCGGCGGCTCGCACCTTTACCTTGTAGTTCAGCAGCACGATCAATGGCGTTTAGTTCAAAATGATTAATGCTCATGGATATAATCCTATAGAGAGTATGTGAAGTATCTACCAGTAATAACAGACTTGCGACCAGTCTATCACTGGATAATCAATACTTTAGAAAGTATCAATCATGTCGCTAAGTATAAAAATACCTAAAAATAATAAAGGTTAGCTAATGATGAATACAGGCGCGCATTATACGTGATTCTTTAACAATAATAAAGACCTACGTGAAATGGCTATTTAAAGTGAATATACAATAAACAACGAAAAGTGATTAAAAAAAACGCCAAGTCGTAAAACTTGGCATTTTTTTAACAGATTTTTTAGTAACGGACAATCTTAAGCGTTACCTAAGCGTCAAACATCGCACTGATAGATTCTTCGTTATTGATACGGCGTAAGCTTTCAGCCAGCATCGGTGCAATACTTACCTGACGGATTTTGCTACAAGCTTTCGCTTCAGCCGATAATGGAATCGTATCGGTCACAACCACTTCATCCAATGCAGATTCGCTGATGTTTTTCAGTGCGTTACCTGATAGGACAGGATGCGTGATGTAAGCCAAGACGCGACGGGCACCATTTTCTTTCAATGCTTCGGCAGCTTTACACAATGTACCTGCAGTATCGACCATATCGTCAACGATAACGCAATCACGGTCACGAACATCACCAATGATATGCATTACTTGTGACTCATTGGCGCGAGCACGGCGCTTATCAATAATTGCCATGTCGGTATCGCCTAACTGCTTAGCCATCGCACGTGCACGAACCACACCGCCTACGTCAGGTGAAACAACCATGATATTGTCATAGTCTTGCTTTTGTAGGTCGTTTAGCAATACAGGTGTGCCGTAGATATTGTCTACAGGGATATCAAAGAAACCCTGAATCTGATCTGAGTGCAAATCAACAGTCATTACGCGATCGATACTGACGATATTTAGCATGTCAGCGACTACTTTAGCCGAGATAGGTACACGAGCTGAGCGTGGACGACGATCCTGACGAGCATAACCAAAATACGGCATGACAGCTGTGATACGGCCAGCACTAGAGCGACGCAAAGCGTCAGCCATCATCATGATTTCCATCAAGTTGTCGTTGGTCGGTGCACAAGTAGGCTGCATGATAAACACATCTTTACCACGTACGTGTTCTTTGATTTCCACGGCAATTTCGCCATCAGAAAAACGCGTGATGTCAGCTTTACCAAGAGGTATGTGAAGATGATCGGCTACGGTTTTTGCTAATTCTGGGTGGGCATTACCCGTAAAAATCGCCAAATAAGGCATGACAGAAGTCCTATTGATTGACTCAAGCAGCGACCGCTAAGCAGTGTCAAACTGCTCAAATTAAGAAAAGAGTGGTGAAGGTGTTGAAGTATACTATTACAGTAAAAAATGGCAGGGGTAGCTGGACTCGAACCAACGGATGTCAGGATCAAAACCTGATGCCTTACCAACTTGGCTATACCCCTGTAATGTCTAGGCTATGAACAACCGATATATAATAGCGACTAAGTAGTCGTTCTTAACATGGTGTCATGACCTGTCAGTTATCTAAAAAACGGATAAACCGTTTAAAACATAACCTTTCCCTAGCGGTGTTCATTGCGAACTATACCGAAACTGGGATAACGTTGTCAATGACAATAGCATAAGAGGTTGTCTATAAACCGCTTATACTCACTGTATTTCTAACGCTTCGTACTAAAAAATGGCAGGGGTAGCTGGACTCGAACCAACGGATGTCAGGATCAAAACCTGATGCCTTACCAACTTGGCTATACCCCTATTGTGGCGACCTATTATAAGTAAATTTTCAGATTTTGCAAGTCATTTTGTGCTTTTTTATAGGATTCATTGATGATGTACTGATGTTGATAAAAAATATCGACTCGCAATCAAAGTCATGATTGAGGTCAGTTGTCATTATCGTTCTATTAAATTGGAAAGTTTTTTATCTGACATATTAACTAAAGTAATGAATTCATTGTTCTTAAGGTAGAGATCACAAGATTGTGAAACTTTGTGATAATTTAATCGCCTAATGCTATATTTCATTAAAAATATGCTCTATGCTTTATTAATTCTAGATGAGCTTTCTAACAAACTATTTATGGAAAAGTAATATGACAACAGAGTATGACAAAGGACAACAACTACTAAGGTTTCATTTATACCTAGCTTATCCACACACTCCTGAGGATTATGAAGAATTTGATGCACAATACATTGCTAATGATTCGCATATGGATGAATTCGCTATATTCTTTGATGAGGATACTATATTTGAAAGAATAGTTAGGCATGAAGGCTTAGAAGAGTTAGCTAATCTGATTCACCATGTGCTAGAGAATTATAGTGATAATCCTTACATATTTAATGACCAAAAAAGTGCTCAAAATTTTGTTAATACTCTCAAAACGATAGACTTACAAAATTTTTGCGTTCATAAATATGAATTGGAGAGCTTTGCTAGTTTAATAAGTTTATATAGCGATATTGCAAACGAGTCGTGTGCTGGAATGTCAATAATAGGATATGCACCTTAACAAAGTTTGAGTAGAGTGCGCCTAGAACACATAGATAATGTGAAATTTTTAAAAAGGGAGCGTTAAGCATACCTTAATTCTTGAATAGTATCCTACAAACTCCCCACCAAATATCCTTTACAAGGCGCACCTTCAATCCACTTCGCCACAAGTTTTTTGTTAGTAGCCACACTCGCATCTAGAGGTAAAAACACGGCACTACCAGAGCCAGTCATTCGTGCTGTGCCGAGTGTTTGCGCTTCTAACCCCTGTAGATAACTTAAGGCATCTGCAACAGCAGAAGCGAGGCTTGTGACGACTGGGGTAAAGACATTATGATAGGGCGTAGTGAGCGTTTGTACATAGTCAGCGTATTGGTTTTGGATAGTTGCAACCGATAGGGGCGCGATATCTCGCTGTAGTTTGGAATGTGCAAATAGTTTGGCAGTATTTACATGAGCGTTAGGCGTCAGTACTAAATATTGCTGGTCAGGCAACTCAATCGTAGTCAGTTCTTCACCAATTCCCATGGCAATAGCGTCTTGGCCAAAGATAAATATCGGTACATCCGCACCTACAGTCGCGCCAATCTTTATAAGCTCATCACAGGTAAAATTAAGCTGCCAAATCTCATTGAGCACCAGCATAGCCGTTGCTGCATTAGATGAGCCACCACCTAGACCCGCACCCATTGGCAAATGCTTATCTAAAGTGATATTCACTTTTGCTAACTGCTCAGGTAAAATATTTGACTGTATGGCAGATGCTAGCAATGCGCGTGCCGCTTTGAAAATTAAATTATCTTCTATACTAATAGTGATAGCCTCTGCACCATCCAATATCAGTAGCTGACGACAGAATTGATTAGCACTTAATTCACTAGCTATAGTAGAAATTACGACATCGTTACTAACCGAAAAATGCAAGTAATCGCCCCAGTCAAGCAGGCGAAATACCGTTTGCAAATTATGATAGCCATCGGCTCGTTTACCAGTGATGTGCAAAAACAGATTGAGTTTTGCAGGTGATAAACGGGTAATCATAGAAGCAGATGGTTCGGCCATATTTTCAGTCATATTTTTTTATCATAAGGTGCAGTTATAAGCAGCTATCTTAATTAGCAATGATGGTTTTTAGCAGGCTTTCTGTTGTTAATAAAAGATGGATTAATGGTTAATCGTCATTACAACTTTGTTGCCTTGTGGTTGTACGGCACTAATTTTACTAGGTAGCTTATCCGTACCTTTATAAGTAAAGCTGGCTGTCCACTCACCATTGACTGAGCTAACTAAGCGGTTCTGACTATCCATTTGTGGTGCACTGTCTGAAGGTGCCGGGCGACCAGAAATCCAGTAAGGCATTTGTGAAATTGGCGCTTGCCAACCAGTGGCTTTCTTTAGCAAAGTTTCAGGATCGTCAGCGGTCAATGTACCTGTCTTTTCGCTAACTAGAATAGCGGTCTGACCATTGTATTCAATGTTTGTTTTACCGATACCAAGTGCGCCAATCAGCTCAATGGCAAATCGGTCGTTTTGCTGACCCCATGCATAAAACGCACTACCACCTTGGGTACCGGTCGAATCATTCGCAGGCGTCGTGACCCCAATTTTACCGGTGATATTGAAGTTCTCTAGCTTTTTGGGTTGCTCAGCGTTTTGACCTTGTACAGTGGTCGTTGGTTGGTTGGTCGCGTTGGCCGTTTTTAATGACTGACAACCAGAGGTAATGACCATTGCCGCAGTTATAGCAGTGAACAAAGCCAATTTATTTGTTTTATAAGAAGTGGTTGATGCTGACATAATAGTTTCTCAAAATGGAAAGATGAACAAAGATATTAGCTTAAGCGTTATTTGTTGCTCGGTTATGCACGGCTGTTAACTTCTTATAACGACCTTGTAATTTATAAATGCTTCGGTTTTATAAAGACCTTGTCAATTATCATATCTCTGTAACCGCAAAGCTCGAATAGCACATCCAAAATCAGCGCTATTAATACAGCTGTATGCGGTCATTGATATTGTGCTGTCCAAATGAGAAGCGCTGCTGCAAATCTGCGAGTAACGCCTCAACTTTGTCATTGTTACCTAAGCCTTGGTAGGCGCGCAATAACAGCGTGCCTGAACGCAAGGTTGGTAGCACATCATAAGGTGTCTGTAGGTAGTCGATGACCTGCTGATAGTTCTCTTTGGCTAATGCATTGCCTGCCAAGACATTTAAGGCTTGCAGATGTAGGTCGTTATCATAACGTGGATCATCATAGCGAATCTGAATAATCGCTGTCGCTAGTGCCAGTCCTTGCTCTGAGCTGCGCTCATTTGCCAGTAGCAACTGTGCATAGCTCAACTGATAGGACAAGTTGCTAGGATCTAAAGCCTGCAAATGGTTGAGCAGGGTGCGCTTAACGACATAGTCTTCTTTATCATCTAACAGCTGAGCCCGTGCAAAGAGTAGCATCTCATTGTCAGGATATTTACGAGCGGCACGGGTTAGTAAACGCAGTGCTTCATCCGACTCGTTTTGTTGCCACAAAATATCGGCTTGCATGACAAAAGTGTCAGGCGCGAATACCGTAAAATCTTTGCGCAGCTTCTCTAAAGTCGCGATTGCCCCATCGACGTCGTTATCGAGTAATTCAAACGCCACTACCTTTCTACGCGCTTCTAATACCAAATCCTCTTGCATGACGCCATTGAGATAGTATTTGGCTTGATCGAACAACTGCTGACGCTCAGCACTGATACCCAGATAGTAATAGGCTTGATCAAGATAAGCTGGACTCTTGGCAAGCATATTGAGTAGCTCATCAGCACTAGCGTACTCTTCAATATCCAAGCTCACTAAAGCTGCTAGCAGGGTAATCTCAGAATCATCACTGAAGCGGTTATGCGCCTCAAGCAGTAACTTCCACGCTTGTTCGCTTTGCTTTACATCTAATAGATAGCGAATCTCATATAGATATAAGCTTTTGCTATCAGGGTTGCGTAGACGAGCTTGACTGACATAATTGATAACAGTCTCTGCGGTCACGATTTTACGCAATATATCCGCTTTTAAGGTAATAAAGGGCACGTAGTCTGGCTGACGATCTAGCGCTCGATTGATATGAACGATAGCGACTTCAGGTTCGTTAAACTGATAGAGTAAACCCGCTTTTAACACTGACAATGAGGCATTTTGCTCGCTATCTAGTGGTTGCAACGCGGCAAGAAGCTCTCGTTTGTCATCATCATTATTTGGATAAATACCTATGAGGATTTCGCTTAAGTCTGCGCGTGGATCATAGCGCAAGATGCGGTTTAACGTTTCACCCGCTAATATATAGTCGTGGGCACGTAGTGCCAAATGTGCGACATAAAACCAAGCGGGTACGTGGTCAGGGTTTTGGTCCTGCCATGTCTTGGCAAACTGTAATGAGTCCTCAACCCTTTCGTTACGCAATGACAGGCTAAGCGCTCTCTCAAACACCGCTGTCGCATCTTCTTTAAAAGACTGTTGCTTATAAATAGAGACCGCACGTCGTTTGTCATCGCGATCAGCAGCAAACTCGGCATCCAGTAGAGCGTACAAGCTTGGTTCACTAAGCTCAGGCTGCCATAGGCTGGCTGGCGCTAGGCCGTTAATATTTTTTACGTTTTCTATGGTGAGCGTGTCTTCATTATAAGGTGTATCGAACAGAGCACTATCATTATCTGGTTTATCGGCAGTTGCTTTAATATCGGTAGCAACGGATACTTTAGGAATTTTTGCTTCTAGCAATATATCGGGATGGCTGGCATGGACAGGGGCTGCCAAACACAGGCACACAGCTAGAGACAACGCTAGCTTATATCGTTGACACAGGCGCTCAATAGCGACATGCAATAAAGCACGGAAGCTAGAGTATTCGCTATAGGGATGTGGTGACCGAAGTAATGACCCAAAAAAAATCATAGATAGCCGTATTCGCCCATGGTTTACCTACACAGATAAGGCAAGTTTGTTTTAATCATTTTACGTTAGATATTGGCAATATATACCCATGACAAGCATTATAAGAGTAGACCGATGAGATAAACAATAGCATCCGTGTTACTCAGATAGTGGCATGTCTGACCGTATGAATATGCTACTAGTAGCGAGTACGTTGCCAAAGAACGATACTGAAGATAATTAAATATAGATAGGTCTGTCGAACTGAATATTATAGAAATATAACAAGTTAAGATAGAGTAAGCGAATGATTTAACATTATATTATTGACCATAAGTCAAAACCCAGCTATTGATTTTATAAATCGTATGAGTAGTTGATTTGTTACATTTGCGACCAGATACAGAGATATGGTTATCATAGATGGGTGAGTGTTAATTAAAGCCCGCAATAATGATATAATAGGCGGTTTTTAGGGTCTTCCTTTTTAGCGCTGTCGTCAAAAACTGTCTTTTAAAAATAATAAGATAGCGTAAGGGGCAACTGAGCGTCATGTTTATGGTCTATCGATAATGAGATTAGTGGTCATTGGGGTCAATCACAAAACTGCACCAGTCGCTCTGCGAGAGCGCTTGGCACTTGTGGGTGACGATATAAATGTCGCGCTCAAACAAATAGAAGCCTTTACTGATGGTAGCGTGATCGTCTCTACTTGTAACCGCACCGAAATCTATGCGCTAGTGCCGCACACTTCAACGTCGCATCATGCTAACGGCCAAATATCTGACTCACAATTACCCAATTTGCAAGATGTCAAAGCCGCAGGACAGTCATCCAATAATGCTTTTAGTAGTAGCATGAATATCTCGTCTGCTGCGATTAGTGCGCATATTACCAAAATCAAAACGTGGCTGGCTGACTTCAAGCAATTGCCACTCGTTGATATTGATCCTTATCTCTATGTACATCGTGATACTCATGCATTGACTCATTGGTTAAGAGTAGCGGCTGGTCTCGACTCTATGATATTGGGTGAGCCGCAGATTCTCGGTCAAATCAAAAACTCTGTGCATCTGGCTCAAGACCAAAAAGTACTCAGTAATCAGCTAGGCTGGATCATCGATCAAGTATTCGCTGCCGCCAAACGAGTGCGTAATGAGACGCAGGTTGGCGCCCAAGCCGTATCGCTTAGCTTTGCCGCAGCCAAATTGGTCACACAAATATTTGATGATTTACCCAGTCGTACTCTACTGGTTGTTGCCGCAGGCGAGATGAATCGCTTGGTTGCCACCCATATCGCAGGGCTAGGGGTCGGACGAGTTATTATCTGTAACCGTAATCCCGAACGTGCCGAAGCGTTAGCGGCTGAACTACGTGGCCCTAATCGCCGTGTAGACGTTAGACCTTTACAGGAGTTGCCGCAAGTATTGGCAGAAGCCGATATCGTTAGTAGTTGTAGTGGCAGTATGGATTTGTTGATTGATAAGACAATGACCATACAAGCGCTAAAACGTCGCCGTTATCAGCCAATGCTTATGATAGATCTGGCCGTACCGCGCGATATCGATTCGACCATTAGCCGTATTGATGATGTTTATCTGTACTCTGTCGATGATTTGCAGCATGTGATTGCAGGTAATATCGAGCAGCGTCGCCAAGCCGCAGTGGATGCTGAACTGTTAGTGAGTCAATTGGTGGTTGAAATAGATCGCCGCTTTCAGGTTCGCCAAGTTGGTAAAGATATTCAGCAATACCGCGCGTGTACTCAAGGTCAGGTGGATAAGCTGCTGCATGAATCTATTGCTAAGCTGCAACAGGACGATGTTAGTCCAGAAGATATCATCACTGAGCTATCGCGACGTTTGACTCAAACATTGACCCATGCACCATCGAAACTGATGCGCAAAGCCGCACGTGAAGGCGATAGTGAGTTGCTAGACTTCGTAGTGTCAGGACTACAAGATGCTCATCGAGGGCATTGATGCTTTCATCGTGGCTGTATAAGTCAAAACTTATCAACCAATACCTACCAATAAATGCTCGATAGCGCAAGTCATATCGTTGCCTGAGCGTATCGTTGTCAACCTTCAGTATCAGTGCTAATATCAAGCTCTCATGGATGGCTTAGGTCAAGATATGTGCTGGTGTTTGCTCGTAATATGACTACAAATATATTAACTTAATGTTAGTAGACCTCATCAGTGTCCGTTGTTTTTTGTTCGTTTAAAGACAATGCATCTCTAGACAGCGCAAGACCTCACCATCGAATAATAGCACTTGATTATAGTGCTATCTGATCCATGTCGCATATTATCTAACCATACACTAGGAGTGTTCAATGCCAGCATTACGTCAAGATATCGATCCAAACGGCTTATTAGAGTATTCAGTGGTTTACACCGATCGCGCGCTGAACCATATGTCAAAAGCCTTTCAGCAAGTGATGAACGACCTATCTAGTGACCTAAAATCTGTGTATAACGCTGACGCAGTGGTGATCGTTCCTGGTTCTGGTACTTATGGTATGGAAGCAGTCGCTCGCCAGTTGGCAAATGATGAGGACTGCCTAATCATTCGTAATGGCTGGTTCAGCTATCGTTGGACGCAAATCTTAGAAAAAGGCAAAATCGCCAAGTCATCTACAGTACTCACGGCCAATCGTGCCGACGATAGTGAGTCGCCGAAGCCGTTTGCTCCAGTCGATATCGACGTTGCCGTAGCCAAAATTAAAGAAGAAAAGCCAGCAGTGGTATTTGCACCGCATGTCGAAACCTCATCGGGTATCATCTTATCAGATGACTATATTAAATCACTGAGCGAGGCTGTGCATAGCGTTGGCGGACTGTTAGTCATTGATTGCATCGCTTCAGGCTGTGTATGGCTAGATATGAAAGCATTGGGCATCGATGTGCTGATTAGCGCACCGCAAAAAGGCTGGAGCAGTACACCGGGCGCTGGTTTGGTCATGCTAAGCGATGCTGCTGTCAAAAAAGTAGACAGTACTGAATCTGATAGTTTTAGTATCGACCTAAAGCAATGGTTAAATATCATGCGTGCTTACGAAAATGGCGGTCATGCGTACCATGCGACTATGCCGACAGACAGCTTACGTCAGTTCCGTGATGCTGTGAATGAAGCCAAAGCAATCGGTTTTGATAAATTGTGTGACGCGCAGTGGGCACTTGGCAAACGTATCCGTGAAGTATTAGAAGCTAAAGGCGTTGAGAGCGTCGCTGCTGCAGGTTTTAAAGCACCTGGCGTTGTCGTCTCTTATACTGATCGTGATGACATGCATAAGGGTAGCGCGTTTGCTGAAATCGGAGTGCAAATCGCGGCTGGCGTACCATTGAAAGTGGGCGAGCCTGATAACTTCAAAACTTTCCGTTTAGGTCTATTTGGCTTGGATAAATTGACTGATATCGATGGCACAGTAGAGCGTTTTGAAACGGCACTCGATAAAGTGCTGAGCCAGTAAAGATACCAATTAAGAGGGCTGATAAAGATATTAATAGGATAGCTTATTAAGTCTTTTTCACTGCCCTTTTTCATTGCCCTTTTTAAAGCCTTTACAGTATAGTCCTAACAGTTATAAAAAATACTGAACCATTAGTGTCATGCTAGGTTCAGTATTTTTTTACCTTTTTATTATATTTTATAATATAATGTATTTTTATAAATTAATACTCAAGTACGTATTTAATAAACTTAATTAGGTAGTCCGTTATGAGCATACAAATAGACTGGCAAGCATTTACGCCGATCTCCTTGGTAGGAGGTCTAATGCTAGGCGTAGCGACGGTTATCTTACTGCTAGGTATCGGTCGTATAGCAGGTATCAGTGGTATTTTTTCAAGCCTACTAAAACCCAAACGTGTAGAGATGTGGCAGGTGCTATTTATACTGGGTTTGGTCATCTCACCACTGCTATATCAGTTGGCAAGACCACTACCTGAGGTAGCTATCAGTACTTCCGTGCCATTATTGATTGGTGCAGGGTTACTGGTCGGCTTTGGCACGCGTTTAGGTTCAGGATGCACGAGTGGGCATGGTATCTGTGGTAATGCACGGCTGTCTCCACGGTCATTGGCAGCGACCGTCACCTTTATGCTGTTTGGGATTGTGACCGTTTATGTCGGTCGCCACGTATTAGGCCTGCTATAGCGAATTCATGGCAGATTGCCAGATAAATGCTAATAATTGGGCTCACGCGCGAACGACATATGATGGTTAATAAAAAATAATAATAGCGAGATACGACGATGCTAAAAAATATAATCGGATTGCTGGCAGGACTACTGTTTGGACTGGGACTACTGGTATCAGGTATGACCGATCCTGTAAAGGTACAAGGGTTTTTGGATATCTTTGGTGCATGGGATATCTCCCTTGCACTGGTGATGGGCGGTGGTCTGATCGTCGCTTTCTTCGGTGTGCGATTAGCAAAGCGTCAACAAAGCAGCTGGATCGGCACACCGATTGATATGCCAAGCAAAACTGTCATTAATAAAAAATTACTTATCGGTGCGATGTTGTTCGGTATCGGCTGGGGGCTGGTTGGTATCTGCCCAGGACCAGGAATTGTGTTGCTCGGTACTGGTCAATGGCAAGCCTATGTCTTTATTCCTGCCATGATTATAGGAATGCTGGTTTATCAATGGCTTGAGCCTAAGCTTGGGTAATATCGTTAATTTTCCATAAATATGGTCAGAGAACTACTAAGCGGCTACGGCGTTATCCTCCCTAGACGTACTATTTGTACAATCTGCAGTCGGCTGCCCTTGTACCCGTTTTAGCCTTCTTTGACTATAGGCGTGCGTCCATCAAAAAAGGTCAGCTATATATCGCTGACCTTTTTGATGGATGTTAATTGATGATATGACTTAATAGATTGCCGTTTTATTTCGCACTGGCAGTTACTTTTGGCGTTTCGTGTGCCAAGGACTTAGCCGCTTGGCGTAGCTCAAATTTTTGCACTTTACCGGTACTGGTCTTTGGGATTTCGGCAAAGACAATATATTTTGGGACTTTAAAACCTGCTAGGTGCTGACTACAATGCTCCATCACCGTATCACGTTGCAAAGTGCTGCCAGCGTGAATTTCGATAAAGGCGACAGGCACTTCGCCCCATTTATCATGTGGCGCGGCAACGACGGCACAGCTCTCAATCGCAGGTAGTTTATACAAGACGTTTTCTACCTCGATACTAGAGATATTCTCACCGCCTGAGATGATGATATCTTTTAGTCTGTCCATTATTTTGATATAGCCGTCAGGGTATTTAACACCCAAATCGCCTGTACGGAACCAGCCATCAGCGAATGCCTCTTCGGTAGCCTTGCGGCTTTTTAGATAGCCTTTCATCACCATATTGCCACGTAGCGCCAGCTCGCCCATCTCTTCCCCGTCAACGGCGACTGGCTCGGTAGTACCTTGCTTAAATACTTCAAACCCTGCCATCAAGTGAGAAGTCATGCCTTGGCGTGATTTCTTTTGGGCACGGGTGGCCACATCAAGCTCATTCCATTCTTCCTGCTCCGCACAAACCGTCACTGGCCCATATACTTCAGTGAGACCGTAGACGTGCGAGATATGAAAGCCCATTGCTTCCATCGCGGCCAGCATGGTTTCAGACGGCGGTGCACCAGCGACCCAGCCTTTGACCGTATGGGTGATAGCGTCTTTATACTCAGGTTTGCCGCCAGCAATCATATTGTGCACGACTGGCGCAGAGCAGTAGTGGCTAACTTGATACTTGGCAATCAGCTGCAATATCAAATCAGCATCAATTTTTCGCAAGCATACATTGACCCCAGCACGCTCGGCGATGGTCCACGGAAAGCACCAACCGTTGCAGTGAAACAGCGGCAGCGTCCACAGATATATCGGGTGTTTGGGCATGTCCCAATCTAAAATATTAGAGATAGCATTGAGAGTTGCACCACGATGGTGATAGACCACGCCTTTGGGCTTGCCTGTCGTCCCAGAGGTATAATTGAGCGCAATGGCGTCCCACTCATCTGTCGGCATCTCCCAATTATCCAAGCTGTCTGAACTGGCTATCAATGCTTCATAACTCATGTGCCCAAAACGCTCGACATTGACAGCCTTGTCCGTTGAATGAATGACGATTAAGTCTGGAAAAGTCTCATCGATGATTTCAGCATGTTCAGCAAATTCGCTGTCTAAGATTAAGACCTTGGCTTCGGAATGCTGTAAACAAAAGGTAAGCGCATTGATATCAAGACGAGTGTTCAAAGTACAGAGCACGCCGCCTGACATCGGCACACCAAAGGCGCATTCGACCATTGCTGGCGTGTTTGGCAACATAACAGCGACCGTATCATTTTTATCGATACCCAGTTTGCGCAGACCATCAGCCAGTTGACGACAGCGAGTATAGGTCTGTTGCCATGTCTGAGTGAGGTTATTGTGTTCTAGATCGTCATAAATGATGGCAGTCTTATCAGGATAAACTTGCGCGCTGCGAATGATAAAATCAATAGGTGTAAGTGGTTGATGGTTGGCGGCATTTTTGCCAAGACCTGTATGGAAATCTGTCATGATGATAGTCCTTTATCGTATTTCTATAATGCGTCAGTACATTAACGTCAGTATGTTCTTTAGTACAGTAATCTAGCATAGAAGTTATAGGTATAAGTCGATATTTATCGATTTATACCTTAGTCTAATTTTTAGGTGACATTAAGCTAACGGTATATAATCTACCTAAAATGTTGGCTGGGTTTTGTGGTGTTTGCTTAACCGTATGCCACATTACAACCTGATACACCGTCCTGCTCGTTATAGCAATTAATATAGTGCTCACTCATCAGTCGCTTGTCTGCATAGCTGACAATAATCGCGGTGTGTTACGATATCGATGATGCTAAACCCCTTTGGCCCACTAATTCTAAAAAGCCGTTTTTAAAAAGTAGCCTCATAAACTATTCATAAGGAAAATGATATGTCTGCCAGCCATAGTGCCAACACGATCCAAACCGCTAGCACCAATGAACACTATCCGCATCTATTTGAGCCGCTAGATTTGGGCTTTACTACGCTAAAAAACCGTCTGGTTATGGGCTCAATGCATACTGGGCTTGAAGACCGTTTTTATAATTATGGCAAGTTGGCGGCGTATTTTGCAGAACGTGCCAAGGGCGGCGTGGCAATGATGATCACTGGCGGCATCTCGCCCAATCGCGAAGGTTGGTTGTTGCCTGCTGGCGGAACGATGAATACTAAAGCTGACGTTATCAATCACCAGCGCGTCACCCGTGCTGTGCACAAGCACGACAGCAAAATCATCATGCAGATATTGCACAGTGGTCGCTATGGCTATCATCCATTTGCCGTATCATCTAGCCCAATCAAGTCACCAATCTCACCATTTAAGCCACGCAAGATGAGCATCAAAAACATCGAGCAAACGGTAAAAGACTATGCTCGCTCAGCCAAACTTGCCAAGCAAGCAGGCTATGATGGTGTCGAAATCATGGGTTCTGAGGGTTATCTGCTCAACCAGTTTTTATCAAGCCATGTGAATAAGCGTAAAGACATCTATGGTGGTGATATTCATGGTCGTATGAAGTTCGCTGTCGATGTGGTTAAAGCGGTACGTGAGGCGACTGGCGAAGACTTTATTATTCTATTCCGTTTATCAGTGATTGACTTGGTCAAAGACGGTAACGTCATGGATGAAGTCATCACCGTGGCTAAGGCGCTAGAAGAAGCGGGCGTGACCATCATGAACACTGGTATCGGCTGGCATGAAGCGCGTGTGCCGACTATCGTCACTAGCGTACCACGAGCCGCTTTCGTTGATTTCACTGCTGAAATCAAAAAGCACATTAGTATCCCGATGATGGCGGCTAACCGTATCAACATGCCAGAAACAGCAGAAGAAATCGTTGCGACTGGTCAAGCTGATATGATTCAAATGGCGCGTCCATTCTTGGCTGATGCGCATTGGGTCAATAAAGCCAAAAACGGTCAGACAGATCGCATTAACACCTGTATTGCTTGTAACCAAGCCTGCCTCGACCATACGTTCGAAAACAAACGCTCGACTTGTTTGGTCAATCCGCAAGCTTGTTATGAGACTGAACTGGTCTATAAGAAAACCAAAAAACCGAAAAAAGTCGCCGTCATCGGTGGCGGTGTCGCTGGTATGTCAGCCGCTCATGTGGCCGCTTTACGTGGTCATGACGTAACTCTGTTTGAAGCAAAAGACGTGCTAGGCGGGCAGTTTAACTACGCCAAAGTCATTCCTGGTAAAGAAGAGTTCTTTGAAACTATTCGCTACTATATCAATGAGCTTGAGCATCTGGGTGTTGAGATTAAACTGAACACCAAAGTTGATAAGGACATGCTTGAAAAAGCCAAGTTCCATCATGTCATCGTGGCAACGGGTGTCGTACCTAGAAGTCTAGAAGGTAAGCTCGAAGGGGCTGAGCTACCACAAGTCATGAGCTATGCTGAGCTGCTGTCTGGCGAAAAAGCAGTGGGTAATACAGTCGCGGTCATCGGTGCTGGTGGTATTGGCTTTGATGTAAGTGAGTATCTGACAGCCAATCATGGTAAGTCACTGGATGAGATCGGTCCTGAGGGACTAAAAGATCCAAGCTATCGCCCTGAGCCGCAGTCTATCAGCGAGTGGCGCGAAGAGTGGGGCGTGACCAACGATACCGACTATCAGAGTGATGGTGGTCTGGTCAGACCAGCAGCGATTAAACCAATTCGCCAAGTTTATCTCATGCAGCGTAGCAAAGGCCGTCTGGGTAGTGGTCTGAACAAAACCTCAGGCTGGGTACATCGTGCGCATATCAAATCGCACGGCGTGATCCAAGTCGCTGGCGTACAATATGACAAAATTACCAATGAAGGTATTTGGGTTACCAACTCGCAAGGTCAAAGCCAGCTACTCCGTGTCGATAGCGTCGTTGTCTGTGCCGGTCAAGAATCAGTCGTTGAGCTGATGCCAAACGTGGGTGATGCACCAGACGCACAATATCACCTAATTGGCGGTGCTAAGCTAGCAGCTGAACTAGATGCTAAACGTGCGATTCGTGATGGGGCTGAAGTCGCCGCTCAGATCTAAACTCTTTAGCATGAATGTTAAATAATGGACGGCGAGGGATATCTCTTGCCGTCTTTTTTTATTTAGAAGGAAAGTTTGACTTATTAAATTGGATATTCAGTTCAGCTTATGTTTATTTTGAGAGAATAGAGTGATTTTTTTCACTTATTCACGCTCTAATATAATACCGTCAAAATATCCTCGCGCACCACAACGCCCCCACCTAAACTGATCATCAATATCTTTTAATAACAAATGCGATTTACCTTTATAAGTTGCTGGATACAAGCGTAGTTCTAGGGTTTCATCTGGCTGATTATTATCGTTAATGACCCAATGGTTTTGTGACCACTTTGCGATACTATCTCCAATACTACAACTATGATAGTTAGTAAAAACCAAATCACTTTCAATCACAGAAAGGTAAGGTTTGTTATTAACCTCATTGATCGATAAAGTATTTTTTGCGTCTTGCAAAGTGTTTTTGCGCTTACCATCTACGTTATAGATCGAAAGCTGGAAATTCTTGGAAAATTCTCCAAAGGAGTTTTTGCTCGGTAAATCAGAAGAATTTAATTCATCTGAAAAATTCCAAGCCACACCGTAACTGCTTTGCTCTTCGATATTGTAGTGGTCAACTAATTTAGGACACCTGATAAGAGGTTTTTGTTAAAATAGCGTCTCT
>NZ_VZIZ01000022.1 GCF_009812035.1 Psychrobacter nivimaris | reverse complement strand
GCAGTGCGGGCTAATACACTGACGCGCATAGCTAGATGGTGGCGTACAACTACTAGCAGCCAAGATTGACACTCCTTACGTGTGAAAGCATGTTGCTCTGAAAAAGCAGTCGAGGCAAAGCCGATTGACCTACGAGACAGGTCATCTATTTACTAATGAGGATAATAAGAATGAGTAATACACGTAGAGATATTCACGCGGTTATTGGTTTTTCGCACGATATGCTGAACAACTTAATGAATCCCGATCTAACACCCGAGCAGCTAGACGCTGAGATTGCTAGAGCAAAGGCCGTTACCCCTATTATTGCACAAGCCATTGATGGTGAACGCGTTATCAATGAGCGCGTAAAGATTGTCAGTGAGTACGCCCCTGAAAAGGTGGTCGATGTCATGCGTAATCAGGCGCTCGGTTATGATTAAATGCAGCGTTTACAATAAAGAGTTAGTTGATTGGGTTCGTAGCAATCAAAAAGGCATATCGAGAGCTGAGCTTACCGCCAGGCTAAATAAGCGGTTTAATACTGATTTTAGCGTTAATGTCGTTTCATCTTTTTGCAGACGATGCGGATTTAAGAGTGGCGTTAATGCTGGTCAGCTTAAAAAAGGCGGCACACCTTGGAATAAGGGCAAGCCGCACCGCACCAATTCCGACTACTTCTTTAAAAAAGGTCATGGCGGATTTAAGACAAAAGAAGTCGGTGCTGAGAGATTTTGCAGTAAAGATGGTTATGTGATTATCAAGACCAAGCAGCCGCGAACCTGGCGACGTAAGCACGTTGTTGTATGGGAGCAGCATCACGGGAAAATACCGCAAGGTCACTGCATACGGTTTTTAGATAATGATCGCACTAATTGTAATATTGATAACCTGGTGTGTATTCATCGTGGCGCAAATGCTGTTATAAATCATCAAAATCCTGCCAACAGCGATAACCCTGACGTTAATCACGCAATCATACTTACTGAGCAAATCAATCACACCATTAAAAATATAGATAGATATAGGAGTGCAATATGAGTAATTTACAGCCGTTGAAGTGGGTTGACCACACTACAGTTGATTATATAGACCATAGAGCGCAGGGCGCAGGTGTTTTATATCGAGTGTGCCATTTTGCAGACAAGTTTAGGGTTTATTGGGTCGACTCAATGGGTGGCAGCGATGGCAACAAGGAGTTTGATAGCTTGGACGAGCTAAAGCATTGGGTTGATACTGACCATTACCCTCACAAGATGCAGCCGTATGTTAAGCCATCGCCTACTAAGGTGCTTGAACTAACTTATGACTACGATGACGGATATTTCACCGTGCTTATGACGACTGATAAGCAAGTTGCACTTGATTTTATCGAGAGCGTACAAGTCCATGATGCTGGTTTTGCTAAATGGCATGGTATCAAAGATGATGCTGACGAAGCGATTGCTGATCGGTACAACGACACTCACCCACTCAAGCCGTATGCGAGTAAGATATTTAACTCGCTATATGAGGATAGTTTTAGCGAATGGGCAATGTCATATGCGGGTAACTCTCTTGTATCGCAGATGAGCATTATTGAGCATAAATTATTTGTAAAACAAGGAGAGTGATGTGAGTAAATTACGACGACTGCGAGTTGACCAAGTAGCTGACAAGGTAGCTTTGCCTGATTTTATAGATGCAGAAATGCTGGGCCAAAGGCTAACTACTACTGCTATATCGAAGTTATTTAGTGTAGGCGGAATGGCGGCCAGTAGTTATATCTATAAACTCGAAAGAGAGGACCGACCGCTGTCCTTTATAAAAGAAAGCTGTAGCAATGTCCACGGCTTTAGAAAACTGTTTTTAGTAAGTGATGTTTTAGATGCTGCTATCAAAGACGGAATACCTATCGGCGCCCCAAAAAAGAAAGCCGAAAAAGAAAAGACCGAAAATTTGACGCTGACGCAGAAAAGACTAAAAAGCGAAATATCAGAGTTAAAGCAAATAAAAGCGGATTTGCAAAAAGAGCTTAAATTGATGACCGGCAATCTGTCAGATATTGCACCTGTACTTAGTCAAACTAGATTTTCTTTGGTGCCGCAAGCGGACTTGATAAAAAAATCGCTGTCTTACGGTGATGCGTGTGGCGTCTACTTCTTAATTAAAGATAGCGAGATTGTCTATATAGGCCAAAGCATAAATATAGCTAGCCGTATAACGCAGCATAGAGATAAAGAGTTTGACAGTGTTAGTTATGTTGCTTGCCATAGATCAGAGTTAGACGTACTAGAAAGTTTATATATTTTAGCTTACAAACCGCCGCTTAATGGCGTGGCAGGTGGCAACGGCGATAATAGACCATCAACACCAATATCGCTACAAATGATAATCAGCAAGTGTAAAAGATAGGAGGAGGCAAAGTGAATAACGATAAAATCAATTTTTCCGAAAACCCTGACGCGCTTACATCGTTAAAAAATGTTGCTAAGTTTTTCGATGTGACCAATCAGACTATCAAAAACTGGTACAAGGCAGGTAAGTTTCCATTACCGGTGGTAAATCCGCTAGACGACTCTAGCAGCTCTCATAAGTTTTTTAGAAATAAAGATTTGATAGAGTTTCAAGAGAGCTTAACTTACGAAGAACCCGCTTAACGCGGGTTTTTTTATGTCTAAATTTTAGCTAGTGGTAATCAAAGAGGTAATCAAAATATCGTTATTTGTACGCATTGCTATACAAATCAACGTCTTACAGAAATGAAAAAGCGACTCCATCAGCACATCCTCGGCACACACTATAACTATTACCGTTGCTACCTTCCGGTCCTGGCGGGATTCATAGAACAATGTTGCGAGGCTACCAATGGAGCCACCAGTCGCAAATTATACAAGAAATTTTTAATTTTACAACCCCTATCTTAAAACTGTTTGCTTTAGACCCTAAATAGCACTGTTAATCAGTTCATTATCTTATGTCAGCAATGTATGAGCACAAATTATATCAGTAACTTAGGTCACAAAATTCTCACAGCAACTTATATGAATTTTGCTATTTTAGTGAATGAAGTTGCACCCATGTCGATTTCTAGAGAACAATAGGGACGACTTTTCATGTATAAATGAGCGTTGATAATTGTCATTTATATATTATTAGAATCAACTTAGGAGATAATAATGAAAAATACTTTATTGAATAAAGCAGCACTAGCTTCTGGTACGGTTTGTCTCATGACAGCGATGATGGGTAGCGCCCATGCAGAGCCAACAGGCTATGATCAACTGACATTTCAGACAGAAATAAAAGAAGAGATTCAGAACGATGAAGTACGAGCCAGCTTGTACAAGAAAGCACAAGCAACTGACTCTAAGACTTTAGCTACAATGCTTAACACCTCAATCAACAATGCCATGAAAATTGCCAAGCGCTACCCTAGCGTGACCGTGAGCACAGGGCAACAGCGCACCTATCCACGCTATGACAAAAACGATAAAATCATCGGCTGGACAGGTCAAGCAAACATAGATTTAAAAAGCACAGACTTTTCAGCGACTAGCCAACTAATTGCTGACTTACAAGAAACCTTGGTGATGGACAATCTTAATTTTGGCGTATCAGATACCAAAAAAGATGCGCTAGAACAAAAATTAATGACCGAAGCTTCTCGCGCTTTTCAGCAGCAAGCTAAGAGCCTTACCCGCGCTTGGGATGCTCGTGGCTACCGCGTCGTCAATGTTAACCTAAACACAGGTAGCAACTATCCACGTCCGATGTATAGCGCTATGAGCATGAAATCAGGAATGGCAGACGAGTCAGTACCAAGCCAAAGCTTTGAGTCTGGTAATAGCACTATTTCGGTGACTGCTAACGGTACCATCGAGTTAACTAAATAAGACAGCTTATAGTTAAAATAAGTGATTTACATTAAAAAAGGCAAGCATCGTTAACGGTGCTTGCCTTTTTATTTTGCTAGCGATATCTATCCATTATATTCAATCATTATTGAGACCATTATTGTGACTGAGCAACTTCCTGTTGACGCAGCTTTAACATCAATTTTTGATACCAAGCTAGCTTTTGATAAGCCAATAGCTGCGCTGCCTTTCTTTTGTTGTCTTGCAATGTGGTTGTATTTTGAATCACATATACAGTACGTGTGATTTGCTCAAGTGTTTGGCCAGTTTCGCTTTGTATAATGGCCTTAATTGTATGAGTACCTGGCAAAACATCAACAGTAGCAATAGACGCGCTCAAACCTTGTGCAACCTCTTTATCATCAAAATAAATACGGGCATTATCACCTGCCTGTAACGCAGGCTTAATCTGCACATTGACATCGATATTCTGTACGGGACGACGATAGGCTCTCTCTTCGCTAGGTTCAGTAATGGCTAACTGATAGTTTACTGGCGTGGTAACCTTAGTATTTATCGCAGGCGACTCAGTAGCAGTCACTGTCTGCGACGCATTTGATGATTGGCGACTTGTATTAGGATTGGTTGTCGTATTCAGACTAGTTGACGTGCTCGTCTCATTACCCGTCGTAATAGCCATTTGACTGACTTGTTTGCCAACTTGCTGCTCATAATCCTGTGGACGGTCGGTAAAAGTAACTTGACCGGTTTGCTCATCGACCACCTTATAAATGGGTGCAGCATTCGTGAGAGATGTACAAAGACTAGCGAGAGCAACCGTAGTCCATAACCCAACTCTAATCTTATCCTTCAAGAAACTCGGTTTTGCTAATAAAGTCATAATCCATCAACCTAGATAGTGTCTACTATTAATATAATTTTATAAAACTATTATGCGTGAGTTTTGACATGAAATCAGTAGCGATTTCAAAGAAAATTCAGCAATTGGACTGATACACTTTATTAATACGCATAAAAAAACCAGCCAAGTTAACCTTAGCTGGTTTTGTGACTCAAAATAAATGAGTGTTTTAGCGACTAATTAGCAGCTGTAGTACATGTCAAATTCAACAGGGTGTACAGTTACGTTCAAACGTTGTACTTCTTCTTCTTTCAAAGCGATAAACGCTTCTAGCATGTCTTCAGTGAAGACATCACCTTTTAATAAGAAGTCATGATCGTCACGCAGTGCTTGCAATGCAACATCTAAGCTCTCTGCAACCGTTGGGATTTGTGCTTCTTCTTCTGGTGGCAAGTCATACAAGTTTTTGTCAGCAGCTTCACCTGGATGCATTTTGTTTTGGATACCGTCAAGGCCGGCCATCAACAATGCAGCAAACGCTAAGTATGGGTTAGCCGTTGGATCAGGGAAACGTGCTTCTACACGTACCGCTTTCGGGCTGCTTACGTGTGGAATACGAATAGATGCTGAACGGTTAGATGCTGAATAAGCAAGTTTAATAGGCGCTTCATAATGAGGAACTAGGCGCTTATAGCTGTTCGTTGATGGGTTGGTAATCGCATTCAACGCACGAGCATGCTTGATAATACCGCCAATGAAATACAATGCTGTTTCAGACAGACCAGCATACTCATCACCAGAGAATGTGTTTACGCCGTCTTTTGAGATTGACATATGTACGTGCATACCTGAACCGTTATCACCAACGATTGGCTTAGGCATAAAGGTCGCTGTTTTGCCAAACTGATGCGCAACGTTATGAACAACATATTTCAATTGCTGAACTTCATCCGCTTTACGTACCATCGTGTTGAATGCAACACCGATTTCAGATTGGCAAGAAGCCACTTCATGGTGATGAACTTCAACCGAACCTTCACCAACGATTTCTTCGATGCGTTCACACATAACAGCACGCATATCATGTGAGCTATCGATCGGTGGTACTGGGAAATAGCCGCCTTTCACACGTGGGCGATGCGCCATGTTGCCCCACTCGTAAGTCTCGTTAGTCGACCATGCTGCTTCTTCAGCCGTGATTTTATGACTAACGCCAGACATATCAACTGACCATTTAACATCGTCAAATACAAAGAATTCAGGCTCTGGACCGAAGTAAGCAGTATCACCGATACCAGTAGACTTTAAATACTCTTCAGCGCGACGTGCGATAGAACGTGGGTCACGGTCATAACCTTGTAGCGTTGATGGCTCGATGATATCGCAAGTCACTACCACAGTCACCGCGTCAAAGAACGGGTCAACAAAAGCAGTTTCTGGATCAGGACGCAAGATCATATCTGACGCTTCGATACCTTTCCAACCAGCGATTGATGAACCATCAAACATTTTGCCATCTTCCATGACATCTTCATCAACGGTATGCGCTGGGAAGCTGATGTGCTGCTCTTTGCCGCGTGTATCAGTAAAGCGAAAATCAACCCATTTAGCATTAGAGGATTGGATAAGATCTAATAGTTTATTCGACATGAATAGTCTCCGTTGTGTTGATCACGTAATTGCGATTTAAAATTATTAATATGATGTTCTTGTCCAAGAATGTCAGATGTGCTCTCAATACTAAAACAGCGCATTCGATATTATGCTTATTATCAGCACTATTTTACGTATTAGTCAAGATGCTCATCTAAAGCGTTTACTCAATCAGACCAATATTTGTGCACATGGTCCAACATACGCCAATTCAATCCTAACGACATTCTAGCAATATATAACTCATAATGCTGAACTCTTCGGGCTCTTGTTAATAATTATTTTTAGACCAGTTTTTGGCTTTAAAAATAACCATAACAGCAATAATGCAAAGGCTATGCCAATGTATTAACACTCTGATAACAGATATAGTTATAGATAGATTTAATTATCAATATTTACAGTGATTTATACGATTAATATCGTTATATATTCATTAATTCTCATCTAGTTCAGTTTTAGAATAGCACTTAATTAGAGCACCAGTTGAGAACTAAACGCACTTAATCGGTGCAAATACAAGTATGTTTATCGTTATAATGCTATTTACTGGTGCAATGCTAATAGTTGAATTTATAACATTGTCTCTGACTACATTATTTTATGCGTCAAAAAAATAATAAAAAATATGTTTTTACTTGGTGCTTACTTAGATAGCCCGTACCCTACATTTGATAGAGAACAAAATAGTGGTAAGATAACCGCGCGCAATAACCCCCTCTGTTATAGTCATAGCTATTTATGTTTGGCAATCAAGTGACTCGATAACAGTGAGAACCAATTTTATGTTAAAAATATAATAAAACTGATAAGTTGAAGCCTTAATGATTTTGATGATCGATAATTACGATAGCTTTACGTACAATATCGTACAGTACTTCGGTGAGCTAAAGCAGGACATCACTGTCTGGCGTAATGATCAGGTCAGCATTGAGCAGATTAAAACCCTTGCACCTGATGTTATTGTGATTGGCCCAGGTCCGTGCGATCCTGACCGTGCGGGTATTTCTCTGCAAGCCATTGAGACATTTAAAGGGGTTATTCCTATACTGGGTATTTGTTTGGGTCATCAAGCGATCGGTCAAGCCTTTGGCGGTCAAGTGGTTAAAGCTGGCGAAGTCATGCATGGCCGCTTATCAGCTATCTATCACAACGAGCAAGGCGTGTTTGCTGGATTACCTAATCCGTCACAGGTTACGCGTTATCATTCGCTCGTCATTGACAAGACAAGCCTACCAGACTGCCTTGAACTCACCGCATGGACACAGAATGCTGATGGTAGTATTGAGGAAATCATGGGTATTCGCCATAAGGAGCTGCCTGTAGAAGGCGTCCAGTTCCATCCTGAGTCGATATTGAGCGAAGCAGGTTACCAATTACTCAATAACTTTTTACAGACTCATGGCTTGGCTACTCTGACATCCGATGAGCTACCACAAGTTGGCTAGATTTGACTAAAAGCACCTTGGTAAAAAATGCTGCTTTCATAAGCCTATGCCAAATTTCACACAGATTCATATAAAAAATAATAGTAAGTGAGACCATAATGAGTACGACAAGAATAGAAGAAACGCATACGCCAGAGAGTATTGCAAAATTGTCTGATGAGCAAATACATCAACTGTTAACCACAGCTTTGGGTAGAATATTTCAACACATCGATTTAACTTTTGATGAGATGTATCAAGTGATGCTGATTATCATGCAAGGTAGATGTAGCGACGCTATGATGGGCGCTATCTTGACGGGACTACGTATGAAGGGCGAATCCATTGACGAGATTACTGCTTCAGCCAGCGCCATGCGTGCACTAGCCGCCAATATTGAACCAAAGAACTGTGATTATTTGGTAGATATCGTTGGTACTGGCGGCGATGGTGCTAACTTGTTCAATGTCTCAACTGCATCGGCATTGGTTGTTGCGGCAGCTGGTGCACAAGTTGCTAAGCACGGCAATCGCGGCGTCTCGACCAAATCTGGTAGTTCAGACTTACTTGAGCAAGCAGGTATCAGTCTTGCGCTCACGCCAAAGCAGGCGAAAGACTGTATCGAAAACCAAGGTATCGGGTTTTTATTTGCACCCAATCATCACAGCGCCATGCGTTATGCCAACCCTGTACGCCGTGAATTAAAAGCGCGTACCATCTTTAATATTCTGGGCCCATTGACCAACCCTGCTGGCACGCCAAACTTAGTCATCGGTGTATTTACTGCGCAGCTATGTGAGCCGATTGCTAAGGTGATGAAAAACTTAGGCGCACGTCATGTCATGGTAGTAGGCGCAAAAGATGGTCTTGATGAAATCAGTCTTGCGACTTCGACCACAGTCGCTGAGCTAAAAGATGGCGAGATATCAGTCTATGACATGATGCCAGAAGATGCGGGTATCGAGTCCCAAACCCTTATTGGCCTCGATGTCGACTCTCCAGCACAAAGCCTTGAGTTGATTCGTGCTGCGCTATCTGGAGCCGACACTCATGACCGTGCCGTACTTAAAGCACGTGACATGATTGCGCTAAATGCAGGTGCCGCGATATACACTGCAGGACTTGCCAGCAACTACCCTAACGGTGTTAGCCGAGCACAAAAAATCATTCAAAATGGCGATGCTTTACTCAAACTTGAGTCTTTAGCCAACTATACCCAACAGCTAGTCGCTCAAGGTTAACTTATAAGCACTCATCTACTGTCTATAGTCAAAGAAATCTAAAACGGATACAAGGCAGCCAACCACAGATTGTACAAATCGTACATCTAGGAAGGGAAACGCCGTATCCGCTTAGTAATTACTAATAGCTCTCTGACTGTATTTACATTTAACGATATTCGGATACCAGTATGACCACAACCCATTCAGACATACCATCAGTGCTACAGCGCATTGTCACCACCAAAGTAGAAGAAGTAAAAGCCGCTCGCGAAGCATTGTCTTTAGAGGACTTGAAAGCACAGGTCGCAGCTGATGATAAACCGCGTCGAGGTTTTGCCGCGGCATTACGTGCTGCTGGCACTAAAGGAAATGGTATCGGTATCATTGCTGAGATTAAAAAAGCCTCACCGTCTAAAGGCATTATCAATCATAACTTTACCCCTGCTCTATTTGCGCAGCAGTATGAGCAAGCGGGCGCTAGTTGTCTGTCTGTATTGACCGACCGTGATTACTTTCAGGGCGATGACATCTATCTTATTCAAGCAGCTAATACCTCAAGCTTACCGATATTACGTAAAGACTTTATGATTGATGTCTATCAAATCTATCAATCTTACCTAATGGGCGCTGACTGCATCCTCCTCATTATGGCTTGCCTAGATGATGCGCAGGTACAAGAGCTACATGCACTCAGTACTGAGCTTGGTATGGACGTATTGATAGAAGTACATACTCAGTCTGAGCTTGAGCGTGCGCTACAGTTGCCACGCTCAGCGCACAATATTTATGGTATCAATAACCGTGATTTGAACACCTTCGATGTTGACCTGCAAACCACGCTTGATCTTAAGAATATTTTAAACGACGCACTCGCTGCTGATAGTGCTGAGCAAAAACCACTTATCGTGACTGAGAGTGGTATTCATAGCAGTGATGATATTCGTCTCATGTTAAATAACGAGATTCAGCACTTTTTGATCGGTGAGCAATTTATGAAAACTGATCATCCTGGGCAAGCGTTACAATCCTTACTTGCGAGCGTCGCAGCAGACGGGTAAAGTAACTCAATAATTTATGCTTAAATAAATGCTCAATAGCTTGAACAATGTCTATGCTATATACACAGTTCAATCAACCATTCATCAATCAACGATACGTTAACTTTTATGTCAAACTCTCTGTTTTCAAAAGAAATGCAAGACCAGCTCAAAGAACTCAAAGGCCAGCTGAGCAAGGGCCGTGATACTAATTCACCTGAAGGTGAGAATCAAAAGCCAACTGAGCCGGTGTCGCTACCGACTCAAAAGCAAGTAAAAAAGACAGTCAAGCAGCTAGATAGTGAACATATCGATGACGATAAAGTTCTGTTTATGCAAGCCATGCACGGTGTCAATCAGCTAGAAGACAAAAATGTTCGCTCACCTGCCAGCGCAACTAGAGCAGGCAAACCTGATGCAGCGACACTATCAAAACGTGCTGCGGCTCAAGGTAGTGAGGCCAGTGATTTAGGCGCAGGCTTGTCAGATATGCAAGCACTACTGAACCCTGTTGCTGCTGAAGCTTATTTGTCTTATAAGCAACCAACACTGCAAAATAAAATCTTTGATCAGCTCAAAAAAGGCAAGCTGCGTTGGTATGATGCGGTAGATATCCATGGCTGTACGATAGAAGAAGCACGTGAAGCGATGACTCAACTATTGAGCCAAGCCAAGCAGAAAAACGAAACCATGGTAAAAATCGTCCATGGTAAAGGTAGCGAAGCGATTCTAAAAACCTGTATCAATGGCTGGTTACGTCAATTGCCAGAAGTACTGGCATTTTGTTCTGCTCCACCAAAAGATGGTGGTAACGGTGCTGTACTAGTACTACTTAAAAAACCTAAAGCAGATGGCGAATAGGTCTATTGTTAGTGATACGGTACTACATAAAAAGGACTGCTTATTTGCAGTCCTTTTTTTATCAATCACTTATGGTCTAGACGTAGACTATAACGATGTTTCCTTTAATGAATGCTCTCTTTCATGTACATTCCATTTAATCTGAGCTTCTCACCCTCTATTAGTATATTGACTGAAGCACCTTCTAATTAGCAAAGCGAAATCACTATGAATATACAGACTATTGAAAACATTAACGAACTAGAACAGCAGATTGCTGCGCTGATTGCCATTGAACCAAGGTTTGCTCCTGTCCATAAGCAGGTCGGTACACCTAACCTTAGGCATAATGCAGGTGGGTTTGAGCAGTTGATGAGAGCGATGGTCGGTCAGCAGTTATCAGTTGCCGCCGCTGCCAGCATTTGGAAACGGTTGGTTGATGCAGAATTAATCACTCCGCAAGCTATACGCGAGGCGACAGATGATACTTTGAAGACACAAGGATTGTCTAAGCAAAAAACTCGTTATGTGCGTTCATTAGTAGATCATGATATAGACTTTGCAGCCTTAGAAACCTTGCCAAATGAAGAGGCCATAACAACCTTGACAGCTGTGACAGGGATTGGACGTTGGACAGCTGAGATGTATTTACTATTTTCGCTAAAACGTACAGACATACTCGCTGTCGATGATTTGGCCATTAAAGTTGCAGCCATGGAGTTGTTAGGCTTAGCAGAGCGCCCAACACCCAAGCAGCTTAAAGATCTAACTCAGCACTGGTCACCTCATCGCAGTGCTGCCAGCCTATTGCTTTGGTCGTACTACGGCTCATTACGTAATAAAACCGCAGTACCTTTATAACTAATAGAGCAAAAAACATAGCTAGTGTTATTCACTAGCATTCGTGAGCAAAAAGTCTCTTTTAAGGCTGGTTCCATATAGAAAAGCCAGATTTGTTTTTAGTGTGCTTAAACTTACTTTTTCTTAGCATATGACTTTTATGCTTTAGTGCCTTAAGCGCACCACTTCTGCTGACGGTCGCCATAGAGAATTTGTGGTGACTTGCAACATCATTTTTAGCCTTGTCACTATCTTTACGAATATCAACGCCATCGTCGTTGTAATCTTTCCTGTATACGCTTGTGTTTACTTCCTTGTTATCAGACACTTCATTATTAGCAGAGTTACTACTGTTGTCTGATTCATCTCCTTCTGCTGATTCATCAGTGCTACTTCCCACATGATGTTCAAGCTCCGTTTGATTAACAATCAACTGCTGAGTCGGCAATGCATGTTCTACTTTATATTTCGCGACTTTCTTTAATATATCGACAAACAAAGCGTTTTGTTTGTCATAGAACTCAATGATACCAATAGCATTCACATAAGCTTGCAACTGAATAACATAGCAATCTTGGCGCAGCTCTAAAATATTGACCTGATTCCACTCCTGATTGGTCAAATCATGCGCTTTTATAAATTCATCCAAGTCATTAACCATTTTGAATATTACGTCAAGATCAGCGGTACGCTTAATATATAAGTAATGGAAAAAACGAAACATATCACGCGAGGTAAAGTTTTCAATTTGCATCGATGAAAAATCACCGTTTGGCACCGTGACAACGGTCCGTGTCAATGTGCGCACACGTGATGAGCGAATACCGATGTCAATAACAGTGCCTTCATAAGTACCAAACTTACAATAGTCACCGATACGTACTGGTGAATCCGCGACGACTACGACACTACCAACGAGATTTTCAATGGTTTTTTGTGCACCAAGTGCCAATGCCAAACCACCCACACCCAGTGCAGCAATACCCGTGGTTAAGTCAAAACCCAAATTACCAAAAATGACAATGACCGCAAATATTAAGAGTAGCGCTTTGACGACTTTTCGCATCAATCCCAAGATTGAGACACGCTCAGTATAGTTTTTCTTATAGCTTAGATTTACCGCTCGAGTAAATATCGCATCGATCACTCGTAATAGCAGCCAAGTTAGCGCAAGCCAAGAAGCAATATCAGTAAAGCGATTGACTGGTTCACGCAGCGTGACGGACACGCCTGCATAGACCATCACTTCAGATAAGATCAGCGCCATAATAACCACAGAAAGCGGCAGTATCACTTTGTCCGGTAAAGGCAAAGGCACACCGCGCACACGAGGATAAACAATCCTCAATAGATGGTATAACAGCCATACTGCGATATAAGTCAGGACAAAGCTACTCACAATCATGGATAGCGCAGCGACCAAATCAGCCAGCTGATAACCAAAGAGCTTTTTGCCATCTAATGAATCCACCGTATAGCGCGATACCAAGGTCGGCTCTGAGTTTTCTATCACTTCCGGTATAGAACTCAGCGTCTCACTCGAGAACTGCCAATACTGCTCGTTCTCCTTGGAGACCACTCTTTCTAGTAACAACGACACACTTTTTTCACCGATGTTAATCACACCGACATTTTCTTGACTTGGTGGTAGTTGATCGGTGAGATTGCCCTCAGGGGTATTACTGATTTGCAAATCAGGTTGGAATCGCCCACCCGCATCGAGCGCTTGTTTAAACTGGCGTACGACAGTCGTTGGATTATCAGACTTGGATAAATTTAGATAGTTACTTGCCAGCAAGTAGTCGTTTTCGCCCAGCGCACTGATAAAACCCTGTACAGTATGACGCGGCGTATCTCGGCCAAACGAATCAGGCAATGGCGTACTTACTGTCTCTCCACTACTGTCATTACCCACTCCAAGCGCACCAGCCTCGACAGCATAAGCATTATTTGGCAAGGCAATGCTCAACAGCATAGTCAATAATAGCATTGCGACTATAAATGGCATCTTAGTAATAGCAGAGAATAAATTAGGCGAAGGACTGGGAGTCAGATTATGCTTGATAGACAAAACAAACCTCTTAGTTTAAAAATGGCATGATAAATGACAGGTGGCGTCCATACTATAGTAACAATTATTTATAACAGCAGTGCTTTTGATTACGCAATTTTGTAGCTAACTGTATTAATATTCGGTTTCTTACTCTAGGTGCGCTTCTAATAGTATGTATCTTTAAGGATAGGCTTCTCAGATAGGGTTGAATTATTTCTCCTAGAATATATAAGTAAAGTAACTTTTAATAGACTATTTAGTAGGCTAACATGAGTAACATTCAGCCTAACCTGAATAAACATTAGGTTAAAGTAGTTTATAAAGCAGGTTAATTTGTAGATAATGAGCGCAGTTTTGCTTATATACTGTTTTTTGTAACTTTTGACCCTTTTTACGTCATAATAGTTACCTCTCATTTCTGCATTTTTAACTTGATTACTTTGGAATCGACTATGTCTGTATCACGTGCATCTTCACGTACCTATCTTCGTTTAAGTATTTTGAGCGCGCTTGGCTTACTTGCAGTAAATACTGCAATGGCAGCCATTTCTGAAAACGCTTCCATCAACGATAGCAATTTGCCACAAGTTGAGCTTGATGAAATTGTCGTGACAGCCACTCGCACACCTACTAAGACAAGTAATGTAATTGCGCAAACACGAGTAATTAATAAAGAAGAGTTACAACGTTATCAAGGTCAAACTGTTTTGGACGTACTCAAACGTCAGCCAGGCATTGCTTTTAAACAAAACGGTGGTCTTGGCGCTTCTTCAAACTTTTATATGCGCGGCTACGATAGCAAACAAGTCCTCGTATTGATTGATGGTATACGTTATAGCTCAGTCAGTGCTGGAGGCGCCGCGTTAAACTTGCTACCTGCTGATCAAATTGATCGAATTGAAGTTCTCTATGGTGCATCAGGTTCTAGCATCTATGGTGCGGATGCGATGGGTGGTGTGATTCAAGTATTCACTAAAGGCAGCAATATAGATCGAAGTAGCATGTCAGTTACCGCAGGTATCGGCTCAAACGATCATTACGTATATGGTGCGAGCGCACAACTTGCCAATACTAATGGTACTACATTAAGCCTTTCAGCCAGTCACAACGAAACAGATGGTATCAATGCGACCCGACCAGATCCCAGTAATCAAAACGACCCTTATAACAAAGACGCTGATGGTTTTGAGAGCGACAGTGTAAGCCTAGCAGTCAATCAGCGTTTTGGCGATACGTTACTGACAGGTGCTAGTATCTTGTATAGTAAATCCACTACTGAATATGACGACGGTATTTTTGAAGACGTTCATGCTGATCAAGAAAACGGCGCAGCGCAAGCTTATGTCGACTGGCAATATATGCCTGATGCCTCTGTTAAGCTCCAATATGGTCACTCTGTTGATAAAAGTGAGTCTTATGCTAAGTATCCGAATGTATTCGATGGTACTCAAGACCAGATTAGCTTAGTTGGTAAAAACAAGCTGCTAGCTGGTGAAGCTGTTTATGGTCTCGAATACCTCACTCAAGACTTAGACAGTACGGCTTACAGTATTGATGACCGTAATGTCAAAAGTGCCTTTGCTGGCTATGTCGTCGCCAATGACCGCTTTGATGCTCAAGCTAACCTACGCTACGATGATGACTCACGCTATGGTGATGAAACCACCTATAATTTGGGCGGTGCGATGCATCTTAGTCCTAATTTTCGTGTTGGTGCGAGCTATGCTAAAGGCTTCCGCGCACCTGTCTTTAATGATTTAAGCCCTGCATATGGTGGCGATCTTAACCTTAACCCTGAGACTAGCGACAACTATGAAGTATTTGCTCAGTACGATAGCACTCGGCACAGCACACGTCTGACAGGTTATCGCAGTGATGTGGATAATTTAATTGCTTACTCTAATTTCAAAGCAAAGAATATCAATAGCGCTAAGATTGAAGGCATATCATTAACCTCTGACTGGGAAATGAACGACTATCTGTTTGGCGGCAGCTATGATTACCAGAAGGCAAAAGACAATAGTGGTGGAAGTGATGATGGCAACTATCTTCCCTATCGCCCTAAGCATCAGGGATTGGTATATGTCGGATACCGTCTACCAAGTTTAGATATACGCGCTGAATATCAGTATGTGGGAAACTATTACAGCAGAATTACCAATACTGACGCTCAATTTGTGGACAATTATGGATTGTTGAATATCAGTGGTAACTACAAACTTACTGATAACTTGTCTATGACTGCACGTCTAAATAATATTACTAACGAAGATTATATAACAGATATTGGCTATAATACTGACGGTATTAACTACTTTACCTCTCTAACCTACAACTGGTACTAAGTTTAACTTAGTCTGATTAAAACCATCTGAACTAAAATAAAAAAGGTCATCTAAAGGTGGCCTTTTTTATGGCTATAGATTCCTGTTTAAAGTTTTATCTGCATAAGCCGTCAGCTATTTATCTCAGTCAATAGGTGACAATTAACCACTCATCTATTACAATAACGACCTCCGAGAGGTGTTGCGCCATAATAGTGATTTACTGCATTAACATTCTATAGTTATGCAATCACAGGTTATGTTAGGCTCGGTTAACTGTCGAGAGTCCATATTTTTGGTCGCTCACAGCGCAAACAACGGCACCTGCGTTTTTATTCTTTTTATCATTCGTTAACCACTGATAGGAGCATATTATGGACGCAGTGTCTACTACACCATCTGCCCATACGATCGATCCCTCTTTCACTGACTACAAAGTCGCTGACATCAGCCTTGCTGATTACGGCCGCCGTGAAATTACCCTTGCTGAAGCCGAAATGCCTGCCCTAATGGGTTTGCGTCGTCGCTACGAAGCAGACCAGCCGCTTAAAGGCGCGAAAATCGCTGGCTGTATCCACATGACCATTCAGACAGCCGTACTTATCGAGACACTCGTCGCGCTTGGTGCTGAAGTACGCTGGACATCATGTAATATCTTCTCAACTCAAGACCATGCTGCTGCTGCAATTGCTGCTGCTGGTATCTCTGTTTATGCTTGGAAAGGCGAAACAGAAGAAGAGTATGAATGGTGCCTACGTCAGCAAGTCCATGTTGGCGGCGAAGCATCAGGCCAACTTTGGGATGCTAACTTAATCTTGGATGATGGCGGTGATTTGACTGCTTTGATTCACAATGATTATGCAGAGCTTCTTGATAACATCCACGGTATTTCAGAAGAGACCACCACTGGCGTTCATCGCTTGGTTGAGATGCTTGGTAAAGGTACGCTTAAAGTACCAGCCATCAACGTCAACGATGCAGTTACCAAGTCTAAAAACGACAACAAATACGGCTGCCGTCATAGCTTAAACGATGCTATCAAACGCGCTACCGATATGTTCCTTGCTGGTCGCCGCGCTTTGGTTATCGGTTATGGCGATGTAGGTAAAGGCTCTACACAAAGCTTACGCCAAGAAGGCATGATCGTACGTGTCTCAGAAGTCGATCCTATCTGTGCCATGCAGGCATGTATGGATGGTTTTGAAGTCTTATCACCATACATCGATGGTGACAACACTGGCGGCGCAGACAACATCAACAAACGCTTGCTTGAAGACACTGACATGATCGTCACGACCACTGGTAACTACCATGTTTGTGATAGACATATGCTAGCAGCTCTTAAGCCTGGTGCTGTGGTATGTAACATCGGTCACTTTGATACCGAAATCGACACTCAGTTTATGCGTGATAACTGGCGCTGGGTTGAGATCAAGCCACAAGTTCATCAAATCTTCCGCTCAGACGATGAGAACGATTATTTGATCTTGCTTGCTGAAGGTCGCCTAGTAAACCTAGGTAACGCAACTGGTCACCCATCACGCGTTATGGACGGCTCATTTGCCAACCAAGTATTGGCTCAAATGTATCTGTTCGAAGAAAAATTCGCTGACCTGCCAGCTGACCAACGTACTGACAACCTATACGTAAAAGTATTGCCTAAGAAGTTAGACGAAGAAGTGGCCGCTGCGATGGTTGCAGGCTTTAACGGTACGCTAACTAAGCTGACCCAAAAGCAAGCTGAATATTTGGGTGTGCCAGTTGAAGGTCCATTCAAGCCTGACGCTTATAAATACTAAAAGGAGCCTGACTGTGAGTAAGCCTGCTTTCTCCTTTGAGTTCTTTCCTGCAAAGACCGAGCAAGGTCACGAAAAGCTTCTCAGCACTTATGATGAGCTTAATAAGTTGTCACCAGCTTATTTTTCGGTGACTTACGGTGCGGGCGGTTCAACCCGTAGCCGCACCTTAGATATCGTACAGGCACTAAGTACGCGTGGTACCACTGAAATCGCACCGCACATGTCCTGTATTGGTGATGACAAAAGTGAAATCGCTGAATTGCTTGAGTATTATAAGACTTTAGGTATTAGACGCTTAGTAGCGCTACGCGGCGACTTGCCATCAGGTCAGGTGGGCATGGGTGAACTACCATTTGCGGTAGATTTGGTAAAGTACATTCGTGAGCATTCAGGTGACCACTTCCATATTGAAGTGGCCTCCTACCCTGAAATGCACCCACAAGCGCGTAGCTTTGAGTTTGATATCGATAATCTGGTAAATAAATACCAAGCTGGTGCCAATGCGTCGATTACCCAGTTTTTCTACAACGCTGACAGCTATCTGTACTTGCGTGATAAGTTAGAGAAACGCGGTATTGATACAGTAGCTCAGCCTTTGGTCGCTGGTATCATGCCAATTACTAATTCAAGTAATCTCTTGCGTTTTGCTGATAGCTGTGGCGCTGATATTCCGCGCTATGTACGTAAGCAGTTGACAGATTTTGGTGATGACAGTAAGGCTATTCGTGAGTTTGGCTTTGATGTGGTTTATCGCTTGTGTGAACGCTTGATTGCCGAGGGCGTACCTGCCATGCATTTTTATAGCATGAATAAAGTCGAGCCAAACAAACGCTTAGTAGAAGCTTTGGGATTGACTGCTTAAGCACTTAAGCATTCTATAATATCCTTTAATCATTCTTGAATACATTATTAATGACTGGCGCTTCTAGGAGCGCCAGTTTTTTATTGTCAAAATTTTGACCAATAACCCTTTACCGTTTTATTCATACACTTTATCTTATTTGATTTTTAAAAATTTCTTCACTGTGTAATAATGCTGCTCTAAAAATAATTATCTTTATTAAGAAAAATTCTCATAAAACAAATGTCATTAATTGTCTCAAGTGATATTCTATAGATCTAATAATAACTATACTCAATCAAATAATAGGAATAAGACCACGTGCGACGTTTTTTTTATGCCGTTAGCAACGACAACGCTGATGCCTCAGCACTACCTAAATTGGGTGAGTTACCGATAGGTAGCAATGTCGAATTACCCGATAGTATTGTTCATCACTGGTGCCGTGTACTACGAGCCAATATTGGTGATCAAGGGATTTTGTTCGATGGATTTGGTGGCGAATATATAGTAGAGCTACAGGCAATCAGTAAAAAAAATGCCACTGCTACTTTGCTTACACATATAGACGACGATCGTACGCCGCCTACTATCACTCAGATTGGTTTGGTAATGAGCCGCGGTGAGCGTATGGACTATGCTATCCAAAAAGCAACTGAGCTTGGAGTGACTGCCATTCAGTTGCTCAGCAGCCACCATGGCGAAGTCACATTAAAACCTGCTCAAGTAGACAAAAAACTCGCACATTGGCAACAAGTGGCTATCGCTGCCTGTGAGCAGTGCGGTCTCAACCGCCCACCGTTGATTCTCTCCCCTTTGTCTATTAATGACTGGCTAAAATCTTTAGATTCTGATACTTCTAATAGACAGCTGACCGTTAGCCCCATTGTTGCTCTGCTCAGTCAAGATACTTATTATCAAGCCTTACTACAACCTGCAGACCTGTGTATGCAAATGAGTGTGCCAGCAGCGGGGCAGCCTGCAATGCCTGATAACTTACTCCAAATCCTTAAACAAGAAACCCCTTATATTAAATTACTGATTGGCCCTGAAGGCGGTTTAAGTCCTGATGAGCGTCAGCAGGCATCATCCGTTGGTTTTAGACCTTGGCAAATTGGTCCCAGAGTACTACGTACCGAAACAGCACCCGTGGTCGCACTGTCTACCTTGCATGCATTAAGTGTTTGATAAAACTGATAAATAATGGAATAACAATAGCATTTTAGATCATTTACACCTACTATCTAAGAGCCTGCTGTTTTTTATTTGTCACTGATTAAGCATGCCTTGATAGTTCAATTCTTATTTCCTATAAGCCATTCTCTTTTGTGAGATCTTATTATGAGCAATTTTGAACCCTTGTCAGTATTGACCAAACAACAATTAATGACCGAACTGTGCGAACGCCTCGAAGATGCCATATTTATATTAGATAGCAATTTACGCTATCTATCTGTTAATGCCAGCTATGAGCTTATGATAGGCTATAAAGAGGCCTTTTTGGTTGGTCGACCACTAGGTATTTATGCTGCTGAGTTTTTATCAGTTGAAGAACAGTCTATTTTAAGAGACATCCATCACAACTTAGATGAGCACGGGTTTTATGAACTTGATTTTTCGATGGCCAACCGTTATGGACAGAATATTGACTGTCATATTACTTATCGCAGAATTTATATAGATCAAATGGCTTATCATATTGGTATGCTGCGTGATATGTCTGCAGTTATTAAAGATCAAAAACAGGTCGCCCATTTACTCAACTATGATCAGCTCACAGGTCTCCCTAACCGCAAGGTATTTTTGAGTCAGACAAGTGACATGCTATTGGATAGTTACCAAGAGGTTGTCCTTGTACGCTTAAACATTGACCGTTATCGCAATCTTGCCAGCCTATTAGGGCCTGATGGTGCCAATGATTTAATAAAAAACTTTGCAGAAGGAGTCGAAAAGCTCAAACTGCATAATTTACGCTCCTTTTCTCACTTTGGGGGTGATGATTTTGCGCTATTATTTGAAGTTAAAGATGCCAATATGGTACGTCATCAGCTAGACACACTCATGCAAATGTGTGAGCGTCCCTTCTCTACTGACAAGAGCCATGCGACAGATGCAAATATCTATTACCATATTTCTGTGGGTGTGAGCTGTTTTCCAAAAGACGATAACGAAGTAACGGGTTTATTGACCAAAGCAGAAAAAGCATTGGACTATGTCAAGCAGCATGGAGGCGATGATATACGTTGGTACGATGAGGCCATTGAAAGCGCTACCGCTGGCAGTTTAGAGTTAGAATCTGAGCTTAGGACTGCTACCATTGAAGGTCAATTCGTTCCTTATTATCAGCCAAAGTTCTCATTAGAGACTGGAGCTATCACAGGCTTTGAAGCATTGGTACGTTGGCAACACCCTACTCGTGGATTGCTCAAGCCCATTCATTTTATCAATGCCATTATCGCGCATAAGCTCTCCTTTGATTTGTTTTCGCAACTGGCCATTAAAAGTGTCAAACAACTCTCCCTTTGGCAACAGCAAGGGTTTCATCAACACGTCTGTATCAACGCTGATGCCGCGGAATTTAGCCACCCTGACTTTTTTGATATGGTGAGCACACTACTGACCGAGAATGACGTTGCTGCCCATCAGTTACATATCGAAGTGACCGAGTCGTCTTTGATTCAGCGTCATGATAATGTAAAAAAACAGCTTAACTCGCTTAGAGAGCTTGGCGTACGTCTAGCGCTCGATGATTTCGGTACTGGTTATGCGTCATTGAGCTACTTGCAAGAATACCCATTTGATTTTATCAAGATTGATAAGAGCTTTATCTCCAATATTGAAACCGATCGTACCCAGCATGCGATTGTAAAAGCCATTTTAGACTTAGCAGTCGCCTTAGACATGCAGGTCGTTGCTGAAGGTATCGAGACTGAGCAGCAGCGCGATGTGTTGTTAGATATGGGTTGCAAAATTGGTCAGGGCTATTGGTTTAGCAAACCCGTGGCTGCTGATGTCGCCACTGCTATGCTGATTAAACAAAACACTTCTGAGTAAATGCTAAGCTATTCGCTATAACTTATTAACCATAAGCTACTATGTTCAGACTCCTAGCATACGAGCATGTTTAATGTTTATCGCATTTATACCTGTGAAATAACTTACAGGCTCGGTTCTACCAAATAGTGTTGTAATTTATACCGATGCGTTTGTCTTTATGGCGAACGCTATTTTTTTGGCTGTCGTTTTGTCACGTTAATACTAATCATATAAAGGACTATCTGTCTTAGTAACGTTAGAGTTTTCATATGCTTAATGCTGCTGCTTCCTAGCGCCTAACGTCGATTGCATAACCGATGCAAGATAGGTTCATGACTTATCAGTCCTGTCACCAAACTTGTATAATCACCTATGAAAGCCTATCTTTTATAGTGAATTTGTTAGAGCACATTTAATCTTTCTTTGACTCTGACAATCACCACTCTTTTTAACACTATTTTATGTAATCGATAGCATGGTTGACCTGCTTTACTGTTTATCATTTATTTAGATTTCCAGACTGGCTAGGTAAGAATAACGCACTAGAGGATAGTGCGACCATATGCTCATTATTGGCTATACTCGGTTACATTACAAAAAGGACAGGAAGTTATGCAATACAAAGCGCCCTTACGTGATATCCAATTCGTTATGCATGAACTACTCGATAGTGAAAGCCACTACAAAACTTTGCCTGCGTTCCAAGAAGCTGACCGTGAGCTAATGGACAGCCTATTTGAAATGGCTGCAAGCTTTGCTGAAAACGAACTGTCACCATTGAATCAAAGCGGTGATGCTGAAGGCTGTAAGTTTGACAATGGTAAGGTCACCACGCCAAAAGGCTTCAAAGAAGCTTATGATGCGTATTGTGAGCTTGGCTTCCCTGCTTTATCTGCTGAAGAAGATTTTGGCGGTCAAAACATGCCGTTCTCATTATCTACTGTCATCAATGAAATGGTTGGTACGGCTAACTGGTCATTCTCTATGTACCCTGGCCTATCACATGGTGCTATTCAAACCATCGAGCATCATGGTACTGACGAGCAAAAACAAACCTATTTAGAAAAAATGGTCACTGGCGAATGGTCAGGCACCATGTGTCTTACTGAAGCGCATGCGGGTTCTGACTTAGGTATTATCCGTACCAAAGCTGAGCCTAAAGAAGATGGGAGCTATAGCATCACTGGTCAAAAGATTTTCATCTCTGCCGGTGAGCATGACCTAACCGGTAACATTATTCACATTGTATTGGCTCGTCTACCAGGCGCACCTGCTGGTACCAAAGGTATCTCGTTGTTTATCGTCCCAAAAATGACGGTTAACGCAGATGGTAGCGTTGGCGAAAGCAACAATGTCGTTTGTGGCTCTATCGAACATAAAATGGGTATCAAAGCCTCTGCAACTTGTGTGATGAACTTCGATGGCGCAACAGGTTACTTGATTGGACCTGAAAACCGTGGCCTACAGTGTATGTTCACCTTTATGAACGTGGCACGTATCGGCACTGCCGTGCAAGGTTTGACTGCAGCAGAGTATGCATTCCAAGGTTCATTGACTTATGCAAAAGACCGCTTAGCGATGCGCTCACTATCAGGTACGAAAGCACCAGAAAAAGCGGCTGATCCTATCATCGTACATCCAGCGGTTCGTAACATGCTATTGACTGAAAAAGCCTTTGCTGAAGGTGGTCGTGCGCTAGTTTATTATCTCTCACATTTTGCAGATACCGTCGCAAAAGGCGAAGGCGAAGAGTTGAAGTTTGCTGACCAAATGTTATCACTACTGACACCAATTGCTAAAGCGTTCTTGACTGAAACAGGTTTAGAAGCTGCTAACCATGGTATTCAGGTTTATGGTGGTCATGGTTTCGTTAGCGAATGGGGTATGGAGCAGAACGTACGTGATACGCGCATTTCTTGCTTATACGAAGGTACCACAGAGATTCAAGCGCTTGACTTGTTAGGCCGTAAAGTCCTAGGTTCACAAGGTAAGCTACTTGCTAACTTTGTAAACGTTATCAAAGAATTCTGTGAAGAAAACAAAGAAAATGACGAGATGGGTCAGTTCATTCGCCCACTTGCCAAGCATCTTAAAGAATGGGGCGATTTGACTGCACGCATCGGCATGCAAGCAACTGAAACGCCAGATGCTGTCGGCGGCGCTGCAGTAGACTATATGTATTTCAGCGGTTATGTAACTCTAGCTTACTTATGGGCGCGTATGGCACTGGTTGCTCAAACTGCTATCGCAAACGGTACTGGCGAAAAAGCATTCTATGACGCTAAAGTTAAAACGGCTCAGTTCTACTTTGCTAAGCTATTGCCACGTACTACTACGCACGTACAGCGTATCAGCACTGGTGTAGAGCCATACATGAGCATGGACGTTGATCAGTTTGCCTTTTAATTAAAGCGCTAAACTTCGCTATCGTATAATCTTGAGCGGCAACATACTTCGGTGTGTTGCCGCTTTGTTTTGCAGATACTTATGACAACTATCAACATAGTTTTGACTATAGCAACTGTCTATAAGTACCGACCCGCCTACCTTCTCACATTATAGTTATCAGCGAGGTGTCTATAAGCACTTCAATAGCCGTTGCTAACTTTTGGTGTACGCACAATTCACGAAGAAATACACTCGCTCACAAGCTTATTTGTTAAACTTTGATTATTAATCGCTAAGGTTATACCAAAAGAACAGTTGATAATCTTAACAACTTCAATTTTAATTATTTGAACCAAAGGAATGTTTATGGCTGTTTATAATGCCCCTCTTAATGACATGCGCTTTATCTTAAATGACGTATTCAAGGCGCCAGAGTTTTGGCAAAACAACGAAAACTTGGCTCATGTCGACATGGAAACTGTCGATATGATTTTAGAAGAAATGGGAAAACTGTCAAAAAACATTCTACTTCCTATTAACCGTAGCGGTGATGAAGAAGGCGCAACTTTCGAGGGTGATGGCGTCGTCACGACTCCGACAGGATTCAAAGAAGCCTATAAGCAATATGCTGAGTCAGGCTGGGTCGGCTTAAGCGGTAATGCTGAATACGGCGGTCAGGGCTTCCCTAAAATGGTTACCATGCTCACCGAAGAGATGGTTTTTACTGCTAACCAATCATTTGCTCTGTATCCAAACCTAACGGTTGGTGCGACGCTTTGCTTAAATGCGGCTGGCTCTGAAGAGCAAAAGCAAACTTATCTAGAAAAAATGTACAACGGTGAATGGGCTGGCACCATGTGCTTGACAGAGCCGCATGCTGGTACTGATTTGGGTATTATCAAAACCAAAGCCGTGCCTAATGATGACGGTAGCTATGATATCTCTGGTACCAAAATATTTATCACTGGTGGTGAGCATGACCTTACTGACAACATCATTCATTTGGTATTGGCAAAAACACCAAATGCACCAGAAGGCTCAAAAGGTATCTCGCTATTTGTCGTACCAAAATTCTTGGTCAATGCAGATGGTAGCTTAGGTGAGCGCAACACATTAGCGGTAGGCTCTATCGAACACAAAATGGGTATCAAAGCCTCTGCGACTTGTGTCATGAACTTTGATAATGCCAAAGGCTGGATGGTTGGCGCGGAAAATACTGGTCTATCATCAATGTTTATCATGATGAACTATGAGCGTGTCACTATGGGCTTGCAAGGCCTTGGTGGTTCTGAGCTTGCTTATCAAAATGCAGCGTTATATGCCAATGACCGTGGTCAAGGCCGTAGCGATACTCAGCTACAAAGCCCAGAAAAACCTGCTGACGCTATTATTCATCATGCTGACGTCCGTCGTATGCTATTGAACGCCAAAGTAAACACTGAAGCATCGCGCTGTTTTGCGATGTATGTTGCCAAAAACCTTGATGAAGAGAAATTTAGTACCGATCCTGAGTCAGCCAAAGCGGCTGCAGCTCGTGTTGCTCTATTAACACCAGTTGCTAAAGCGTTCCTGACTGATAAAGCACTAGAAGCCACTGTTGATTGTCAGCAAGTATTTGGTGGTCATGGCTATATCCGCGAATGGGGTATGGAGCAGATCGTTCGTGATACACGTATTGCGCAAATTTATGAAGGCACCAACGGTATTCAAGCGCTTGACTTACTAGGTCGTAAAGTTGCTCGTAACAACGGCAAGTACGTCACTCACTTCTTGGGTGAGATTCGTGACTTTGTTAGCAACATGCAAGCAGACCACGCTATTAAACAAGCTACGTTAGATGCAGCGGATACCATCGAAGAGCTAACCACAACTGTGCTTAACAACATCGGCGAACGCAAAAACGAAATCAATGGCTGTGCGGTTGACTACATGCATGCGTTTGGCTACCTCGCCTACTCGTACATGTTTGCGTTGATGGTAGAAGCTGCTAATGGTAAAGAAGGCGAGTTTTATACCAATAAAGCCAAGCTTGCTGACTATTTCGTCGGTCGTGTCTTACCGCGTATCGATGCTCATGCACAGATGGTCAAAGCTGGTAGTGACCCAATGATGAACTTTGATCTTGCTTATTTTGATGTTCCTGCAAGCTAAGTTAGCTTTAAAACTAACCTAAAATACCTTGATTAAAAGGACAGTCGTGTTACTGTCCTTTTTTTTGTCAAAATAACTGCTAACAAAATAATTCAATATCAATTGGCAGTTCCGATTAAAATAACGCAAGACAAGATGTCGCTCGACTACAATTGAACGATTGGCAAACATTACTCAACCACTTATACCGACTTAAATAATAAAAACGATTGAAACAACCATGATAAAGGGTGCGACGTGTCAGAATTAAAACGCATTTTACAACAGATTACCGCCTTGAGCGACGTGCCAGATCCTGCGGTACTCAAACGCTTGATTGATGAGCTACGAGTCAGTGATAAAGAACCTGCATTGGCCAACGAAAAAATTCAATCCCTTATTGATATCATACATCAGCATCCAGAATATGGAGATGGGCTGTCTAGTTTTGTGCTAAAACTGATTATCCAATATCGACAAATTGCGTTGTATACCGATACTGGTATCATGTCCGATCAAGGATTCTTCAACAGTTTACGCCGTTTAATAGGCCATCGGTTTTTACCATTATTACCGCAAGATGACTCTGTCGTTGAATTGGTGGGCTACTTATTTAATAAACGCTCTGATGAACGTTGGCTGGCCAATATTGAAAAGGAAAAATGGGACAAACTGGTTGAGCTGGTTCGCGTAGAAGAGAAACATTTAAATCTAGTGGCTACTGCAAAAAATAGTATTTTAAACGCCATTATCATTTTGTCTTATCGCATCAGCGGTATCGGCTTGCATCCTGATTTGATGGAGTCCTATCCACAAATACTGAACTATTCCGCATCTTTCGTTGCACAAAATCAAGAAGCCGTACTCTTCGTCAATCAATATCGTCAAGCACATGAGCTTGATACCTTGACAGATATTACGCCTGAGCAAGCAGTCGATCCTGCACCTCTATTGGTTATGCTTGAACAGTGCGAAGATATCGTCGCTACCGTACGCAAGCGGATTTATAAAACTGGTATCTCTATCCGTTTGACTAATATGATGCTGCGTTTAGATCAAAGCTTGCAGCGTATGCGAATTTTGACTGAGCTGGTCACAGACGATAATCAAAAGCGAGATCGCGCTGTTATCGAACTGATACAGGCGCTCATCACTACGGCTAATCAGCGCTATAGTATTGGTTATTTGATTGATAACAATACCAAACTGCTCTCTCGAAAAGTCACAGAAAATGCCAGCCGCGTCGGTGAGCATTATATTAGTACCGATAAAGCTGGCTATCAAAAAATGCTCAAAAAAGCCTCTATCGGTGGCTTTATCATCGCATTTATGGCAACCATAAAAATACTGGCGTATCACTTAGCGCTCGCACCCATGGGTCGCGCGTTCATCAACAGTATGATTTATGGGTTGGGTTTCGTATTTATTCATGTTATTCGCGGCACAGTAGCGACCAAGCAGCCCGCCATGACCGCGGCTGCGATTGCCTCCACCATATCTGAAGGCTCTGGTAAAAAATCACATCAGTTAACTAAGCTATCAGAATTGGTCGTCGATATCTTGCGTACCCAGTTTATCGCTATCATGGGTAACGTCATGTTGGCCGTACCCGTCGCTTTGATTATCTCTTTTGCTTGGTTGCAATATACTGGCGCGCCAATGATTGATACCGAAAAAGCAGGACACTTGCTACATGATCTCGACCCGTTCCACTCATTAGCACTGCCCCATGCTGCCATTGCTGGGGTTTACCTGTTCTTATCTGGTTTGATTGCCGGCTACTACGATAACTTGGCAGTTTATAACAACGTAGGCGCGCGTATACAACGTCACAAATTATTAAAATACATATTGCCTAGTTCATGGCTTCAGCGTTTAGGCGGCTTTATAGAAGCCAATTTGGGCGCTATCATGGGTAACTTCTTATTCGGGGTGTTCTTAGGTAGTACCGCGACTATCGGCTATATCTTCGGCTTACCAATTGATATTCGTCACATTGCCTTTGCTTCAGCAAACTTGGCACACGGACTATTCAACATATCTGCTGATGATATCAGCTGGAGCCTCATTCTAATTTCTATACTTGGTGTGGCACTTATTGGTCTGGTCAACTTAATCGTTAGCTTTTCACTGGCACTGTTTGTCGCCCTACGTTCTAAAGAAGTTCGCTTTTTTGAATGGAGTCGCCTCACAAAACTGGTGTTTGGCCATATTATTAGTCATCCGTCTGACTTTTTCTGGCCACGTGATAAGCCAATGAAATATGCGCGTATCGACAGTCAGGGTCACATGATATTTGATGACACTTCCGCACAAAAAAATGGCAAATCTATACCAAGTAATTATGTGGTGAGGCGTTTGTCCGATGTCAGAATCTTGCCTGAATCTAAACATGCTGATGCTCAACACTCCCAGACGAATACCGACATCAACTATGAAAAACAGCCGACAGATGAGCATACGCAGCCGTATAACTCTCCTGAAAAGATCATGGATCTGGATGATGGTTTAGTCGATGACGAACTAAACAGCGTTCCTTATACCGATGATATCCAATACGATAAGGCCACCAAAACGATAAGTGCGATTGATAGCGATGTCGTTAGTGATGAGCCATACCACACTGACTCTGATGACAAGCAGACTGGTGACGCAAAAACACCTCTACCAAAACCTAAAAAACCACCAAAGCTGCCTAGTTAAATAGGTAGTTGCGGTGGGTTTTTGCTCGATCGACTGTTGTTACTAAAATTATTTGTCATAACGTCTGTTATCAGAGTATGTTCGATGCGCTATAAAGGTAGCGAAGCATTGGCTATATAATTAGCATTCTTTTGTCTATCATCCTAAATTGTACTAAATTAATTGACCACAGACTTTGATCATAGGAAAGAAAATGTCGTTCTTTTATCCTAAAGATGTAGATTTTATGGAGATGTTTGGATGCGAGAGTCATATAGATAATGATGGTTTGCTAGAATCCACATTCATTGATACACAAAATAAAAAAATGGTTTTTTCTATCAGTGATATTCAGAACTCAATATCTGCTTATATATATCAAGATGAAGCATTAATATTTAAGATATATGAAGAAGGAGCGATGAGGGTCATGATATATGAAAATCAGATCATTATAGAATATCTGAATTATCAGGATTTATACGCTAAAAGACTTACTATTATTGATGTGTATCCAATATTTAAAATTGACCACTCTACTCTGATAGACAAGGATATGAACCAGCTAAACTAAATACTTTAAAGGTATTATCATATTAAGATGTACCTACAGCGAACCAATCAGGTGCTTTCACTGGTTCGGTACCCTAGTAAGGACTTGAATCTTGGACTGTATGCTAATGATAGCAATAGTTTGAGTTATTGAAGCAACATCGGTGTACTTCGTTGTGTACATCCAGTGAGTTTTTCGAGAGTGAATTAGCTTATTTTTGATTTCTATAAGTACTGTTATGGAGACCATCCCAGATTCTGTGTAACTGACGTTTAGATTAAATACTTACACAAAATTTAGGAAGGTCTCAGATTTTGAGAAAAAACCGCTAGAAAATTATTTGAAATAACAGCTATTAATGGCACTCCATTAACATTTCTGTAAGTACATTACCGTTAAATGATTACCCTGCGCAGCAAGATAGCTCTTTAACGTCTTTGCTAAAGGTTTGAGCGCATAACTTCAATCCTTCAACCATCGTCAAATACGGAAATAGTTGACCTGCCAATTCTTCGACTGTCATTTTATTATGAATAGCAAGAGCCGCACTTTGAATCAGTTCTCCGCCTTCATGGGCTAAAATTTGTGCGCCTATCAGTTTTCCCGTGGATTCTTCAGCTACCAACTTGATAAAACCATCCGTTTCAAAATTTGCTAAAGCTCTTGGTACGTTTTCCATATCAAGTACACGACTTATCGTATTTATTCCTACCGCTGAAGCTTGTACTTCGGTTAGACCTACCGTAGCAACTTGTGGGTCGGTGAATATAACAGCAGGCATGGTAGATAAGTCGAGTTGCGCATTTCCACCTGTCATATTAATTCCAGCCCTACTTCCGGCAGCAGCAGCAACATAAACAAATTGTGGCATATTGGAGCAATCTCCAGCGGCATAAATGTTAGCTGTTGATGTTTCCATCATACTATTAACAACAATGGCACCACTTTTATCTGTTTCAACACCAACATTTTCTAAACCAAGCTTTCCAGTATTTGCATGGCGACCCGTAGAGATAAGCAATTTTTCAGCGATTAATGTTCCTTCGTTAGTTTCCAATGAAAAACCATTGCTATCATAAGAAACATGACTTGCTTGCGTATTATTAAGTACCCTAATACCTTCTTTTTCAAAGCACTCTGCCAGTTTTTCACCTAATAACGGATCTTCAGCATATAAAAGGGTATGTCTGGCTAGAATTGTCACACGGCTACCTAAACGGGCATAAGCTTGCGCAATTTCCAGAGCAACAACGGAGGAGCCGATGACAACTAGACTACTCGGTAACTCTTCTGCAAATAAGGCTTCTGTTGATGTCCAATAAGGTGTATCAACTAAACCCTTAATTGGCGGAATGCTTGGTGTAGAGCCTGTTGCAATTAAAATGCGATCTGCAACCAGCTCTTCTTCACTACCATCAGACTTGTGAACTAGCAAGGTATTTTGATTTTTAAAACGTGCATAACCTTTAAGTAAAGATAGCGCGGGATTACTCTCTAAAATACGTTGATATTTAGCATCGCGTAGTTCTTCGACGCGAGCGTTTTGCTGATGTGCTAATAAGGAGCGGCTAAGTTGTGGCTGAATATTTTCTAAACCATCAAACGGGTTAGTACGTTGCTGATGCGCTAATTGCGCAGCACGGATCAATATTTTTGAAGGAACACAGCCGACATTTACACAGCAACCTCCGATTACATCGGCTCCTTCAATGATAGTAACTCTTGCTCCGCCTTCTGCTGCTTTAATCGCACTGGCAAAGGCCCCTGAACCACTACCAATAATGGCTACATGTAATTGTTCTGGCTGGATGTCATTTGGCGAGCAACAACTATTCGTTGACATATTTTATTCTTCTTAAAAAGTTAAGCGGTACAAGTTTCATCATCACAGCGTTTATTCGCAGGAGAAACCATGTCCCAAATTGATACAGCAACCATTAGTCCTAGCCCCGTATAAGTAACGTATGAACTCCACCCGTACTGGAACCAAGGGTATAAAGAGAGTAAAACCAAAATGGGGCCAATTGAACCGATAAAACTACGGTGCCATTGACGATGGCTAAACCAGCCTAAGATATTCATTGCCAGCGCTAATACTGCAAACAGTGGTAACAACGTATTGATAAATACCCCTTCCCACTGACTAAGAAATCCCATCCCAATTGCCGCACCAAGACTAGCTATCGCGGGAAAACACATGGCGCATCCCATTGCCGAAACAAGTGCACCTATAGAGCCTGCTTTATCTCCGATACGCGTAACTAGTTCTAAGGGGCTAAATATTACTTATTTTCACTTTTTAAATTTGAAGGGTAGCCAGCGTTGGTAGTCGCTGCAATTAATGCATTGATGTTGGTTTTAGTGTCATCAAAAGAAACAACAGCTAGCTTAGGCTTGTAGGTAACTTTCGCATTTTCAACGCCATCAACATTTTCTAATGACTTTTTAACTGTGATTGGACATGTCGCACAGTTCATCGTTGGCACTTCCAGTGTAACTGTTTTTACTTCAGCAAAAGCACCAAAACTAGAAAGTGAAAGCAGTGCGGTTAATAATAATTTTTTCATAATTAGCTCCAAATTTTAAAATGTTATAAATTTCTTGATCTGTATATTAAGCAAACAAAAGTATCCAATAATTACTGGTCACTAAAATTGTCGCAACTATAGCGCTCAGCCAGAAAATGACTTTTCGTTGTTGCTGTTTCTTAGGAATTGCACAGGCCGTTCCCGGCTCACACTCTTCTACAGGACGGTAAATTTTCCAACCTGAGTAACCAAACAACAACACTACAAATGCGATAAATAATGGCCTATAGGGTTCAAATGCAGTTAAATTACCAATCCATGAGCCACTTACCCCAAGTAATAACAGGAGCAAAGGACCTACACAGCATACGCCTGCGCCTAATGCTGCTATGATGCCTCCTATCATTGGAAGGTTTGATTCTTTTTGATTCATATAGATACCTCATTAGATAATGCAAGTGTATTGCATGTACCTAAGTACGGAGTCAAGGGTGATTTATAAAAAATTTATCTTTGATAATCTGCTACGACAGATACGGGGAATAAGCTAACTTGAATTAAGGCGCAGAAGTAAAATTGGATATGCTGTTTTAGTGGGAAATGGTAGTTAAGTGAATCATTTACTTCGGTTGCAACGAATCAATTATTGGGCAGTGGCTATCGTCATCATTATTTTGGCATTGTCCTAAATGTTCTTCCAAAGCGTGTTCTAACAACAACAAGTCAGCCATCTTTTTTTGTACTGCGATCAGTTTTTTATTAGCTAATTCTTGTACTTTACTACATGGACTATCGTTTAACGCAAGTAACCCTTCAATCTCATTTAGCGTAAAACCTAATTCTTGAGAACGCTTGATAAAATGTATTCTATTTACCGTTTCTTTCGGGTAATGTCTATAGCCCTGCATAGGCTTTGGTGGTTGTTTAATTAAGCCTTTGCGTTCATAAAAGCGAATTGTTTCGACATTTACACTCAGTTCTTTAGCCAACATACTTATGGTTCGTTTAGACACGTTATCAATTACCTTACTGACTTTTTGTTTACTTACTTTATATCTAATTAAAGTGACCATCAATGAATACCAGTTTAAACATCGCTAATTGATTTTGTTTTTTCTTCTATTAAATAAGTAAAGTTACCGTTGTTACAACAATATTAAACCACAACAATGTATGGTTTATCCTTTTTCATTATCAAAGTCCAAATTAGTGTTATTACATGCAGTTCTACATGAGTATACTCCAAGGGAACCAGGTATTTTACCTCTCAAACCCATTAACATACCACTTAAAATAGACTGGTATAATGGAACTACTTATAACAGACTGTTTATTTAGCCTTATATATTAAGACGCTTATAACCCTCTTTATGGACTCGGGCACTGTGCGCTTGAAGTAAAAACCTTGCCGTCACCCAATCGATAAGCCAATAGATAATTACCCCACACGCAGCCACCGTCGAGTGCGCGCGCATGTGGCAAATCAATTTCGCCTTTTAGCGCAGCCCAATGTCCAAATAGTATCTTACGAGTGCGCGGTACTTGCCACTCAAACCAAGGCAAAAAATCGGTTGGCATAGCCTCATCTAAACCTGCTGAAAAGCTAAACTCAAGTGACCCGTCCTGCTTACACAAGCGCATACGCGTAAAGTAATTAGCAATTGCACGCATCTTGGTAAATCCTTCGATACCTGCATGCCATTCATCCGCTTCTTTGCTATATAGATTCGGTAGCAATTGGTCGAGCTGCTCCAATCTACTTTGCAGCTGAGCTTCTAATTGCTGTGCATATCCTGCGGCAGCTTCAATACTCCAATGCGGTGGAATACCCGCATGTACCAACACCGTGCACTCATCAGGATAGGCTAATATCGGCTGCCTGCGTAACCATTCGAGTAACTCATCACAGTCATCCGCAGCAAAGATAGGTGCTGTTTTGTCTTTATTTTTAAGCTTGGCGGCCCCGCGCCAGACTGCTATCAAATTAAGATCATGATTGCCCAATACCGTTGCCGCAGCGCCTTGCTCACACAACGCTTTGACATGGCGCAGCGTGTTCAATGAGTCCTCGCCGCGTGCTACCAAATCACCAGCAAACCATAATTTGTCTTGGGCAGGATCGAAATCCAGTGTCTTTAGCAATTGTAGATATGCAGCATAGCAACCTTGTAAGTCACCGATAACATACTGATGGCGAAAACTCATAACACCTCAACGATTTAAATACGATAGTTAAAGACAGCTCGATAAGAAATAAATACTTAAGTACTAGGGCGTGTCTTCAATTCATCTTACAATGAACGATAGTACACGCCAGATAAAGCATTGACTTAAAATTACGAGCTAACTTTTCATAGCGAGTAGCGATACTACGAAAATGCTTGAGCCTTGCAAACATATTTTCAACAAGATGACGTAGCTTGTATAAGTAGCTATCAAATTCTGGATTAGGCTGTTTGGCATTCTTCCTTTTAGGGATGACAGGTATCATATTATGGCTTCGAGCTTTATCTCTGATAGCCTCTGAGTCATAGCCCTTGTCAGCAATAAAGTAATCAGCTTGTCCAATCATGTCAATCAATTCACCTGCAACTTGACTGTCGTGGACGTCACCCCCAGTGATTTTAAAATTGAGCGGATATCCATCGGCATCACAGGATAGGTGTATCTTTGTAGTTGCTCCGCCACGGCTTTGTCCAATTGCTCGTTCTTCACCAAGCCGAGCTCCACTTGCATGCTGATGACAGCGAACATAGCTTCCGTCTGTGAATACCCATTCCGTATCAACTTCTTTTCGTAAGCCAAAAAAAAATCCGCCCATAAGCCAGTTTTCGACCAGCGGTTGAAACGACTATAGGCTGTTTTCCACGAACATAATTCTTCAGGTATGTCACGCCAAGGCGCCCCTGTGCGTAGTTTCCACAGTATGGCTTCCATGATCTCTCGGCTGTTTTGAGTTTGATAGCAGCCGTACTTTATCATCGTCGATTGCAATTGATCCCAAAGCGTATCTGTTAATGCTTTTCTTGCCATAACTTGTATTTCTCGCATCGACTCAATAGATGCGGTATTGTAACTATTATTTAGGGCTTATCCAATTGAAGACACGCCCTAGTCATAAAAATAAAGCATAAAAAACCGCCATTATAATTGACGGTTAGTAGCATGCTTTTATGTATCAAAAATACATTATACGTCTAGCTGTTGTGAATGATTGCTTAGGTTCACAAAGTCTGTGACGCTTAATGTCTCAGGTCGTGCCTGCGGATCAATACCACAAGCCTCAAAATCGTCTTCGCTCAATGTCGGTAGCAACGTTGATTTTTTGAAGATAGCACGTAGCGTCTTGCGACGATGGTTGAAAGTCTCACGCACGACAATGGCAAAATGCTCTTCATCATTTGCGACTACTGGTTTGTTGATATGCGGCGTCAGGCGGAAGACAGCACTAGTCACCTTGGGTGGTGGATTAAATGCACCGCGAGGAACGGTTAGCAAATAATCTGTATCACAGTGGTACTGCATGATGACTGATAAACGGCCATAGGTCTTGCTACCCACGTCGGCCGTGATACGCTCGACCACTTCTTTTTGCAACATAAAATGCATGTCTTGGATCACATCGGCATAGCTAAGCAGATGAAATAAGATAGGCGTTGAGATGTTATATGGCAGGTTACCTACCACGCGCAGCTTACCGCGCTCTTCACTATATAGCTCACGGTAGTCCACATGCATCGCGTTATCTTTGATAATCTCAAAGTTTGGATGGCTATTGGCACCGATACGAATACGCAAGCTATCTGCCAAATCGCGATCCAGCTCCACCACGGTCATCGCATCCACTTCTGCCAATAACGGCTCGGTCAATGCGCCCATACCAGGCCCAATCTCGATCAAATTGTCATCGCGCTCTAGACGAATACTTTCGACGATTTCGCGAATGACGCTAGTATCATGCAAGAAGTTTTGGCCAAAGCGCTTACGCGGCTGATGTTTGGCAGCACGTAAGCTGTTAGAAATAGTTTGAGCATCAAATGAAGTTTTGGACATAAAAGAGTCTTAATGTATAAAAGATAAATGGGCGATGATAATGTCATGGCAGCGATATACTGACTTTATAATAACAAATTATAGCACAGCTCATAATTAGGCTGTATTTTTGAATAATTATTATCGATAGACGAGCCATGCTTTTGAGTAACTGACTCGGTAACTTTTTATCCCTACATCCATATAATATAAACTCTGATTATGCTAAATGGCAGCGTCAAATCAAGTGCTAGCAGACAGAAACAGGTACAAAGATGGAGTCATCATAACGATTGCGGCGTAAAAATAAATCGATAATTAATCAATTTCTGACACTTCTCAGGTTTAATAAAGCCCGACTGCATAACGCAATTGGTTATGTTTCACCTTTTGAGTTTGAAAAGCGCTATTATGATAATTTAACCCTGTCAGGCATTGCTGTCTGACTCCAGTAAAGTAAGCCAGTCTCTGATATAGTCGAGGCGGTTCAGCCCTACGCGATCGTCAGCCCGCCAGATAAATACCCTTAGGGAATTCACATATGATCCTGAAACTTAACGTCACCCTCCATTATCGACTCTCAGAGCCAATGGATCTTTTGCTTCAGATCGAAGCTGCTGATCTTGCGGATCAACGGGTACGGTCAGCCGAGATTTGGACATCAGACGTTGCGCATTTTTCACGGGTTACCGCCGATGATGGCATAGGAGAGCGGATTTGGATTCACGCTGAAGGGGATTTTAGCTGCACTTATCTCGCAGAAATCGCCGTTGACCGTCCTGCCTTAGACATATCGGTACTGTCCCAAACGCCCCTGCATCTTTTGCCCGGAGAGACGATCAGGCATTTAATGCCGTCTCACTATTGCCCGTCAGAACAGTTCCATGCCTTCGTGGACGCCGAGTTTGGCAATCTCGCTGGCGGCGCACGAATTGCCGCGATGCGCGACTGGATCGAGTCGGCATTTAGCTACGTACCCGGATCAAGCCATGCACAAACCACCGCGCTTGACAGCTTTGCTCAACGTCAGGGCGTATGCCGCGACTTTGCGCATGTTCTCGTAACCCTAGCGCGCGCGTCGTCGATACCAGCTAGGTTTGTGAGCGTTTATGCGCCCGATATGACACCACAAGACTTTCATGCCGTGGCCGAGGTCTATCTTGAAGGGAGCTGGCACCTCATTGATCCGACTGGCATGGCAGATGCCGACACAATGGCCCGCATCGGTGTTGGGTCCGATGCGTCCAGCGTCGCGTTCTTAACTTCGTTCGGATCCATGGATCTGATCAACCAATCGGTATCCGTAACCAGACAAGCTTAGGGTCCTGATCCTAGGCTTTCGAGCCTGTGTTTAAGACAGATGCTGTTCCTCATGCACGATAAAAGCTTTACTAAATCGTCTTAAGTGGCTGCCTTTTTAGATAGGCATTACTGATACTAAAATTATTAAGTACTATGTGAAAAATATCTATAAGCACTGATTTATACAGCAGGTACATCGATAAGTGATTTATCAGCCATCTCATTAGCCATATTTAGTGCTTGATATAAGCTAGTCGCACTCGCACCGCCACTTCCTGCCAAGTCTAGCGCCGTACCATGATCGACAGAAGTACGAATATAAGGCAAGCCCAAGGTTAGATTGACCGTATCGCCAAAACCGTGCGATTTTAATACTGGCAATCCTTGGTCGTGATACATGGCAATGACCGCATCACAGTTTGCTAAATGTCTGGTGGTAAATAACGTATCCGCTGGCATCGCCTCTGATATATTGACGCCTGCATCGATGAATTCTTGCAACACGGGATTGATAATCTCAATCTCCTCGCTCCCCAAATGCCCGCCCTCGCCTGCATGTGGATTGAGGCCGCAAACCAAGATGCGAGGCTGCGCGAGACCAAACTTTTCTCGCATATCATCGATGACAATTTGTACCGTTTGGCGCACGTTCTCCGCGGTGATGGCAGCAGGGATGTCCTTTAATGGTAAATGCGTAGTGACAAGCGCGACTTTCATCGCTTGGTTGGCAAGCATCATGACGACTTTTTCACAGCCACTTTGCTGCATGAAAAACTCGGTATGACCACTAAACATGGTGCCATCTAATAGCTTGATACCAGCATCTATCAACGCTGATTTTTGCAATGGCCCAGTGACGATGGCAGCGACTGTATTATTTATTGCCAGTTTATGAGCAATATCTAATTGCTGAGCCACCATCGCTGAGTTAGCGATATTGATTTGCCCGCAGACAACTGGTGCGGCACAAGGAATATCCAGTAGGATGAAAGCACTATCAGCGTCTATATCTTGCTGCGATATCTGATCTACCAAGTTAACATCGACGTTATCGGCATTTATATCTGTATTGATAGTATGCCAACTAGGTATGCTTTTGAGAACGCTAGCTGCAACCAATTCCTCCGCGCGAGTTTGCATCGCTTTAGCATCAGCAGTCACCCAAATTGGTCGAGCAAAGTCTTGCAACTTACTCTCTGTTGCTAGTCTTAGTACTACGTCCATGCCAATACCCGCAGGCTCACCTGTGGTGATTAATAGCGGGCGCTTTTCTTCTGTCATAACAATAGCCTTTTTTATTTAAATTACTGATTTTATTATATTTATAATTATTATTCTAAGTTTTTATACTTAGACATTGTATGGTATCTCTTACTTCATAAAAAACAATCACTTCAGATTTAGTGCTTTATCAAGTCTAAAAAACCACATTATGTGTTAAACTTTCGCATCTGATTGTAGCATTTACAGACAAACCTGAGACCGCGTTTTGGTACTTCTATCGTAGAGGCGCGCTACGTTTGTATTGCTCTATCATCGACATCTTTTTTCATACCCATTTTAACTCATTAGGCACTCATGGCAGAAAACGACAAAACCGACGACTTACTCAATCAGACACCGCCACACAATATCGATATTGAAAAGGCATTGCTCGCGTCTTTGATGAGTATCGAAGAGGCGTACGACAAGATTGCCGATATTGTCACCAAAGATGACTTTTATGCTGGGCGACATCAATACATTTTTGATGCCATTGCTCATTTGGCGGCAGTGAATGAGCCTTATGATACGGTCATGGTACACGACTGGTTAGAAGCGCAAAAGCTACTAAAAGGCGCAGGTGGTGACAGTTATTTGGCTGATATTTTGAGCCAAAGTCCTGCGACTTTGTTTAACCTGACTGCCTACGCCCAGCGTGTGCGTGAGCTATCAACCCTACGCCAGTTAATTACCACTGGTAATGACATGCTGACGCTTGCCTATAATCCAAAAGACCAAAGCGTTAGCGACATTCTAGACAATGTCGAAGGCAAGATATTTAGTATCAATGAGCAGCATAACAAACGTGCGGAACAGCGAGGACCTGTTGGTATTACCTCTGTCTTAACCAATGTTATCGATAAGATTCAAGAACTCAAATCAAACCCCGATGGCATGATTGGTTTGCAGACACCATTTGCCGAGCTGAATAATAAAACCCAAGGCCTACAAGCGGGTGACTTGATTATTGTCGCTGCGCGTCCTTCGATGGGTAAAACCACTTTTGCGATGAACTTGGCAGAAGGGATTTTGTTTAATGAAGATTTGCCCGTCGTGGTGTTTTCGATGGAGATGCCCGCTGAATCAATCGTCATGCGTTTGCTGTCCTCATGGGGCGCGATTAACCAGACGCACCTGCGTTCTGGGCAAATGAATGAAGATGAATGGGCAAAGATGATGAACGCCATTCAACATTTGCAATCAAAGCATTTATATATTGATGATAGTACTGCGCTACCGCCGTCTGAGATGCGTTCTCGCTGCCGCCGTATCGCCAAAAATCATGACGGTCGCTTGGGTGCTATCGTAGTCGATTATCTTCAGCTGATGAAAGTGCCAAGTCTAGATGGTAACCGTGTTGGCGAGATTTCTGAGATTTCTCGTAGTCTAAAGGCGCTCGCACGTGAGCTTGAATGTCCTGTGATTGCGCTATCACAGCTTAACCGTAGTCTAGAAAACCGTCCAAATAAACGCCCTATCATGTCGGATCTACGTGAATCTGGTGCGATTGAGCAGGATGCCGATTTGATTATGTTCATCTATCGTGATGAGGTTTATAATGAAAACTCAGACCACAAAGGCGTGGCGGAAATCATTATTGGTAAACAGCGTAACGGCCCTATCGGTACTATTCGTTTAGGCTTTGAAGGTCAATTTACCCGCTTTATCAATCTAACGCCAGAGTACTATCAAGGCGTGAGTTTTGAGAATGATGAGTAACTAACCTTATAAAATTTAACCCTAACAGAGACTAAGCCTTATATAGACTCAGTTTCAATTATAGGTTAATGAATAATTTTACATAACCAGTTTTAATACAATAGCCAGTACCGCATCAACTCAATCGATGTAGTACTGGCTTTATAACTTCATAATTCTACTCATATAGAAGGCGATTATGCGCACAATTACTATAAAACCAAAAGCCCTTACTCATAACCTAAATCAAGTCAAACAACGAGCACCCCAATCTAAAGTGTTGGCTATGGTCAAATCCAATGCTTATGGACATGGCGTGGCGGCAGTCTTGCCAGCCCTGCAGCAAGCAGATGGTATAGGCGTCGCTACTCTGACTGAAGCGCTAGAAGCCAGACAGTTAGGTTGGGAGAAAACCATCGGTCTAGTAGAAGGTGCGTTTACTGCTGATGAGTGGCAACAAGCGATTGATCATGAGATTAGCTGCGTGATTCACCACGGACCACAGCTAGAGTGGGCACTACAAAACATCCCGCCAGCCAGCAGTGCAACTAGAGTGGCTTGGCTCAAATACAATACGGGTATGAACCGTTTGGGTTTTAACGCTGAGGGTGTGCTTTCAGCAGCTAAGCGTTTGCATGAAGCAGGTTATCAGCTGATCCTAGCCACGCATTTTGCCAATGCTGATGATCATGATCATCCATTAAATGCGATGCAGATTGAGCGTTTCTCGAGCGTACTAGCGACTTTGAAAGACACCATTAGCCCAGATATCCAAGGCTCATTATGCAACTCTGCTGGTATCGTCAACTTCCCAGAGTACCATTATGACTGGGTACGTCCAGGCATTATCTTATACGGTAGCTCACCTGTCGTCGATAAAAGCGCACAAGAATTAGACTTGCAGCCTGTGATGGAATTTAGTGCTCAAATCATTGCTCTACAAACCGTTAGCGCCAAGGATGCGATCGGCTATGGTAGCCGCTGGCGTGCGCAGCAAGACACCAGAACGGCATTGGTCAGCGTTGGATATGGCGATGGCTATCCACGTGTGGTCACGGATGATGCGTATGTCACTGTCATGGATGCTAACGACAGCCAAAGCTACCGCTGCCCAGTGATTGGGCGCGTGGCTATGGATATGATTGTTATTGATATCAGTAGCGCACCTGAGAGTCTTGCTATAGATAGCAAGGTCATGCTATGGGGCGATGCGCCGCGTGTCGATGAAGTCGCAGGTCATGCTGGGACGATTAGCTATGAGCTGTTATGTCGCCTTAGCATACGTCCAAACCGTACACAGGCATAATCATTAGCGGTACAGTCATTAGCGTACAAGGTATCGTGGCTTGCTAATGTGATTTCGGTCTATTTAACAAGCCATTTGATCTTGATAAAAATGAACGTTTACATTGAAAGTAAATACGCTATACTAAAAGTTTGTTGTCAACCCAGTATACGCACTGACGCGATGCTATTGAAGACTGATGACGTTTCACTGACTGCGATCGACTGCTAGGATTACTATGAGTTTGCGCCATTTTTTAACCTTATCTGATTTAACCAAACAAGAACTAGAAAACTTAATCAAACGCGCAAGCGAATTGCGTAAGATGCAACACGCAGGCGAGATATACCAGCCTTTTGTTGGTCGTACGCTTGGTATGATATTTGAAAAATCTTCAACGCGTACCCGTATCTCGTTTGAGACCGGTATGGGTCAATTTGGTGGTAACGCCATATTTTTATCACCAAACGATACGCAGCTCGGTCGCGGCGAGCCATTAGAAGACTCAGCACGCGTGATTTCTAGTATGGTAGATATCATCATGATTCGTACCTTTGGGCACGAAAAAGTTGAAACCTTTGCTGAATACTCCAGTGTACCGATTATCAATGCATTGACCGATGACTATCATCCATGCCAGTTGCTCGCTGATATGCAGACCTATTACGAGCATCGCGGTAGTATCGAAAATAAGATTGTGACTTGGGTTGGTGATGGCAACAATATGTGTTCATCATTTATGCAAGCTGCCAATCAGTTTGGTTTTGAACTACGCGTGGCAGCGCCTTATGGGTTCGAGCCTGATCCGAAACTTATGGAGCGCTTTTCACACTGCGTCAGTCTGGTAGAAAACGTACAAGATGCGGCAAAAGATTCTAATCTAATTGTCACCGATGTGTGGGCAAGTATGGGTCAAGAGTCAGAGCAAAACACACGTGCACGTCGTTTTGCGCCTTATCAAGTGACGCCGTCTCTATTAGACAAAGCTGACCCTGAAGTGGTGTTTATGCATTGCTTGCCAGCCCATCGTGGCGAGGAAATCTCTCATGACATGCTTAATGACCCGCGCTCTGTCGTATGGGACGAAGCTGAAAACCGCTTACATGCACAGAAAGCATTGATGGAGTTTTTACTTAAAGACAAAATCAAGTTACCTGCATAACTTAGGCTATTCTATAAAAAGACAGTGAGATCAATAGTAAGATAACTTGCTAATAAACTCCTAAATAAGTTCCCAAATAAAAAAGCCGTCCAGATCTGGACGGCTTTTTTGTTTATACAAATGATTTGATCATAGATTAACGCGTGAGCGTTGTCACACCATTAGCACCTGCTTTTAATAGAACATCCGCTTGGTTTGCTGCAAAGATACCATTACATACCACACCTACGATATTATTTAGCTCTTTTTCGAGCGCGATTGGATTACTCACATCCAAGTCATAGGTGTCTAAAATGACATTACCATAATCAGTGACAAAATCTTCACGATATACGGGTTCACCGCCCAATTTGGCCAATTGGCGAGCCACATACGAGCGTGCTTGTGGCAATACTTCAATCGGTACTGGAAACGCGCGACCTAAGATATCAACGCTTTTACTATCATCGACCATACAGACGAACTTGTTTGAAGCTGCGGCCACAATCTTTTCGCGAGTCAATGCACCGCCACCGCCTTTGATAAGTTGCAAGTGCTCATTGACTTCATCAGCACCATCGATATAAACATCTAACGTACCAGCAAAGTTCAAATCGACTATTTCGATACCAAGCGCACGAAGTTTGTCTTCTGTCACCTGTGAGCTAGCGACGGCGCCAGCAAGCTTTAATTGTGGCAACAACTCAATCAAACAGTTGACCGTACTACCTGTCCCTACCCCAAGTATCATATCGTCTTCGATATAGCTTAGAGCAGCTTTGGCCGCGGCTTGCTTTTGTGCTTGCTGATCACTCATCATAAATCCTTGGAAAATAAACGTATGGTCTTAAAAAAAGTAAAAGGCTAAAAGAGTTAAAATGCGCGGCTATTATAACCGATGATATTAATGGATGTTAGCGCATCATGACGCTAATTTGTGAGTCTTATAGTACGTAGCTAAGGCTTAACTTCGGCAAATACCTGCACTTCATGTAAATTCAAGCACGAAATCCCAAGAAAACTGCAATTGAGTCTTGCAAGATACTAAAAATCGGCATAGGCTAATCTATTTCGTTTTTATATTCATCTACACTTTTTATATTCACTCTGTTTAGGGATTACTATGCTGTCACACTGGGTACGAGCCATCTTACAAGCCACCGTCTATGACGTTGCTATTCAAACACCACTTGAAACGGCGCCCAAGCTGACCCAACGTTTTGCCAATGACATTCGATTTAAGCGTGAAGACTTACAACCGGTCAAATCATTTAAATTGCGCGGTGCCTATAACCGTATCAGTCAGTTGAGCGATGAGCAAAAAGCGCGCGGCGTCATCTGTGCGTCAGCAGGTAATCATGCGCAAGGCGTGGCTTACTCTGCACGCAAACTATCACTAAATAACATCATCGTCATGCCAACCACGACTCCCGACATCAAAGTGGATGCAGTAAGAGCACTTGGTGGCAATGTAGATCTACACGGAGATAGTTTTGATCAAGCAAACCGTTATGCGATCGATCGTGCTGAACGCGAAGGACTGACCTTTATTCCACCTTATGACGATGAACTGGTCATCGCAGGACAAGGCACCATCGGTCTTGAGCTGACCCAGCAGTGGCGTAATATGGACTATGTATTCGTTGCCGTTGGTGGTGGTGGTCTGATTTCAGGTGTGGCCGCATTTTTAGGTGAAGTGGCACCACATGTCAAAGTGATTGCGGTAGAAGCCGAGCAGTCAGCTTGTCTAAAAGCAGCACTTGAAACAGGTGAACGTGTCAAACTTGAGCAAGTAGGATTGTTCGTCGATGGGGTGGCAGTCGCGCAGATTGGTGAATTGCCTTTTGATGTCGTCCGTACGCAAAAAAGCGATAACTCAGGCCCTATCGTTGAGCCTGAAGTGATCACTTGTACCAATGATGAAGTGTGTGCGGCTGTCAAAGATATCTTTGAAGAGAATCGCAGTATCGTTGAGCCTGCTGGCGCGTTGTCAGTCGCTGGTATGAAAAAATATATCGAAGCCAATAATATTCAAGATAAAAACTGCGTCGGTATCATTTGCGGTGCCAATATGAATTTTGACCGCCTGCGTTATATCGCTGAGCGTACCGAAATCGGTGAGAAAAAAGAAGCCATCTTTGGGGTTACTATTCCTGAACAAACAGGCGCTTTTTTGAACTTCTGTCGCAGTCTACATGGCCGTAACATCACAGAGTTTAACTACCGTGCTGACAGCAAAAAGTCACCAGACTCAATGGAGCCTGCCTCAATCTTCGTAGGTATCGCTTTAAAAGAAGGCGAAAAAGAGCGTCAAACCATCAGTAACCAATTGTCAGACGATGGCTACACTGCTCACGACCTGACTGATGATGATATCGCCAAATCACATATTCGTCATTTGATTGGTGGTCATGCTCATGTCGAAAACGAACAATTGCTACAAGTAGTATTCCCAGAACGTCCAGGCGCATTGCTAACGTTCTTAGAAAAATTGGGTGATGACTTCAATATTACTTTATTCCATTACCGCAACCATGGTGCTGCTGAAGGTCGTGTGCTGGTTGGCCTGCAAGCCTCTGAAGGTAACTCTCGTCAGCTACAAGACGCGCTTTTAGATATTGGTTATGACTGTGCCACGGTCAATGACAACATTGGCTATCAGTTGTTTTTAAGATAACCTCTTAAGAGTATGTTCCTAAGATGAATAACAAAAGCGGCTTCTCTTATGATTAGCCGCTTTTTGCATCATATAACCCGATACTAGGGAATGTCCCTATTTTAAAAATGGTGATAAACGTTTGAACTGGGAACACGTCCTAAGCACTACAATCACAAAAATACATTTGCAAATAGTAAAGTTGCCCTAATATTATTTATATAAAACTATGATTTAATATAAAAACGAATGCAGAGTGACTCTTATGAAGAAAAATGCTAATGCTGATGATAATAACCAAGGTTTGGTGAAAATCCGTCTCGATAAATGGCTTTGGGCAGCTAGGTTTTATCGTACACGCACCCTAGCCAAACAAGCGATTGAAAGTGGACGCGTGCACTATGCTGGTAGCCGGGTAAAAACCAGTAAAGAGATTTCAGTCGGAGATGAGCTAACCATTCGTCAAGGCTCAGCGACCGCTATGACTGAAAAGACTGTCGTTGTTGAGGCGCTATCTGCACAGCGTGGCAATGCGACCGCCGCTGAGGTACTATATTCAGAGACCAAAGAAAGCGAGACGCGCCGTGCTTACTATGCCGAACAGCGCAAACTAGCCAACCTTGCTCGTCCTGACAACAAACCCAACAAAAAAGAGCGACGCGATCTACAGCGTTTTAAAAGTAATCAAGATTAAAACCGTTTCACTATCTCACCTTTTGGCCATGCATCATATGGCCAAATTTCCATTGTTAAATGACGCTATTGTTTAGTCTCTATCCTTGCCATTCCAAGCATTAAGCGTTACGCTAGCAGCTGATTCAATCGATTGCATGCTAATAAAAGCCGCATTAACAATGCTGGTCTCTTATAGCATGTTTTTTTTGTTATAGAAGGTCATATTATGCTGATGAAAGCCTGTACTCCCTCGTCTGTATTATTGGTATGTTTGGGAAATATCTGCCGCTCCCCTACTGCTGAAGAAGTTTTTCGTCAGCAAGCAGCGATTGCTGGACTATCTATAAAAGTAGACTCAGCAGGCACCAGTGATTGGCACGTTGGCAGTGCGCCTGATGCTCGCTCACAACGTCATGCTAAGTCACACGGCTATAAAATTAATAAGCTGGTCGCTCGTCAAGTCAGTACCAGTGATTTTCATGATTTTGATTTAATCTTAGCCATGGATTCACAGAATTTAGCTGATCTACAAGCTATTAAAGACAGCATTACAGCAAAGTCAGAGGATAATTTGGCAACACTAGCACTGTTCAGTGAAGAAGACCCTACCTATTGCGGCAGTGATGTGCCAGATCCCTATAAGGGCAATAACGATGATTTTGAAGAAGTGATCGAGCGTATCGAATCAAGCGCCCAAGCTTGGATAGAAAGCTGGAAAGCCTGCTAGCCATACTGTCTATATTTCTGCTACTCTTGCATCCGGTATCCTCTATAATAAGGTTAATCTTCTATAAAAGAGCTACAGCGTTAACCTCGCTTGAAGTATCACAGTTACGTCTGCACTCAGTTGCTTTGTATCTCTTTTAAATTGAAACAACTATAACTACCTTATCATTTATTATCCTTTTGCCACATAGGCTATGTTATGACCCAAGCTTCACGCCTTGACCACAGTACTCAGTCTACCATCAGCTCTGATGTTTCGAATGTTTCAGCGACTGCCGTAGTTAATGATTCAATCGATTTGTCACATGATAATACTATGGCATTGGCTTGTGTTGCTGACTCTGTAGTGACATTAGAGAATGAAGCGCAGCTTGATGATTTTATGGCAGCTTATATAGAGGATACAGCAGACAAGCTACCACTGTTTGTACTGTCTGGCGGTAGCAATGTTTTATTGCCTGCCGCGTTGAAGGCTATAGTATTGCAGCCAAAGATGCGTGGTATTCATCTGACCAATCAAACCGACAATTATGTTGATATCGAGGTAATGGCTGGTGAGAACTGGCATGATTTGGTCGTACATACGGTCAATCAAGGTTGGTATGGATTGGAAAACCTTGCACTAATACCGGGCCTGACGGGCGCAGCACCCATACAAAATATCGGTGCATACGGCGTACAATTAGAAGACCGCTTACAGTATGTACGCGCCTATCATTTGCCGACACAAACTTGGCACCATTTATCAGCTGCCGATTGTCAATTTGGCTATCGTGACAGTATCTTTAAACGCACACCAAACACATGGCTTATTAGTCGTGTGGGTTTCAGATTACATACTGATCCTGCCAATATTCTAGCCAGTTATGGCGATGTACAGACTGTGGCGCAGCGCTATGCGGAGCAACAAGGGCGCGAGCAAGCGATGCCTCATGATGTTATGCAAGCCATTATAGATATTAGACAACAAAAACTGCCAGACCCAAAACAGCTACCTAATTGTGGCAGTTTTTTTCAAAACCCTATTATCGCTCAGGAGCAGTTCACAGCGCTGCAAACAACTTATCCAGCTATCGTTGGTTATGCGATGCCTGATGCAATGGTGAAGGTTGCTGCAGGTTGGCTCATTGAGCAAGCAGGGTTAAAAGGCGGCGGCATTGCACCTATTTTTACGCATAAGCAGCAAGCACTAGTACTGACCAACCATACGCCTCAGCAAGCCACGCAAGAGGATGTAGCTATAGCGCAGAAATATATCGCTGCTACTGTCTATGAAAAATTTGCCATTCAATTGTCACGTGAGCCAGTCTGGGTAAATGCTGATGGCTCAATTGGATATGCTGAGCATGTGGCCTAAAAAATCATGGTCTAAGCGGCTATTATCTAAACGATTATGGCGATATTACTTGCGGTTTTCTGAACGCATGGTGACGCTTTTTCGCATTATCAATATTACTTTTATACTGGGCTCTACGTCCGTCATTTTAGTGATTATTAGCCTATTTACCCCGCTATTTTCGCAAGCAATCGTTTATATCTTTTCTCTATTGCCGCTACCTGATATGCCTGCTGCTGCCATGAGCTCACCGCCTACCGCTTATGTAGTCCTAGGCGGCGGTCTGACCAATGACCACAACAACCAAATTATCCTAAACCGCTATAGTCTCAATCGTGCCCGTACCGCTGCAGGTGCTTACCATGACTTACCCCTACCGATTGTACTGAGTGGTGCTGAAGCTCCATGGCTCGGTCAATGGTTGATGGAACACGGTATCGACGGACTGATAAGTGAAAATGCCAGCATGAATACATGTGAAAACGCCCGTTTTACAGCCAAACGCATTCCGCTACGCCATGTATATCTGATTACTGATAGCTATCATATGGCACGTGCACGCAGACAGTTTGCCTTAAATGGTATCAATAGCACACCACTTCCTGCGCCATTGCCAGTTAGACGAGACTGGATGAAGCCTGCGCACAACTTAAGTCACTCACGGCGCGCTGTCTATGAGGTCGCAGCCTACCTGCGCGATGTGATACGTCCACAAATGGACTGCCGCCATGCCAATGATGTGACTTCGCAGCAGCTATTGACCCCAAGAGGCAATGCTGCAAAAGACTCTGACGAATAAACGTTAAAGATATATACGATACTATTGAGAGACGCATTCTAAATGCTACCAGTCATCCACTACATTTGTGATGGGTGTATAATAATAAGAGACACTGCTATTTAAGAGATTTGCCATGCTCAGTATATTTTTATTAATACCATTAAGTCTTATGCTGTTTGTGGTTGCTATTTGGGCAGTGCGTTATGCGGTCAAGTCAAATCAATTCGAAGATCTGGACAATGCATCACAGCGTATTATATTGGATGACCGTCAAGAACGCCGCCAAACTATGCAGGCTCATGAACGCTCAGCACCTACCCAGCAGCAAGATAAAACAGCCGCAATTGATGGAAATAACGATCATTCTGAGATAAATAAAGATTCAGAAATCTAATTTATCTGCCTTATAAATGCGTAATTTATTGGTGCCGTTTTATTAAATAATTCAGCACTAGCAAGTTCGCCCTTTACTATTCTTAGGAGACGCATTCATGACCATCGCTTTACTTGTGGCGGCATTACTAATGGGATTCTTTGGTTCACCGCATTGTTTAGGCATGTGTGGCGGTCTTGTGACCGCATTTGGTCTGTCTATGAAAGATGTCAGCCCCGCCAAACGTCGTGCTTTGGTGGCCACGTATCATTTTGGGCGTTTAACGAGTTACGCATTATTGGGTTTAATTGCAGGGCTAATCGGTATTACCGTATTAAAGCCATTGATGATGGGTAATAGTACACCGCGTATTTTATTAGGATTGGTACTGGTATTCGTCGGTGTGACGATGCTTGGTGCGCCGTTTTTGACTAAGCTTGAACGTTTTGGTATGCGCTTTTGGCAGTATCTTAGCCCATTGCGTCAAAAGGTATTTCCACTTAATACTTTTCCGCGCGCATTAACAGCAGGGTTGCTTTGGGGCTTTTTGCCTTGTGGTTTGGTATATGGCGCTCTACTAATTGCGGTCGTTGCTCATAATCCATTAAGCGGTGCTGCGTTGATGTTTGTCTTTGGTCTAGGAACCATACCGATGTTGGTTGCGACGCACGAAACGGTCGGTTGGCTACGTGATAAGATCGGACGTTTTCGCTTAAGGCAGTTAAATGGTGCGGTTATGGTCATATCAGGGTTGGCAGTAGCAGTCGTGCCGATGGTCATGGCAAATATGCATGGCGGCCATGGTGAGATGAATCATGGTAGCCACACTGCTATGATGTCTGATATGGACTCTCACGACATGAGCCAAATGAATCATGATACGGATATGGCAGCAGACATGGATCACAACATGCAGGATATGGATCATAGTATGAATGACATGAGTGATGAATCAGTGGACATGAATCACCATGAGCATACTGAAATGATGGAACACGCTCAATAAAGTTATCGGTAACAGATACTATTAACACTTAGCATATAAAAAAGCCCTCAATACCATTTTCGATATTGAGGGCTTTTATTTTTTGAATAATGCTCAGTTTATAGCAATTATTCCTGCCATTGCTCAAGCGTAAACTTGGTTTCTAAATGCTTCTCTAATGCCGGTATATTAAAAGCATCATCCTCACTCACAAAGCTGATACTAATACCTGTCTGGCCCGCACGGCCCGTACGTCCAATGCGATGCACATAATCATCTGGCTGATCAGGCAAAGTAAAGTTAACCACATGACTGATATCATCGACATGGATACCGCGCCCTGCTACATCTGTCGCCACCAAGATAGACGCGTGACCATCTTTAAAGCGCTGTAAGTATTTCTCACGTTTTTGCTGAATGACATCGCCCGAGAGCATCACGATATTATGCGCTTGACGCAGTTTGTGATATAGACGCTTTACTTGATCTTTGCGATTGGCAAAGACGATGACTTTCTCTACTGCTTCATCACTGATAATACGCTGCAAGGCGTCCAGTTTTTGATCTTCTGTCAGCAAATAAAAATGCTGATCTACTAACTCGCTGGTCTTGTGTTCAGGCTCAATTTCAACAAACTGAGGCTCATGTAACCAACGATAGGCTAAATTCATCACATCTTGGTTAAAGGTTGCAGAAAACAGCAAGCTTTGACGATCCGTATTGGCAGGCATTCGACCAACTAGGCGCTTGATATCAGGAATGAATCCCATATCTAACATGCGATCTGCTTCATCAAGTACCAATACCTCTACTCTATCTAGATACACCATGCCTTTATTAGCAAGGTCAATTAGACGGCCAGGCGTCGCTACCAAGATATCAACGTATTGACGTTCAAGCTCGTGCTGCTGAGTTTCATAATTAGTACCGCCCATAATACAGACGCTATGTAGCGAGGTATATTTGGTTAATGCAATGCAGTCATCAAATATTTGCTGAGCCAATTCGCGAGTTGGCGCCATGACCACAGCGCGCGGCTCACCAAGATAGCGCTCTTCGTCATTAGTAAATGGACGCTTAAGCAAGGCTTCCATAATAGTCAGTAGAAAAGTTGCTGTTTTCCCTGTGCCCGTTTGTGCCTGTCCAATAGCATCTTGATGTGCCAATGTATGCGGTAGTATCTTTGCTTGAATCGGCGTCAATTCAGTAAAGCCTAGATCACTTACTGCACGCAGGGTCGCTGTTGAAAGTGGCAAATCAGTAAACGTTGTAAAATTGCTCAAAAAAATATCCTTTTAAATGAATTGCTCGTATTTTATTAATTATACATAGGCTCACAATGAACCTTTATAGTGTCAAATGTAGCGTTTAAACCGTAATCAGTAAAAGTAGCCTTATCGAGTCTGCGGAAAACCATCAGCCATATAGGCACAAAAAAAGCCAAGCCCAAATCCAATCCTACCAAATATGCTGCAGTTCACTCAACATAGGTAAGATAAGATGGGCTTGACTCAGTAGTATATCAGTAGTTTGTACAGACATTATAACTAAACCGCTTTAATGCCTGAGTAAATTACTCTTCTATCTTTCTGACTTCTTCAGCTTGCAGACCTTTGTCACCTTCTACTACGCTGAACTCAACTTTTTCGCCATCCTTTAGAGAACGATAGCCATCACCCTGAATCGCGCGGAAATGGACAAAAATATCTTCTCCGCTGTCACGTTGAATGAAACCAAAGCCTTTTGAGTCATTAAACCACTTAACGATACCTTGCTCACGAGCTGACATAATATTACTTCCTAAAAAAGTCCGCTTAGCCCTAGCTTCCTTTGCGACATTGCATATAAACAGGGTCTAAGATTATGAAATCAAAAATTAAGAGTATTACTACTCTACTTACCATCGTCTATGTAGTTCTTGAATTACATACATAGTGTTTCCATAACGAATTCGCCAAACGCACTTATCGTCATGAAATTTGATGATAGCAACAAACTTGCAATATTTATTGCATAAAAAATATCATAGCACGGGTTTTTAGCAACATAAAGACTTTTAATATGCTTTTTGATATCTAAATAATTTTTTTAGACAAATTTTTATAACCTAGCTATCAAGCTGTTATGATAAAGAGCAAAATGCGTTGAAGCCATTTTAGCTTAACGCCGCGCACCTTAGATTATTCTTATAATATAATAAATTATTAACATCGCTCAATAGTTACCGAGACCATTATGACCTCTACTCCATCAAAAACAGCCGAACAATCGACTAACGAAAATTCAAATCAAATACTGACTCATAAATTACTACTGGTAAATGGGGTAAATTTGAATTTACTAGGCAAGCGAGAACCGCACATTTATGGTCATACAACACTTGCTGATATAGAAAAGCAACTAGTTGAGCACGCGGCTCACCACGGTGTAGAGTTAATATGTATACAGTCCAACCATGAGGGTAAGCTAGTAGATGATATTCAGCATCATGGATTATTAGCGGACAAACCTGCCCAAGTCGATGCTATCATCATCAATCCGGCTGCCTTTACACATACTTCAGTGGCTCTGCGCGATGCGCTGTTGGCCACCCAAAAACCATTTATAGAAGTACATTTATCCAATGTTCATGCCCGTGAGCCTTTCCGTCATCATTCATATTTAAGTGACATTGCGGTCGGTGTCATTTGCGGTTTGGGACAATTAGGCTATCAAATGGCGCTTGATTACTGGTTGAGCAATATGTATGCAGTTGACACAAGCAAATGATATGACTGTGCTTACTTTTTTATAAAAAATTGCTCGCGTCTTCACACATTAGTCAAACAGTAATCTTGCAAGTAAAATAATAGAATTACGACTGAGTAAACAACCCATTATACGGTGACATGAATGGCAAAATCGTCCGGAAAACGCTTTATGAAACTCGCTGGCATGACAGCGAGTATTGCTGGCAAAGCCGCCAAAAACTCATTTAAGCATCTCTCAAGTGACGAAGAAAAACGTCTGCAGGCTCGCTCAGATCTGATGCAAGACGTGGGCGTTCAAATTGCCGAGACGTTAGGTGAGATGAAAGGTGCAGTGATGAAAGTCGGACAGATTGCTTCACAATATAAGGATGTGTTCCCGCCTGAGGTTGCGTCAGCACTTGAAAAGCTACAGAAAGATGCGCCGCCAATGCCATATGCGCAGATACAAGCCCAAGTTGAACGCGAACTGAAAGCGCCGATCTTAGAATTATTCAGCGAGTTTGAAGAGACACCTTTTGCCGCAGCATCTATTGGACAAGTGCATAAAGCGACGTTGCCATCGGGTCAAAAAGTAGTGGTCAAAGTTCAGTATCCTGATGTCGATGAAAACTGCGATAGCGATCTCAAACAAGTACGTATGGCATTAAAAATCGCTGGCGTGCTCAATATGAGTAAGCAACTACAAGAGCAGCTTTTTAATGAGATTCGTCAGAGCTTGCATGATGAATTGGACTATGTCAAAGAAGCTCATAATTTACGTGTGTTTGGTGCTTTTCATGCAGAAGATGAAGGGCTTATTATTCCCAAAGTGATTAGCAGCCATTCTTCTAGACGGATTTTAACGTTGACCGAAGAGATGGGAGAGACATTGACTGTCGCCGCGACATGGGACAATGGCGTCAAACAAAAAATAGCAGAGCGTCTGTTTCATTTTACCGCAGGGCAGCTGTTTGGCTTATACCGTATGCACTGCGACCCTCATCCAGGTAACTTTGCGTTCCGTCATGACGGTAGCGTCGTGGCATATGATTTTGGTGGCATCCGCAGCTATAGCGATAGCGAAGTGCAGCTATTCAAACGCTTTGTCAAACATGCGCTAAGAGGTGACGTCACTGCACTTGAACAAGATTTGATTGCCCTAGATATTCGCCGCGAAGATGATAAGAACATCCCTGGTGAGTTTTATGAAAAGTGGCTATCGATTGGGCTTAAACCTTTATCCATTAGCCCCTATCAAGAAGGTGAATTTGATTTCGGTAGTAGCCAAGTACATCACGAGGCCATTGCCCAGATGCGTACGTCTTTAAAGTACTTTGGTCAGTTTCAACCCTCAGCCACCACTATGATGCTAGACCGTACTGTATCAGGACAATACTGGAATTTGGTCAATCTAGGCGTCGAGATCGACCTGTCACCACTGGTTGACGAATACATCGATGCGTAGTAGGTATATTGACTGTCAGGATCAAATCTATCTCTAGATATGTAGCGCGTGTCCACAACGATCGCAAAAGTCTGCCCCTACTGCATGGCCGAATTTACCACAGTTTGGACAAGTCACTGGGTTCAACTGTGGACGCATGTTACGTGCTAACTCTGACGTAAAAATACCTGTTGGTACAGCAATAATAGAATAACCCGTGATCATGACCATGGTGGCAATTGCTTGGCCGAGCGGTGTTTTAGGTGACATATCACCATAGCCAACCGTCGTCATCGTGACAACTGCCCAGTAGATAGACAATGGAATACTGGTAAATCCATTTTCCGGCCCTTCTACGACATAAATAATTGAACCAAAGATGGTTACCAACAATACAAGCGATAGGAAGAAAACCGTAATTTTCTGCTGACTGGTTTTTAATGCAGACGCCAAAAACCCAGCCTGTTGCATATAGGCTTTGAGCTTAAGAACACGAAACACACGTAAAATACGTAATACCCGTATCACGAGTAGATACTGTACGCCTACAAACATCAGGCTCAAATAACTTGGCAATACAGACAGTAAGTCTACTATCCCAAAGAAACTAAAAGCATAGCGTAAGCGGTTGGGTGCTGAAAATAACCTTAACGCATACTCAATAGTAAACAAAATGGTAAAAAACCACTCTGCATAAAAGAACAACGTGCCATACTGCAAACGCATATATAGCACACTATCAAGCATGACGACGGCCACACTGGCTAAAATTGCAATCAGCAATACAATATCAAAGAGCTTACCCAGACGAGTATCTGTGCCTTCAATAATGATATGCGTACGGTTACGCAAGTGTGTAAGAGCTTCGGCGGTTGGTTGCTTCATAGAATCAGTACTTTATAAAATCAATGGCTTGATAGCACGCAATGACTTAAAATGTGATGGATAAGGGCAAGTTGGTCAAAATAGCTAAAACTGGTTTATAATATCGCTCACCTATCACAGTGAATACAATCTATAAGTTGCCACAGTGTAGCAAAAAAGCACTCTCAACAACATACAAATCGTTAACGTGCCAGTAGCGCTACTACCTCAAATAGACAAAGTAATGATAGTATAAAATCAGGCAAGCAGGTATCGAAGGTTGTTGTTGATCACTCTTTTTACCCATAAAAATAGTACGTAGAACTTAAGGATGTTATATGGCAGGCCATTCAAAATGGGCAAATATTAAACACCGTAAAGCCCGTCAGGATGCAGTAAGGGGTAAGATATTTACCAAGATTATTCGTGAAATCGTTTCAGCTGCCAAACAAGGCGATCCCGATCCTGACAAAAACCCACGCTTACGTGCCGTTATCGAAAAAGCCCTATCCGTCAATATGACGCGCGACACGATTAATCGTGCTGTGGACCGTGGTACAGGCGGCGGCGATAACGAGAATATGGAAGAAGTCAGTTACGAAGGCTACGGTGTTGGTGGTGTGGCTGTACTGGTCGAAACCATGACGGATAACCTTAACCGTACGGTCAGCGAAGTACGTCATGCTTTTACCAAGAATGATGGTAATCTTGGCACATCAGGCTCAGTGGCGTATCTATTCACCAAACGTGGCGAAATCACTTTTAACGATGTCAGCTTAGAAGATGAAGTCATGCTCGTTGCACTAGATGCGGGCGCCGTTGATATCGAAAATGATGGCGAAAGCTTACTCGTTATCACTGAATGGGAAAGTTTCGGTCAAGTTCAAGATGCCCTTAATGCAGCTGGTCTTGTTTCTGACAACGCCGAGGTCACTATGTCACCATCTACCACGGCTGAGATCGACAATGTCGATGATGCTGAAAAAATCATAAAGATGATTGATATGCTAGAAGATGCTGATGATGTGCAAGAAGTTTATACTAACGTGAACTTCTCTGCTGACGTCATGGCTCAGCTTGAAGCATAAGCATAAGCGTATTAATTGTTCAGTAAAAAGGGCCAGATACTAAAAGTATTTGGCCCTTTTTTATTAAGACAGATTTGGACTCATTTTTACGTCCAACTGCCTTCTAGCGCTAGTAAATACTCTTTTTTATCTAGCCCGCCTGTATAACCACCAAGCTTGCCGTCGCTCGCAATCACTCGATGACAAGGCACGATAATGCTAAAAGGATTTTTGCCATTGGCCTGCGCGACCGCACGAAACCCTTTTGGACTGTTGACACGCTGCGCAAGTGTGGCATAGCTGATGGTTTCTCCATACTCAATACCTTGTAGTGCCTGCCATACTCTTTGCTGAAACTCAGTACCCATAGAGAAGTCTAAAGGCAAATCTAATATCTTACGTTTACCATCAGCATAATCTTTGAGTTGGAAAATCGTTTCTATCAATAATGCTTGAGCAGGTTCATTCATGCTTAGGCTATTTTTATCTATAAAGGTAAAGTCTTCGTCTGTCAGGCCATAGTACTTTTTAAGTTTGGGTACAGATTTTGAGCTATGCCATGAGTTACCTGCCAGCAGCCAGTTGGCTTCAACGAGCATAGGCTGACCATGCCCATTGACACGAGCAATCAGTGTTAATCGATGTGACCCAAAGGCTGCTGTGGTAACTATCATAGCGTCTACTTCCAAATTATCTCAAAAATGATTTACCAATTAAAACTGGCTCTCTTATTCTTTATCGTCGGTCTCGAACAAAGCGGCGACAAATTGTTTCGGACTAAAAGAACGCAAGTCATCAATCGACTCACCCACACCAATATAGCGGATAGGCACATCTGTCGTTTCGGCAATATTAAATACCACACCACCTTTAGCAGTACCGTCTAGCTTAGTAATAGTAATACCTGTCAGTGGCACAACTTTATTAAACAGTTCGACTTGGTTGATAGCATTTTGACCCGTGCCAGCATCTAGCACAATCATACCTTCATGCGGGGCACTTGGATCCGCTTTACGCATGACACGTACGACTTTCTCCAACTCTGCCATTAAATGTGTCTTGTTTTGCAGACGTCCCGCAGTATCGGCGATAAGCACATCGATATTTTTTGCTTTGGCTGACTGCATTGCATCAAAAATGACAGAAGCGCTGTCAGAACCATGACCTTGAGCTACCACTGGAATATGATTGCGCTCGCCCCAAATCTGTAGCTGCTCAGTAGCTGCCGCACGGAACGTATCGCCCGCTGCCAGCATGACTGATTTGCCTTCACCTTGTAGGCGCTTGGCAAGCTTACCAATCGTTGTGGTTTTCCCTACGCCATTGACCCCTACTACCAATATAACAAACGGCTTTTTGCTAGTATCAATCACCAATGGCTCAACTTTTGGTGTAAGGATATCAACCAACTCACTTTGCAATGCTTTATATAGAGAGTGTGCATAGATCAAGTCACCACGATCTGTCTGCTCGGTGAGGCTCTTGATGATACGGTTCGTCGCGTTGACGCCGATATCGGCTACCAATAGCTGATCTTCGACTTCTTCTAATAGCTCGTCATCAATCTCTTTACCACCGATTAAGATACTGACCATGCCTTCAGCTAAGTTTTTGCGTGACTTACTGAGGCCCGTTTTCATACGGTTAAACCAGCTGCCCTTTTTCTTATTTTCTTTAGTCTCTTGTGACTCTTGTAACTCTGTAGCAGGCTCTTTGGTAGTAGCTGCCTGTACATTACTGTCAGCCACTGGGTTTACGCTTGGTGTATCACCCAATTGCTCTTGCAATGGCATAGCAGGAATGGTTGACGCAGTATTAGTTTGACTTGTAGCAGCGGCTGTCTCTTTAGCGCTCGAAAAGCTTTCAGAATTACCTTTAGGGACATTATGCTCTTCTGTCATAACAATTGGCGTCGCTAAAGCAATATTGTCCGCAGCATCATTACTAGAGACGTCTTGGTTTACCGTACTGTCCTTTTGCGGAGCAACACTCTCTGTTTCATCAATAATGGGCACAGATTGCACCGGTAGACTGGGTAAGGTAATATCATCGTCATCTAAGTCGTCAAGACCAGTATCAAGGTTAATGACTACGCGGTTGCTATTGTTTGGGTTGTTCATAAGTTTGCCCTAAAAGTTATCACAATCAATTATTTGTTTATTGTTAATGGATTTGCATATTGTCATCTGGCTACGAGCGACATGACGCTTAATTTTGACCTATTTTAGCATAATTCAAGTCATGCTCAGCCCTTACCCTATTAGACTATCGTCAAAATTTATCTGTTTAAAAAATCACTCAATGATTTGAGAAAGTTTTGCTTAAGGTTTAGACACAAAACTCTGACCTGCTACTTGTCAGACTTCGCCTACTCTACCAAGACTTATTCGATAAATACTTATTAGGAATCCGTTATGTCATTATTCTCTAAGCACTACAAAAAAATCAGCAGCATCAGTGTGGCTATTTTATTAACGACGACTATATTGGTGACAGGTTGCACCACGACGCAAGAGTTTAGACCGACTGCTAGCGTTATGGTTGGTGCTCAGACCTCTTTGTAATGTCTTCTATCGCTATGATTAGCATTTAATTCTTCTATTATTATTTTATATAAGTAGACCATACCATGCCATTGTCTTTACCTCTAGCAGCTGCGCCATTACGCATTGCTTGTGCCTTAGCAGTAGCAGCGTCACTTGCTGCATGTCAAACCAATACGATGCCTATTAACTCTGCAACTGCGACAAGCTCAATCGCAACTGATAGCTTGGCTCAAAACATATCAGATGAAAATAAAACGAGCAAAGACACTCAGCCGTCTGAGTTGACAATGGATATGTCAGGTCGACATGAATATCAGTTAGAAAATGGTCTAAAAGTCGTCATAAAAGAAGACCACCGTGCCCCAGTCGCTATGACACAAATCTGGTACCGAGTGGGCTCAGCAGATGAGCCTCTTGATAAAGGTGGTATCTCTCACTTACTCGAGCACATGATGTTTAAGGGCACGACCAACGTTTCTAGTGATGATTATGAGCGGCTAATTGCTAAGTTTGGTGGTGTCAATAATGCCTTTACCAGCTATGACTATACCGGATACTACGAGCTATTCCCTGCCAATCGTATGCCGTTAGCGCTAGAGCTTGAAGCAGATCGCATGAAAAACCTTATATTTGATGACAAAGAATTTGCTAAAGAGCATCAAGTGGTCATGGAAGAGCGTCGCCAACGTACTGATGACAATCCGCTTGCTAAAGCGTATGAGTCATTTCGTCTGCTGGCCTTACCTGACAGCCCAAAAGGCGAATCTGTCATTGGACCTATGAACGAGCTAGAATCGATTAAACTTTCAGATCTAAAAAATTGGTATAAGACGTGGTATGCACCAAATAATGCAACGTTAGTCATCGTCGGCGACGTGCAACCACAAGAAGTACTTACTCAAGTCAAACGTTACTTTGGTGATTTAGAAAAAAGCAACCTACCCAAACGTACCTCTGTGACTCAAAAAGGCTTCCGTGGTTATCAAAAGGTAGACTCTGAGCAAGCCGTTCAAGTGCCCGTTCTACTGATGGGTTACAACGTGCCAAGCCTTGCCACGGCAGGCACCAACAATGAAAAACAAGCTTATGCCCTTTCACTTGCGCAAGATGTGCTCGATGGCGGCTTATCTGCACGCTTAGAGAGTCGACTGATACGTGAGCAAGGTATATTGACGACGGTTGGTACTTCTTACGACTTGCTAGATCGCGGTGATGGGCTGTTTTTGATTCAAGCAACACCGCGTGAAGGCGTCAGCTTAGAGCAAGCACAACAAGCTATAACTTCGGAAATAGAAAAGCTAAAAACCGATCCTATTGCCGATGACGAGATCAGTCGCGCCAAGACCAATACGGTTACTGGTTTGATTTATGCGCAAGACAGCATGGAAGGACAGGCACGTATGATTGGCTCATTACAATCTATCGGTCTAGATGACAGACTACTTGCTAAGTTGCCAACTAAGCTCGACGGTATTAGTGTGGCTGACATTCAGGCTGCCAGCAAAAAATATTTGGTCAAGGACAACTTAACGGTGATGCATGTCGTACCACCTAAAGACAATAAAACCTCAGCGAAATAGTCGCTGCCTATTATCAAACGTCTCATAGAAATGACCATAACACCGTATTCTTAATAAGAAGAAACTCATGATTCAGAATAAATACGACTCTAAAGCAAAACCAAAATCTTTTAAGACTGCTTCATCCTCTGTAAGCAGCACTATCGCATCTAAAAAGCGAGCCTACCTCAGTGCTAGCGTAATTCTTGCTTTTAGCGTCTTGGCTACTACTGCTCAAGCTGATACAACAGCTGCTGAAGATTACCGTACACCTGCTGCAGTCGATGCAAGTGCGCCAATTGCTGCTCTATCTAAACTGACCAGCTTAGACGATGACGAACCTTTAAAAGTCACCGTGCCAACCATTCAACAGTTTAAGACCAAGTCTGGCGTACCTGTTATGTTTGTACAAACGACCACCTTGCCAATCGTCGATGTTGATTTGCGTTTTAATGCGGGTAGCGCGCGTGATGGTAGTATCAAAAAGGATGGTTTCGGTATTGCGAATATGACAGCGACGATGCTCGAACAGGGCTCAAAAAGCCTAGATGAAAATGCATTTACTCGTGCAGTGGAAACGTTGGGCATCAATCTAAGCAGTAGCGCCTATAAGGATATGTTTATTGTTTCACTGCGTAGCCTATCTGATGATAAGCATCTCCTGCCAGCCATTGACTTAATGACACAGATGGTGAGTGAACCTACCTTTGACGAGCAAGTTCTAGCTCGCAATAAAGCAAGACTGTTGGTAGGCCTGCAGCAACAAAAACAAGATCCTAATAGCTTAGCAAGTATCGCTTTCAACGAGGCTCTATATGGTACTCACCCTTACGCGCATCCATCAGTCGGCACGCTAGAAAGCGTTCCTACGATTGAGAAGCAACAACTGATAGACTTTAAAAATAAATATCTAGTTGCAGCAAACGCGTCTGTTGCTATGACCGGCAACCTGACATTAAAACAAGCCAAAAAACTGGCAGAAGACATCACTGCTAAATTGCCTACTGGCCAAGCTGCCACTGATTTACCTGAGCCGAAACCGCTTACCAAAGCGCAGCACGTTCATATTCCATTCCCAAGCACTCAAACCACTGTACTCATGGGACAGCTAGGTAGCAAACGAGCTACCGACCCAATAGCACAGCAGCAGCAAACCAACTTTGCTGTTGGAAACGAAGTCATGGCAGGCAGTGATTTTAATGCGCGACTAATGACTGAGGTGAGACAAAACCTTGGCTATACTTATGGAATCTCAGGATCGATGAACCCAATGCTCTCTCGAGGTCCCTACCAGATTGGTTTTTCGACACGTAATGACAAGGCGCGTGCGGCCATTGATGCAAGCTTAGCGGTTATCAACGAAACGCTGGACAAGGGTATCACCACTGAGGAGATGCGCTTAACTACAGATAATCTGAAAAATAGCTTCCCGATGGGATTTGCGAGCAATGTAGGTATCAATAGCTTACTTGGAATGATGAATTTTTACCAATTACCGAATAATTACTTAGCTGACTATACCAATCGCATTGATCAAGTCACACTTTCAGAGGTCAATCAAACCATGCGAGATACGCTAAAGCCTGATAACTTTTTAATAGTTACGGTTGGGCAAGAAGATCCTTGGAAAGAAAAGAAAGTGGTAGAAAAAACCAGTAAGAAATAAATCGCTAGGAAGCAATATTAGAAATAAGCGTTATCAATCCAATGGACGTATTATAAATGGTAAAAAATACTACTCATAATATGTCCATTTAAATATTTGAACGGCTATAATCTTTAAATAAGAAGCAGAACATTCTTAATGCTTGGCATTAGGAATACTTGGCGTCAGAAATTTTTAGCGCAACATCATAGACAAAATGCTCAGGCTTATGGGTAGCCCCGTTATAGCTCAAACGGATAACATGCTTATCATAAGACGTCACTTTATAATTACCATTGGCAAAGTTATGTAGCGTCGGCACAATTAATAGCGCTTCTATTTGACGGTTATCTACTTTAACATTGAGGCGCTGACCCTCTCGCGGATATAAGAAATAATCACAGTAGTCATTTACCATGACCTCTGATATACGTTCGATAACCTGATTACCTGTTTCTTCTTGAATTAATTTTGGACAGACATCAGAGCGCTTAGAGGCTAAACGAGCGTAAGAGTTCTTGATACTATCTTCTATCTCTTTAGAGCTTTGTATATGTCTATCAGCTTTATCCGTCACTATCATATTGTTTTCAGAGGACATCTCTGTACTACACGCATTAATCAATAATACCGACATAAGTGCAGAAGTAAACAAAGCGCCATACTTATAGTTCGAGTGCAAAAAACTTTGCTTCTCGTTATTTAATTTATGATAGTTTTTCATTGTCAAGCGCTGATTTTTCATAGTTTTCGCTTAAAGTAAATTTGGTGGTTTTCTTTATAAGCCATGAAAATATAAAGGCGATTGATAACAGATATTATTAAAGCATAGTTTTTAAAGACCAAACAAATTTTTAATGAACTTATGCGTCTATCCTATGAATCCTACCAAATAATTACAAAATTATTATTTTTAGTAAACACCGGAATAGTATATATAAAAATGAATATATATCTAGCGTTATCTCGGCTAACTTTATAATTATTTGAATTCTCGATTCTTGATAAATCAATTAATAGCGGCAAGAAGAGGAACTACTAGCGTGATTGAATCCCCATTTACGATAACCATCCGTATCTAAATGAATAGCCCCTGTCGCATATAATCCTAAACCAAAGTTATAAGGCTGTCCTTGATACTGCCAAAACTGGCATAAGCCATCATGCATGGTACTCAAGCGCCATAGATTGTCTTCATACTCAGGCACCCAGATATCCATAGCACTTGCATTCATATGCTTACTACTGTCTGCCCCGCCTGCACAGTCATTCAAACCCGGGTTACGATATACCGAACGTATCTCACTGCTGAGTGGTAAAATACCTTGGTTTTTCAACTCACTATAAAGGCGCAATGTTGGTACAATGTTAGACCATAGCTCTTGAGGTGGCAATTGATACGGTTCATACCCGCATTTACTCCAACTACGGGCAGTCGTCAGCAGTTGCGATAATGGCGGTACATTCTGCGACCCGACTCGTGCGCTAAGATAGCGTTCGTACTCTGCTACTTGTCTGGCACGATAGCTATTGCTATTTAACCATGCATTAAAGTCCATACTCATAGAATCGTTATAAGCACCATTATAGGTGTTGTTTGCTGTACTATAAGTAGTACCGCGTCTCACTACATTCACACGTTTGTTTTCTTCAATAGACAACCTAGCATCAATTTCGAAATCACGCTGTTTTTGTACAATCAAGTTTTGCATACTGTCGCCATTTGATGCATTCGCACCACTCAACATGGTGACACCAGGACGCTGATATGAGCTGTTGGTAGATGGCGTTATATACGCATTAGTGTTATTGCTTGTACTGCTACTTTGACGTATTTGGATACGGCGTTCACTGTCATCACTGATAATAACGGCATGAGCACTGACACTGCCAGCACATAGGATAAGAGTAATAATAGGTTGGCGAATTTGCTTATACGCATGGATTTTTGATTTTATCATTGCAAGAAACTACCGCTAAAAACGTTTTATCGATACTATCAAATTTTTAACAAGCAGGCTAAACTATCGCTTCTAATTTGAAGTCCAATATTGATAATTAACACTTATCCTTACAACTTTTATAATTGAGTGACTTTATTATTATTTGTGAATGATATAGCCATCGCTTGCTCGCATACTTTTATTAAAGTCGGTACTTTTTAGTACGATTCTCATCCTTATTTATAATGAGATAATTTAGTTAGTACTTCCCTCCTACACCAATTGTTAGCCAAATTCTGCCTATGTCTTCTAACCCGCAATATCGTTTTTCACGTCAGAGCCATCATTTGGGTCAAGGTCATGCACCGACACTATGGCAACGTATTCATATCGACCCATGGTTAACTTTACTGTTATTGACGGTTTGTTGTATTGGTCTAACGATTCTATATAGCGCCGCCAGCCAAGATATTGGTATGGTCATTCGCCAAATGGTCAGTTATGGTGTGGCATTCGCTGTGATGTTTACTATGGCGCAGATACCACCTAGTCTCTATCGTACTTTCACGCCTATATTTTATGTCTTAGGACTTATACTATTAGTATTGGTAGATATTATCGGTGAAGTACGTATGGGGGCTCAGCGCTGGATCAATTTGCCTGGGTTCGGTAGTGTGCAGCCTTCAGAGTTTATGAAGCTCGGTATGCCAATGATGTGTGCTTGGTTTTTGTCTAAGCGTGATTTGCCACCGTCAGCGTCTAGCATTGCTATTACCTTGGCATTAATTATTGTACCTGTGCTATTAATTGCCAAAGAGCCCGATCTTGGTACATCACTACTGGTCGCTGCTAGTGGCATATTTGTGCTTTTCTTAGCAGGCCTTTCATGGCGATTGATTTCTGCTGCTGTAATTTTGGCTGTGCCGTTTATTGGTTTTGCTTGGAATTTTTTACTCCATGACTATCAGCGTACGCGGGTATTGACACTCCTTAATCCTGAAGCAGACGTGCAAGGTGCCGGGTGGAACATCATGCAATCGAAGACAGCCATTGGTTCTGGTGGCCTCACTGGAAAAGGTTATCTGGAGGGCACGCAGTCACACCTACATTTCCTACCAGAAGGCCATACTGACTTTATCATTGCCGCCTTCTCCGAGGAGTTTGGTTTACTCGGTGTGATGCTACTGATGTTCATTTATTTCTGCCTTTTATCACGCGCCTTATATATCGCTTTCACCCATCCTGACGTTTACAGCAGATTGTTGGCTGGTGCTATCGCTATGTCTTTCTTTGTTTATATATTCGTCAATGTCGGCATGGTTGGCGGTATTTTGCCTGTCGTAGGTGTTCCACTACCATTCATTAGTTATGGGGGTACGGCTATCGTCACCTTGATGGCAGGATTTGGCTTGCTCATGTCTATCCATACACATAAATCCGGCTAATTTGTATAAGATACTTTCTGTATAATTCGTCTTTCGAGTAAGTCATTGTAATAACTATGGTAGTACCATTAAGATAAATTGTTTTGTATTACCCATGGTTCGATAAAAGACAATGAGCTATAGCGCGAAGAAGAATTTCTTTCTGAGCGCTATGGCTTTTTTATTTTAATGGTTTTCATATAATGTATGTTCGTATCAATCACTATAATAGTTACAAATCTGAAATAATTGTTCGTTTTAGCGCCTCTTATTTTTAATAGTAAATAGACACAATTTCCGATATTAGTTAACCACCTATCAGTCTAGAAAGATTTTATTCCTTGTTTTTTACAAAAAATTGCGTTAACCTCGTTTTACTGTACTCTGATACATAACCCGTACATAGCTACTAATAAACTTTGCATTTAAATATATTTAGGTTGTAGCATAGCCGTATAGTTAGCATCTTGTAGATTCCAGACTTTCAAATACACTACTTAATTAACGGTTTGATAACAAAGCGATACGCGATGTCCTCTGAACCTTTTATTAATGTAGCATTCTAATGAAGTTTGTATATCGCACATCATGTAAATACGACATATAGTGACATTGTCATTCAGTCCTGATTTTGGACTTTGTATTCAATGCTTATCGCTAACTATCATTTAAGCGTATCGTCAGTCACTCTATCTACTAGATGTACTGAATACTGATGATAATGAAATGAAAAATTACCATATATTAATATCTATAAGAGCCGCTCATTAATCAATATGAAAACAATAGATTAATGCCATGCTCAATCTAAAATATTTAGAGTTAGGTTTTGATGTATAAGTTATAGAGGTATTTATGAACAAGCGTTTATCTGGTTTACTTACAATGTCAGCAATGTTATTTGCTGGCTCTGCAGTCGCTACCAATGCAAATGCTGTAGAAGCAAAGACCACACTTGCTATGATTTCGCAAGATAACGCCTCCCACATTGACCGTGTACTTGGTGAACTAAGCCGTCAGCATGATGGTGCATCAAGTTTGGTAAAGTCAGCTCGTCAGCCGACTTCATTGGCACTTAGCAGCTCATTGTTAGCCAATGATACGACACAAGTTACCAATGATGAAGATGTATTAGAGCGCTTAACAGCTGTTGCTTCTAACTCTGTCAGTAAGTTCAAGCAGACTGGCCTTGCGTCTTGGTATGGTCGTAAGTTTCATGGTCGCAAGACTGCCAGTGGCGAAACTTTTGATATGAATGGTTTAACTGCAGCGCATCGCTCATTGCCATTGAACTGCTATGTCAAAGTTACTAACAAGACTAATGGTAAAAGTGTCGTGGTAAAAGTGAACGATCGTGGCCCATTTCATGGTAACCGTGTATTAGACTTATCTTATGGTGCCGCCAAAAAACTCGGTATTACGAGTAAAGGCGTGGGTAACGTTGCTATTGAGCGCGTTGCAGGACCTTAACTTTAGGTATCAGTTTTAAAGACCAATAATATTGCTAGCCTATATAGCAAAAAAAGCCTAACTCATCATTAGTTAGGCTTTTTTTATGGTCTATATTTATCGTTCCAAACTAACAGTAGCGACTAAACTACTCAAAACGAAGTACTATTAATTCTGTATACCTTATAACTCAAATGCGCTTTCAATAGCATCATCAAGACGTTCAACAGCAATCACATTGATACCTTTAAACTGAGGCGCATCCTTAGCAGGTGCATTGGCCTTTGGAATGATGGCATGCTTAAACCCATGTTTCATCGCTTCCTTTAGGCGTTCTTGTCCATTAGGTACTGGGCGTATCTCACCTGATAGACCAACTTCGCCGAACACGGCTAATGAAGATGGTAACGCTCTCTCTTTAATACTTGAAGCACAGGCCAACAGTACAGCCAAATCAGATCCTGTCTCTATGACTTTAACGCCACCAACGACGTTGACATAGACATCTTGTCCACTGGTATGTATTCCGCCATGGCGATGCATCACTGCTAGTAACATGGATAAACGTTGGAAGTCTAAACCCAGTGCCATTCTTCTAGGCGAGCCTTGTGAATCATCTACCAATGCCTGCACTTCTACTAGTAACGGCCTTGTACCTTCACGACTGACCATGACAACTGACCCAGCAACAGGTTTGTCATAACGACTCAAAAATATCGCTGATGGATTAGCGACTTCTTTGAGCCCCATATCAGTCATACCAAAGATGCCCAGTTCATTAACCGCACCAAAGCGATTCTTGACCGCACGAATCATACGAAAACGCGAGTCAGACTGGCCTTCAAAATAAAGTACGGTATCAACCATATGCTCCAATACTCGCGGACCCGCTAGCGTACCTTCTTTGGTTACATGTCCTACTAAAAACAGCGCTGTCCCTGTTTGCTTAGCATAGCGAGTCAAAATCGCAGCAGACTCTCTAATTTGACTGACACCACCTGGCGCAGAGTTAATAGCGTCCGTATAAATCGTCTGGATAGAATCAATAATAGCGATGGCTGGCTGCTCTTGCGTTAATGCAGCACAGATAGTTTCTACGTTAGTTTCGGCCAACACACGCAGTCTATCAGCAGGCAAGTCTAATCGTTTGGCTCGCATGGCTACCTGTGCAAGCGACTCTTCACCCGTCACATATAGTGCACTACCTGCCAGTGAATCCGCCCGTGCCATATTGGTCGCCGTTTGCAGCAAGATAGTTGATTTACCAATACCCGGATCACCACCGATTAACACCACAGAACCTGCCACTAGTCCACCGCCGAGTACGCGATCAAACTCACTGATACCGGTTGGTAGGCGCGTGTCGAGCGTCACACTTACTGCATTAAGCGGCATGACAGCACTGTGAGTACCAGAGTAGTTACCAGCTGGCGCACTGGTACCACGAGTAGCAGCTCGTGCGTTATTGGGCTTCGCGGTGCTCTTATTATGATGTGGCATGCTGACATTTGGGGCTTCGACTAAACTGTTCCATTCCCCGCAATCCGTACACTGCCCAGCCCATTTACCAAAATGCGCACCGCAATGCTGACAGACATAGCTGCTTTTATTTTTTGCCATAGCTTATAAGCCTTATTCAGAGGATCAATCGAGAATAATGAAGGTAATAATGTCACGCTTTATAAGCGCTGATTCAAAAATATTTGTCATGATAAGTCAGCCATTGGTTTTGCAAGCTGTACTTGAAGAGGATGGTGTTAATTGTAGAGATATTAATTGTAGATATAAGTAGTAACTGGCTTATAAGCTCTATATAAAATAGTTTTAGCCTGCTCTATTAGTTAATCAGAAAATACAAAACTGTTGGTATAAATTTTACACAGCATTTGGAAAGCAAAATGAATAGGAAGTAAGGAAAATCCATACCAGCATAACTCTACTTTAACGGCACCTTTTTGTTTTGAGCGCACTATATAAAATAGAGTATGAGATAAGGAATTTAACGCTCTCACTTATACTTGAAAGTCTTTACCTAGATAAACAGATTTTACTAAATCATTTTCTAACACTTCAGCCGAAGTGCCTTCTGCAATGATAGCGCCTTCTGATACGATATAAGCTTTTTCACAAATAGCCAGTGTATCTCGAACATTATGATCCGTGATTAAAACGCCAATGCCGCGATTTTTTAACGTCAAAATAACGTCTTTAATATCACCGACAGAGATAGGATCTACCCCTGCAAAAGGCTCATCCAATAAGATAAACTTAGGATCAGCGGCCAATGCTCGCGCAATCTCACAGCGTCGACGCTCACCGCCTGACACGCTCATACCCTGAGACTTGCGCACATGTTCTAAATGGAACTCGCCAATTAACTTTTCAAGTTCTTGCTGTTGTTCAGCTTTACTTAATTCTGTACGAGTCTGTAGGATAGCTAAGATATTATCTTCGATAGACAATTTACGAAAGATTGATGCTTCTTGTGGTAGATAGCCGATACCCGCACGCGCTCGCTCGTGCATTGCATATTTAGATAAATCCATTTTACCTAGCGTAACGCGGCCCTTATCCATATTGACCAGTCCCACCACCATATAGAAGCTAGTCGTTTTACCAGCACCGTTAGGCCCCAACAGTCCGACGACTTGACCCTGTTCGACAGAAAATGAAACGTCTTTGACTACCCAACGCTTTCCATAGCGCTTGCCTAAATTTTGCATAGTCAATCGAGCGACAGGCGCCGTATTGGTATTTGATGCCGATAGGTCTAGATTTTTATCATCGCTCATAACTTACTCTTACTTTCACAAAATTTAAGCATTGCTAAAGGCAGACTTATTTACTCATAGCCTGTTTATTTGGATTAACGTACGCCACTCTGATTTGTACCATTGTTAGGCGGGAATACCAGTTCAACGCGCTGATTGCCACCAGCGGTTGCTTCAACATCACCTGCTTTTAGGCTATAACGGATAACATTACCAGCGAAGCTTGCACCATTTTGAACCAGTTTTGCATTGCCAGTTAGCGTAATAATCCCAGACACTGCATTATAGTCAATCTTATTAGCCTGCCCTTTTGCCAAGCCTTTTTCTTGCGTGACTACTTGCTGCATAGTCGCTGGACGGCCAGTTGCTACTGCTGAGTTAATGCTACGCTGCTGAGAAAGATTGACCGTGATGTTATCAGCCGTCATCTTAAACGTACCTTGGGTAATAATGACATTACCTGCATAACTGGTCACGCCGGTACGCTCACTATAAGTGGCTTTGTCCGCTAGCAACTTAATCTGCTGATTAGAATCTGATGGCAATGCGTGACTATATAGCGGTAGCGCCAATAACATCACCATTGGCAGTGCGCGCAATTTGTGCAAGCAGAGTGATGATGCGCGTAAAGTAGGCAAAAATTTAAGTTTCATATAAATAACTCATTTCATAATAGGTGGTAGGATTTGCAAACTTTATGCTAGCTGCTATTTTTTGACACAGTAAATAAGAAAGACTTTGATTAAAACAATGCTTTGTCTTGGCGTTCAGATGGAGAAAAGGCAACAGCAACTTGGCCAAATTCATACTCTCCCGTCTCAAGATTGGCAGTCATACTAGAGGCTTCAAATCGATTCATGCCTTGTTCGATTTTCACAGGCGCGTCACTGTATACTTTGCCTGATTTCGTATTACCTTTTAGCGTACTACCAGTCACTTTTATCGGTTCGATCTCAGGGGTACTCTTATTGCCTTCGCTCACCAGTGTAAATCCACCTGATAAACTAAGCTCCCCTGTCTGTTGACTAATAGCTGCACTGCCCGCTTGAATACGATAGCGTTGCTCTGCAGATGGTTCCCAATTCATGGTAATGCCTGACATTTCATCCTGATTGGTCTCAGGATTATGCGTCAAAGACTCAGCGGTAAGCTCGTATTCGGTTTCACCTTGTTCATTGGTCTGCACGGCTTTGATATCAGTGGCTTCATAATCGACATCTGTTGTTTCAATATTGACTGGCGGCGTTACGTCGCCTTGCTGCTGAAAAAACCAACCTGCGATACCAGCAATAATTAAGGCTAATACAATTAAGACACGTGTATTCACGACTGGTTATCCTGAGTTTGCGCCTCATCAAGCGTGTAATGCGCGATAAAGTCTTGATAATGTCCATGACCTTTTAAAATAAGGTCACATATCTCGCGCACTGCACCAGTACCGCCAGCACGAGTCGTTACCATGTCACTGCGCTTGATGACTTCAGCATGCGCATTAGGTACGGTTGCCGCAAAGCCTACTGTTTGCATTGCTTTGATATCTGGTAAATCATCGCCCATATAGGCACAGTCAGCAGCAGTGATATTCAGGGCAGGATCTAGAGAAGATAGCAGCTCGTTTAGCGCAACAAGCTTATCATCACGGCCTTGCACCACATGGTTGACGCCCATTTCTGCTGCGCGCTTATTCACCATTGCACTACTACGGCCCGTAATAATGGCTGTCAAAATACCGTAGCGTGCTAACGACTTAACACCCACACCATCATGTACTGAGAACGCTTTAGTCTCAACACCATTGGCATCATAGATAATTTGACCATTGGATAAAATTCCATCGACATCCATGACCAATAGTTTTACTTGTCCGGCTTTCTGTATCAAGTCCTGCATTATTTGTCTCTTTTTAATATTTATTTTCGAAGCGTTATTCTATATAGCTTAACTATTTCAACGGCAACTCACAAACCTTATTTGACCCCAGCTTGCAGCAAATCATGAACGGTAATAATAGCTTCTAAACGATCTTCATCATCAATGATCAATAACTGGCTAATACCACTCTCATTCATAACACTCAGCGCATCTGACGCACGCATCGTTTTACTGATATGGCGTGGATTGCTGACCATCACTTCATTCATTGGCGTTTGTAGGTCGATGCCTTTTTCTAACCCTCGGCGCAAGTCACCATCTGTGAACACACCGACGACCTTATTGTTATCATCAGTCACCACTGTCATGCCCAGTCGTCCGGCAGACATAGTAAATAAAGCTTGTTGCAATGGGGCTTGCTGATGAATAAAAGGCAATTTTTCTGAATTGGTGTGCATCAAATCTTCAACACGCGTCAATAGCTGACGACCCAAGGCACCAGCAGGATGCGATAATGCAAAATCTTCAGAAGTGAAATTACGTGCGTGTACTAAAGCAACCGCTAACGCATCCCCGAGCGCTAAAGTAGCTGTCGTACTGGAGGTAGGCGCTAGATTAAGTGGACAAGCCTCTTGCGACTGACCGAGCGTTAATACAATGTCAGCTGCTCGTGGTAGCATACCGCGCTTATCACGACTGATACTGATAAGAGGGATATTTAGATGTTTAACAACTGGCAGTAGCATCTTGATTTCATCTGACTCACCTGAGTTTGAAATAGCAAGCAGCACATCACCTTTCACAAGCATCCCCAAATCACCATGCCCCGCTTCACCAGGATGCATAAAAAAAGCAGGCGTACCAGTTGAGGCAAAGGTCGCTGCAATCTTGCGTCCAATCAGCCCTGACTTACCCATGCCTGTAACTACCACTCGACCCTTACAAGTCAGGATGATGTCACATGCTTGGGCAAATCTGTCGTCAATCTGCTCTGTTAGTAGTGCTAACGCAGATATCTCTGTGTTAATGGCCTCGATAGCAGTGGTAATAAATTGCTCATGGGTTAAGTTGTTTTTGGTATCACTCATGAATCCGCTCTATTTTTATAATGAATCAATACGCTATTTTACTACACTATGTTTGATATTAGTAATAGTCTACAAAATCTACACTAATATAGTGCTGCATACGGAATAAAAGAGCTTGCTGCTATCTATACAAAAAAAACCCACTATTATTAGCAGGTTTTAAACGAATAAATCATGTCTTAATGTTTTTTCAGACAACACGCTCGATTAATTCAATACGTTAGCTATTGCTATCATTAGAACCGTCGTTTGGCTTATCTTCGAAACCTGTGTTATCTGCCGTGGCATCAAAGCCACGATCTTGACCGAAGCCACCACGCTCGAAGCCGCGCTCTTGACCTTGTCCAAAGCTACCGCGTTCAAAACCACGATCCTGACCTTGGCTAAAACCACCACGATTGAATCCACTGCGACTCGATGCGAATCCGCGCTCTTCAAAGCCGCCAGCAGCAGGGTTACTACCACGTTCAAAACCACCGCCTTGATATCCAGTCGGTGCTGCGCTCTGAGGCTGAGCACTTGTACCTGTCGTCGTACTACTACGCGGGTTACGCGCTGGCACGACTGTTGAGATGGCATGTTTATATACCATTTGGCTCACTGTGTTTTTTAGGAGAACAACATATTGATCAAATGATTCAATTTGGCCTTGTAATTTAATACCATTTACCAAAAAAATAGAGACAGGAATGCGATCTTTGCGCAGCGAGTTCAAGAACGGATCTTGTAAAGTTTGTCCTTTTGACATGAAATCTCTCCTAAATATTATATAGTTATGTTTTGAGTGCCAATTATTTTAAGTGTTAATTTAATTATAATGGCTAAAAGGTAGATACAATAAGGTGTTTTCTTTATAAAACGTATCTAAATAAATATTCGTTGCTCTTAAGTGATTCCACTTTATCGCGAATACGTTATTATTGTAAATAATTAAGTAACTGGTTGTTTCGTTAATAATTTCTGTCTACAAAAGTTCATAAAAAAGACATCATAACAATGCTCAACGCACTGAGCCAAATTATAACAGCTATCTATGTCAATTTTTGAAACTAATTGTGTTAGCTATCATCGCACTTTAAGACAAGTACTCCCGTGCTTCGACCATGGTTTCAAACGTTTGTAATATCATACGACTGCTAGCATCAGCCCCGCTCTCAAACTCTACTGTCCCATTCGATGATGCACTGGGCAGTTGCATTACCTTTCTCAGCCACGTGTACTGACGTTTTGCTAGCTGTCTTGTAGCATATAATGCCTTATTTTGCATTTCCTGACAAGCAAGCGCCTCGGTCTCTTGGTTAGCCATGTTTGGTTGAGCAACTGACTGAGCAACATTATCTGAGATTTCTTTTTTTCCATTGACAGCTGTATGCTTTCTAAAAGCTTCATAAAATTGAGCTTTATCAAGATGAATCTCATCAAATATCGGATGATCAATATGCACCAAGTATTCTAGTACTTGCCTGTAACCCACACAGCGCATCGAAGGCATATTAGGCGTGAGCGGATACTTTTTTAGTAAGTCTATGACTTCAGCCACTAGCCCTTCATTCCACATGATATCTAGACGTTGTTCGATACGATTATGTAGCCATGAACGATCTGGCATTACCGATAGCGCGTGCCACTGCTGCTCTGGATTGTGGGCTAGGGCTTGCTTTGGCTTACGCTGCCAGTCGCTTATTGGAATATTTGTTTGTAGGTAGACCTCAATTGCTCGCGTGATACGCTGAGTATCAGTAGCATTCAAACGCTCATGACTTATAGGGTCTATACTCCCCAAATAATCATATAGAGCGCTAATACCTTCCTCTTGACGCCACTGCTCTACGCGCGCCCGTACGCTGTCATCGCTATCGGGCACAGGAGACAACCCATCGAGTAGCGCCATGTAATACATCATGGTGCCGCCTACTAATAATGGTATCTTGCCATTTCTATGACATTCGTCAATAAGACGGGCAACGTCACTGACAAACTCAGCCACACTATAGCTTTGCATAGGATCAACGATATCGACCAAATGATGTGGATAACGCGCCAACTCAGCCGCTGTTGGCTTGGCTGTGCCAATATTCATATCACGATATATCAGTGCTGAGTCCACTGAGATTAATTCAAAACGACCTGTATCGTATAGCTCGTACGCTAGTGACGTCTTGCCGCTAGCAGTTGGTGCCATAAGACAAACCACGCTGTTATCCGTCAGTTTGTGAGGTAGGCTATCAGACGAATGTTGCATAAAGTGGCCTTTCATAATATATGGATAACTCAAATAACGATGGGTTTGATTGCTTTAAGATGTTGTAATTATTTTCAGATATTCAGGATAGCATTAGCTTTACTAAGCGGTGACTATCTATCGCTTTAATAGCATTGCTCATGATTATTTCAGTAAGATCATTCGCAAAAACCATTGAATCTTGCGCAGACATTTGCGCATTGACCATTATAAGTTGCTGATTAAACTCAGTAGCCCTGTTTGGCAATCTATCTTTTTTGAATACTTGCTGACTAAAGGTAAGTGGCTCAAACAACTGGTTTATTTTAAGCTGCCAATCTTTAGCACTTATCAGTACATACTGCCCTTGGTGATAAAACAACAGCCAAGGTAGACTTTTATCCTCTATGCTTGAATCAATACCAATAGTCTCTACGTTTTCAATGATATCTAAGCAAATTGGCAAAGATGCAGAAGTAGCTGCTCCATCAGAATAATGTGACGTGCTGTTGTTACTGTTGTTACTTTGGTCTGATCGTTCATTGATATGAGATTGCACTGACTCTTGCAATGAAGGATTATTTGAAGATGATTGGTTTGCAGTAGTCTGATAAAACTGTCTAGTAGATTCTACTTGATTATTCTGCCTTTGGTTATTGCTAGACTGACTACTTGAGATGGGCACTTCAGACGAACGACCTTCAGAAGCATTATTACTTGCTCGTTCCGCAGATTTGTATTGGCTATCAGTTTCGGTCGTCGCTACGGACGCAGATGCAGACTCAGACCCAAACTTAGCTACATCAATCGTTTTCAACTGCGTACGAACTGTATGACCTAAGTGCGCCATAATATTATTCAATGGACTGATTTTGATACGTTGTTTAGATGGATGCACATTGATATTTAACCACTGAGTTGGTAAATCAAAATACAGTGCATACCCCATACCTGCTAGCTGCGCACCTTGTGCCAGTTGACGTATTTGATTGCTAATCAATGCTTCTTTTACCAGTCTGCCATTTACATAGAGCAGCTTGGGTAAGTCAGATTTGTCATGATGTAGCGGCCATAACCAACCACTAATCGCTACCTGATTAACATTGCTATTATCGTACCCTACAGACGACTGTACCAGACTCGACAAATCTATCGATATTGCTAATGCATTATCTGTCAATGCCATACCAGTCGCTTGTTCTAGACGCGGCAGTGGCAAGCGGCTGTCATTATTGCCACTAATACTCATAGCACTTGCAGATAATGATAGCCGCTGTTTATTGTCATGAAAAAGTGTCAAAGCAACATCGGCACGCGCCAGTGCAACCTCTCGGACGATGGTTTCAATATGCCCGAACTCAGTAGCAATAGATTTTAAATTGCCACGGCGGGCAGGCACATTGAAATACAAATCTTTTACGACAATCGTAGTACCGCAGTTATGCACAACTGGTAACAGTTTTGGTGTGTCATCTAATACGCCAGCGACCTGTAATTGACGGCCAATACCACTCTCATCATGACTACTGGTTAAGGTCAAACGAGAGACAGCAGCCATCGCCGCTAATGCTTCACCGCGAAAACCCAATGTCGTAATACCATGCAAGTTAGCAACGTCAGCAACCTTACTGGTCGCATGACGAGTGATGGCCATGACCATATCATCAGGATGAATGCCGACCCCATTATCAACCACTTCAATCAGGCCCATACCGCCTTGAGTGATGCGCACTTCAATATTAGTCGCACCAGCATCGATGGCATTCTCAAGCAACTCCTTGACCACTGCTGCTGGACGCGTCACCACCTCACCTGCTGCTAATTGATTGATCAGCAACGGCGATAGTTTTTTGATACGGGTATTAGGATGATTATCTGGCATGGATAGATGTCATATTTTTGGAAAGTAGCGATTGGTGTAATTTAGATATTCGTTTAGATGATAAGTTGTGATAAATCCAAACCCTGCGCTTGACCTGCCTTTGACAACCTCAACTGCACTTGGCGAGCTTCAGTGTCGTTATCATCACTTACACTTTGAGTCATATCAATGAATAACGTAGGCGGTGGCAGATAGCTATCAGCGCGGCTAGCCCATTCGATGATGACTAACGCCTCAGGCTCATCTAGATATTCATCAAATCCAATAAAAGACAGCTCTTCTGGATCTTGGAGACGATATAAATCTGCATGATAAACCGGCTTGATCGAACCATCTTTTCGCTGAATACTATAAGGCTCAACCAAGGTATAGGTTGGACTTTTTACCGCACCTGTATGACCAAGCGCTTGTAACCAATAACGCGTCAATGTCGTTTTACCAGCGCCCAAGTCCCCTGCCAGCCACACGCTACCTGTCAGTGGTAATGTCGCTAATTGCTCAGCCAATGCTTGAGTATCTTGCTCAGAGTTTAATATCAGAGTCTTTAAGTATTTGCCATTTTCTATAGATTGACCATCACACATTAGGCTGAACCTGCTCTGTCTGTACCTGCATGGTTACGGTTGGATTGGTAAAGCTTTCACCGCGAATCAGCTTGGCATACAGCTCAGAGTCAGTCCACTCAGCACGAACCTGCTCACTGAATTCAAAGTCTTCTAAGACTAGCTTACCCATTTGAGCGTTTGCAACATCATCAGCAAAACACTGTGCATACCCTGTCGCCGTCTCGTGGGCAATCACTGAGTACACGCTGACATCAGCTTCACCATTTTGCATTTGTGTCTGACGTAGTATTTCTTGCGCCCAAAAGAATATCACTCGTGAAAACTGCTCTGCCGATGGTGAAACTGGCAAGCTTATCCAACGTGCGCTAAATTTCTTACACGCTGCGACATACTCAGGATCATCTTTGTTCCAAAAACAAATAGCATGATCAAAGCTATCGATAATGTCTTTGATAGAAGATTTTAGTAGGCCAAAGTCATAAACCATTTGCCCATGGTCTAAACGAGTGGCCTCAAGGATCAGCTCAATCTGATAGCTGTGACCATGAATCGAATGCTTACAACGCTCAGAACTACAATTACGAACGATGTGAGCATTTTCAAATTTGAACAGTTTACGAATACGCATAATAATTTGACCAAAACAGTAAGCACTATGGTGCTAAATGTTAATAAATAAGAGTTTGCCGCGTTTATGAATCGGTTTATGACGCATTATAGCAAATCGCCATGTATCCGTAAGTAAGCACTTATTAATACAATGATTGATTGAACGAATCAATTGATGAACTAGGACTAACCGTATTGGGGTTGCTCGTCATTCTGCGCAGAGAACACTTAGCGAAAACCATAAACGATTTGAACGATAATTGAATCGTAGACGAATTGTGCGAGCGATATCTATTACTAAAGCTTAAGCCTATACTCTATTCAGTAAACAGCTATGTTAGCTGTATTCACACTGTCTTGAATTCGCTTGACTTGGCGTAATGAGTAGTGTGCTGTAAAAAAGGAAACGATGATGAGCAAAGGTCAAGATAGTAAGAAGAACGTTAAGAAAAAGCCCCTTTTGACTGCTAAAGAAAAGAAAGCTGCCAAACAAGCCAAGAAAGACGACAACGGTAGCATCTTAGGCAAACATTAATAATCAATATATTAATATACCAATCCGACCTAGCCGTTTGATTGGTATTTTTTTGATTCGTCATTGGCTTTTAGCTAAGTACTGTCTTTAATTAAGCTTAGGTTTTGATTAAGCTCCGCGCGGCGCAAACATAATAATCGCCATTCCTAATAGCGCAACTACCGAACCCACTATGTCCCACATGGTTGGTCGTATACCATTGACCGTCCACAACCACAAAATCGCCATACATATATAAACGCCACCATATGCCGCATAGACCCTGCCCGCAGCAGTCGGATGTAATGACAGCAGCCAAACAAACGCGACCAAACTCAGCGCACCAGGTATCAGTAGCCAGATTGACTTGCCTTCTCGCAGCCATAGATAAGGCAGATAACATCCTGCAATTTCAGCCAATGCAGTAAGCGCAAATAGCCCAACCGTCTTTAATTCTGTCAAAAATCACTACTCCTCGACCGTAATAAACCCAGTCAGATATGGTACAGCATTGCCAGAAATAAGCACTCTATCTCCTGTCACGATACAGTCAAGCACGCCGCCTCGACTAGATGCTTGATAAGCAACCAATTCATTTTTAGCTAAATGCTCCGCCCATAAAGGTGCAAGTCCAGTATGAATCGATCCCGTTACTGGATCTTCATCACCACCATTTGCTGGCCAGAAGTATCTAGAGACAAAGTCATAATTGTGATATTTTTCTGAGGTTGCCTCACAAGTTACAACCACATCATAAGGCGCTAGCTGCTTCAGCTTCTCATTATCACGCACAACATTCAATACATCAGATTCAGAGTCATATATGACGAAATACGCTTGAGCATTACGGTAAACTTTAGCAGGAGCAATGGATAAACTAAATAGTAAACTATCAGGAATGTCATCAACTTTTTCAGGCTTTCTATTAGGAAAATCCATTTGTATCTTGCCTGATTCTGTTTGGACAATGGTCATTGTGCCAACAGCTTTGGCTAAAAATTTAATCGACTGTACGTTTGAGTTTTTATTAAACAGTACAAAGGCAGCAGCTAAGGTCGCATGACCACAGAAGTCAATTTCAGTCAATGGTGAAAACCAGCGAATATGATAAACACCGTTATCATCAGCAACGATAAAAGCCGTTTCAGATAAGTTATTTTCAGATGCAATAGACTGCATCAAATTATCATTTAACCATTTATCCGTAATGATAACTGCAGCAGAATTACCTTTGAATACAGTATCAGTAAAAGCGTCAATGACGTTTATTTCTAGTTGCATGTGATGTTCTCATTCTTAGTTATATTTGTTGTACTTTTATCGTTGTTGTCGGGCAAAAACAGCTGGCCTAATGTCTATAAGAAAGTAGTATAGTATACTGTTTTAGCAACCGTAATTTAGATGGAGATTTATAGTAGCGAAAACCGATAGTAGCAAGAACATAATATCGCCGCTAGCTCTCATTACTTAGACATAAAAAAAGCCTGTCTCTAGTAGACAGGCTTTTCTAAATAACATTTGCTAATTAAATATCAAACTCAAGTGCTCTATCACCTTCGCTATCTTTGATACGCGTTGGTAGACCAATCTTATTTAGTAGATTGATAAATGGCTTGGCATCTAACTCTTCGACGTTGACCATCTTGCCTGCATCCCATTCGCCAGTCGCGACCAGTATCGCAGCAGCAACAGGTGGCACGCCTGCGGTATACGAGATACCTTGGCTACCAACTTCGTTGTAAGCATCTTTATGATCTGAGACATTATAGATAAACACTTCAGTCTCAACGCCATTGATCTTGCCTTTGACGTTATCACCAATGCAGGTCTTGCCTGTATAGTTCGGTGCAAGTGAGCTTGGATCTGGTAGTACTGCTTTAACAACTTTTAGTGGCACAACTTCTTGACCTTCAGCAGTCATCACTGGCTGCTCAGACAATAGTCCTAAGCTCTGTAGGACAGTGAAGACATTGATGTAATGCTCACCAAAGCCCATCCAAAAGCGAATGTTCGGTACATCTAGATTGGCTGACAATGAATGCACTTCATCATGACCGCTTAGATAGCTGTTTTGCACACCCACAACTGGCAAATCGTCCGTACGTTTGACTTCAAACATTTTGTTAGACTGCCACTTGCTGTCTTGCCAAGAGTAAACCGTACCGGTGAACTCACGGAAGTTGATCTCTGGGTCAAAGTTAGTCGCAAAATATTTGCCATGGCTACCCGCATTGATATCGATGATGTCAATATCAGTCACTGAACCTTTATCCATCATGTCATAGCCCAGACGCGCGTATGCATTGACCATACCAGGATCAAAACCTGCACCTAAAATAGCAGTGATATTGTTGTCTGCACAGCGCTGTTTGCGTTGCCACTCGTAGTTGTTGTACCACGGCGGTGTCTCACAAATCTTACGTGGGTCTTCATGAATAGCCGTATCTATATATGCCGTGCCTGTTTCAATACAAGCTTCTAGAACGGTCATATTGATAAATGCCGAGCCAACATTGATAAGTATTTGTATTTTTGTGTCTTGTATCAGCTGCACAAGTGCCTGGCTGTCCATCGCATCAACCTGATGGGTATGCAAGACTGCAGCTTGTTTAAAGCTGTCTTTTTCTTTTACGCTCTGCGCGATGGCATCGCATTTGTCTTTGGTACGTGAGGCGATATGGATCTCGCCAAGCACATCATTGTGCATCGCACATTTATGCGCGACCACTTGAGCGACACCGCCTGCTCCGATGATCAGTACGTCTTTTTTGTTGGGCTTAGCTTGTTGGTTTGTGTTCAATGAACAATCCTCCTTTGTGTCCCTGTCGATACCATTGATAGCGGCTATGCAAAACAGAAACGAGTGAATAATATGCGTGAATTAAAAAGGAAGACCGAGGAAAACCCACGCACCCGTCGGGCAAATAATACTCCATTATTTGCCCGACGCGATTATAACAATTTTTATTCCCTTATCGGTAAAAAATAATGTATCAATAGCAGATACCTTAAAATTACCCACTATTAAGACTAAGCCTTTGTTTTCTAATGTAGAAAAGTCACGAAAGTAACGCGTTAAGACAAGCTGGCTTTATAATCTTGATAATCAAACTCACGCTGGATATCGATACTGCCATCTAATCGGCAGATGACTATCGCTGGCATGTTGACACCGTTGAACCAGTTTTTCTTAACCATCGTATAACCAGCAGCATTACCAAAGGCGATTTCATCGCCTATCTGAAGATTACTCGGTAATGCATACTCACCAAAGATATCACCTGCCAAGCAAGAACGGCCGTAAATAAGGGTATGGTCTGCCGACTCAGCATCAGCTTCAGACGGTGCAGCTTCTGCAGGATTGCCAATAGGCGCAATATCGGCAGCTGTATGATTAATCGCAGCAATCGGTGCGGACTCACGATAAATCAATAGATCAAGCATATGCGCTTCGATAGAAGCATCGACGACTGCTAGATTTTTTTCATTATGCATAGTGTCTAACACCGTCGTCACCAAAGTACCTGCGCCATGAATACTGGCTTCACCTGGCTCAAGATACACTTGCACCCCATAGGTTTCGCTAAACGCTTTCAAACGTGCAGCTAGCTTCTCTAATGGATAATCAGGCGCGATAAAGTGGATACCACCGCCCAAGCTCACCCATTCAAGCTGCGCTAAGACATCACCAAATCTTTCTTCGATATCAGCCAAGCTTTCACTAAAGGCTTCAAAACTGTCATTCTCGCAATTGTTATGAATCATGACGCCAGTGATATCGCCAAGTACCGCTGCGATTTTATCTTTGTCATGTTCACCAAGACGGCTAAATGGGCGTGCAGGATCAGCAATCAAAAACGATGAGTTGCTGGTCTTAGGGTTGAGTCGTAGACCTACAGGTATATTTTGCGCGGCGGCTTGCGCTTTAAAAGCGTTGAGCTGTGAGATTGAGTTAAAGATTATTTTATCCGCATAGTTCAATACTTCAGGGATTTCGTCTGCACTATAGGCAACGCTATAAGCGTGCGTTTCTTTTTTATCGCTGTTACTGGCATCATCGTTATTGCCAAAGGTTTCATAGCCCAATCTGACTTCGTTAAGTGAAGACGAAGTCGTACCATGCAGATAAGGCTGCATCACATCAAAAACACCCCATGTGGCAAAGCATTTGAGTGCTAATAATGCCTTTGCACCAGACAGCTCACATAGCCTAGCGATGATTTTCATATTGGCAACGATGGCCGCTTCATCAAGCACATAGTAAGGCGTTGGTGGCAAGGTCGCGTTGATAGAATTCTCTAGATTTTTTGCATTCATAATAGATTACCTAATAGACACTCTGCTGTTGGTATCTTGACAGACAGATATAAATATTTGCGCTATAGTAGACTAAATTCATCATAATTAGAATATCTTATGGCACTCTCAACCGATTATTCCACCTCAGCCAGTCGATCCCATTCATCACAATTGGATCCGAAAAACATAGATTTGACTTACCTAGATCCTGATGCGCGTGCCGTGTTGGATTTTTGGTTTGATAAAAACAATGAAGCATACTGGTTTGAACAAAACGATCGTTTTGATAAGCAGATACAGGATAAGTTTGGCGGCATTTGGCATGCAGCGAAACAAGGCGAATGTGTCACTTGGCGTATCGCAGAGTCTTCATTGGATGGTAATAGCTCGATAACGGCATTGGCAGGACGCTTGGCAGAAATTATTGTGCTAGATCAGTTTTCACGAAATTTATGTCGCGGACAAGCAAGTGCATTTGCACAAGACGGTATGGCATTAGCACTCGCCCAAGAAGCCATTCAACAGCCTTATTTTGACACCCTACCGATGCAATGGCGTAGGTTTATTATCATACCGTTTATGCACTCCGAGTCGGCCATGATTCATAAGCGTTATCTACCGCTATTTGAACAATTAGATGATGCAAACACATTAGACTTTGAACATCGTCACAAACAAATTATTGATCAATTCGGGCGATACCCACATCGAAATGAGGTACTAAATCGCGACTCAACCGAAGATGAAAAGAACTTTTTAAAACAGCCTAATTCATCGTTTTAAGCCACATTCCTAGTATTGTATGAAGATAATTAAAGTTATTACACAAAAAGAAGGTCTGAATCATATCACTGGTTCAGACCTTCTTTTTACGATAGAGAGTTGGAATGTATTAGATACTTATTAGTAATTTACCTTACCAGTAGCAAACGTAAATGACTGCTGCTCTAATGTTTTATCGTCAACCAAAATATCAAAGCTGACCCCATCATATCTTTAAAACGAGATAATGCATGTTAGAAATCAGCTTTCTATCTACTTCTTTTATAGCTACTGTATTTCTAGCATTTTTCTTACTGGTGCGAAACTACGTCTATGCGTTGGCAAGATACCATGTTTTTCGATTGCTGCCATGTGCGCGCGCGTCGGATAGCCTTTGTGTTTGGCAATACCGTATTCCGGATATTTAGCATCCAGTGTATACATCGATTCATCACGACTTACTTTTGCTAATATACTGGCCGCTGCAATACTGGTATGACGCGCATCACCTTTTACCCACGCTTGACAATCAATCGCAGATGGCGCTACCTCTAACTTTTTAAAGCTATCATAATTCAAGTCAGGACAACGATTTCCATCAAATAGTACTTCGACTTTAAATTGATTGAGCGACGTACTTTTAGCATTTTCCGCGGTCGAAAAGCTTTTAAAAATCACTTCTAGCAACGATTCGGTACATAAGCGCATACCAAGCATTGTTGCTTGCAAGATGTTTACTTGGTCGATCACTGCTGCTGGTATATCAGCGATGATATAACCGATAGCATGCTGCTGAACCAATGGATAAAGGATATCGCGCTTTTTTTCACTCAGTTGTTTGGAGTCTGTCAGTATCGACAACGGCGTGTCTTTAAGCGGTTGTTCCTCAATCAAACCTGACCAAGTCGCAGGTAATATTGCCGCCGCCACATTGACACTACCTAGTAATGGCCCACGTCCTGCTTCATCAACGCCGATTTGTAGCATTGATTGCGCTGCATCTTGGTTATCATTAGACAGATATTGAGTGAGCAGTTCAGCGGTATTCATTTTCCCATATAAGTGTATGGGCGCTGCTAACTGAATATATTTTCCTTTGACATCAATATGCTCGATATTAATATCAATTATTTGAACTGAGCTTTCTGTATGTTGGTTGATATGCATAATATTAGGAGGTCTTTCTCGTTTAATTAGGATTGACGGTATCGGTATTTTGGATAAACCACTGTTCAATCACGCTGTTTGAAGGCTCATGGTTACTTTGCTGTTGTAGCGACTGCTTTGTCACTAGTAAGTCGTGTAATTGCTCGGCATAAGCGCGTGGTTGCAGCAATCGCATCACGGTACGGCATATATTGTCACCGCTTGCTTGCTCTTGAATCAGCTCAGGTACAATCGGTGCATTAGCCAATATATTAGGCAATGCCACATATGGTACTTTTACCAGACGCTTGGCAATTTGGTAAGTCAGCTGATTTAATTGATAGACCACTACCATCGGCCGTTCAAGCAGCATTGCCTCCAGCGTTGCTGTCCCAGATGCTAGCATCACGATATCTGACGCCGCCATGGCATGTTGGCTAAATTCTGGCTGGGTATCATCGTAGACCACCACGATTGCTGCACGCAGCTGCTCTGAGCGTTGGTCGATCACCTCTTGCACGATATATTGATGGTTTTGATCAACCGTTGGAATAATAAAGCACAGCTTAGGATCTAATAGGATTAACTTTTGGATACCATCAAGCATCAATGGCAGAATAGCTGTAATTTCACCGCGCCTAGAGCCTGGCATCACACAAATAAGCTGACTCACATCATCAAATCGTTCGATGAAGAACTGCTGCAACCCATCATTGTCCCAAACGAGCTCACTGCGACGTTGATTGATTGGCGTATCGATAAGGGTCTGATCAATGGTTCGTAGTAAGGGATGACCCACACAGATCGCTGGATGGTTATGTCGCTCATAAACTGGCAACTCAAACGGGAATAGACATAGCACCAAATTGGTCGCCGCTTTAATATTATGGATACGTGACTCGCGCCACGCCCAAATAGAAGGGCTGACGTACTGCACACAAAACACGCCTTGGGGCTTTAGTTTTTTGGACACGCGTAAATTGAAATCAGGTGCATCAATACCGACGAACCAATCAATATTAGCAGCCTTAAATGCGCTCAATAGCTCGCGACGTGCTTTGAGCAAATCCGGTAGCTGCGACATGACCTCAACCAGACCCATCACTGCCAAGCGCTCTAACGGAAAAATACTCTGTAGCCCTTGTGCTTGCATCTTTGTACCGCCCACGCCTACCCAGACAATATCATCACGTAGATTATTCATTTGCCGCATAAAATCTGCGCCTAAGCTGTCACCAGATACCTCACCTGCGACGATGCCTATCACTAGCGGCGTAGCATTTATATTTGCTACTTGAGAATCCGTCTCGGCTTGATAAATGAGGTCAGTATGGTGATGAGACGTAGCAGAATCTGTCATGACAAGCTCTCGATATTAGAAATACACAAAATAAAATAAACCGTTATTATAAAATATAACGCAATAAATCAGCGATACGACCTCATGAATAATATGCGCACTCATCCGTACTGTTTTAATACCACAGTTTGGGCCATCCATCGCTAATGTTGCTATCATACTTGACGATGGTACAAATAGCGAAATTCGTACATAAAATCTGAACGTTATGCATCAAAAACTCAACCAACTCTTATTAATAGATAGAAAAACCAAATGCTAAACGTGCATTTAGAACGTCAAATATCACGCTAAGTCTCTATAAGTATAACTAAGTTTTAGTTTCCTCATTCCAGTTATCAGTCAATTAACTGCTCGACTACCCTTGTCAACCAACACTTTTGTCCGCATAATGATTATTCCTATAAATCAGCTAGACGATATATAACCATGACAACATCAGTTACCCATAATGCAGATATTGACGACGTGAATATTGAAAAATTTATTCCTTTGATTACCCCCGCCGAGCTAAAAGCCGAGCTGCCTCTGTCAGACGACGCGTATAACACCGTACTAAAAGGTCGTAATACTATTCAAGATATCTTGGATGGTAAAGACAAGCGTTTGTTTGTGGTCATTGGCCCTTGCTCTATTCACGATATCAAAGCCGCTCACGAATATGCCGATCGTTTAGCCGTATTGGCAAAAGAAATCGAAGACAGTGTATTTGTAGTCATGCGTGTTTATTTTGAAAAACCTCGTACGACGGTTGGTTGGAAAGGCATGATCAATGACCCTGACATGAATGACAGCTTTGATATAGAAAAAGGCTTGCGCACGGCTCGTAAATTGCTACTTGATTTGAATGAAAAAGGTCTACCTTGTGCGACTGAAGCACTTGATCCAAATACGCCGCAGTACATCCAGGATCTAATCAGCTGGTCAGCCATTGGTGCACGTACCACTGAGAGCCAAACGCATCGCGAAATGAGCTCTGGTTTATCATGCCCAGTTGGCTTCAAAAATGGTACTGATGGTGGTATGACGGTTGCTGTAAATGCCATGCAAGCGGTTAAAGAAGGTCATAGCTTCTTAGGTCTATCATCAGATGGTAAAGTCTCTATCATCAAATCTAAAGGTAACCCTTACGCGCACGTGGTACTTCGCGGTGGTAACGGTAAACCTAACTATGATGAAACTGCGGTAGCCCAAGTTGAAAATGAGCTGGCAAAAGGCAAGACCAATAGCAAGATTATGATTGACTCAAGTCATGCTAACTCAGGTAAAGACCCTTACCTACAACCGATGGTTATCAAAAACGTTGCTGAACAAATTCAAAATGGTAATAAATCAATTATCGGTATGATGATTGAGAGTCACTTAAAGGGTGGCCATCAAAAATTGACTGCTGATTTAAGTCAGCTTGAGTACGGCAAATCTATCACCGATGGTTGCCTAGATTGGGATAGCACCGTCACAGCATTACGTGACTTACGTGATATGGTAAAAGATGTGCTACCAAATCGCTAATAGCTATCCGCGATAATTTATCGTCGAGCAAACAATAAAAAGCCCCTTTCGCACTGATGCGAAAGGGGCTTTTTATTTTACTAAATTCCCTGTTGCTAGCATATTACTTGCTTTATTTAAAAGATTCACATATTTTTGTGTGTTTTTTCCAATCCCATAAAATATAGTCCATAGATCGTCAATATCTGAAAACACTGGAACTGTAACTGGATCAGGTAATAACAACCTTAAACGTATAAGCTCATTAATGTATGTAGCTATATCTTCCTCATTCCAACTAGTGTCCTTATAACTTTCACTTGTAGCTTCTAATCGTCTGTAAGGTATGTCTGTAATATCTGAAATATTATTGTTATGCGTTGTTAGATAAAAATCTACTAGATCATCATCTAAATTTTTTGTAGCTCGGATAAAGTTTACTTTATTTAACTCGTTAAAATCATCTTTATTGCAATATAGTAATGCTAGTGCCATCATAACCCTATTGCTTGTAGTTTGAAGAATAGCATCTGCATAATTTACTAAGAACCTCTCCCCTTCTTTGCTATTTATAAAGTTATTCAGCTCCTCGTTATCTTCGACGCTCATGGTCTCATAATTAGTATCAACATGACTTAAAAACTCTGAAAATCTTCTTATTTGAATTTGCTCACGAGCTTTTATAAAAGTTTCAAAAACTTTTGGGGTTGACTTCAATACACTATATGCTACTTGGCTAATCGGTTCCATTTCTAAGTCTCGCGTAAAGCTATATATATTGACTAACGTTTTTATTGAATAATCTAAAGACTAATCCAGTTAACTGAATTAGCCTTTTATAATCTTCAAAAAAACATGACCTGACTGAATAGAAATCAGCTATTTGCAGCACCTAACACGCTCTCTAAGCTTTCGAGCACATGCTTAGATGAGACATTCTTCTGTAAATCTACCAACTGCTCGTGTGCCATTTGACGGCGAGGCTCAGCCAACGTATTCCAGCGGGCTAGTACTTGCAGTAAGCGTGACGCTAACACAGGGTTAGCATCATCTAATTTCTGAATCACGCCTGTATACATCTCTAGACCTTCTGCCGTCCAGAGTACCGTCGGTTGCGAGCTAAAAGCGCTGATAACCGAACGGACACGATTAGGCGTATTCCAATCAAAGTCTGTGTGCGTCAGCAGCGACTTGACCATATCAGGCGTTACGTCGTCAGCCGCAGCTTGGACACTGAACCACAAATCGATAACCAGATCGTTTGCTTGGAAACGCTCATAGAAGTCCGCTAAATACTTATCTGCATCTACCAGCTGATGATTGACCATGGCCTTCAGTGCACCAAAGCGCTCAGTCATACAGCTGGCATTATCATACTGCTGTTGTGCCCAGTCTGCTGCAGCATCTACATTGGCAGTCAACGCCATATCGAGCACGACATTACGCAGCGCACGAATACCTCGAGCTTCAGCGCTATCCTCATAAGACTGCATTGGCAGGTTGTTGTACAGCTCAGCCCATTGGCCTTTTAACTTATCAGCCACTTGCTTGTATAGCCCATCGCGCTGCTCTTTAACCAACACTGGATCGTAGTCTTTAGAAATAGCAGAAGCCAGCTCTTGCGCTGATGGAATATCAAGCAATCGTGCCGCTAGCATCGCATCGTCAGCCGCTAAGACAGGCAACGTCTGCGCCAATGCTTCCAAATATACATCAGGGCTACTCTTCGTACCTTGGCCTTGCAGCAAAATACGATTCACTAGCATTTGAGTTACTTGCCAGCGGTTAAACCCGTTGGTTTCGTGCTTAAGCAAAAACGCTAAGTCTGCATCTTGGTAGTCATAGTTAAGCTGTACTGGTGCACTAAAATCACGCAGTAATGACACGACAGGCTCGCTCGCTACATTCTCAAAGACAAACGTTTGCGTCGCCTCGTCAAGCAATAACATACGCTCAGCGACGATAGCGCCTGAGTCTTTATCAAACAATGCCGTTGCTACTGGTATCGGCAATGGTTTTGGCGCATCAAAGCCTTTGACATGGCGTGTTTGCTGATTCAAAGTAATGGTCAGCGTCTGTGCGGTGCTATCGTAAGTTTGAGAGCCCGATACCACTGGCGTACCAGGCTGACGATACCAATCAATGAAATTCTCGATTTTTTCATCAGTGATACTAAGTGCTGATAAAAAGTCCTCAACCGTTACCGCTTGTCCATCATAGCGACGGAAGTACTCATCTGTTCCTTTTCGGAAATCATTTGGCCCTAACGTATTGGCAATCATGCGTACAATTTCAGCGCCTTTCTCATAGACAGTCGTCGTATAAAAATTATTAATCTCAACAAAACTCTCTGGACGTACTGGATGCGCTAATGGGCCTGCATCTTCGCTGAATTGATGGGCACGCAAGGTCGCCACGTCATCGATACGCTGCACTGCACTTGACTGCTGATCTGCTGAAAATGACTGATCACGGTAAACGGTAAAGCCTTCTTTCAAACAAAGTTGAAACCAATCACGGCAGGTAATACGGTTACCTGTCCAGTTATGAAAATACTCATGAGCAATAATGGCTTTTACGCTAAAACTACGGGCATCAGTGGTCGTCTCAGGGCTAGATAACACGCAAGCAGTATTAAAAATATTCAAACCCTTATTTTCCATTGCACCCATATTGAATTGGCTGACCGCCACAATCATATAGCGATCTAGATCGTAGGCTCGCCCGTAATTGACCTCATCCCACTTCATGGCATCTTTTAGGGCTTGCATACCGACATCGCATTTATCGATATCAGCAGACTTGGCATACAACTCAAGCAATACTTCTCGACCTTCGCTGGTCGTATAAGAATCTGTCAATACATCTAAATCGGCTACCACACAGGCAAATAGATAGCTTGGCTTATTGGTTGGATCGTGCCAGATGGCATAATGGCGGTCTGGTGCATCGGCCACTTCGCCTGCTTCGACTAAGTTACCATTGGCCAACAACGTCGGATAGCGCTTATCTGCTTCAAGTCGCGTGGTAAATATCGCCAACACATCAGGGCGATCAGGATAAAAAGTAATCTTACGGAAACCCTCTGGCTCGCACTGAGTCACAAACATCGTGTCGTCACCGCTACCGGCCATATATAAACCTTCAAGCGCGGTGTTGGTCTGTGGGCAGATACGCACTTGAATGTCTAAAGTAGCTCGCTCAGGGGCATTATAAATCGTCAGCTTACCCGCTTCCTGCTGATAATCCTCAGTGTTCAGCGCTTTACCGTTCATCGTAATCGTTAGCAGCTCTAATGACTCACCAAATAAGACGATATCCCCTGCCGTTTGGCGTACCATTTCAAGCTTACTGTCTACCTGCGCGTAGTCTTCAAACAGCTTAATATCTAAATGTACTGTCTCGACATCAAAACTTGGTTTGGTATAGTCTTTTAGATTAATCTTGCTTGGCGCATGAGGCGGCACATCTGGCATTTCAGGATTGATGATTTGTGCATCAGTTTCAGCAGTAGACATATGGTGTCCTATTATTATCGTTGATTTGGTTATAAGTTATTTTTACTGGGAATGAGTAATATCATTTCGCTATTTACAGAAGACTCTAGTGCAAATAAAGACTTTGCCTTCAGGCTAACTACACCAGCTAAGCACTTAGTAAACTAAGCACATAGACAAAGCTTTGCAATGATTAAGCTAATTTTTATTACTAAATTGGTTTTCTTGTTAAGCTTATAGCTAGATTGACCTAAATCGCTAAATTTCAAGTATGCAGAATAAGATATCGTCGGTTCAATATGATTTAAATATGAAACATACGTTATCAATTGGATAATGTCGTTGAAAATGATTTAATAGTCGTACTGATGACCAATCATTTAACTAACGGCTTATTATATGACAAAAAATACGGTGAAACGCGCAGACATTACCTTACCTTTGCTTATAGAGTATGTTGACGCGCTACTACCCTCATTGACGACTCAGACAGAACTGTCACCTGAGCATAGCAAAGATAATAGTGAAGCATTATGGGTAACACATAACCATGCCGACTTATTAGCACTACAAGCACAACTTGACGATACTACATCTACTAATGAGAACACTGAATCGAAGCTGAACGCACGACACTTATCAACGTTATCAGATCTTGCTAAACAGCATGTGCCTGATCGTTATGAGCTTGCTTGCTTTTGGCTACCCACCTTGTCAGAAGAGCTGACTCAACACTATGTACCGCTACTCATGCGCTACCGTGACCTGTATGCCGCGCATTTACTTATCGCATTGGACAGCTCGATAGATTTGAAACCTTATGGCTTTACGCCATTTGATATATTGAATGAACCATCTCTAAATATTGATGACATTCAATCTATTACCTCATCAACCGTTACTGCGACGCTTTGGCAATTTAATCTATATGACTACAAACAACTGCCAAATTGGCTCAATGCTGATTACTGGGCTAACCCTGAAAACTGGGGCAAGCACCGCTGGTAATACACTCAATTTTATCTATCATAATTTACAGTAAAAATACTTACATAAATTAACATTTAGTATATTATAGATAGAGATTGCCTAAGTTTTATCGGAAGCAGTTTAAAAAAACAAATTTAATTAAAATTTTAGGAGCTCGTCATGTCAATCAGTTTTTCTAAGATCGCTGTTCTTGCTGTACTATCAAGCGCTGTTGCACTGACCACTGGTTGTGCTACCAAGCGTTCTACCTCAGAAGTTGTCGTTGCCCCGCTAGGTATTCCAGGTGGACAAGTTGGCTACAATGGTGCGGTTATCGTTGATAACTCAAACGCTGTCATTACTGGCGCTGAGAATATTCAAGCAGTGGTCTACTTTGCCTTTGATAGCAGCGAAATTACTGCTCAATCAGCGAGCGTCCTTAACCAACACGTAAGCCTGCTAAATTCAAACCCAGCAGCGACTGTCGTTATCGCAGGTCACACTGATGAGCGCGGTAGCCGTGAATATAACATGGCACTAGGTGAGCGACGCGCACAAGCTGCTCGTAACTACCTTGCTGCTCAAGGTGTCACTGCAAACAACATCCGTGTGATTAGCTATGGTGAAGAGCGCCCTGCAGCAGCTGGCAACACTGAAGACGCGTATGCACAAAACCGTCGTGCCGAGTTGTCTTACTAAATTGTGATTTAGCGTTATTTATAGAGTTTGATAGTTTAATTAAAGCCCAGCAATATACTATTGCTGGGCTTTTGATATTCTTGACCAGATAATTAAATATAGATTATTTAGACATAGCTATTGAGATATGACTATCTATGAGCAAAATACTAAATACATAGCGTTCAGACTTACACAATTTTATATACTCAATTCTATAATAATCATTTTTGATGACTATTAATATATGCCGACTTCCAACCTTACCCAGATACAGTACACTCAACTCGACACCACGACATGGTGTGTGACTGCTCAAGTGAGTGAGTCAATCAGTCATTTAGTCACTGGAATCTTATGGAACAAGTCATTATGGTTGTCATCATGTAATACGTCGTGTAAAGACATCATCAAGCTTAATAGCCTAAATTGGTACTATCAGGTGGCGACAGCAGCACCTAGACACTTAGTACCTGCTCTAGCACGTAAACAGCGTCAGCAGCAGCGGCAAGGCGTCAGGCAACTATTGCAAGAGCTGCTTAAAAAATTAGAAATAGATGACACCTTGGATGAGTCAAGCTTTCCCTATCGGCTCATCAACAGTCAGTATTACGTATGCTTTAGCCATACAGGAGCTAGTAGTTCAAAGCAAACTACAGAATCGAATCAGACAAATTTTACACATTTACACAGCAAAATAGCTGTCGTTATCAGTCGCCAGCGTCCTGCTGGTATCGATATAGAGACCCATAATATTGCATGGCATGTAGTCAAACGTTTCTATTCAAAGAGCGAGTTAGCTATTTTACAGGAGCTATCTACAGATCAGCGAGAACGCACTGCCAAACTGTTATGGCAAATAAAAGAAAGCTTTATCAAAGTCAAACAATATACATTAGCTCAAGGCTTAGGTATGGATTACTCTCACCTTATTCCTAGCTTGATTGGAAATAATAGAGAGATTAACGCTTCTTCTGTACTCAATGATAGTGAAGATACGGACTACCAATCTGTTTATCGCATTGCCACGTTACAATCGCAGCAGACTGTCATCGTTTTCTGAGCAAGGTTTTCTCAGTAAAGTTCAAATCCGACTTTTAGCATATCTTTTTTATTTTAAGCATAAAAAAAACGACCCTAAAAAGGATCGTTTTTTTACTTTCTACTAACGACAGTATTTAAACTGTGATTAGCTTAGAAACGGTAAGTTGCACCAACTTTAACGATTGGCAACCACTCTAACCAATCTTTGTCTTCTAGCTCTTGCTCAGCAAGTTTAGCAACTTGACCCGCATTAAGACCAGAAGGTATATCAGTAACACCGTTAGAAACTCTCACAACATTTTCTGGGTCAGTTGCATTTACTGTAGCATCTGTTTTACCCATGTAAGCTGCGCCAATTTCACCAAATAGACCAAAGTTATTTGTGATGTTCGGACGGAAACCGATAGTAGCGTAAGGAGCTAGCTTGTTACGATGCTCCATAGTACCTTGTAAAGTACCTACATCATCTGCGTTGTATGACACATCATTAATTTTGTAAGTACCGCCTTTAGAGTTAGCAGTTACATCAAAATCGTTGTCTGGAACGATGATACCAGCACCAACTGTGAACCAGTTACCAGTAGGACGTAATTGTACACCTAGGTATGGGTTACTAAAGTCAGCATCTACATCATAGTTTACGTCGTCTGCATCGAAATCACCGCCGAAAAGGTCAGCTACATCGCCACCTGCCCAACCAGCTTGTAGTTCAGTTTTCTCATTCATTGACCAACCGATATTCGCACCATAACCTAGAGTACCAACTTCAGCGCTAACAGATGCTGGGTTCACTACTTTACTGAAGAAACCTTTAGTGCCACCAACAACAGCGCCAGTAGTGTTGCTTACTACACCAGCGTTAGCATTGTATGCATAAGAAGCAGGTTCTGCTTGATAGGCAACAGCAACTGGCTCAACTTCATATGCAACTGCAGCGTTGTCATCAACAACGATAACTGGATCAGCAGCTAATGCAGCAGTTGATGCTAGAACAGCAGCAGAGATTGCCGTCAATTTAATCAATTTCATAATTATTCTCCTAAAGTGTGAAATAAACCCGCCCATAAAAAACGATGATTGTGCTTTTGTTAAACCATCATTTTGTTGAGGTGATTAAAACAATTCTGACTTAAAAAGTCACCCCTACTGATGCTGTTTTTATTTGCCATTATGTAAAGATTGCATAGGTACTGTAATAATTGCTACACCAATCTGTAAAAATTCGCCTTTATGTTACATAATGTCCTTAAAGTAACCAAACAGCGTAAACATGAGACTTTGCTTGCTTAATGTTTATGTAAGGGTATTGCAAAACATGTCCGCATAATTATCTAGAATGCGCTTTGAATCAATGATAGTTATATGGCTTAACCTTACCGAATAGTGTGCTTTGTTAGTTGACGTATCTATTGTTACTTATATAAGAAAATCTACACCAACAAATAAAACGATATAAATGATCTCATATAACGCGACTAACGCTTGCCTCAAGCGGATATTATGCTAAATTAGTTGTTATAATAGATTTGTTATAGAACGTCAGTATTGTCACCATTTGTCTTATTTGTGAAAATTTTGTGATGCTGTCTGCTCTATTTCTTTACTCCTACTGAGTCATATATATGCCTAAAGTATCGTCGATTACCCGTGTCCTAGAAATCATCGAAGCAGTGTCCTATGCTTCAAAACCGCTTTCTCCACTAGAGCTCTCACAGGAGCTAGATATCCCTAAACCGACCATTCATAGATTGATTCAAAATTTGGTTGATGATGGTTTTTTGACTGTTGATATTGGTGGCGGTATTATCCCTGGTAAGCGCGTACGCAATTTGAGCGTTGAGCTCTGGCAGCAACGGTTATTTTTTAACGAACGGCAGATGATTTTGCAAAAGCTGGTTGACGAGCTAAAAGAAACTTGCGGCATTGGTATTCCTTATCATATGAATATGATCTATACCAACCGTGCTCAAACGACCTTACCACTACAGATTTATCTTCCTGTCGGAGCAAAATCACCCATGTGGTGTACAGCGACTGGCAAGCTCTATCTAAGCCAATTATCTACGACTAGCCGTATGAAAATATTACAAGGGTTACCACTAGATAAGTTCACTAAGAATACGATTACTGATATCGATGCATTAAATGCCGAGCTTGATCGTATCGCTGATACTGGTATCGGCATCGATAATGAGGAGTTTATCTCTGAGATGGTCGCAGTGGCTGTACCTATACTGGACAAAAAGTCACGCTATCTGGCTTCTCTCTATCTGCATGCACCAACCATACGGGTATCACTTGACGATCTGCTGACTCATGTACCACGCCTACAAAAAGCCGCGCAAGACGTTCAGACGCTCGTCTACGATCTGCAAAGCTAATACTATCTATTAGCCATCAAAAAAGGTCTACGCTATGATTTTAGCGTAGACCTTTTTCTTTTTAGCAAATGCATTCTCTTAATTAATGCCACCTACTAATGATACGAAAAATTCTTAATATTAGTATCTTTAAGAATTGGTATTCCTAAAAATTGATATGTCTAAGAAGGTTACATTCAAAAGAGAAGCAGTCAAGAGAGTCATGTTTGAGACAATAATGAGACGTCATGACGTCCGATAATACTAGAAAAATCTTTATCACCATTCTCTACAGTATGTGAGGCATATAACTCTGTTGCTTTAGCACCCATTGGCGTCTCTACTTCAGTGTCTTGAGCAGTTTGCATCGCAAGGTTTAGATCTTTTTGCATCAATTTACTCATAAATCCGCCTTGATAGCCATTGCTAGAGGGCACATTTTCCATGACTTTCGGATAAGGGTTATAAACTTCTAGTGTCCAGTTACGCCCTGAGCTCTGTAGCATGATATCTGATAGCACTTTGGGATCTAAGCCGTTCTTAACGCCTAGATTAATCGCTTCTGCCGTACCTGCCATCAAAATACCTAACAGCATATTGTTGCAAATTTTTGCGACTTGTCCTGCGCCGTGCTCGCCAGCATGAAAGATATTTTTCCCCATGACAGCGAGAATAGGCTCAGCCTTAGCAAAAGCAGCATCATCGCCACCGACGATAAAGGTCAAACTACCAGCAACTGCCCCGCCTGTCCCACCAGAGACTGGTGCATCTAAAAAGTCTATCCCAAGCTTACTTGCCGCCTCTGCCACTGTCCTTGCATCAGCTGCCGCAATCGTACTACTATCAATCACAAGCGTGCCTTTTGGCAACTCTGCCAATAAACCATTAGAGCCACTATCACCCAAGTACACCGAATGTACATGCTGACCTGCAGGTAACATACTGATCACGACTTGAGCATTACTTGCAGCATCTTTAGGACTCTGTGCCACGCGAGCACCTGCTTTTTCTAAACGCTGGGTTGCCGTATCAGACAAATCAAAGACAGAAAGTGTATACCCTGCCTTTAATAAATTTTCTGCCATAGGCGCACCCATATTACCAAGCCCAATAAAGGCGATATTTGGTTTAGAGTTATTATTATCCATCGTACTTATATCCTTTGTACCCATCTCATCACTCCTTGATGATTTATGATGTAGCAATAGCTACATACTATTTAACAGTATTTACCCCACTCTCAACTTCGAAAGTGATTGAAAAAAGAAGAGCACCTCACTAATCTATTGT
>NZ_VZIZ01000021.1 GCF_009812035.1 Psychrobacter nivimaris | reverse complement strand
AAACTCTTCAGTTTAATCTTGCTATGAAGCTCTTTAAAGAAGCTTCTAAACTTGGCTCATCTAATCTGGCAAAATCGCTAAAAATTATGTTCGTAATGAATTAACTTTGAGTTTTTCTGCTGTCTTAAATGATAATTTTTATAGTTAATAATCTTTCCGAAAAGAAAAGATAGTCAACTTTATTTTTTAGCATTCTGAATCAGCAAAAATCCACACAAGTTGTTCTTTAGTTATGCTTTTAAATAATGTCTGACACTGTCGTCCAGTGCTAGTATTTCAAACTAAACAAGTCAGCCAATGTGGCTTATCCTATTTAGCGAGCTGACCATCATATCATGTTTTAATAGTCTGTCAACTTCTTTTTTTAATTTGTTTCAATAAGTTAACTGGGTTATTAATGTGTAATCTACACACTATCTACCTCCAGCTCGTCTTGATGAGGTGCGTATTATAGACGCTATATTTATTTAGTCAAGAAGTATTTGCTATTTAATTTAAACAATTTGCATTGCTCAAACCTGTAACCTACTTCCCTTTCGACTGGGTGGCATTATACGGAGTTTTAGATAGAAAACAAGGAAACTCTATAAATAATCTCAGTTATTTTCTATCAGCGATACTCTATTTACCTAACCTATTGTTATCGCTATCAAACTTTAAATACTGTCTTTTATATCTATAGATTTAGCTTTTTTATATGGGCTGGTGTACTTCAGCAGTATATAGAGTGCGTAAAAAAAGGAACTTACCTGACGGTAAGTTCCCTTATATAAAATCTAAATACAGCGTTTAACTTTTCACTTTCGTTTTAATCGTAGTCACGATACCTGATAACGCATAGATAATACCGATGGCTAAGATACCAACAGGAATATCATAGAGCACGATGCTCATGACTAACACCCCAATAATAAGCACTACAAAAGGTACTTTCTTTTTGTCAAATTCTTTAAAGCTATAGTATTTGACATTGCTGACCATCAGTAGACCACAAGTCACTACCCAAGCTGCAAACAATAGCATGACAGCTGTATCATATTGACCAATCCACTCGTTATGATCGACTGCAACCATCACAGCGGACGTCACCAATATGGCAGCAAGCGGACTTGCCAAACCAACAAAGTATTTTTTATCGACGATACCGACCTGAACATTAAAGCGTGCAAGGCGAAAAGCAGCACAAGCAGTAAAGACAAACGCACAGCCAATGCCGATACGAGCCAATGGCTCTAAAGCAAAGCTATAAATCAAAATAGCAGGGGCAACGCCAAACGCTAGCATATCTGCTAAAGAGTCATATTGCTCACCAAATGGACTTTGCGCATTGAGCATACGTGCGACACGTCCATCTGCGCCATCAAGAATAGCGGATAAAAAGATAGCCAAAGCTGCCCTATAGAACTCGCCTTGGGTACTCGCCAAAATCGAGTAAAAGCCTGACAGTAGCGATAAGGTAGTGATCAGATTGGGTGCCAAATAAACACCGCGACTAACCACTCGCTTACCTTCGGCTACTTCAGCTTCAATCACCTCAAATGTCAAACCATCATAGCTGTCGTTATCCGCTAGGCGGATATTAAACTCGTGCTCATCAATAAACGGTGGCTGTGTCGCTGCATTATCTTGCAGCGAGCCGTCATTTAAGGACGCATTGTTCACAGGTGCATTATTCGGCTGGCCGATAGGTGGCTGAGTCGTCATCTTAATATCCTTATTGGCCGTTATTGCTATTCGCCGACGAGCCAGCGCACATTGGTCGCACTATCAGGCGTCAAGTTTGGCGCGTCTTCTACTTTTAGTACTGGCTGTAAGAAACGTAATATCTCACGTGCATGATTATCAAACTGCCATGGCGGATTGATAACCAGTAGACCTGTACCGTTCAGACCAACTGCAACATCATTAGGATAAATGTTTAGCTCACAAACCAGCTGACGTCTCATTTCAGTACGTTTGAGCTTTTTATAGAAGAGCTCTACGGCTTCGATGTTTTTGATTGGGAACCAAAGCGCATAAGTACCTTGTGGCCACTTGTTATAAGCCGCGACCAATAGGTCGATAAGGCGCGTAAAGTCTTTATGCTCTTGCTCATAAGGGGGATCAAGGAAAATCAAACCGCGCTTTTCTTTTGGTGGAATAACAGCGGTAATACCTTCAAAAGCATCACGATGCTGGATACCAATTGGCAACTTATGTAGCTGATAGTTTAACGCATCGTATTCAGTCGCTTTGGCTTCAAAAGCCTCAGCACGCACGCCAGCATCAGGCTTTTTAGCGGCGGTTTTTTCGACGTGATGGGCCACCCACCATGGCGAACCAGGATAGACTTTATTGTCATAAGTGAATTTGGCTTGCTTGATGCCTTCCATATAATCTTTGACAGCAGCTGGTGCCTTTTCGGTATCTGCTTTTAGAAAAGCTTGAATACCGCCTTTGGCCTCACCTGTTTTGCGCGCTTCTTCACTGCTTAGTGAATACAGTCCACGACCGCCATAAGCGTCAAGCACATAAAAAGGTTTGTTTTTCTGCCCCAGTTGATTAAGCAGTTGTACCAATAAAATGTGTTTAACCACATCAGCAAAGTTACCAGCGTGGTAGGCGTGTTTATAGTTCATAATCTCAAAAGTTTAAATAAGAAAAATTGCATCTATGGTAGCATAGGCAGAGTAAAAGATAATGTGGTTTTAGTAAGTGCTTTCAATAAAAACGTATTGAATGACGGTATATTGACAGCTGATTGATAATAATGAGATGAAATGACGCAGATTATTAGCAACCTTAACAAGACAGCGTTGGTCGTTGATCGTCCGATAGGTCAGGATAATCCACCATTACTGCTGCCAAATACTCATGATGTTAGCCAAGAAATTCCTACTCAGCACGTATTGCAAATGTCTGACTTTGCGGTGGACTGGGATGATAAGCTGACGGATAAACAGCTTGATACCTTTGTCACTGACGGCTGGCTCATCATTGATGACGTATTCAATAGTACTGCCTTATTAGCACTACAAGCAGAAAGCGGTTTTGTTGACTATCGTGATGCAGAGCTGACCGCTGGTGTTCGCATCAGTGATATTCGCGGTGATAGAATACGCTGGATTACTGAAAACTTTTTTGCAGGCTATTACTATCTACAAAGCATCAATGCTTTGGCCTCGCTATTCAATCGTAGTTTATTTGCTGGTATTCGCCATAGCGAAGCGCATTATGCGTGCTATCCGACTGGTTTTGGCTATCAATGGCACAGTGACAACCCTGCTGGACGTGATGAACGTGTTATCTCGGCGGTTTTTTATCTCAATGATAATTGGGAAGCAGCCGATGGCGGTGCACTAGAGGTCGTTGACAAACATGGCACGCACCATGAAGTGATGCCAGTTGCCAATAGACTGATTATTTTCGATAGCGATTTACGTCATCAAGTACAAATTGCGCATCGTCAACGCTACTCTATCGCTACTTGGCTAAGACGTGATGATGCTGTAGTTTTGTTTGCTACGCCCTGAGTATATCTATCATTCGCTACGGCTCTAAGTAAGATTTGTTAATTAAGGACAATAATAATGCGTAAGAATCTATTCAACCATTCTGTTTTACTTATTATGTTACCTTTGCTTGCAAGCTGCACGACTATTAATCATCAAGCCTTCACTCAACAAATCAGTGAGCCTTTCTTTACCTATCACCTACCAAAATCCACCTCTGAAAAACCTGTAATAGTTACACCAACTGCTATCACTACTGAGTTCAAGTATGAGAACGGGTGTCTACTTGCATTTGATGGAACAAGATGGATGACGCCAGTGTTTCCAGAAGGACATGCCACTTTCGATATTAGTAATAAAACTTTAGAATTATTAGGAACAAGTTATCAAATGGGCGAAGTTGTTTTCGCTGGTGGCAATATCAGTAATTATGACAGAGACAAAGCTAAAACTTATAGCAATACTCTAGCCGAAAAATGTATTACAGAGTATTTAGCAAAATTTTATGGTGATTATGAAAAAATTTACTTAGACAGAGACTAATATTTTTTTAGCTATAGAAATCGATTAACCTTTATATATTTGCAACGCATAAATAATTAGTACCAAATAGACCTGATAAAAAATAAGCTATCTTTTATAGCAAAAAACATTAACTCAACTTACCTAGGACTGTCATGAGTTCAGAAAATAATAGCAAAACCCATCAGCAAGAAACCTTAGATTTAAGTATTGCACTGTTAGAGCGCCCTTCAGTAACGCCCGATGACGATGGTTGCCAAGATATGTTGTCAGCACGGTTAGAGCAGGCAGGTTTTGATTGCGAGTTTATGTATTTTGGCGATAGAAAACAAAGCGGTGAACATGCCGAAGTCAAAAACTTATGGGCACGCCGCGGTACTACCGATCCAGTGATTTGTTTTGCTGGTCATACTGACGTCGTGCCAACGGGTGATGAGAAAAACTGGACCTACCCTCCGTTTACTCCAACTATCGCTGATGGGTATCTGTGGGCACGCGGTGCCGCCGATATGAAAACGGGTATTGCAGCTTTTACTGTCGCAGCCGAACGCTTCGTCGCCAATCATCCTGAGCACAATGGCTCAATTGCTTTTTTAATCACTTCAGATGAAGAAGGGCCGTCAATTAATGGTACGGTCAAAGTGATCGAGACTTTAGAAGCTCGTCAAGAAAAAATCACCTACTGTCTCGTTGGTGAGCCATCAAGTACCGATACGTTAGGCGATATCATCAAAAACGGTCGTCGTGGCTCGCTAGGTGCTGAGCTTACCGTTACAGGTAAACAAGGCCATGTCGCCTATCCACATCTAGCATCTAATCCAATTCATGCGGCGATGTCTGCCCTTGCTGAATTGACTTCTACCGCATGGGACAACGGCAACGACTACTTCCCAGCCACATCATTACAAATATCGAATATCAACGGCGGCACTGGCGCAACCAATGTCATTCCTGAAACGCTAAACGTGGTCTTTAACTTCCGTTTCTCAACTGAAACGACTGAGGATGAACTAAAGGCAAAAACGCATGCTATCTTTGATAAGCACTTTGCCAACAGTAAAGCGAGCTACGATATTCATTGGAAATTATCTGGTCAGCCATTCTTAACCCCTGAAGGAAAACTGGTTTCGGCATGTCAGAACGCCATCAAAAAAGTGACCGATGTCGATACAACGCTATCTACTTCTGGTGGTACGTCTGATGGTCGATTTATTGCCCCAACAGGTGCCCAAGTCGTCGAATTGGGTGTACGTAATGCGACGATTCATCAAGTCGATGAAAAAGTCGAAATCGATGATTTGGGCAAATTGGCGCAGATTTATGAAGGGATTTTAGAGCATTTATTGCTTAATTAGGCTCTACAGTATCAATGATGTTAATAAAAAAACAACAATAAAGGCAGTGCTTAAATGTTTAGCGCTGCCTTTATTTGTTTTAAGTATTATTACAACATATAAATAACCCTGTATTAACAGTCACTTAAGGTGACCACCACTAAAATTTTTGTAGATCCATTGAAAGCAGAATACATAAATGTTGCTTATTACTTGCAAACGATAATCATTATTGTTAATATTCACTTTTATAAAAATGCGGTATTAATTTTTATGCTTCCCTTTTGGAGTCCGTGAGATGTCTCATCCTTATAAGTCTGTTACTGTATTTTTATTGTCCACTTTAGCCTTGTCCATGCAGGCAGTTTATGCAAAAAGTGTTGATACCCAGCAAGGCAATCCCGAAGAATCAGCAATCTCGGTAACCTTAGACGAAATTACTGTTATCGGCAGTAAAGACAATGTACCGTTAATGACGGGTTCTGGTTATTACGTTGATAACGAACAGTTAGAAAATGAGCAAATTACAGATATTAACCAAGTTTTAAAGACCGTGCCAGGGGTTTACGTCTCTGAAGAAGATGGGTTGGGCTTACGTCCTAATATCAGTATTCGTGCCGGTATTGGTGGACGTAGTAGTAAGGTGCATTTAATGGAGGACGGTATTCCTATCGCGCCCGCTCCTTATGCTGCCCCTGCCGCTTATTACCATCCAACAGCGCTGCGTATGTCAGGAGTTGAGATTCTAAAAGGCGCGCCGCTGCTACGTTATGGGCCGCAAACGACCGGCGGCGTTATTAACTATCTATCAACCCCTATTCCTGCCACTAATGGCGGCCAAGCGATGACCTCAATCAACGACCGTGGCGGTGTGGATGTTCATGCTTATGCTGGTGGACGCGAAGGCGACTTTGCAGGCTCAATTGAAACTGTGCAACAACGAGGCAAAGGCTTTAAAGAGATTGATGGTAAAGACATTGGCGACTATGACAATCAAGATTATGTCCTAAAAGGTCGTTATCAGATCAATCCTGCGCATAGTTTATTTGCTAAAGCGCAGTATTCTGATAGATCTAGTGATGAGACTTACTTAGGTTTAACAGATGCTGACTTCAATGAAAACCCTAACAGACGCTACCCGATGTCTGCGCTTGATAATATACAAGACGAACATACCGGACTTAACTTGACGCACAACTGGATCACGGATAACAATAGCGAGCTACGTACGACCGCTTATTATAATAAAACCCATCGTAATTGGTATAAGCTTAGCGGTAATAAAATCAATGATTTTTATGAAGGTGATGTCACTCAAGGGCAGTTAGATGGTACCGAGGATTTAGCAGGTATTAGTATCCAAGCCAATGATCGCACTTATTATAGTACCGGTGTTCAGACGAACTTCAACACTGACATTTTAAGTGCCTATGGCGATCACAACATTGATGTGGGCGCACGCTATCACCGTGACAAAGTTGAGCGTTATCAGCCAATCGATACTTTTAATCAGGTTGACGGTGATTTAATTTATCAAAGTACGAAAGCCCCTAGCGCTAGCAATAACCGTGAAGAAAGAGCCAATGCAACTAGTCTTTGGCTGACTGATAAGTGGCAAGTGACTGACCCCTTAGTTCTAAATCTAGCCATGCGTTACGAGTATATTGATACTGAAGAGACACGCGGTGTTGATACTGATACTCAAGCACGCGTGAGCAATAATCAGTCTATATTTTTGCCCGGTTTATCCGCAAGCTACCAGCTCAATGATGAAGTACAGCTGATAGGGGGTGTCCACAAAGGCTTCAGCCCACTAGGCGCTGGGGTGTCCGAAGATGACAACACGGATCCTGAACAGAGCATCAACTACGAAATTGGTACACGCTATCGTGCTGGTAGTAATTATATGGAAGCGGTTGGCTTTTATAGTGACTTTGATTCTGTGATCAGAAACTGCTCAGAAAATGTACCTTGCGGTAGTAGCTCAAATCCCATAACATCAGGTAACGAAAAAGAGAGTGGTTCTGCGGTAATCGCAGGGCTTGAGTTAATGGCTGGCACTCGCTTTGATGGAGATGGATTCAGTATTCCACTGCATGCCACTTACACTTACACCCAAGCTGAGCTTGCCGAGGACTACAAAGACACGTTAGATGGCGATCGCTTAACGCTAGTGCCCAAAAATCAAGCCAGTGTGCGCGCCGGAATCGAGATGGATTCAGGTTGGGATACTTACTTGACTGCTAAATACGCTGGCGGCATTTGTGAATCAGTGGGCTGTAATCGTACCAATGAGCCGCGTAGCGAGACTGATTCGTTATTCACTTTTGATGCTATTACCCACTACCCTATCGGTTATGATGCTAAAATCTTTGGTAAGGTTGAAAACATCGCTGACAAACAAGTTATTGTGAGTCGTACGCCATACGGTGCTAGACCAAACCTACCACGTACCTTTACCATTGGTGTAACTAAAGCTTTTTAACTAGCATTGAATAAATAATTTTGATGAATTACTCATAATAAAAAACCCCACAGCTATAATAAAATAGATGTGGGGTTTTTTATAACTGCATTATGGTTTGTTAGACAATAAGCTACGCCTAAGTATTTTAAAAACCATCCATCTAAAGCTCACTTGATGCCGCGTCACAGATTACTATAGTCAAGTCGACTTCTTATAGTGTTGACAGCCTTACTCAATACCAATATAAAGATCCACTTGCCCAAACTCTAAATTACCACCGACATACTGCTCAAAATCGACATTATAAGTTCTGGTATGCTCACAGCTTGGATCATTAAAATAGGTCCATGCCTTCTCCCAAGCATTCATTACTGTATTAGGCATTCGACCTTGTTCAGAGAATACCAAATACTTTCCAGCCGGAATATTGACTGTTACTAAATTACCAGCGCTTTGCTGCTCTTGCTCGCTGTCTACTTTCCAGCTCGCCACGACATCAAAAGCGCCTACCAAATCATCACTCTCATAGTTGTGAAAGATACCGTAAATGTCTTCACCTTCAGAAAGCTGCTTTACATGGTTTTGATAGAACTTCTGCCATAATCTGCCAAGCTTGGCAGTGTCATGGCTTATCTCAGCGTTGTTGGTGGTACGAACGCTGATACCGCTACAAGCTATCGCTTCTGGTAGCTCTTTAATTTGTGATGTCATGATGCGGCCTTTTCTATCTGTTTATTTGATTTTCTGTTTATGGCAATGCTGGCAGATCAAGTCGATTAATCGGCTTCATCAATCCAGTTCATTTGAATGGCTTCTAAGATGCCTTCATTTGATTTTTGTGGATCATCATCAAAGCCTTCAAGTTCAGTTACCCAGCGATGCAAATCAGTAAAGCGAATATACTGCGGATCTGTTTCTGGAAACTTCTCGTAAAGCTCAATCGCGATATCTAAACTGTCTGTCCATTTTAATTTTTGTGGTGTCATAACGGTACCTTATTTTTAGTCGTTTTGAGAATCATCGTCTTAAAAGTAATGCCATCGTCCTAATACTGACGACTTGATGGGCTCTATCCTACCAAAATTCAGCAAATGATTATAGCCAAGTTATTTTACGATGCTGTTTTTCAATACTGGGTTTCAATACTGTTTTGCGATGTGGCTTAGGCTGATTTAGTCGATTTTACCGCGACTTGGTGCTCATTCCATGTGTTAATGGTATCTGTCAATTGCTCGCCCATCATATCTAATACTTCTGGTGTGCGCATACCTTTACTATCTGTAAAAACAAACTTGGTCATACCAACGCCCATCAGCTGGTTTTTGACAAAGAAGCGATGTTCAAAATACACATATTTATGATCCCATCCTGCGACTGCACTGCTAAGCGTCATTTTATCCAAAAATTTAATTTGCTTCAGATAAATCATCTCTTGCATGGCAATCACCCAATTCAGCGACTTAATGCCTTTTTTATGACAGCACGCCTTTACCCAGCGTGTCACGTTTAGCTCAATAAATGATAAATAACGATAATTGGGTAAATGATCGCGAAATCCCATATCGTGGGGCAAAATTCGATAATGACGGACGGTCGGTGCAGTCAATGTCTCTAGACTGATAGTTTCGCTCGTCGATTGATGCTTGAGCTGTTGCTTAAGTAAGCTGACCATAATAAAAAAACGCAGTAGCATGTTCATAAATTTTTCTCTTATTTCATCGTATTTATAATTGGTAATCGTCTATCGTTGAAGCTGTTCAGATGGGTTAAAAGGTTAGCGCATACCATATAGTGAGTACATAAAGCACAGTTAATATTGTGATCATTAAAAACTCACCGTAATTGGAAATAATCTCATTCTATAGTCGGTTCATAAATGCCGCCCACTTTAACGCAAAAAAAGCCACCTCAGTGACTTTCTTTATCTAAAAACTTATCTGCAAATAATCATAGTTAAAAACATAGCTTAGAGATTAATGACCACCACCATTGATAGTACGTACCATCTCTTCTACCATTTTCTTAGCATCGCCAAAGATCATCATCGTTTTGTCCATGTAGAACAAGCTATTATCCAGACCTGCATAACCGGTACTCATTGAACGCTTGATGACCATGACCGTCTGGGCTTTGCTGACTTCTAGAATCGGCATACCAAAGATTGGCGAAGTAGGATCATCTTTCGCAGATGGATTCACAACGTCGTTTGCACCGATAACTAATACCACATCTGTACTTGCAAAGTCTGAGTTAATCTCGTCCATCTCTAAAATGTCATCATAAGGGACATCAGCTTCAGCCAATAGGACGTTCATATGACCTGGCATACGACCCGCAACTGGATGGATAGCAAAGCGAACGTTAACACCTTCTTCTTTTAACAACTCATATAGCTCTTTTACTGCATTCTGTGCACGGCCTTGCGCCATACCGTAACCTGGTACGATGACCACGCTACTGGCATTAGACATCAGGAACCCTGCGTCTTCTGCTGAGCCTGCTTTGTAATTCTTCGGTGCCCCATCATCGCCGCCTGCTGCCACAGCTGACGTGCCCATGCCACCAAACAAGACATTAAGTAGTGAGCGGTTCATGGCTTTACACATGATGTAAGACAAGATCGCACCTGATGAACCGACCAGCGAACCTGCGATAATCAGCATCGAGTTGCCAAGGGTAAAACCAATACCTGCTGCTGCCCAACCTGAGAATGAGTTCAATAGTGATACAACTACTGGCATATCACCGCCGCCAATTGGCGCAATCCACATCCAACCGAAGATAACTGCAATCACTGCCATCGCATAAAATGCTGGTAGTGAGTCAGTGACGAAATAGATGCCACCGAACCCAATCATTGCAATGAATAGTAGCGCCTGAACCGGTTTTACCCAGCCGCCAACCAATGTTTTCGCCCAGCTTTTCGCGGCCAATTTACCAAAGGCAAAGACCGAGGCTGAGAATGTAATTGCACCGATGAAGCAACCGATAAATAGCTCGATGCGAGCAACGGCGCCATGCTGCTGTTCAGTGTGTAATACCGTCGCAAGTGCAATCGCAACCGCTGCCAAACCGACGAATGAATGCATTAAAGCAACCGTTTCTGGCATCTGGGTCATTGCGACTGTTTTCGCTTTCCACATACCAACGAGGGCACCTAAAACCATCGCCCCGATAATCAACCAAAGCACAGGGCCTTCTGCTAAAAAGAAGGTTGTCACAACGGCAATCGCCATCGCTGCCATACCAAAACGGTTACCACGAATCGCTGTCTTTGGGCTAGATAAACCACGCAAAGTTAAAACAAAGAGGATAGCGCCGACTAGGTAGAACCAATCTGCATTTTCCGCAATCATTGCTGAGAAATCGTTCATGCGTCACCTCCGGCATCAGTGGTTGCTACTGGTGCTTTTTTTACTTTCGGTTTAAACATTGCAAGCATACGCTCGGTCACAGCAAAGCCACCAAAAATATTGATACTGGCTAAAAATACTGCAAAGGCACCAAGCAAGCTGGTCGGTGTAAACATTGAACCATCAATCGTGACGGTCTGTAGCATCGCACCCACGATGACGATACTTGATAAAGCGTTGGTTACTGCCATCAATGGCGTATGCAATGCAGGCGTAACGCCCCAAACCACGTAGTATCCAACAAAAATAGCGAGCACAAATACAGTGAAAATCGCTACAAATGGTGTGCTACTCATGGCCGCACCGGCTGGCGCTGCAGCTAAAATAGTGGCAATCATCTAATCCTCCTAAAAATTTATTCATTACTGGCAAATGTGTAGTGACAAAGTATGTGGTAATAGACTGTTCAAACTAGCGTTTGGCTAGTCGTACCTGACTGTCATGTGTCACTGCCAGTGCGCCCTGAATCTCGTCTTCCATGTCTACGTTAAGTGCCAAGCTAGCTGATGCGTCATCACCAGCAGGTGCAATCAATGTCGTAATAAAGTTAACAAGGTTATTGGCATACAAATCTGAAGACTGTGCGGCTAGCATAGATGGAATATTGGCGGCACCAACGATACGTACGCCGTTGTCTGTGGTAATGGTTTCGTTAGGCACACTGCCTTCGACGTTACCACCGGTACCAGCAGCCATATCGATCAGTACAGAACCTGCCTTCATTTTGGCAAGTGTTGCGCCATGTACCAAGCGCGGAGCATTACGACCAGGAATTTGTGCAGTAGTAATGACGATATCCGCATTGCTCAAGGCTTTGTCCACGACTGCCGCTTGATCTTTGACATACTGCTCGGATGGTGTCCACGCATAACCACCGGTAGACTTGGCTGTTTCAGCTTCCTCTGCACTCATCGGCACATCTAGCCACTTACCACCGAGTGACTCTACTTGCTCGCGAGCGGTCGGACGTAAGTCACTGGCTTCTACCACAGCGCCCAAACGCTTGGCGGTTGCGATGGCTTGTAGACCTGCAACACCAACACCTAGGATAACGACTTTGGCTGGCTTAACCGTACCCGCTGAAGTCATAAACATCGGGAAAGGACGTGAATACTCATTGGCCGCGAGCAATACGGCTTTATAACCAGCAAGGTTGGCTTGTGATGACAATACATCCATATTTTGTGCGCGTGACAGGGTGCGAGGCAATAACTCCATCGCAAAGACTGTCGCACCTTTGGCTGCATAAGTGTCAAGCTGAGTGTTGCGATACGGGTCAAGCATGCCAATGACGATCTGACCAGACGATAAGCTTTCAGTGGCTTCCGCTGGTAGGTCATTGACGGTGGTAATAATCTTAGACTGGGTGATCACCTCGGTGCGACTACTGGCAATGTCGGCACCCGCAGCCTGATACAACTCATCAGCATAGTATGCTGCTTGGCCTGCACCTGACTGAATGACGACTTCAAACCCAAGTTTACGCAATTTTTTTACTGCGTCTGGGGTTATGGCTACACGGCTCTCGCTCGTGATATCTGCACTGATTACACCGATTTTCATACCGTCTCCTTACTTACGTCCAATGACTATATTTACGTCTCACGACTACCTTTAATACCCTCAACGCACATCTAAAAAGCACAGGGGACAAAACCCATTGATCATGATTAATCCATTACAGCGACCAAAGGTTATCAATTTAATAAATGATAGCTACTTTACCATCATGCCTTTTTATTATAGAGATATCGTTCGTCAAGTTTCATTGTCTAATGATGACCCACAAGTAAAATAAAAATTTAGGTATTTACACCATTGGCATACTTTTTGTTGGTATATTAAAGCCTTTTATTTTTCCAAAAAACGCTTAGCCCTTATAGATACAGGCCTACCTCCATTTATTCTCTAACCCTAAATCTGTTTTTTTATTAAAAATATAACGTCAATAAACATAAAATAAGCAAGGTGAAGTCAAGTTCCACCCATGCATACCGTATAATAAGAATACTTGACACTCGAAAAAACCCGTCATCGATTCATTATAATAAGGAATAACCATGTATTTTTTGCTCTCCCCTGCAAAATCCCTGAACGAAACAGACGCTATACCACTAAATTTAGGCAACTACTATAGCCAGCCCGAGCTAATCGAGCGCTCACAAGAATTGATGAAAGTACTGAAGTCAAAAGAGCCCGTTGACCTACAAGAATTGATGAGTATATCTGACGATTTGGCTCAGCTTAATGCTACGCGCAATCAACAATGGCATTGGAGCGAAGAGCAACCGTTTAATAATGATGACTCTGATAATGCCGCCAAGCCTGCAGGCTATTTATTCGATGGTGATGTCTATACTGGGCTTGATATGTATCATATGGACAAAGATACCGCTACTTATATCAATGAGCACTTAGGCATTTTGTCTGGATTGTATGGAGTACTAAAGCCGCTCGATCTGATCCAGCCTTATCGTTTAGAGATGGGCACCAAGCTGAAAAATGAGCGCGGTGACAATCTTTATGAGTTTTGGGGCGAGGAAGTCACTAATGTTATCAATGCGCGTATGGCTGACAGCGATGACAAAACATTGGTTAATTTGGCTTCTAATGAATACTTTAAGGCGGTAAAGAAAAAAGCACTGAAGGCAGATATCATTACGCCACGATTTGAAGACGAGAAAAACAGTCAATACAAAGTGATTAGCTTTTATGCCAAAAAAGCCCGTGGTTTGATGGTGAAATATGCTGCTGATAATAAGCTGACCAATGCTGAGCAGCTAAAGCAGTTTGATTTGGCAGGCTATTACTATTGTGAAGACGCGTCTGATAATAAGACTTGGACGTTTAGACGAGATGCGGCGGATCAGTAGCTTGATATAAAAACTATATTTACTACAATCGCTAGAAGTCACTAGAAGCATTGTATTCAGTGCTTCTAGTCCAGTCATTTAATATCTTTTAGTTGAACATATGAACAGATTACAACAATCCTTCTTGTGCCATCATTTCTTGTACCGAGGCACGGTTTAGCATGGTTTGATAGTGTGTATTTAGGTGTGTCCAGTCTTGTGCTCGACTCGCATATCGCTGACTCCAGTGAGCAATCATAAATAAATGAAAATCAGCTCCACTTAATTTATCGCCTAACAACCATGGACCATTATTCGCCAACTCCTTTTCAATAATATCCCAGCAGTGGCTTAGTACATCATTCGCTTTATCTTTCACTTGCTGCAAATTGTGCTCGCCGCTGATGTACTGCTCGGGATGAGCCCAACGATTAGCAGCTTCTTGCAGTGAAGAAGACATCCAAAATAAATATTGGTAATAAACACCGCGCCTAGGAGATCCTGTGTCAGGTGCTAGCCCAGACTCTGGGTGCTGATCTAACACATACATTAAAATTGCCGCAGACTCATAAATAACCTGTCCCTGATGCACTAACGTAGGTACCTTGCCATTTGGATTAATGGCTAGATACTCAGTTGATTTTTGCATGTTTTTAGACAGGTCTATTTCTATCATTTCATAAGAAACGCCTAACTCTTCAAAGACAGCATGGGTGGCCATGTTAGCGCCACCCTTATCCCAATATAAAGTATAAATAGTCGTGTCCTTCTTGCTGTTGCGATTAATGGATAAAACCATTGCACTGAGCGATAAGAATTATTCTCTAACGTGAAACAATCGATATGATAGCGTCAGCCAGTTGAGGGTGTAAATACCCCATTCTTAACACAACATCATCGTAGAATAATTAAGCCACCTGTCTGTACTCGGCAGGTGTCATATCATTAAGTGAATCATGGGGTCTTTCGGTGTTATAAACCGTGATCCATTCCTCAGTCAGTTGACTGACTTCATTTAAATCATTGAATAAATAACAATCCAAAACCTCATTGCGATAACTGCGATTAAACCTTTCAATGTAAGCGTTCTGATAAGGACAGCCAGGCTCAATATAGTCAACATAGACACCATGAGCTGATGCCCAATCAGTGAATACGCTGGATGTAAACTCACTGCCGTTATCTACCCTTATTTGCTTAGGGTAACCATGCCACTCAGCTAGCTGGTCAAGGTAGCGAATTACTCGGAGTGAAGGCATACTGGTACCAATATCAATGCCTAATACTTCACGGTTGTAATCATCAATCACATTAAAGGTTCGAAAGCGAATATTGTTATGCAGCTTATCGCTCATAAAGTCCATAGACCAAGTATGACCCAATGCGTCTGGCACACTTAACGGCTGGGGGTTACGTGCTGGTAGCCGTCTTTTAGACTTACGGCGTAGGTTTAAGTTTAACGCTGTATAAACACGGTGTACTCGCTTATGATTCCATGAATAGCCAAGCTTGCGTATACGCTTAAAACACTTTGGGAAGCCCCAACGATTGTGCTTATCTGTTAGCTCATTTAAGACATCAATAATCTCACTATCATCAGATAGCTTAGGCTTATAGTAGTAAGCGGTTCGACTCATACAGACCACCTGACAGCTCAATGCAATACTAACACCATACTGCGCCTGCAATTCTTGCGCCCAGACTTTGCGCTCGGGTACAGGCGCTATAGCTTTTTTATGATCTCTTCCTGCATTTGCGCTTTAAGGCTTAAATCAGCATACATCTGTTTAAGCCTACGGTTTTCTTCTTCAAGCTCTTTTAGTCGCTTGACATCAGAGGCTTCCATACCGCCGTATTTAGACTTCCATTTGTAAAATGTCGAGCTAGCTACCCCGTATTTACGGCACAGCTCTTTAGCAGGTATCCCAGCTTCTGCTTCTTTTAATATCGATACGATTTGGGTCTCAGTCATTCGTTTGCTCATATCAAAACTCCTTATGGGTATTTTATAAGAAATTCTACGTTTGAGCTGTGTTAGTTTAGGGGATAGTTACAGTCTCCTTCTTTTGCTTTTTCTAACGCAGCAAAACACGCATCAATATCTAACTGTCCATTTTTATTTTGCCATGGATATGTATTAACCGTTAACCCAGCACCTTCCATCAGCGGACGATGATTGATATAGCCAGGGTCGCTGATCCAAACGGTTGAATCTGGAGAGAGCGTGGCGATCAAATCAGCAATGAGTCGTAATGCACCTGATGCCCCAACCGTCTGAATCGTGCACTGGTCTTTTAGACTTGGACTGTCACCCAGTACAAATTTTGCCATTTGCTGGTTAAAATTAGCGTTACCCGATAGCATGCCATAAGCTTTTGAATGAGCTTCATGAGCAAGATGTATCTCTGCGTCTTGCACGGTTTTCATCACAGGCGTATTGCCATACTCATCCCGATAGACACCAACCAATAGATCTATTTTATGTTTACGCTGGTCAGCGCGAAACCTACCTAACAATGCCCACAGTGGATCACCATTGATGATAGGCATATTGTTTAACATCATGATACTTCCTTAATTAGTTTATTTCGCTCGATTGGACAAGATGACACCAATGGTACTGAGTACGATGCCGCATATCATAATAACTGATAGAGACTCATTGAGTATCAGCGTGGCCAGTATAGCGGTTAATCCTGGGGACAAAGAGCCGAGTAATAAGGTACGAATGGAGCCCAGTTGTTTGACTGCATAAGAAAACGCAATGGTTGATACTACCCCTACACCAAGTCCTTGTACTAGGATAAACGGAAGCGCTTCATCAAAAGATACAGAACCTATATTGGTCTCTACAATACCAGACAGAACCATCATCAATGTCAGAAAGAATGAGGTATAAGAGAGCACGATAGCGATAGCTATTGGACTCAACTTGGTGCTTTTTAACCCTAAGGTATAACCCGCCCAAATCAGGCTTGCCATCAACAGTAACCCCACACCGTACAGAAGACTATTAGGTATTGACTGCGCATGCCCGCCAATCATAGTCGCGATACCAAAGAGAATAAGGATTAATGCGGCAAATTTCCTCAATGATATTCGCTGACGATAAAAAATAAAAGACAATAATGCGGCAAAGAAGACTGGCGTACCTGTCAAAATAGTACCAACGTAAGCTGCTGGCACTGTACTTGCGCCAAAAGCAGCTAACAGAAGAAAAGGCACGCCACCAAGTAAAACGAACATGATATCTGGCAGTCTTATACTTTTGACTTCATGCCAACTAGAGAGTACCCAAGGAGTCAACAAGACCAGCGGCACACTAAAGCGAATGAGCATGACATCCGCAATACTTAGCGACGATGCTCCAACCGCTCGCACAGTCAACGCAAAGCCTGACCAAATAAATAAGACAACGCTCATTGCCACATAGCCTTTGGTTAGTGGCGACATTACAAACAAAGGATTTTTGCGCGATGAGGAGTGGAATATCGTATTCATAGTCGTGTCTTATGCTGCTATACAAAGACCAATTATCGATTAAAATACGCGCTTTTATCTCTATTCATTCATTGCAATTTTGCGAATATTTGGTGGATAATGCTAATTAAATAAAAATTATTGGCTTAAAAAGCCAAAAGGTAAATTATGGACAAAATCGACCGTCATATCTTGGAAGTGCTTCAAAAAGAAGCGCGCTTATCTACGGCAGAACTGGCTAACCGTATAGGGCTGTCGCCTTCTCCTTGCGCGCGGCGCCTAAAACGTTTGGAAGATGAGGGTTATATAGAGAACTATCAAGCGAACATCAATAAAGCCAAAGCGGGCATTATGATGAGTTTCTTTGTGGAGGTCAGTCTCAACAGCCACCAAGAAGAATCTATTGCAACCTTTGAGAATGCCCTATCCAATATGGACGAGGTCATCAATGGACATGTGGTGTCAGGTTCTTACGATTATTTGTTAGAAGTAGTCAGCCCCAATCTCGATGGTTATGAGCGGTTCACCCGTAAGCTGCACAAGCTTGCTAGCGTAAAAGACATACACACTCATTTATCAGTGAGAAAGGTCATCAATAAGACAACTTTACCTATTTTTGTGTGAGACTTTTAATACTGATGAGCAATCTCGAGCACTGCCTTCATATACGTTAAGTCTATTAAGATAAGTATAAATAGCTGGTTAATTTGAATTCTTACACAACTTTATTATCGAGCATAAAAAAGCCCTGCTATCTTTCGATAACAGGGATTTTGGTAATTAAAACACTTTTACTACGGTAGTTATATTTGTAGTGAAAAACGCTTTATGGGTTGACTGAAGCAGTACGACTAGGAAACCGAGTAAAGACTGTACTGATAGTACATCGAACGAGGTTAACAACGTCGTACAAATTCAGTCGAGGCATCAATTACATCATGCCGCCCATTCCACCCATACCGCCCATTCCACCAGCACCGCCCATGCCAGCCATACCATCATCTTTCTGCGGTAAATCAGTAATCATGGCTTCAGTAGTTAGCATGAGACCAGCAACAGATGCAGCATTCTCTAGTGCTGAGCGAGACACTTTTGCTGGATCAAGGATACCCATTTCAAGCATATCACCATATTCGCCAGAGGCAGCATTGTAGCCGTAGTTACCAGTACCATTTTTTACTGCATTCACTACCACTGAGGCTTCTTCACCAGCGTTGGTGACGATTTGACGTAGTGGTGCTTCCATCGCACGACGTAGGATGTTGATACCTGCGTCTTGATCATCGTTGTCGCCTTTTAGCTCAGATAGTGCGTTCATCGCACGAACTAACGCAACACCGCCACCAGGTACAACGCCTTCTTCAACCGCTGCACGAGTCGCATGTAGCGCATCATCAACACGGTCTTTCTTCTCTTTCATTTCGGTTTCAGTTGCTGCACCGACTTTGATAACTGCTACGCCGCCTGCTAGTTTTGCAACGCGCTCTTGTAGCTTTTCTTTGTCGTAGTCAGAAGTAGATTCAGCGATCTGACGATTGATAGATTCAACACGGTTTTCAATGTCAGCTTTGTTACCAGCGCCATCAACGATTACGGTGTTTTCTTTACCAACGGTGACTTTCTTAGCCGTACCCAATTGCTCAAGCGTCGCAGTCTCTAAGCTTAGGCCAATCTCTTCAGAGATTACGGTACCGCCAGTTAGCGTTGCGATGTCTTCTAGCATGGCTTTACGACGATCACCAAACCCTGGTGCTTTAACCGCACAAGTTTTTAGGCCGCCGCGCATGTTGTTTACAACTAGAGTTGCCAGCGCTTCGTTTTCTACGTCTTCAGCAATGATAAGCAATGGCTTGCTCTGCTGCATAACTTGCTCAAGTAATGGCACGATTTCACGAATGTTACTGATTTTTTTGTCAACCAATAAGATGTATGGGTTTTCAAACTCAGCAGTCAAGCTGTCTTGCTTGTTTGCAAAGTACGGGCTGATATAACCACGGTCAAACTGCATACCTTCGACAACTTCTAGGGTATCTTCAAAGCTTGAACCTTCTTCAACGGTAATAACGCCTTGCTTACCAACTTTTTGCATCGCTTGCGAGATCAGCTCACCGATTTTGGTGTCTGAGTTAGCAGAGATAGAACCAACTTGCGCAATGGCTTTTTCGTCATCAGCTGGCGTTGATAGGTTATGGATTTCTTGAACTGCAGCACGTACTGCTTTATCAATACCGCGCTTAAGATCCATTGGGTTCATGCCAGCAGCCACTGACTTCATGCCTTCTTGCAAGATTGACTGAGCCAATACCGTCGCAGTTGTTGTACCATCACCAGCCACGTCGTTTGTGCGACTAGCTACTTCACGTACCAGCTGTGCACCCATGTTTTCAAATTTGTTTTCTAGCTCGATTTCTTTGGCAACTGAAACACCATCTTTAGTGATGGTAGGTGCGCCAAATGATTTGTCGATAACAACGTTACGACCTTTAGGGCCTAGTGTTACACGTACTGCATTTGCTAGAACGTTTACGCCGTCCATCATTTGTTTACGGGCATCAATGCCGAATTTTACGTCTTTTGCCATGTTAAATTACTCCACTATTATAAGTATGAGAATACAATTGATTGATTTGATAGTTGCTTATCAAAAGCGATTATCAGAAACTGCTATCAAAATGTGCTGAGTATAAAATAATACTCAAAAGGACTAGCCTTCTAGCACACCCAATACATCAGACTCTTTCATAATCAATAGTTCTTCACCGTCAACCTTTACGGTTTGACCAGCATATTGACCGAACAAAACTTTGTCGCCAGCTTTTACATCTAACGCACGAGTTTCACCATTGTCACGAACTTGACCATTACCAACTGCAAGCACTTCACCTTGTGAAGGTTTCTCTTGTGCTGAACCAGGAAGCAAGATACCACCAGCAGTCTTTGTTTCTTCTTCTATGCGGCGGACGACAATACGGTCATGTAAAGGACGAATGTTCATCGATATGACTCCAAAAGTTGGTTAATAAAATTAAGGGTTTATTTGAATTAATGGTCTCAAAACCAGTATCTATAGGGAACACTGCCAAAAACAACGCTTTATAGATAAGCCTTGAGCTTGTAACAAAAAGTGGGGGCAAGGTGAGTTCGGTTCAAGTGTAAAGCCCAAAAATTTACAAGATTATTTTGCAAAAATTCATCAATCAACAGCTCGTATCGATGCATCACGTTTAATAGAGTCAGTATGCTAGTTAGACAAAGGACAAGAAGTAGGAATATTTAAAGATATTGACGAGCTGAATTTATATTTTGACCAATACCAAATTAACTATAGAAACATTTGCTACACGCACTACACGAAGCGGTATGACATCACGCTTGAAAATGTAACAGCGTATGACCATTATAGGTCTGGTAAACATAATAAGAACGAACGAAAAAATTGCTATATCAGCAATAAATTAATGAAGGGGTATCTATGAGTTTTTCATCAATGCACAAGAAGTCATCAAGCGGCAATATTGATAATGCTAATAACGCAAAACGCAGTCCATCTAAATTTTTATCTGCCTTGGTGACAGGCATCAGTATCTCTACCGTTGGAGCTTTGAGTATGACCGCACCTACCCTTGCTAGCGCAAAAACCGTCCAACCATCAACTGCCGATTATAGTTTTACCGTTGAGGACAAGTACAAAGGCACAGCAACTCGTACGCTAAGCAAATCTGGTAATACGTGGAAATATAACGTTAAGGCTCGCGTCGCTGGTGTGGCAAGTGCTTCGCAAAACAGCACTTTTACGATTAATGGCAACAACGTCAGTCCCACGCAGGCAAGCACCACCTACAAACTACTTGGCATGGGTCGCACGCATAAACTAGACTTTAACCCAAGCAGTAAAAAAGTCACCAGTAACTATAAGGGCAAGTCGACGACTATGAATATGTCGCAACAAGCCTTTGATGACTTGAGCCTTGAGGTACAGATTCGCCAAGATTTATTAAACGGTAAATTCTCTGGTAACTACTACATGGCAAAAAAAGACAAAATCGAGAAGACGCCATTTAAAAAATCAGGCAGCACTAAGATTACCGTACCAGCGGGTACCTTTGATACGGTACGTGTTGACCGCGTCCACGATGATGATAGCCGCTCTACCAGTTTTTGGTTAGCCCCAAGCTTGGACTATATGCCAGTTAAAGTTAGTCAAATTAACGATGGTAAGAAAATGGATTTGGAATTAACTAAGATTAACTAATCTACTTATCTTGAAAGTTGTAAACAAGAAAGCGGCGCCCCAGATGGGGCGCCGCTTTTTTATGGTTTTAGATTGATAGGTATAACTTATTAGGCTTCAGGTAAACTCAATTATTGACGAGGTTTCTTCACAACATTGTTCATCGAAGGCAGGCGTTTAAGCAAAATAAATAGCCAAACATTGATAGCAAGCAATAGTAAGAAATCCGCTAAGTATACGGCGATTTCCGCCCAGCTACTGCCATATATACGGGTAAACAGCACCACGCCACTCGCGCCCAAATATACCAGAGTGAACATACTGCTTATCAACAATGCATAAGGTGAACGACCGCGCAATATCCATGGCGTCAGAATCAACGCTGGCACTAGCCATAACGCCTGCCAAGCAATACCGCCAATGATATCAGGGCTACTAGGATTAAAGATACTGATAAAGATAGGCAATCCGAGCAGTCTATAAACGAGCCAAATTAACCACGTAACCTTTAAGCGCTGTGCAATAGGTGCGATAGGCTTAACCGTTTTAAGAGGCTTTGTATTAGAGCGGGTTGTAGCCATTAGATATTTTGATTTCCTAAATGAATAATATACTGCTGAAGTAGCTCTTTATTATAACCACTTGGTTATAACCGAGTGGTTATAAGCATTGAATCATAGACTTTGAGACTCAGACGCTTCTAGACCGCAGGTTTATAAAAGTTACTTATCGGTTCCAATTAGCCTGTGCTAATGCAGCCGCAGTAATCGCTAAACGGCGACCCTGCGCAATACCCAAATCTCGCTCATCAGCAGATACTGGCTGATCATGCGATGCTCCGCTGACATGACTGGCACCATAAGGCGTGCCACCGCGATGAGTGCGGTTCAATGCTGGCTCTGCATAAGGCACCCCTACGATGACCATACCATGGTGCATCAACGGCAACATCATCGTCAACAATGTTGTTTCTTGGCCACCATGCATGGAACCTGTCGCCGTAAACACTGAGGCTGGTTTGTTTTGTAGGTTCCCTGCCAGCCATAGGGTCACGGTATTATCCCAAAAATACTTCATGGGTGCGGCCATATTACCAAAGTGGGTTGGGCTACCAAGCGCAAGACCACTACAGTCTTTTAGATCATCCATCGTACAGTACAAGTCACCCTCATCAGGTATCGCAGGCTTACTTGACGTGGTTTCAGGTGCCACTGTCGGTACCGTACGGATACGCGCGGTCATTCCAGCATCCTCAATACCTTGAGCGATAGCATATGCTAATGTCTTAGTCGTACCGTAATTAGAATAATAAAGCACCAAAACATAAGGGTCGGTCTGACTCATTAGCAAAGCTTCCTTATAAAATCGTTAGCCATACTGGCCACCAAAAATGCGGCGAAATATATGACTAACTGGCATTGTAGAATATGTGCACATTATGCCCGAGTCATTCACTGTCATGCAAATAACCATGATTGATAACCTGACTTATATTGTATCTGATGTGCTAGGTAGTGCATTTTGACACAATTAAACCGCAGATGATAACCGTTCATCTTTGTTACACTATTGTCACTCTTACTTTTGCTTAATGGTCGACATGGAAAAATTATCTCAAAAACTCCCGTTTTTACAGCAGCGCTGGTTTCAGTTCTTACGGTTTTTGACTCGGCATTTTTTTGAAGATAATTGCCAGCAAAAGGCAGCTTCACTGACGTACACCACTATGCTGTCGATCGTACCGGTATTAACGGTATTACTGATGATTTTATCATCTGTACCAGCACTCGCATCAGTTAGAGCGCAGATTTATGACGTCATTTATAGCAATCTGTTGCCGCAATCGAGCATGCAAGTCAGTGAGTATATCAATGACTTCGCCGAAAAATCCTCCAATCTAACCATTATCGGTGCCATGATTTTATTCTTTACGACTATCATGACCTTAACCACTATCGAGCGCGCGTTTAACCAGATTTGGCGAGTAGAAGATCGCTCTGGTGGCATCAAAAGCATGCTGCGTTATTGGACTATCGTTACCCTAGGACCGTTAGTATTGGGTACCGCTTTTATCGCTTCAAGTACTGTACAGAGTCTGAGCTTTCTCAATCGTCAAATTGCAGGCTACGGTATCGACTGGAGCTTTTGGGTACAAATGGCATCGATTGGTATTACGATGGCGGGCTTTATCGGTATGTACTGGTTTATTCCAAAGGCGCGCGTACCAGCAAAAAATGCAGCCATCGCTGGCGTGTTCGTGGCCATTGTCTTTGAATTAATGAAGCATCTGTTTGGTACAGTGATGGCTAACTTTACTAGCTATGAAGCGATTTACGGCGCTTTTGCTGCCTTGCCTATTTTTCTACTATGGATTTATCTGTCGTGGAATTTGATTTTATTAGGCGTTGAGATCAGTTATACCTTGACGATTTTTGAGACAGAAGAAGTCTACCCTCGTCACCCGTTACTCAGCTTGTTAGACATGTTGAATTTGGTTTATACCCACCACTTAAAAGGTGAAGCTGTTAGCGAGCAAGCACTGCGTAATGTCTTAGGTCGCAAAGAGCTGCCAAAATGGTATACCTATATCAACTACCTACAAGACAGCAATCTGATTACCATGACAGATGATGACGACTATGTACTCAAAAGAAACCTGAGTAGGATGACGTTATGGGACTTTTATCGTACCTTGCCCTATCCACTTCCTATCAAGGACGAGTTGGATGAGATGAAATTGGAAGGTCAAAAGCCTTGGCTAAGTTTACTGGTAAAACGTTTTGAGAATACTGAAGCGTACGCCAAACAGCAACTGCATCTGCCGCTAAATGCTATCTTTGCCAATAGCGAACCGCGTAAACAGTCTACTAGCAAGCATAGCGATAACCGTAAACTATTTAGAAAAACCTCTGCCGCCACTGAAAACGTACAACGACATGATAATCTAGATAGACATGGTGAGAGTGCTTACAACGGTAATAATTCAAATCTCGAAGCCTCACCGCATCTAGAGCCGATGGCTTATGACAAAGACAGTGATATTGAATATGACGATCACGACAATGAAGCCATCATACCTTTAGGGACTAGTGAGAGTCATACTGAGACAGATATGACCAGACGTGTGCACAAGAACGCTATTATTACAGAAGCAGATAACCCTAAGGCTCATCACAGTGAATAAAAATGATGGAGACAGCATCTGGACACGTACGATCAATGCAGCTCAAAACAGGCTTAAGCAGTTCACTAAGTTGTGGTCAATACAAACGCTGACTGACTTACCTGATCGCCTAAATAATTTGTGGCAATGGCTGATTGGCTCCTATTGGTTTATTCCAACCGCTTGTGTCATTGTCGGTATTTTACTTGCTCCTTTGCTAGTCGCAATTGATCAGCATTTTGATCGTGAAACGGTAAAAGAGATCTCCTTTGCTTTTACTGGTGATGACGAGGCAGCGCGCGCGATTATGACCGCCATCGCTGGTGCGGTACTGGGCGTGGCCGGTACGACATTTTCGATTACAATCGCCGTCCTGTCGATGGCATCCTCACAGTTTGGTCCAAGGCTGCTACGTAACTTTTTGACCGACACACCAAATCAGTTTGTACTTGGCGCTTTTATCGGTACATTTAGCTATAGCTTACTGGTATTGAAGTCTATCCATAAGTCTGACGTGGCTTTTGGTGTGCCGCAATTGGCAGTGACTTTTGCCATTATCATGGCAATTATCTGTGCGCTGCTCTTGGTTTATTTTGTACAGCATATGGTACATGCCATTCAAGCGTCACACGTCATTCAAAATGCTAGCAACGATGCGATTGCAAACATTTACTATTGGTATAACGATCGATGTGATATTCAACATCAACGCGATGCTGAGCACCATGATATCGAGCAGTTCCAAAACTGGCCTGCTATGCCGATTTATTCACCAAATTCAGGTTATTTACAGCAGATTTATCTTGAGTCATTGATTGCGCTGTCACAGGATTATGGTGGCGTGGTACAGATGCATGTCAACCTCGGTAATTACGTCACTGACAAAAACGTCATTGGCTACTTTTATCAGCGACCTGAATCTCATCCAAACAACCAACAGAAGACAGCAACCCCGCATCTGGCAGTGATACCGCGAGCGCCTGATGGACTGTTTTGGCAACGTCTGGCAGGTTGCCTGCGACTTGAGCAACGATTGGCGCACTCCAACGACATCGCCTATAGCTTAGGTCAAATGACGGAAATTGCTGTACGCGCACTATCCCCTGGTATCAATGATCCAAAGACTGCGGTCAATTGCGTCCAGTCTCTAACCAGCTGTCTGAGTATCATGATGCGGCGTCAGCCACCAAGCCCTTATCATTTTCACATACCGCAATCAGAGACTAACGATAGCTCTGAAAATACTATCAAACAGAAGCGACTGGCCATATTGGCACTAGTCACTCATATCCCAAAGATTTCTGATTTTATCAATGTATCACTTGGTGAGATACGTCGTTATGCAGCTGCTGACCTAATGGTCTTAAAAGCACTATGTCAGGCAATGGTCAATCTGAACTATGCACGGGTAAACAGCGCGCAGCAGCAAACGCTATTACATGAATTGCATCTGATTCAGCGAGCTGGTGAAGAGAATTTAAATTACCAAGAGCTGGTCGATGACTTGGTCGCTATGTGCGAACAAGCCAAACAATTTATCCTTGATAATGATGCTCAGCACAAGCATTTTAATTACGTGAGTGAGTTTGAAGCCGATATTCGTCAAGCGTTACAGACACAGTCTAGTTAATGATATGACCAATTAACTGTTTAAATAGATGGCAATATTAGCCTTTATAAACACATTACTTATAAGCACAACACCTATAGCTAGCAACACTTATAACGTCCCTATAAGCCCTGCGCTTTGGATACTTTTTATATTTATATGAGACCTACTTTTTATGGCATCTGCAACCAGCCTCACCATCCTAGAAATCAGCGCCATATTTTTGTCGATTACCGCTTCATTAACTTATATTAATCACCGTTTTATTGGTTTGCCGACCACTATCGGTGTCATGGTCATCTCTATCTTACTGTCAATCGGTGCGATATTTTTAGGCTTCTTAGGGTTTGATCAGCTAATTGATTACGAAGTCAGTTTATTGGAGCAACTTGATTTTACCGAAGTGCTCTTAGACGGTATGCTATCGATGTTGCTATTCGCAGGCGCATTACACGTCAATATTGGTGACTTAAGACGCTACAAGTTACCTATCGGCATCCTTGCTGGACTTGGTACGATCATATCGGCGATGCTCATTGCGACTGCGATTTATTTTATGTTGCCGTTGTTTGGTTTCGGCCTGCCGTTTCTCTGGTGCCTGTTATTTGGGGCGCTTATCTCCCCTACCGATCCCATTGCTGTGATGGGTATTTTGTCGTCAGCAGGCGCTCCAAAGAGTATCGAGACTGTCATCGCTGGCGAGTCATTGTTCAATGATGGGATCGGCGTAGTCATCTTCGTTTTATTGCTAGGGATTTTATCTAGCGGCGATATTCCTACTGCCAACTATGTCGCACATACATTAGCGGTTGAAGCTGGTGGTGGCGTTGTTTTCGGACTGGTACTTGGTGCGATTTTGTACTACTTGCTCAAAAGCATTGATAGCTATCAAGAAGAGGTGCTATTGACATTAGCAGGTGTCATTGGTGGCTACGCGCTGGCCAGTCATTGGCATTTATCAGGGCCACTCGCCATGGTCATGATGGGTCTAATGGTTGGTAATCGTGGTCGCGAGCTAGCCATGAGTGATAAGACACGGCACTATATTGATTTGTTCTGGGAATTGATTGATGAGATTTTAAATGCCATTTTGTTTGTGCTCATCGGTCTAGAAGTGGTGATGATTGCTTATTCAGGCAATTTATTTATTGCTAGTGGTTTGACGATTTTGATTGCGCTGATTGCTCGATTTATCGTGGTAGGCATGACGACCAAAACCTTTCATCGTCAGCTTGATTTGCCTACAGGCGCATGGAAAGTTCTGACATGGGGCGGCTTACGCGGTGGTATTTCAGTCGCGTTAGTATTACAGCTACCGATCGGGGCTGAACGAGAGATTCTATTGGCACTCACTTATGCAGTAGTGATATTCTCCATTTTGGTACAAGGTCTAAGCGTCGGTAAAGTCGCTAAAAGCATTCGTACGGATGAAAAAACAGTAGACGTATAGACTAAAAATATAGCAGGCACAAAAAATCCAGCATAAGATACTTGTCTTATGCTGGATTTTTTAACTTAAATTTAAACGTTATATCAAGCCCTTTCGTTTCATATTGCGATAAACCACAATAATAATGAGCAGATTAGAAACCAATATTCCAAGCTTAAACCAGTCAAACGGGCTAACGATCAGATAGTAGATTTCTATAGGAATAAACACCCCATAGCCTAACACTCCGAACCAATACGCCCATGTTTTGTCATGCCATAAGCCATAGGCTTCGAGGAAACGCAAACTGGCATATGCAAATATCAATAATAAAAACATCGGCCAGTTTTTACTTGCCTGCTGAGCAATACGTACGGCACTATCGATTTGCGGGGCAAGCATATGGCCGAAGCTGCGCTGCCAAGTAACCGTTGCGGTCGTCAGCCAATGCTCAAGATTGGTATGCCACCACCATAATGCCCCTGCTCCTAGTAACGCACCAACACCTTTGACTACCTCATAAATGGCCACCGCTTTGATAGACTCACTCGCCGTACTGCGCGATTTTTCTTGCTGACCATTCATGGTAACCCCTTTATCCTTCGAGGATGGCGGCAGACGGTTATCCTGTCGGGGCAAATTAGCCAAAGAATGTCTCCACAACACGTCCTTGCAACTGCTGATTGAAAAACGGCGTATTTTTACCACTCGATAGCATCGATTGCGCGGTTACTTGCCACTCAAGGTTAGGATCGACTAATACTGCACCGCCGATAGCTTCATACTGCTCGCTAATACCTGCGATTTTTGCAGGATTTAGGCAGATTTTGTCTACCAGTTGCGAGAGTGTTAACACCTCATCATTTACCAGCTGACAAGCCAGCGCCATAAACGTATCAAAGTTTGAGATACCTGGCGTACTCTCAGCAAACGGTGCTTTTTTGGCCGTACTATTCAGTGGCTCGTGATGACTACAGATGGCATCGATAGTGCCATCCTTTAACCCACGGCGGATTGCCTGCTGGTCCGTGTTACTACGCAGTGGTGGTAACACATATGCCTGAGCATTAAAGCCTTCAAGATTGTCATCAGTTAAATACAGCTGATGCATCGCAACATCACACGTAACAGGCAAGCCTTTATCTTTTGCCCAGCGCATAAGCTCAATGGAAGACTTACATGATAACTGGCTAAAATGAGCAGCGATTCCGGTCTCTTCAACCATCAGTAGCTGCGTAGACAACGCAACAGTTTCCGCAATCCAAGGAATCCCTTGCAGACCATGATAAGAAGCAATATAGCCCTCATGTGCCACGCCATCTCCAGACAGACTTGGCTCATCAGGATAAAAGAATACTTTCATACCAAAAGTCGCCGCGTATTCTAGTGTGCGTAGCAATACTAAATCATTACGAAAAGGTCTACGCGCATTAGATACTGCGATACAGCCGCCCTTTTTAAGCCCTGCGATGTTAGAGGGTCGCTCGCCCTCTAACCCTGTGGTCAATGCACCCAAAATATGCAAGTAAATCCCGCCATCACTTAAGGCGCGCTCACGCAAGCCCTTTAAAAGTGAACCATTTTCTAAAATAGGATTGGTATCAGGAGGTGTGACTACATGCAAAAATCCATTACCACGAGCTGCGCTGCCTTCTGATTTTAGCGTGCCGTGTTGCTGCTGGCCTGGCTCACGCAAGCGTGCGCATAGATCTACTAGTGGTGGTAGCAACCACGTTTCACGGCCAGATTCGAGTGTAGACAGTTTTTCTATTGCAGTTTGTGGCAATGCATCTTTAAATGCTTTTGGTAAATGATTAAGGATGGGTACATCAGTATTAAGCATGGTAGACATAACGTTATTACCGTATCAATAAAATAAAATAAATGAGAACAAGTCGCGCGATAGACGGTTACTTGCCAGCCGCTTGATGAGCACGCTGACCTTCCATCGCAAGCGACAAGACCGCCATACGAATGGCGATACCGTTATTTACCTGCTTTAAGATAACGGATTGTGCGCCATCAGCTACACTAGAGGCAATCTCAACACCACGATTCATCGGCCCCGGATGCATCACCAATGCATCAGGTTTAGCGAGCGCTACTCGCTCTGGCGTGATCCCATAATGCTTATAGTATTCACTTGATGATGCCAAGAGCGGCGAACCGATACGCTCATTTTGTATTCTTAATCCCATAATCACATCACAATCAGTGACACACTCATCCATGTTTTCATATACTTGCACGCCAAAACGCTCAATACCTTTGGGCAGTAAAGTGCGCGGCGCACAAACACGGATATCTGTCACACCTAGTGTTTGCAGTGCACTGATATCAGAACGGGCGACGCGTGAGTGCTTAATATCACCAACGATTGCGATAGATAGCTCTTCAAATGGGCGCGACGCTTCACGGTGAATGGTCAACATGTCGAGCATTCCTTGAGTAGGATGCGCATGCCAGCCATCACCGCCATTGATAATTGCGATATCAGGCGTCACTTCTGTCGCCATAAAATGCGCGGCACCTGATGCTGAATGTCGAACCACAAAAATATCCGCAGTCATTGCCTGTAGATTCCACAGCGTATCGCGCAGACTCTCGCCTTTTTTGGTACTAGAACGTTCGATATCGATATTGAGTACATTGGCACCCAAGCGTTTTTCTGCGACCTCGAAAGTCGTCCGCGTACGTGTCGATGGTTCAAAGAACAAATTCATGACCGTATAACCGTCTAACTCAGGACGATTGATGAGCTGTCCATTTTCATCAAAGAAAGTCTCTGCTTTTGCGATAATAGCTTTGAGCTGTGCTTTATTAAGACCTTCAACACCTAAGAAATGCCGGATACTGCCATCGGTGTTGAGCTGCGGACGACTCAATGAGGTATTGAGCCTTTGATGAATCGTACTGGGATCAAATTTTGCATAATCAGTCGGTGAGACTGGTTGTGTAGCGCTACTATCGATAGAATTTGACATAATGGCGAGTCTTTATTGTGGGTTTATATGAGTCTATAGTAATCACTTATTCATCTTTGTTCGATCATTTATCACTGATAGGCATAGATACAAAGGACATTTTGACGCTTATTTGCTACAATTTACCGTAATCAAATTCGACCAAAAAATAGCCTCAGCAGACAATTAGAAAGCGTGAGTAGACATGCTGTATTCTCATAGAGAATAATTCTGACGAAACTATAAATGAATAACAATAGATATAGTGTAGCCGATTTTGTGGTCGGGACAAAGATGCCGTATTAGCTATTTAAGAATTTACCTATTTCAGGTGTGCTAAATGCCACCTACTTCTTTACTTTGACACCTATCCGTTCTTTTACTTTCCATACCATTTATTAGGAAGCCTTATGACGACCTTAGCAGACTATCTAAACCAATATGCCACTAGCCCTGCACTCAATGACGTGATTACCACTGTCACTGATGTCGGTAAGACAATTTCACAACTGCTCAGAAAAGGCGCTTTAGCAGACATCTTGGGCGAAGCGGGTAATCAAAACGTCCAAGGCGAAGATCAGAAAAAATTAGACGTATTGGCCAATGACCTACTACTAGATGCATTGGCAAAAAATGCACATTGTGCTGGCGTCGCTTCAGAAGAGCTCGATGACGCGACTCCTGCTAATGATGATGGTAGCCTATTGGTACTATTTGACCCATTAGATGGTTCATCAAATATCGACATCAATATGGCAGTGGGCACGATTTTTTCTATCTTACCGTATGATCGCCAAGGTCAAACCAGTGAAAACAGCGACTATCTACAGGCAGGTAACAAACAGCTAGTAGCCGGTTATCTACTATATGGTACCTCTACTGTCCTAGCGCTAACCATCGCTGATAAAGTTGTGATGTTTAGCCTAGACCCAGAGACATCTGACTATGTACTGATAGAAGACAATGTTCAAATCGATGCCGATACGAGCGAATATGCTATCAATAGCTCAAATTATCGTTACTGGCGTGCACCGATGCAACAGTACATTGATGAGTTAATCGCTGGCGAGACTGGGGTACGTGGACGTGATTTTAATACACGCTGGGTAGCCGCCATGGTTGGTGACGTCCATCGCATCTTATGCCGCGGTGGTCTGTTCACTTATCCGTTTGATACCAAATATGCTCATAAAGCGGGTAAATTACGCTTGATGTATGAAGCCAACCCAATGAGCTTATTGATTGAGCGCGCGGGTGGCGGTGCGACAGATGCTGTCAATCGTATCTTAGATATCGAACCGACTGATATCCATCAGCGTGTTCCTGTGGTGCTCGGTAGCAAAAACGAAGTCAATTACGTGAAAGATTTACACGTCAATTATTCTGAAAAATAATTGATTTGCACGCCTGTTAAGAACAGCCAGCAGAATGCTAAATCAATAATAGACATTTTACTGGTTATCTAAACGACTCCTTTACTCTTCTCTAAGCGATCCACTATGGTATTAAATCCCACCGAGCTGATTACCTCAGATAAGAACACAACAGTGAAGCTTGTAAAAGCACTGTTGTCCCAAGCACGCCAGCGTAAAAAGAACGGTCAGACAGTCATAGAAGGCGTCCATTTGATAGATGCTGGGCTGCGTAGTGATTATCCTTTCGCCCAAATACTACTGTCTGAGTCAGCGCGTAGTCACCCTGAAGTTCAGCAGGTATTGACTCGCCTGCCCACTTGTACGCCTATTCTTACTTTGTCAGACGCACTTTATGAGAGTATTCGTAGCTTAGGTACTGGCATCGATATCATGGCAGTGATCAAAGTGCCAACGCCTAGCCTATCGATGATCGATGAGGACTGCTTAATCTTGAACGACGTGCAGGATAGCGGAAATGTTGGTACGCTGCTACGTACAGCAGCAGCCGTCGGTATCCGCAATATTCTATGTACCAGTGCGACCGCTCAAGCGTGGTCTCCTAAGACGCTACGAGCAGGTATGGGTGCACAGTTTGCACTGACTATTTATGAAGGCTTGAGTACGCAAGATATTTTGGATCACGTACAAGTGCCGCTTTTGGCGACTAGCTCACATACAGACACTATCATCTACGAGCACGACTTATCTGCGCCTGTGGCTTGGGTTATGGGGCATGAAGGTCAAGGCGTTAGCGACGAGCTAATGCAATGTGCCACGCCGATAGCATTACCGCAGCCAAATGGTCAAGAGAGCTTAAATGTAGCGATTGCAGGGTCTTTATGTCTATATGAGACCTTACGCCAAAGACAATACTCTTAGCCTGCATTTATAACTACTATCAAAACCCTATCTATCAAGCATAAAAAAACCCACTACCAATTGATAGTGGGTTTTTTATTATACGTCTACTACTGATATAGTCAAAGAAGTCTAAAACGGATACAAGGCAGCCGACTACAGATTATACAAGTAGTAAATCTAAGGAGGGTAACGCCGTAGCCGTTTAGTAGTTCTGTGACTATATATTAAACCTTGCTAGTTAGCTCAGGCAATGCTTCGAACAAATCGGCTTCTAAGAAGTAATCAGCAACGCTAGCGATAGGTGCTTCTGGGTCATTGTTGATAGCAACGATGACTTTAGAATCTTTCATACCAGCCAAATGCTGAATCGCGCCTGAGATGCCAGCTGCGATATATAGCTGCGGTGCAACGATTTTACCCGTTTGACCGACCTGCATATCGTTTGGTACATATCCGGCGTCAACAGCGGCACGTGATGCACCAACAGCAGCGCCTAGCTTATCGGCCAATGGCTCAATGTACTTGGTGAAGTTTTCACCGTTTGCCAATGCACGACCACCAGAAACAACAATACCAGCTGACGTCAATTCTGGACGATCAGACTTAGCCATTTCTTCGTTCACAAAGCTAGCTTTGCCAGTTTCTTGTACATTGTCGATAGTTTCAACAGTCGCTGAACCGCCTTCGCTTGCCACTGGGTCAAACGCAGTAGTACGTACTGTTAGTACCACTTTGTCTTCTGTTGTTTTTACTGTTGCCGTTGCATTACCTGCGTAGATAGGACGCTCAAACGTTTGCGCATCTACTACACCTGAGATTTCAGACAACATGCTGACGTCAAGTAATGCAGCAACGCGTGGCATAAAGTTTTTACCAGTCGTGGTCGCAGCCGCTAGGATATGGCTGTAATCACCAGCGATATCAGCAACCAATAGTGCCACGTTACCTGCCAATTGATGCTCATAAGCAGCGTTGTCAGCCAATAGTACTTTAGTCACGCCTTCTGCTTTTGCCGCTTCATCAGCAACAGCTTGGCTACCACTACCAGCAACCAATACATGGATATCATCACCCATTTGTTTAGCAGCAGCGATCGTGTTTAAAGTTGCCTTTTTTAGACTGGCATTGTCATGTTCTGCATATACCAAAATTGCCATGGTTTTAGTCCTTTATATATTCGTATTATCTATTCATGCGGTTGTTTGTGTACAAAGCTATTTGAGAAACTATCATTTAATCTAAGATAAAGCAGTCAAATTCACAGCCTTGTACAGGATATGCCGTAGCGAAGTATCCAATCATTAAAACATTAAATGACTTTTGCTTCGTTTCTTAGCTTATCGACCAACTCATCAACTGAACCTACTGTAATACCAGCTTTACGGTCAGCAGGTGGCACGACTTTAATAATCTCTTGCTTAGATGTCATATCAACACCGAAATCTGCTGGCGTTTTCTCATCAAGTGGCTTTTTCTTCGCTTTCATGATGTTAGGCAATTTAGCATAACGTGGCTCATTCAAACGTAGGTCAGTCGTGATGACTGCTGGCAAATCAAGAGCAACTGTTTGTAAGCCACCATCGATTTCACGCGTTACGTTTACTTTGTCGCCTTCAACTTTTACTTCTGATGCAAACGTACCCTGACCGATACCCATCAATGCCGCTAGCATCTGACCAGTTTGGTTGTTGTCATCATCAATCGCTTGCTTACCTAATAAGATAATATCAGTGCTTTCAGCTTCGGCGATACTTTTTAGAATCTTAGCAACTTGTAGTGGATATGGCTTTTCGTCACTTACAACTAATACACCACGGTCAGCACCTAGCGCTAGGGCTGCACGAATCTGCTCTTGTGACTCTTTTGGACCGATTGAAGCAACAATGATCTCATCAATGATGCCAGCTTCTTTTAGACGAACCGCTTCTTCTACTGCGATTTCATCAAAAGGGTTAATTGACATTTTAGTGTTTGATAAGTCAACGCCAGAGTTGTCGGCTTTTACACGAACTTTTACGTTATAATCAATGACACGCTTGACCGCTACTAATGCTTTCATACGTTCCTCGTTTATTAATGTTATGAGTTAAAAATTGTCAGTTAAGAACCAAAGGTTCGTTGTGGTTCAAATTGTCGTTCAAAATACTGCTCAAGGTTATTACTACATCAACAGAATATAGTTAACTAAGAAAGATGAGCCAATACCTAAGAGCATATTAGCATTGTATCTCTTACTAATGAAATCTGCTAAAGCTAAGCCGACCGTTATTATCAGACCTATGTATCTTGCGTCAGCAGGCAGATAAGGTCAAGACAACGCCGTGAATAATGCGTCATAAATTTGTCAACACTCTATAATAAATACTCTATAAGCGCATCGTTTCAAGATTTTTATGGTTCAACAGCTCAAAATGCTCATACCCTTTATAGCATTCTAAACCTTAGGTTTACTTAATATTTTGTTATTATTTATCTCTTTGAAGTTAACGGATGAGAATAGTTAGGCAAGCTAGACCTGCGACTTACTATTCTTACTAGCGCCAAGCAATAATTCGCTATCTCGTATATCGTCAAATAAAGACCAGTCAGGTTCAACATCGTTACTTTTGATGACACTCATATCACCTGTCGTCTCCATAATCACCGCAAACACTTCTGTTTTCGCTTTGATACCATTTTTACGTAGCACTTCCTGCACATCGCTGGTACTAAGATTGGCTTCTTTTAAGTTGTCTTCTAAATATTCACCATGAGCCATTAGGATAATAGCTTGATTGTCTATCAAAGCTTTTAGCGGTTTTATTTTGCGTCTGATAATTGAAATAACACCCTGTATCAAGAATAGCACCGCAACAGCAAACAATCCTTGAAGTAGAGAAGGCTTATCTGACAACACTGTCGACGCTAATATACTACCAATACCAACGGTCATGGCAAAATCATGGCTTGATAACTTGGAAAAACTGCGTAAACCCATCAATCGAGTAAACAGCATCAATCCTACGTAAAAGCCTATAGCAGATAAAGAAATCCCGAGCACTTGTTGCCAGTCAATTGAAAGCCAGTTTTCCCACTTCATAATACAACCTTATCTATTACATCTTTATTAAATTATTGTTCGTTATTACCTGATGATGTTAACTGTCAAAATCAATAGCAATTTATCTAAAGAACACTTTGTCATATCAAAAAAGTCCCATAAAAAAAGCAACCTGATAAGAGGTTGCTTCTTTTTAAAGTCGATACAGTATTTTTATTGTTTTAACAAACAAAGTAATCAATGCATATTGATAATCTTATTGTCATTAAGTTTACTGACAAGCAGTTAACCTAATAATAAATGAGATTAGATAGCTTCGATTTGCTCAGCTTGTGGGCCTTTTTTGCCATCACCTAAGATGAAAGACACTTTTTGGCCTTCGGCTAGAGTTTTGAAACCGTTACCTTGGATAGCGCTGTAGTGAGCGAATACGTCTTGTCCGCCGTTGTCTTGAGCGATAAAACCAAAACCTTTAGCTTCATTAAACCACTTTACAGTGCCTTCAACTTTATCTGACATAAATTTTCCTGACTCTTTAACTGTTGGCGAGACTTGTGTCATCACCGATTAATTGATATATACCCTAATATTTTTTGCTAAATGCGGCGGCCAAAAATGCTAAATGTTCTTAAAGAAAATTTGAATTTTTTGCCTCAAATATTTTGAGTACAGTCTGATTATAACAGTTTTCTATGGTAGGAACAGTCTAAATTGCTGATTTTTGTAAATAAATACTAACCATTGTTGCAAGCTAACATCGATAGTAATCAGTTCTATATCTTATTGATATAAAATAGTTTTTATTTATAGATGTACTACAACTTCATTAGTAAACCACTAATTAAATAAGTCGACATAGATGATAGTAGGTTGGAATATCAATCACTGCAATGGTGATGTTGGTAGCCATGCTGAACTCAATACAAGCAAACATAACGCAAAAAACACCAATGAAAATGACTGACTATAGGCAATATACTTGGCTGGAATGACCAAGTCTTTAGGAGAGTCAGGGATACCTTTACGCTTCAGTAGCTTGGTACCATATATCCAGCCAAAGGTCGTGTATATGCCATATGCAGCAGGCACTGCGATAGCTAATGGGGTCAAATCAATAACGTATAAAATCACCACTGATATGAAGAACCATAGAGTATCTAACAATGAACTGACTTTGAAGAATTTAGATTGAGGCAGTTTACCATCGGTCTGTTTGAGCATTTCCCCTTCTATCCAAATTAAAACTGCTACCACAGCGCTAAGAGTAATATATACGAATTGCGGCGTTAGCCAGTCTGCATAAGATATTTGCACAGCATACAACCTATTATCTATAGAAAGTGAGAATGAAGCATCCGCCCGCTTCGAATACTTAGAAACGGGTAAGAACAATGACGGATGTTAATCGCAAAGGCGCTTTGGCCAATGTTAAGGTGCCTGCTTATATTGGGCAGCAATTACTGGTTTTCAACTGATAGCCCATATTCAAGTCAAAGCGAAAAGTATCTATCAAATACTTTGCATAAAAAAACCCATGCTATCAAGTGATAACACGGGCTACTTCATCTAAATCAGATTTTTATCTGAATAAGATTTTCATTTGTATAAAACTTAGTTTTTGTCTTTATCGATGATTTTGTTACCACCAATCCACGGCATCATGCCACGTAGCTTAGCACCAGTGATTTCGATTTGATGATCAGCGTTGTTACGACGACGCGCAGTCATTGATGGATAGTTGGTTGCGCCTTCAGAGATGAACATCTTCGCGTATTCACCAGACTGGATGCGTTTTAGTGCATTACGCATAGCTTCACGTGACTGCTCATTGATAACTTCAGGGCCAGTAACATATTCGCCGTATTCAGCGTTGTTACTGATTGAGTAGTTCATGTCAGCGATGCCGCCTTCATACATCAAGTCAACGATAAGCTTTAGCTCATGTAGACATTCGAAATAAGCCATTTCTGGTGCATAGCCCGCTTCTGTTAGTGTCTCAAAGCCCATTTTAACTAGCTCTACTGCGCCACCACAAAGAACCGCTTGCTCACCGAATAGATCCGTTTCAGTCTCATCTTTGAACGTTGTTTCGATGATGCCTGAACGACCACCACCAACGCCTGCAGCATACGATAATGCTAACTGTTTGGCTTGACCAGAAGCGTCTTGATAGATAGCGATAAGATCAGGGATACCGCCGCCTTTAGCGAACTCTGAACGTACAGTATGACCTGGTGCTTTTGGTGCAACCATGATGACATCAAGATCGCCACGTGGGACAACTTGGTTGTAATGGATTGCAAAACCGTGAGCAAAAGCTAGTGTAGCGCCTTCTTTGATGTTTGGCTCGATTACATCATTATAAAGCTCTTTTTGGAACTCATCAGGCGTCAAAATCATGATAACGTCAGCAGCTTTTACCGCTTCTTCTACTTCAGCAACTTTTAGGCCAGCATTTTCAGCTTTTTTCCATGAGCTTGAGTTTGCACGTAGACCAACAGTTACATCGACGTCTGAATCTTGTAGGTTGAGCGCGTGTGCATGGCCTTGTGAACCGTAACCGATAATGGCAACTTTTTTACCTTGGATAATAGATAGGTCACAATCTTTGTCATAATAAACGTTCATAAATAGAGTCCTTGTTCTCAATCATGGCTTGCCATGGATAGTAAGCGCTTATGCTGTAGTCAATATAATAACTAAGATAAGCGCTTTGTTGATTAGATAAATAAATATTGGTTTAAACTGGTTTTGATAAACAATTAAATGCTTAGGGTTTTTTCACCGCGGGCAATACCAATCACACCTGAGCGAACCACTTCCATAATGCGCTCACGGCCAATCACATCGATAAAACCATCAAGTTTGGCTTTGTCGCCCACGATTTGAATCGTATATAAGTTCGAATTTACATCAACGATTTGTGCACGGAAAATATCTGCGCTACGTTTAATCTCTTCACGAACACCGCCTGTTGCACGGACTTTAATGAGCATCAATTCACGCTCAACGTGTACGTTCTCTGTCAGATTAAGCACTTTAACCACTTCAATCAATTTATGCAATTGTTTGGTGATTTGCTCAATTCTTTCTGGTGAAGTAATGGTCGTAACCGTTAGACGTGAGATACTTGGGTCATCAGTAGGTGCGACGTTCAAAGTTTCGATATTGTAGCCACGTTGTGAGAACAAGCCGACTAACCGCGACAACGAACCCGCTTCGTTTTCCATCAATACCGAAATCAGATGTTGTTGTTGCATTAGGTACGCTCCCCTTTTGTTAACCACATATCACGCATGGCCTGTCCAGCGATTTGCATTGGATATACATGCTCATTACGATCGACGTAAACATCGATAAATACCAGTTTGTCTTTCATAGCCATTGCTTCAGCCAATTGTGCCTCCATGGTCGCAGGGTCAGTAATTTTGATACCGACATGACCATAGCTTTCAGCCAATTTGACAAAATCTGGTAAGGAGTTCATATAAGACTGGGCATGACGACCTTCATACAGCATATCTTGCCACTGCTTCACCATACCAAGCTGCGCATTGTTAATGTTGAGAATTTTAACTGGTAAGTTATATTGCAAGCAGGTCGATAGCTCTTGGATATTCATCTGAATAGAGCCTTCGCCAGTAATACAAACCACATCACGCTCAGGATTGGCAAGTTTGGCAGCCATTGCATACGGCAGACCAACACCCATGGTACCAAGACCACCTGAATTCAGCCATTGACGTGGCTCATTGTAAGTATAGTAAAGTGCCGCAAACATCTGATGCTGACCAACGTCACTTGTGATAATAGCGTTACTGTTAGTCACTTTATCTAAAGCTTGTACGACACTTTGTGGCTTAATCCCATTATCTGTGCTGGTGTCATAACGTAAACCATGACGCTTACGCCACTCATTAATTTGTGACCACCAATCGAGCAATGCGTGCTGCTCTAACTGCTTGTCTTGACCAACGATCTCTAGCATGTCCGTTAAGACCGACTTCACATCGCCTACGATAGGAATGTGCGCAAGAATCGTTTTTGAAATTGACGCAGGATCGATATCGATATGAATAATGGTTGCGTTAGGGCAGAATTTTTTAACGTTGTTGGTCACACGATCATCGAAACGCGCGCCGACGGCTAAAATCACATCAGCATGATGCATGCTCATATTGGCTTCGTAAGTACCGTGCATGCCAAGCATACCTAAGAACTGACGATCAGAGCCAGGGAATGTACCAAGACCCATCAAAGTATTAGTCACTGGTAAATTCAGACGATGTGCAAGATCTGTTAACTCTTCGTGCGCATTGCTCCAAATCACACCGCCGCCTGCATATACAACAGGACGCTGCGCTGCTAATAGCGTTTCAATGGCTTTTTTGATTTGACCGCTGTGACCTTTGAGTGAAGGCTGATACGAACGTATAAATACTTCTTCTGGATATTCGTAAGCGAACTTTTCGCTAGGCGCAGTCATGTCTTTTGGCACATCAATGACAACAGGGCCTGGGCGACCAGTCTGGGCAATATAAAATGCCTTTTTTACAATCATTGGAATTTCGCTAGCATGACGTACTTGGAAGCTATGCTTAACGATAGGACGTGATACACCTACCATATCTGTTTCTTGGAAAGCATCTTCACCGATTAGGCTGCTTGGCACCTGACCTGCGATTACAACCATTGGTACAGAATCCATAAAGGCAGTAGCAATAGCTGTCACGGTATTGGTTGCACCAGGGCCTGATGTTGCTAATACAACACCCGTGTTGCCAGTGACTCGCGAATAAGCATCGGCCATGTGGCCCGCTGCTTGCTCGTGACGTACTAAGATGTGCTCAATATTTTCTTGCTGAAACAGCGCATCATAAATGTGTAAGACCGCGCCACCTGGATAGCCAAAGATGTATTCGACACCTTCGTCAGTCAGTGCTTGCACTAGCATTTCAGCGCCCGATAGCATCACAGGCTGTGCACTACCTTCTGCAAGACGTTGTTGCTTTTGTTCAAAATTTTTGGCGGCATTACCCGTTTGGGTATGTCCCGTCATGTTCGGACTTTGCGTGGTTTGCGTCACTGTCATCACCTTTTTTTGCGGCGAGAATTTGCGGGATTCTATGAGCAAAAATAACTACTTACCGTCGTTATTTTTACTTATTGAATGATCGCTAATTCTTGTCCATATCAAGAATATCTGCCCAATAGGTTTAATTAAAACTGTCTGATAGGACAATACTAATCAAACATAGCAGTGTATTTTAGGTCAGCTTTGTGATGGATGTTTATCGATATACAGTGACAAGATGCGAGTGCATCTATAAAAGAAGGTGCTTATTATTGAGGTTCGATACTAGCAAGTACCTATTGTGACTTTATTCGTGTGACTTTATTTGTACAGATGCATCAATATATACAAGCAAAAAAACTTCATAGCCAATGCTAAATTATAAGATCTTTACAACTTACAATAGGCTTTGGGGAAATCTCTCAACGGCGTACTATATCGCTTTTGATACAACTGCTAAAAACACATTTAGCACATTTCAAATAATAAGTTTATCTTAGTCATTGTAGACAGATAAGTCCGGAGACAATGTATCGCTATCAATAGTGGTCGTTTTGCCACTACGCTTGCTATATCATTATCACAAAGGAAATAAAACTGCATAAGCTACCGATAAGTAACTCGTCGTTTTCTTTCTCAAGTGCCACGGCAACATCGTAAAAGCCGCTCACTGACCAATCAACTGCTATTATATTCGATGGTTTACGAGTTATTGTCAAGAAAAACTTCTAAAGCCTATCCCAAACTATTAGTTATTAAATAATATACATTGATAAGTATTATTTGCTAGAATCGATAGTCGATACATTATTACTACCAATAAAACGTTCAAGTGTTATATTTACACCCATATACATTTGATTTTTATTAAATAAGAGGATTGCTACTATGGCATATGCGTCTAAGATAAATACCGCTGCCAAACTGTTGATGAGTACTGCGTGTATGCTAATGCTGTCCATGAATGCCAGTCAGGCTATTCAAGTTTATAAATCTATTGGGGCACATGGTGAAGTAAAATATAGCCAACATGCGCCGCAAGTCGGCAAAAATATTGAACTGATTGAGTTTCGTAGTGACGGCAGACAGAACAATGCAGGACAAATGGCAGGAAAAACAGATCCCAACCAGAGCAGCAATGCTCAAACGGCAGAAGAACAACGAGTAGCAGCACTTGAAGCACGTATTAAAGAACAAGAAGCTCAGGCTAATGCTCAACGCTGCCAATCACTACGTAACAATTTAACTAACCTCAATGTCGGCGGCCGTATCTATGAGATGGATGCTAACGGCAAACGCCAGTATCTAGATGGTCGTGAGATTGAGCTTAAGCGCGAGCGCGTACAGCAAGCGATTACTCAGTATTGCTCCAACCCTTCTACCTAGTCAAATCTCTTGAAAGCAAATATCAAACTATCATAAGCTGCATGACGTGACGAATGGCTGCTGGCATATCTTGAGCTTGTAGCCCTCTTTGCCCCACTAGCAATGTATTGGTGTTGTTATTCGCTTGACTCACCAATACATCTCCTGCAAACCCATGTATAAGAACCGCTTGATGTAAGCTACGTACCTCTGCTGATAAATCTTGCTGTGCCAATAGTCCAGCGGTCACCCCAGATAGCACATCACCCATGCCAGCGGTTGCCATGCCAGCATTCCCTACATTACATACGTATACGTTTTCTCCTCCCTTTTCTTGCTCTAGCACTAAAGATCCTGCCCCTTTTAACACCCAGTCACCGCCATATGTTGCAGCACACTGTTTTATAGCTTGCAGTCTATTTGACTCAATCTTACTTATCTTTTGATCAAGTAGTCTAGCTGCTTCCCCACTATGTGGCGTCAAGCAAACCCGATGATTAGTACTGTATTCTCGTAACTCTGTTATTAGCTCATGATTACCCATGTGCAGTGATGCCAAGTGATAAAGACCATCAGCATCGATCACAATTGATTTTTCACTCTCTATAGCAGCCTGTACATAATCAATAAATAATGCGTTGGCTTTTTCGTCACGGCCAAGTCCCATCCCAATGGCAACGACACTGGCCTGCTTGATTAAATCTCTTACGCCGCTTGCGTCATGTAGATTAATAGTCATCGCATCTGGCAATGAAGTCAGTAACGACCCATGAAAAGCCTCATGACAGGCAACTGTTATTTTACCAGCACCTGTCGCCATCGTACTGGCTGCAGACAGTATGGCAGCACCACCCATACCCTGAGAGCCATCGATGCGATTTCCGCCAATGACTAGCACATGACCATAGCTACCTTTGTAGCTGTTTTGGCGCCGCGGCTTCATACTATGCGCAGCCGTCAGCAGCGTGGCAACTGGCCCAAATGCTTGACTGGCATTTTTTTCAGGTATCGTGTCATTGCTGGCTGTTTGCTGAAGCGCCATTTGATAAGGTATCAACGGTATATCGACTATATCTCCGCTATAGTCTGTACCATCTTTAGTATGCAGACCAAACTTACGCGCAATCAAACATAGAGTCACGTCAGCTTGTATTGCTATGCGTTCGAACACCTCACCAGTAGAAGCCACTAACCCACTTGGAATATCGACTGCTATTGCTAAGGCGTTATTTTGTTGAGTAAAGTTATTAAAAGCTTTAATAGCTGATTTATAAACGACTTCTGGTGCACGATCTAAGCCAATACCAAATAATGCATCGATATAGATATCAGCTGGCAAAACTCTTTTATCCGCATCATCGTGACTAACAATGTCTTCAAATCGTTGATAGTGACAGCTGCTAGCTAAAGCTATCTGTAATGCCTTTATCGAGTCAGTAATATTGCTACTATCGCTGTCTCCATTGTTAGGAGTTTTAGAAGTTACTGATTGATCATGGAGATCAAAATAATTTTCACTAAAGCCAACTGTTATTACTTCTACTTGCCAGCCAGCTTGCTGTAAATAATAAGCGATAAGCCAGCCATCACCACCATTGTTACCTTTCCCTACCCAGATACTTGCTTGACGTGGATAAGCACTACGGTGATAAATGTTAGTGTTGGTAGAATGGCTGGCACTGACGTTTCTTTGCTCATAAATCTGCTCTATTTGCTGTGTCATTTGCCAAGCCGCTTGTTTCATCAAACCAAAACTGTCGTATCCTTGTGAAAACCAAGCCTGTTCCATCGCATAAACCTGCTTACTATTATATAGCGCGATAGGTTTTGTATTTTTTATAGGTAATAAATTGGTATTATTTCTCATAACTTATCCTTGGTGTTTCTACTCATTTTTTATTTTATTTAAATTTGGTTGCTCATTTCTCGTATCAGCTTAGCAAAAGCTTACCTCGACTTATGTATCAATATGAATGTGAGTTTATTTTCTTTTATACTTGCACTCATTGCTCACTGGCTTATCATAGCCGTATTTACATTATCTCTGATTGTCAGATATGAATGATCTGATTAAAACAAACGAGAAAACCATCTAATAAGCACCTACTATCTATGCCTACTGATAAAAACAAAATCACCATTACGAACCCAACTGTATTTACAACCACAGCTGATATTAAGCAGTGGATTACAGCACAAGCACAGGCACTAGGATTTGCTGATTGTGGTTTTCTATCTGTGCATCATCCTTTGTTTACTAAGCAAATTGAACAACTACAGAAGTGGCTAGATAAAGGCTATGAGGGCCAGCTGCAGTTTATGCATAATAATCATGATCTGCGCGCTCATCCTGATCAGTTAGTCGAGGGCGCAAAGACCATCATCAGCGTACGTATGGACTATCTAACTCAAGCACCCACACCGCGTGCTGTCAGTGATAACGACCATCCTAATAAAGGCATCATTGCGCGTTATGCAAGAGGGCGCGACTACCATAAGACAATGCGTAGCCGTTTAAAGCAATTGGCTTTAAAGATAGAAACAATGCTGCCTGAATGGCAACATTTGGATATCGGTTCAGAAAAAGAATTTGTGTTTAGACCTTTTAGCGATTCGGCGCCTATCTTTGAGCGGCCGATTGCAGATGCAGCAGGTCTCGGTTGGACAGGTAAACATACACTACTTATAAATAAGCAAGCTGGCTCATTTTTTGTGCTTGGTGAGCTGTTTTTGAGCCTTGAGCTACCCGATGACAAACCAGTCAAGGAGCATTGCGGTAGTTGTAGCGCTTGTATTGACATATGCCCTACTCAAGCAATTGTAGCTCCCCATGAGCTCAACGCTTCTGCTTGTATTTCTTATTTGACTATCGAGCATGATGGCGTCATCGATACTAAATATAGACACGCGATAGGCAACCGGGTCTTTGGCTGTGATGATTGCCAGTTAATCTGTCCATGGAATCGTTATGCCAACCTTACTACCGTCGATGACTTCGCACCAAGGCATGGATTGGATAATAGTAGCTTGCTTGAACTATGGCAGTGGCAAGAAACCGACTTTATGAAGAACACTCAAGGTAGCCCACTAAGACGCACCGGCTATGTGAATTTTTTACGTAATATCGCTATCGGACTTGGCAATGCTAATGCCAGCTTAGAAGTAGTCGAACAGTTAAAATCTAAATTAACTATACATAATGACATGCTAGATGAGCATATCGAATGGGCTCTAGCTGAGCAGCACAATAAGCTAGACTCGACTAATTAACCAATCACTCTATGACTATCAAATCTCCCTGAGATAAAATGGTTATTTAAAGTGTACGATATAAAAAAAGCCTCTTAATGATAAGAGGCTTTTTTGATTAGAATATCATATTTAAAGGATTATTTTTCTATACGCTTCTTCTAGCATTAGGGCTTAGGAATGCGTAATACTTGACCTGGATAGATTTTATCTGGATCAGATAACATTGGCTTGTTTGCTTCAAATATCTTCATGTAATCGCCAGATGAACCATAAACTTCTTTAGCAATCTTAGATAAACTGTCACCAGACTTTACCGTATACATTGTAGATTCAGGTGCATCTTCTTCGATATCGATGTTATCAATAACTTTTGCAACATTTTGCACGTTACCGATAGCGATAATGGCTTTTTCACGGTCAGCTTGAGTTTTAGCATTACCACTGATTTCTGCAGTATCTGTAGAACCATTATATTTAATTTTTAGGTTACTGATATTAAGATTCTGCTGCTGAATACGGCGCAACAGAATATTAGCAACTGATTGTGCACTCGGCTCACTGCTTTGTACTGGTGTATTAGCATCTGCTTTCGTTTCTGTCTTAGCATCATGCTTTTCGTCATCACGGTTAAAAATTTTATCACCGATATCTTTTGCAAAGCTAAACATACCCATATATCTACTCCTTGAAATATTATTATTTGTCATTCTTTTAATAAAACACGCAATCAAACAATATTTTAAATGTCTAACTGGCGTTTTTTTCTACGACTTACTATTATGAGTATAGATAAAGTGAGCCAATGTAGATAGTAACAGTATGTTGAATAATGTTGAATTGACGTAGTCAATGTTAAATTCGATTGCTGTATTTAAAAATATCAGTCATACACACATAAAAAAACCGCCTATCTAATCAGATAAGCGGCATTATAAATCTACTAAATAAGCAGCAAATTATAGTTGGGCTTGTACGTAATCGATTGCTTTTTGAACAGTAGTCAATTCTGCAGAATCTTCATCAGGAATAGTGATACCAAAATCACTTTCAAATGACATAACCAATTCAACTAGGTCTAAAGAATCTGCACCTAGGTCTTCCATGAATGAAGCATCGTTGTTGATGTCTTCAACGTTCATACCTAGTTGCTCAGCCACTGCTGCTTTTACTCTTAGCTCGATATCATTACTCATGTAGATCACTCCGTTATCATCTATTATTTTTAATAAACTGCTATATCGCCTTATTTAACGCTATAGCATGGTATATAAAATGCGTTTGCCAGACCAGCAATGCTGTCTGAGTACTCTATGACATGTTATACAGTTTGTCTGATGTCTAATAAAGCCCTGTTATCATACAGGGCTTTGACTCAAAAGTATCCGTCATTATAGCACCCTTTATTATAGTTTACACTCGTTCACACAGTTTTTTATTATAACTATGTAACGCTCGTATATTGACTACATATACATGCCGCCATTGACAGGAATGACAGCACCTGTGATATAGCTGGCTTCGTCGCTAGCCAAGAAATGTACCGCTGCAGCGATGTCTTCTGGCTGACCAAGACGACTAATAGGTACAGCATCTAACATAGAGTTCAATAGACGCTCATCAAGCTCATCTGTCATATCCGTTTCGATCAAGCCTGGTGCCACGCAGTTAATGGTCACTTGGCGTGAACCAATCTCACGTGCAAGCGTACGGCTAAACCCTTCTACGCCAGCTTTGGTCGCCGCATAGTTAGATTGGCCTGCATTGCCCATTTGAGCTACTACTGAGGTGATGTTGATAATACGGCCGCGGCGTGCTTTCATCATACCGCGTACGGCACGTTTGCTCATGCGATATACCGATGTCAGATTGGTATCAATAACGTTTTCCCAATCTTCATCTTTCATGCGCATCAGTAGACCATCTTGAGTGATACCGGCATTGTTAACCAATACTTGTACCGCGCCATAAACGCTTTCGATCTCTTCAAATAATTTGTCAATTTGAGCAGTATCACGTACGTCTAAAACACGACCAATACCACCAGTGTCATGAAGGTAGTCATCGATAAGCTCTGCGCCCTTTTCAGTGGTCGCAGTTCCAATGACAAAATGTCCTTCTTTAGCAAAACGTTTGGCCACTGCTTTGCCAATACCTCGGCTAGCGCCAGTCACTAATGTAATCGTACGGCTCATAATAACACCTCCAATAATTTTTCTAGACGGGCAGGCTTATCAGTAGGATAGCTTGCGATTGGCTGCGCTTGACGCTTCGCCAAATTGCTCAGTACATTACCACTGCCACATTCGATTAAGATATTAATTTGCTTGTCAGCTAACTCTTGCATGGTTTTTGACCACAGTACTGGCTCGCTCAGCTGTTCGGTCAATGCTTGCTTGATACCGACCGCACTGGTTTCGACGCGTGCATAGCGATTCTGTATAACAGGAATGGTTGCCTGATCAAACTTGATACCCGCTAGTATCTCAGCCAATGCATTGCTAGCAGGTTCCATAAGTGCGCAATGAGAAGGCACACTCACTTTTAGAGGAACAGATTTTTTGCCCGTGTTTTTGACTTTATCAATAACAGCATTAACACCAGCAGCGTTACCCGAGATAACCACTTGTCCTGGACTATTAAAGTTGGCTGCACCGACTACGGCATCATCAACGTGTTCGGTTGCTTGTTCACACAGGTTTTCGACTCGGTTGTCTTCTAGTCCTAGTACTGCTGCCATAGCAGTATCGACACCTATAACGGCCTCTTGCATCAACTGACCGCGCTTATGTACTAAAGTGACTGCATCACCCAGCGATATCACATTGGCAGCACACAAGGCACTGTACTCGCCCAGAGAGTGACCAGCTAAATAACAAGGCGTCTCTTCTATTTTTTGTTGTAAGACACGCCAAATAGCAATACTAGCTGTCAAAAGCGCAGGCTGAGTATATTGGGTTTGATTGAGTTTTTCTTCGTCCTGACAGATTGCCCACAAATCCTCGCCAAGCGCATCACTCGCTTCGGTAAATGTATCACGTATCTCTGGATAGATTTCAGCAAGCTCGCTCGTCATTGCGACTGCTTGAGATCCTTGTCCAGGAAAAATAACCGCGATACGAGCGGGTTGCTTTTTTACCATATCGGGTACAGAAGCCATAACCAATATTCCTTATCTGATTAGAAATATCCCTAAAAACAATGGGGTGTATTATATTATTAGATGTTATACAAGGCCGCTACTTCAAGTATTTATGCAAGAAAACGGATTGTCAGTAAACTATACACTGACAGACACGATTATCATAGCGGATGCAAACCAAACAGCAAGAGTAACGCTGCCCAAATTAAACGAGCAGATTATATCAGCACATTTTTAAATCTACTAAAAATAACAAGCGAATTAAGCAATAAGTCTAGCTATAAATAACAAAAAGCCAAGTTATCCAGCCACATAATATATGATAGCGAAATAACTTGGCTTTTTTTAGCTCAAAGCTTATTGACTAATAATAACTAGGCAAAAATAATAATAGTCACCAGTACTATTATTATCTTCGCCTAAGCTATCATAGAGCCAATGTCTTAGGCGTCTTGGCTGACTTTGAACAGTTGACGACCACGGTAGAAACCATCTTTAGTCATGTGATGACGACGATGTTTTTCACCAGTAGTAGCATCTACGCTTAGTTCAGCAATTTCCATACGGTGATGTGAACGGCGCATGTCACGACGAGAACGGCTTTTACGACTTTTTTGAACAGCCATGATATAGCTCCTATACTTAAAAGGGATAAGCTTGAAATTCAGCTTAAGTCGATACTGACAGAGGCTATATAATCACAACAACCTAAGTCTTAAGCATCATTAGTTAAATAGATTGCCACTCACATAAAGCACTGACCAAGGCTGAATTTTATAAAAAATTTACCCAGTCAGTTTCTATCAGCAAGCAACAGGTTGCTCGAATGCAATAAACCGGACATTATACGCATGTTTATTAAATTAATAAAGCCCTGCCTTGCACTCTTCTGTACAAAGCTGATAAAAGGTTTTTTAAATGCATCGAGTAGATAGTTTTGGTGCTTATAGCTTGCCTTTTAGCGAGGCTAAAGCAGCAAAAGGATTTTCACCTTCCTCTTCTTCTGGTATTTCACCAAACTGCTCAACAGACATCTCACAATCGTCATGCTTTGGCGCCATTGGCGTTTTGAGCAAGATTTCGTCTTCTACCAATTTCTTAAATGGTAACAGACGCTCTGGCGACTGCTCGGTGACGATTTCATCCAGTAATAAATAATCTTGTTCATCTTTAACTAAACGAACCTGACTGTCGTTTTCTAGTAGCGCGATGTCATAATCATCAGACAAGTCTATCGCGATTGGTTGTAAACAGCGCTGACAAGTTAGCCAAACATCACCTGTTAGAGTAAATGCTAAATGTAAAACATTATTGCGACGATACAAGTTAGCGTTGAGCTGTATATCTGACTGCTCATGTTCAGTGCTCAGAGTAGTAGCAAGACGATCAAACAAGCTTGGTTTGACCTCTCCTGACCATTCATAGCCAGTGTCTGCCCACTTATCTAAGGAGATGTGCTCAGGCATGCCAGTAAATACAGGCGCTTTTTTATTGTCAGCGTGAGGTGCTGACGGTTTAGTTTCTGGAGTGCTTGACATGCGCGGCCTCATTCATAAAAACGGTGTATAATATTGCCTGCCATACTAACGGAAAGTGCCATATTCTGCTAGCGCTAGTATGTTAAGATTTTTTGATAACAAATTTGTTTAAGCTCTTTTACTACTTACCTTTTTACCTAAAGTTTTTTGTCTTTAGTATTTATTAAGTCAATGTCTTCTCTATGAATCTATCCGATAATAAAATTAATTTTTCTGATTTACTTTCTTCTACTGAAGCAAGTTCGTTGCTGCAACATCTTACTCAGTTAGGGAGTCATACTGAAGATTCAACCAACAACAAACTACATCTTGATAAAAATGAGTATTTAAACGAATGCAGAAGTCAGTGGCAAGAGTTGTCTACTACTCAGCTTGACGATACTCACTCAACAGAATCGATAGTTGATGGCGAACGATTAGCTACCGATTGGCTCATACAGTTATTTAATATTTTATTTGCTGATCAGCAAGTTATATTGGTTCGTAGCAATGATGAACCCGAGTATTTTCCAGCTCAAGATAATGAACCCGCTCGAATTGAATTTGCTCATGGCTTTTTTGCTAGTGCTCTGCATGAGTGCCACACATCTCCTTATAGGTTGACATGCTAGAAACCTCTTATTCTAATAGTGTACATCGCTATATTATTTGTAGGCATCTAAATTAAAACTATCACTTCGGTGATTCTTACCACCTATCAGAAAAAATCACTTTTACCTATCCAAAAGATAATGGTCGTTCTATCAATTAGGTATCATAATAATTAAGTTTTTCAGGTATCTTTCACATCTTCAGAAACATCCTTTCTAATATCATCCTATCTAAGCTATAAACGCGGACATGATGCGCTTCGCTACGTCTATCTATTAATGGTTACTTTTGATCAATCGTACCATCCTCTAATCCAGTAGATTTTATCTATGTCAGATAGGTAGAAATAAAAGTAGTTTTCTGCTATTCATGTTTATCATTAACGTCTTTGCACATAGTATTGTCAGTTGCAAGATATCGAATCATATGAACACGGATATAATGATGGTAATATTAAAGCAAGCGAGTGTAGATAGAAGCAGACCCAAGGATGTAATTCATCACGGTGATATCAGGTCTTAATGCTTATCTATTCACTAAGCGAATAAGCTGACTAGCTATAACGTTATTATGTTTGTGGGCAGGGTAGTTATTCTTTATTTCGGAGATGGCTGGACGAGAGTTAGTGATGCTGGACTAGTAATCTTACATAGGTGAAATGATTTGATAAATATGATTGAATAGCACAATTAATTATGTTTCATCTTTCGATACTGGCTGTGAAAAGCAATACTATAATAGCTTAGCAACGTCGGGCTCAAATTATAAGAGCTAATTATCTTCGAGCGCTATCTTAGTATAGTGAGCATGTAGCAAAGCTTTTACTTCCTTGCTAGTTGCAATTTTACCTTCTTCAAAATCTTTAAAAAAATGCTGAGTATCTGGATTAACAGGGATATTATCTATTGCAAAGCTGCTCAAAGTATCAGAGTTGATGCGGCGGCGCTTTTCTATCTCTTGTCGACTAACAAGAATAGGTCGATCGCCAACGAGCCCATCCCAGATTCTGTGTAACTGCCATTTAGATTAAATGCTTACTAATGCGATC